>NC_012491.1:2177500-2898333 GCF_000010165.1 Brevibacillus brevis NBRC 100599
TTTTTTTCTGCCACCTGCGAAGCACTGTCGAATAGAAAGAGAAAAAGGTGGGAAAGGTGATAGCAGTGCCTTACTTTTTCCCACTTTTGGGTCATTGCTTATGAATCGTATTTGATGTAAACTGCCAATTGAGAGAAAAACAATAGAGAAATGTTGGAAAAACAACACTACCTAAATTCAGATCAGACCCAATCTGGTTTAGGTCGAGGAGAAGAACCCATGAGTGTAATTAGAGAGATCATTGAGGGATTATTCATCGGATTTACTTCTGCGGTGGGCGTAATCGGCACATACCAAACACTGGTTTCTTGTGCAGGCCTGTTCCGCAAAAAAGAGCAAGTAACATCTGAGCCGCAAAAGACGTTTGCTGTGCTCGTGGCTGCTCACAATGAGAGCGCCGTAGTTGCTCCGCTTATTGAAAACCTGAAGAAACTCGACTATCCACGTGAAATGTACGACATCTTCGTCATTTGCGACAACTGTACAGATAACACGGCAGAAATTAGTCGGGCGCATGGTGCAATTGCATGTGAGCGTTTTGACACATCCAAGCGTGGGAAAGGCTACGGCATCGAATGGATGCTGGAGAACCTCTGGGCAAGACCTAAGCAGTACGACGCTGTCGTCATGTTTGATGCTGACAACTTGGTTGAGAAAAACTTCCTGAAAGTAATGAATGACCGTCTTTGCAAAGGGGCTCGTGTAATTCAAGGTTACCTCGACTCCAAGAACCCGTTTGATTCCTGGATTACGCTGTCCTATGCGGTTACCTACTGGTTTACAAACCGTATGTGGCAGCTTGCTCGTCACAATTTGGGACTGCCGAACACTTTGGGCGGAACTGGCTTGTGCATTGAGAGCAACCTGCTCAAAGAAATGGGCTGGGGAGCAACCAGTCTCACGGAAGACCTGGAATTTGCAACACGTTGTATTGAACGCGGTATTTACCCGACTTGGGCTCATGATACCAAGGTCTGGGATGAAAAACCGATTGACTTAAAATCGTCTATGCGCCAGCGTTTGCGTTGGATGCAAGGGCACTACGATGTGGCAGGACGCTACATTCGAGCTGTATTGTTTAATGGATTGAAGTCAAGAAAGCTGGGAATGCTTGACGCAGCCTTCTACCTCTTCCAACCGATGTATGTGCTGATGGTGACGATGATGTCGGTATTGTTCTTGGCAAGATTTTTTGATATCGGTACGCTGACAACAGTATCCACGATCTTGCCTACATGGCTGGTATACGGTTCTACTGCCGTGTTCTACCTGTTGCCGCTCTTGGCTCTCTACTTGGATAAAGTACCGTGGAAGGGGTATTTCGGGCTCCTCTTGCTGCCATTCTTTTTCCTGACCTGGCTTCCGATTATGTTTTACGCGTTCTTTACGAAGAAAAACCAGGAGTGGAGTCATACCTCTCACACACGCGCGATTCGTATCGAGGAGATCCAGCAATAGCGAAGTTAACAAGCAAAAACCACAGGGGGAATATTCACCTGTGGTTTTCCTATTATCTTAAAGTAGCGAGACCGTTGCCGAATTTGGTATAATGACGTGATCAAGCAAGTAGCGTTCGCCAACGGGATTAAGGCACCAGCGCCAGACGTAGCGGTGCCCATAGGAGGAAAACAGCAATGAAGCTCGCGACAGATATTCACAACAACGACGTCCCATTGTTGTGGGGCGATAAACGATACCATACATGGAATTATCATTTAAGAGGGACTTTTCACGAAAAGATTTTCAAGGTTCCACTGGATGGCGGTTTTAGTTGCCCGAATCGGGATGGGAAAGTAGCGACAGGCGGCTGCACGTTTTGCAGCGCGAGAGGATCTGGAGACTTTGCCGGTGACCGCAGAATGGATCTGGAAAAACAGTTCCATGATGTGAAAAATCGCATGCACGAGAAGTGGCCACAAGCCAAGTATTTGGGCTTCTTCCAAGCGTACACAAATACGTATGCGCCTGTGGAGGAGCTGCGGGAGATGTACGAAGTCATCCTCCAACAAGAAGGCGTAGTCGGACTCTCCATTGCCACACGTCCTGACTGCCTGCCAGACGACGTCGTGGAGTATTTGGCTGAATTGAATGAGCGCACCTATTTGTGGGTGGAGCTTGGTCTCCAAACAGTCCATGAGCACACAGCCCAGTTAATTAATCGAGCGCACGATTATCAATGCTACGTGGACGCTGTAGAGAGGCTGCGCAAGCACAACATCCGTGTATGCTCTCATATCATCTATGGATTGCCAGGAGAGAGCCACGAAGAGATGATGCAGACGGCAGATGCTGTGGCACATCTGGATGTGCAGGGAATCAAAATACACCTGTTGCATCTGCTGCGCAAAACGCCGATGGTGAAGCAATATGAAGCAGGTCTCTTGGAATTCCTGTCGCAGGAAGAGTACACGAAGCTCGTTGTAGATACATTGGAAATTTTACCTCCAGAAATGATTGTCCATCGAATCACAGGGGACGGACCACCTGATCTCTTGATTGGACCGATGTGGAGTCGTAAAAAGTGGGAAGTTCTGAATGGCATTGACGCAGAACTGAAAGCGCGGAATAGCTGGCAAGGAAAGCTATTCGTACCACGCACGTAAAAGTCATAGCAACAAACAGGGAGCCTTTTTAAGGGCTCCCTTTCTTTTTTAAAGATTGCGAATCAGATTTCTCGCACGCTTCGGGTAATTGGTGATCAGACCATCTACCCCACAGTCAATGGCTCGCTGGATTTGCCGACCAGTATTTATCGTCCAGCTCAAAACTTCAAAATGATGCTGCTTTGCTTGTTTGACCAAGTCTTCCGTCAATTGATCATAGGGGACGTGCAGTTGATCAGCACGATATCTGCTGGCTACTTCCCAAGGCTTGACGAGTGGTCCCACGTATAAAAGTCCTGTTGTTTGCCTGGCATCCAATTGCTTGATTCGTAAAAGGCTGTCGAAGTTAAACGTTGAAATGATAGTTCGCTCTGTTAGCTGATAACGTCTGATTTGTTCGATGACGAGCTCCTCTAAGTGAGGTTGATCGAGGAAAAAATTTTTCATCTCGATGATGAAGCGCAGTGGTGAGTCGACAAACGACTGAAATACCTCCTGCAGGGTTGGAATGTGTGCTTTTGGTAGTCGCATAGACGAGCCTTTATCTGCTCGAAGCTGACGCAGTTCACGCAATGTGTAATGGCGAACCAAACCGGAACCATTGGTCGTGCGCTCCAGATTATGGTCATGAATGACAACCAGCTTATTGTCACTGCTGAGCTGAACGTCTAATTCGATCCCATTGGCTTTTCGTCGGACGGCTCCTTGAAACGATTCCATCGTATTTTCCGGAAACAGGCCGGAAGCGCCACGATGGGCATAGATAAGTGGGGGCACGAGGGCTTCCTCCCTTCTCGAGCGTGTCATTACCTACTACTATGATATGTAAAGGGCCCCTCGATACGACCTGACATGAGAGGCATCTCCAGAAGTCTATCCGATTACGACGAGTACGATGACCAAAAGGACAAAGAGGACAAGGATCAGGGCAAAATTGTTATTGCAGCTCACAAAAAACACCCTCCTTCCCGCACATGAAGCACCTACTCTCATGGTATGAAGAACCGGTAAATATGACCCAACAGAATGCCCACCTTCTGTTTTTTTGTGCATGAGGAACGCTTTTTTATACAGATTGGCAGATGACGGCCTTACTCGTTTTGCTACAATGAGAGGAGGAGTATTGCAGGGGAGGATGAAGACCGTGATAAATGTTGTAGGCTCACAGGATGCTGGCGACCTGATCATTGATCGACAAAATGGCCGCGTAAAGCTGCACGTGTATGAACCATCACAAATCGAGCAGTGGGATCGGGTCATGAAGGAGCTGGCTGAAGAGTCAGAGGCAACAAAAGTGATTGTGTACGGGAAGAAACAAGATATTCCACAATGGCAATCCCTGGGGTACGAGCTAGAGGGAACCATTGATGGTTTTTTTCAAGGGGAAAACGCACAGATGCTCACCTGCTATCTGACAAAGGAGCGGGCTACCTCTGGTGCAGAAAAACTTGCCGAGGAAATTCTTACGTTGAGCCTGTCAAAAGCGGGGAGTACGATAGAGAAATCATTACCAGAGGGATACAACCTGCGTGAAGCAACGGAGGCAGACACGAAGGAATTGGCGTGTTTGTATGGACTGGTATTCGCGACGTATCCTACACCGATGAACGATCCGTCCTACATTCGCAAAACCATGCAGGAAGGTACCATCTACTATGTCGTTGAATTTGAAGGCAAGATTGCATGTGCTGCATCAGCTGAAGTATCTGAACGATTTGGTTCTGCGGAAATGACGGATTGCGCGACCCATCCAGACCATGCGGGGAAAGGCCTCCTCCAACCACTGTTTATCGCGCTGGAACAAAGGATGGAGGAGACGGGGATATACTTTTTGTACACCTTGACCCGGGCACAGTCAGCAGGAATGAATGTGACGGCTGCCAAGATGGGCTATGCATACCGAGGACGGCTGATTAACAATTGTACGATCTTTTCAGGCTATGAAGACATGAATATATGGGTAAAGCCACTTCGCCCGACGAGGGATTAACAGGCTACCTGTTTGTAGGATACAACTGCTGTTGCAGACGACGGGCCATCAAGGCCAATTGAAGCTGCCAGCGTTGATGAGCATCCTCCAGGCGGTAGCCTGTTTTTTCTTCAATTTGGGTTAACCGGTACTTGAGCGTATGTCGATGGATATACAAGGCTTGCGAGGTCTGTAGCCCGTTTCCATTCTGAGCCAAATAAACCTCAAGGGTTTCGAGAAGCTGTTGATTGTATTTCGTATCATAGCGAATTAATGGTTCCAGCAATGGGTTCCACAGACGCAGCAAGCTTTCTTTTTCACGATGGTACGGAAACAAAAACTGATAGCCCTGCATATCCCGGTATCGCAAAATTTGCGGGGATTGGGCCAATAGCGGGTACGCTTGTAGAGCAAACAGCGCTTCTTCGGAGGCACTGACGACGTTTGGTAATTGCTCGCAGGGATTGCTCAAGGCGATCTGTAGGGCAAGTTCAGGGTGCAGCCCTCTCCAGCGGGAAGTAAGCTGTTCCAACAGGCGTAGGCTCGTCTGATCATCCGGCAAAATAAACAAGAGGCAATGCGGTCGTTCGCGCAGCAAATAAGAGCGCTGATGACGGTCGCTAAGCCTCCGCATCAATGTAATGACACTTTGATGCATGTCTCCGAGCATCGTCTGATCAGCTACCTCTACACGAACAGCGACACAGAGATGATGACCAGTAAGCGGGTACCCCAGCATGCGACAACGGCTCTCCAGCTCCGTATGGGTCATCTGCTGCCCATTCAGCAATTCCTCCACAAAATCCCCTTTTAACCGCCATTCCGTTGCGGCTACCGCTCTTTCCTTTACATATTCGAGTGCACATAAGGTAGAGGCATGCTGTAGAGCGACGTCATCGAGCTCTTTCCAAGCGTGCTCGGGCTTCGTTAAGGTCAACGTGCCAAAATGCTCGCGATTGGCGCGAATCGGTACACGATGCGCGATCTCCTGAGACTGATCAAGCGGCAGTGCTTCCGAACTGCCATGCTGTGTGACTTCAAAGCCTAATGCATCGACGAGCGACACGACGCCTCCGGTAAGTGCTGCAAGCTCGCCAGCAATGGCGGGAAGGCCTCCCTTGGAGAGGGCAGCATCAATCATTCGGTTATGAATCGCCGAGGAATAGGCCAGCGTTTCAAATTGCCGATTCATGATCGGCTGCAAAATGGCTTTGGTTATGGTTGAAAAGTTTATCTCCGTAGGAATTTCAATCAATGGAAGTTGATAGTGATCCGCCAAGGTCAAAAACGTCTCGGGAATTTCCCGTAAATAAAAGCCCGTATGAATCGCAACGCCACTCAGCTTTTGCTTCGCCAACGAAGGAATAAAAGAAGCAAGCTTTTCTGTATGCTCAGCCAGTCCAAAGCCGGTTGTTATCAAGAATTCGCCTTCTTGCAGGCGACTCGTATCCTCCAGTACTTCGACAATTGTTACCCAACGAATCGGATTGTCGAGTCCGCCTGCTCCTGCGATCAGCCTGGTGTGAACCATATCCGGCAGTTGTAGTGCTTCTCTTATCGTGATGGTCATCAGGCATCTCCTCCAAAAGCTCTCGGTAAAGGTTCTCTTATACAAAATGTACAAAAGATTTTGTCTCTTTTCCATGTTTTTTTGCCAGCACGTCGGATGGCTCTTGCGTGCTGGTCAGCTAGGATAGAGATAGAGAATAAGCGAGGTGGCGACGAAAATGACGAAAAGCTATGTAATCAAGCCTGAATTGGGCAAAGAGTATCCAGTTATTTCTCACGGAAAAGGCATCTATCTTTACGATAAAGAGGGGAATCGTTACATCGACGGTTCCAGCGGAGCGGTGACGGCAAGCATTGGTCACGGTGTAGAAGAAGTGGCTGAGGCGATGTATGCGCAAGCCAAGGAGGTTTCCTTTGTATACCGCTCGCATTTCAGCAGCGATGCTGTGGAGAAGCTGGCAACAAAGCTAGCAGAGTGGGCACCAGGCTCTCTGAACTGGACGTTTTTTGTCAGCAGCGGTTCGGAAGCAACGGAGACAGCACAAAAAATTGCGATTCAGTACTGGCAGGAAAAAGGAAGACCAACGAAAAATCGGATTATCTCCCGCTGGATGAGCTATCACGGGATTACAATGGGCGCACTTTCGATGTCTGGGCACGTCTTGCGCCGAAAGCGTTTCACTCCATTATTGGCTGACTATCCGGCGATCACAGGACCATATCCGTATCGCAAACCAGAAGACATGTCCCTCGAATCGTATGCGCTTGCGTGTGCAAACGAGCTGGAGACCGCAATTTTGCGCGTAGGACCTGAGCAGGTAGCGGCATTCATCGCAGAGCCTGTTATCGGGGCTTCTGGGGGAGCGGTCGTGCCGCCAGACGGTTACTTCCAACGTATTCGCGAGATTTGTGATAAGTATGAGGTTTTGTTTATCGCAGACGAAGTAATGACAGGAGTAGGGCGCACGGGGAAAGCGTTTGGGGTCAACCATTGGGGCGTCGTACCTGACTTGATGACATTGGGCAAAGGCATGAGTGCCGGTTACACGCCTATGGCTGCTACGATTGTCTCGGACGAAATCATTGAGACGATTACAAAAGGCAGCGGCTCGATTATGGCAGGACATACGTATAGTGCTAACCCACAATCTGCTGCTGTTTCTCTGGCTGTCCTCGATTATGTAGAGAAGCATCAGCTCGTCGAGAAAGCGGCAGAACAAGGTGCCTATTTGCTTGCCCGCCTGAAAGAACTGGCCGACGAGCTCCCATTGATCGGAGATGCACGTGGTCTTGGTATGCTGTGCGCGCTGGAATTTGTGAAAAACAAGCAGACAAAAGAGCCGTTTGCGCTTTCTCAAGGAGTAGGCGGGAAGGTCATTCAAAAAGCATTTGAAAAAGGCCTGCTTATTTATCCGGCAATGGGCGGAATCGAAGGGGTGGCAGGCGACGCTGTCATCATCTCACCTCCACTGACCATTACTACGGAGCAAATCGATGAACTGATAGCTCTGCTAAAAGAAGCGGTGATAGCTGTTCAGCAAGAGCTCCAGGACAAAGCACTGATCGGATAGAGAAGGAGGAACGAGGATGACAAACCGATTTGAAAAGGTCGTCTCCCTGTCCGAAGCACTCACCCATTTTCGCGATGGGATGACGCTGTTGGCAGGGGGATTCGGTGGGGTGGGCAATCCGCCTACATTGATTCAGGGAATTTTGGATAAGGGCGTGCGTGATCTGACGCTGATCAGTAACGATACTGCTTTCCCGCATATCGGAATAGGTAAGCTGGTGACCGAAAAGCGCGTCAAAAAGGTGATAGCTTCTCACATTGGCTCAAATCCGAACGCAGGGGCCCAAATGACGGCTGGAGAGCTGGAGGTAGAGTTCTGCCCGCAGGGGATACTTGCAGAGCGTGTACGGGCAGGTGGAGTCGGCCTGGGAGGCATTCTCTCGGATGTCGGCATCGGGACGATCGCGGAAAAAGGGAAGCAGAAGGTCGTTCTGGATGGAAAGGAATACTTGTTGGAGACACCGCTCACTGCCGAAGTGGCTATCGTACATGCGAAAAAAGCGGATCGTTTTGGCAATTTGGTGTTTGATACTAGTGCACGCAATTTCAATCCGTTAGTGGCGATGGCGGGCGACATTACCATCGTGGAGGCGAATGAGATAGTAGAGGTAGGCATGATCGACCCGGAAGAAATCGTCACCCCGGGCGTTTTCGTGAACTTTATCGTCCAAAGTGAAGGGGTGAACTGGCAATGGGCATGGGAGAAGTAAAAGAAACCGAGAGCTATCGTGAACGTATTGCCCGCCGCGCAGCATTGGAAGTGGAAGACGGGATGATTATTAACTTGGGAATCGGCATTCCAACGTTAGTTGCGGATTTTATCCCAGCTGAGAAACGAGTCATGTTTCACGCGGAGAACGGCATCCTTGGTACAGGACCAAGCCCTGCGAAAGGCGAGGAGAACGCCATGCTATGCAATGCGGGCGGTTTTCCTGTCACGCTTGCCACAGGGGCATCCTTTTTTGACAGTGCGACTGCTTTTGCCATCATCCGCCGTGGACTATTGGATATGACGATTTTAGGAGTCTTGGAAGTAAGCCAAAATGGTGACATTGCCAACTGGATCGTTCCAGGCAAGCGTGTCCCTGGCATGGGTGGAGCTATGGAGCTGGCACAAAAGGCCAAGAAGGTCATGGTTGTGACCACGCATCTGGATAAAAACGGACGTTCGAAAATCGTTCGGGAATGCTCACTGCCGTTAACCGCGACAAAAGCTGCGGATTTGATCATCACGGACATGGCTGTAATGGAGGTCATGCCAGATGGTTTGTACCTGCGAGAAGTCATGTATCCATACAGTGTCGCTGACGTGATTGGAGCAACGGAAGCCGAACTCAAGATGGACGGAGAGGTTGGCGTTTTCCGCTAAGCAAAGACAAATCCATGGAACGGGGGAAAAACATGGCAAACTGGCAGGTGCTTATACGGGAGCAGTTGGAAAAAGATCGCGAGGCCGCAGTTCAACTGCTGCAGCAATGGGTAAAAAGCCCGAGTGTACAAGGAGAAGAGCAATCCATTCAACAAAGCATTGCAGAGCTTTTGGAGCAGATGGGGCTGGCCGTTGACTTATGGGTGATGGAAGGCGATGAGCTGGTGTCACATCCGTATTTTGTCTCCCCGCGTACGACGTTTGAAAGCAGCCCGAATGTCGTCGGTGTGTGGAAGGGACAAGGAGAGGGCCGGTCCATCATTCTAAACGGACACGTGGATGTAGTGCCCGCGGGTGATCTGGCACAGTGGAGCGATGATCCGTTTAGCGGGAAGGTTGCGGACGGCAAGCTTTACGGGCGCGGAGCAACCGACATGAAGGGTGGAAACTTATCTTCCCTGTTGGCGATCCAGGTTCTACAGAAGTTGGGTGTGCAGCTGAAAGGCGACGTCATTTTTCAAAGCGTCGTAGAAGAAGAAAGCGGTGGTGCAGGCACATTGGCGACGATCATTCGTGGTTACAAGGCGGATGCTGCCCTGATTCCAGAGCCGACCAATATGAAAATTTTCCCGAAGCAGCAAGGTTCCATGTGGTTCAGATTGACCGTCAAAGGCCGTTCAGCTCACGGAGGGACCCGCTACGAGGGAGTCAGTGCCATCGAAAAGAGCATGCTCGTCGTTCAAGCAATTGGCCAATTGGAAAAAGAGCGTAATGATCGACTCGACGATCCGCTTTACGCCAAGCTGCCCATTCCAATCCCGATTAATCTGGGGGTGATTGAGGGAGGCAAGTGGCCTTCGTCTGTAGCTGATCTCGTCAAGCTGGAAGGAAGGATGGGAGTTGCCCCAGGAGAACAGATGGACGATGCCAAAGCGGAAATGGCGGCAGCACTCAAAAAGCTGGCAGAGGTCGACCCGTGGTTTGCGGAGCAGCCTGTTGAGCTGGAGTGGTTCGGAGCTCGTTGGGTTCCGGGAGCAGTGGAGCTCGATCATCCGTTAATGGATATTTTGCAAGCGCAGTTTGAAGCTGTGACAGGAGATCGTGCCATTGTGGAAGCATCGCCTTGGGGAACAGACGGCGGTTTGTTGACTGCTTTGGCCAATACGCCAGCGATTGTTGTTGGACCTGGAGTCACGCAGGTTGCACATTACCCGAATGAGCACATCGTGTTGGATGAGGTGTTCCGTTGTGCGGAGATCTTTGCGCTGACGTTACTAGAATGGTGCGGTGTAGCTGAAAGAGTGACAGAGTAAAGATATCCAAATATTTAAAATTCAAGACAGGAAGGCACGGGTATGAGGGAGAATGATTGCAAGGTGAACGCCAATCAATGAGGGTGGGGATATGCCGATGAAAAAAACGTGCTTTATCGGGGGAGAATGGGTGCCAGCTACTGTTCATGCACCCCTACTCTCTCCATGTACGGGTCAAGAGATTGCACAAATTTCGCAAGCAGACTCATCATTGGTTGAAAAAGCAATTGCTGCGGCCCACGAAGCGACTGCCGTCATGCGGCGCCTTTCTGCCTATCAACGTGCCTTCCTACTTGAAAGAATCTCGATTTTGATGAATGAACGTTTGGAGGAAGCGGCGCGGATCATCGCAATAGAAGCGGGGAAACCAATCAAAACAGCCCGTGGTGAAGTGATTCGAACCATTCAGACGTATAAGTTTGCGGCAGAGGAAGCCAAACGCCTCCACGGCGAAATCGTACCTCTCGATGCAGCGATCGGGGGAGAGGGACGCTTGGCTTATACCGTGCGTGAACCACTGGGAGTTATCGGGGCCATTACACCCTTTCCTTTTCCGATGAATCTCGTTGCCCATAAGGTCGGACCTGCTCTCGCTGCTGGCAATACCGTAGTTCTCAAGCCAGCATCGCAGACACCGCTTAGCGCATTGTTTCTCGCAGAGCTCGCAGAGCAAGCTGGTGTGCCTGCTGGCGCCCTCAATGTGATCACGGGTAGTGGGGCGAGCGTTGGCGATCAAATCGTGTCTGACCCGAGAGTCAGGGCGGTGACCTTTACAGGGAATCCAATTGTTGGGCTGGATATACGCAATCGAGCGGGAATGAAAAGAGTCACGCTCGAGCTGGGATCGAATTCGGCAGTGATCGTTGATCGCGATGTGCAACTGAATGAAGTGATTCCCCGATGCGTTTTTGGCGCCTTCGCCTACTCTGGGCAGGTATGCATCTCTGTGCAAAGAATTTATGTGGTCAAAGAAATCTATCAGGATTTCGTCCAACGTTTTGTTGAACAAACACGAGCACTACGCGGTGGTGATTCGCTTTCTGAGGATGCGGACTATTCCGCTATGATCAATCCCCGGGAAACAGAACGTGCGATGGAGTGGATTCATGAGGCACTCCTACAAGGGGCGCGTTTGGAGTGTGGGGGACAGATCGTGGATCGGATGCTCCAGCCTACGGTGTTGACGGGTGTTCCGGCAGATGCAAAAGTATCTTGTCAGGAAGTACTCGGCCCTGTCGTTCTCATCAATCCAGTGGAGTCGGTCCGGCATGGCATTACGTTGGTCAACGATTCCCGCTTTGGATTACAGGCTGGTGTCTATACCAACAATCTGTCGTTGGCTTTGGAAGCGGCAGAAGAACTTCGCGTGGGCGGTGTGATGGTAAATGATATTCCGACATTTCGCGTGGACCATATGCCCTATGGTGGCGTAAAGGAGAGCGGACTTGGTCGGGAAGGGGTCAAATACGCGATAGAAGAAATGACGGAATTGAAACTCGTTGCCATCAAGCGATAAAAGAAATAATGAAAGAGCTCTTGCAAAAAATAGTAGAGCTGTGATATAATTTATATTGTTGAAATACGGAGGGATACCGAAGTGGTCATAACGGGGCGGTCTTGAAAACCGTTAGAGTGCAAGCTCACGCGGGTTCGAATCCTGCTCCCTCCGCCATAAATACAAATGAACCGACTCCAGTTGAAAAGCTGGGGTCTTTTTTATGGTCGAGAGCTTTGAGAGTGGTTGTCGGCTCTTTTTTGTAAAAATATCAGAAAATAAAGAAAACTATTATATAATGGAGAGGAGACTATAACTGATGGGGGAATTTGCATGCTTGAAGCGCAAAGGGTTCGTAGAAATGCACTTGGCGATATTTTGCGAAGAAGTCGTGGACGAAATCCTGATAAGCCTGCCCTATACTTTGAGGAAGAAGTATTGACCTACACGCAGCTTGATCAGCTTGCTAACAAGACAGCTCATTCGCTTCTTTCCAAAGGCTTGCAAAAAGGGGAGCGGGTAGCAGTATTGTCACGCAACTCGATGGATTTTGCGATTCTAAACTTTGGGATAGCAAAAGCAGGGGCCATCATGGTGCCGATCAACTTCATGTTGAATAAAGAAGATGTCGCCTATATTTTCGGTCATGCGGAAGTGAGTGCGTGCTTCGCAGCTCCCGAATTCATGCAACTCGCCCAAGACGGACTCCAATTAGCTGGAATGTCCCCCAAGCTGCTTTCTCTTATGTCCAAACCAGCCGTACAAGCAGGGGAATGGTTGCCTTTTCGCACGCTGATTGAAGCGGCAGACGACCACGAGCCTGAAGTAGACATAGTGGACGAAGATGTTGTGCAGATTTTGTATACCAGCGGAACGGAATCAAAGCCAAAGGGCGTTATGCTCACACATAAAAGCATTATCTCCGAATATGTCAGCACGATTATCGAAGGCGGGATGACTCAGGATGATGTGGCTGTTCATGCACTTCCCTTGTTCCATAGTGCACAGCTTCACTGCTTTTTGGGACCGTACGTGTATCTAGGTGGAAGTGGAATTATTTTGGAACAGGCAACCCCAGCGTTGATGCTACAGACAGTAGAGACGTATAAGGCGACTCAGTTGTTTTGCCCGCCAACTGTGTGGATTGCTTTACTGCGGTCTCCCGATTTTGCCGCGCGTAATTTGAGTTCTTTGCAAAAGTGCTACTATGGTGCAGCAATCATGCCAGTAGAAGTGTTAAAAGAGCTCGGTAAACGCCTTCCAAACGCTCAGTTTTACAATTTTTACGGACAGACGGAAGTGGCGCCATTAGCAACTGTGTTACAACCGAAGGATCAGATGAGAAAACCAGGCTCTGCAGGCAAGCCAGCATTAAATGTGGAAACGAAAATCGTCGATGATGACGGGAATGAAGTCCCTCGTGGTAGTGTTGGTGAAATTGTACACAGGACCAGCCATGCGATGCTGGGGTATTTCCGAGATGAGGAAAAGACACAGGCTGCCTTCCAAGGAGGGTGGTTTCACAGCGGGGATTTAGGCATCATGGATGACGAAGGCTATATCACGGTCGTTGACCGGAAAAAAGATATGATTAAATCGGGGGGAGAGAACGTAGCAAGCAGGGAGGTTGAGGAGCTTATTTATCAACATCCGAAAGTGTCAGAGGTCGCTGTGATCGGAGTTCCCCATCCGTTCTGGATCGAAGCAGTGACGGCTGTTGTTGTCCCAAAAGCGGGTGAGTTACTGACTGCTGACGAGATGCTTGCTTTTTGCAAAGACCGCCTTTCCTCCTTCAAAGCACCCAAATATGTAGTGATTGCTGACAATCTTCCTCGAAACCCCAGCGGAAAAATCTTGAAAAGAGAGTTGCGCCTCCGATACGAAACACTGACGACTTAGCCAGTCACAAGGTCTAAAGCACAGAAAAACCCGCTCTGTTATGGAGCGGGCGTTTGCTGCTGTGATTATTTGACGTTGGAAACAGTTGGGCGATCGGCTTGAATGACTTCAAAACGATAACCTTTTTCCTTCAAATACGAAATGATTTGGGGGAGAGCTTCAGCTGTTGGCGACTTGGTGCTGGAATCATGCATCAAGACAACGATTTCTTTTTGTGACTTTACTTGCTGCTTTACATTTGCCAGTGCCTGCGCGGCTGTGTACTTGTTGCTCCTTGCATCGCCGTTTGTTACATTCCAGTCGATAAACGTATAGCCACGTTGTTTTGCTTCTTCTTTGATCGCATGCATGACGGTCTGCTGCTTGTTATAACGTGTGGGATCTTGATATTTCAAACTAACGGTATTCGTACTGCCACCTGGATAGCGGTACACGGTTGGTTTTACGCCAATTGCCTTTTCAATCATTTGACTACCTTTTTCCACGTCTGCAAAAAAGCCATCCATATTTTTGTAAAGAAGCTGATAATTATGGGAATACGAATGTCCTCCCACCGCATGTCCTTCAGCTACGATCCGTTTGAGAATGGCCTCATGACCAGCTACCTCACGGCCCACAATAAAGAAAGTGGCTTTGACCTGATGCGCTTTCAGCGTATCCAAAATGCGTGGAGTGACAGGTGAAGGTCCATCGTCAAAGGTTAAATAAGCGATCTTCTCAGAAGACTTCGGTGTCTGAGGGATCGGCTTTGTAGCTGGTTCAGGCTTCTTCGTTTGATTGGTCGTTCCTTTTTGTTTGTCAGTCTGCGGTGGAGTCGGTGTCTCTGGTTTTGCTGGCTTAGATGGTTTTGGTTGTTCTGGTTTCGGTTGCTCCGGTTTCTTTGGTTGTTCTGGCTGCTTTGGTTGCTTCTGTTGAAGCGGCTGCATCGGGATAAACGGTTCATCGCCATAGATCAAATATTTTTGCCGCAGCTCAACAAATTTCTTAAGATCCGCTTCATAGGAAGAAACAATCTCCTGAGGGGATTTGCCTTGTTCGAGAAGCAGACCGATTTTGTTGGTACCCATCACCTTGTCGAACATGGAGATTTGCATACTCGTACTTTTTGGTATAGGGAATGATTGTAATTGCTTGGCATAAGCCAGCGCGTAAATACCTGTTTTTGCCGGGTTAAACTGATGTGGATCGTTGATCTGAAGGCGGACGCCCCCGGCAGTTCCTTTAGTCTCAGGAATAAAGATGACGCCAGGCAGAAGACTTCCATTTAACAGATCGGCGTACTTGTGCGAATCTAGACCCTCTGCCCCGATCCAAGTGAAATGGTCGCCTTGTCGAAGGGGGGTACCCTCACCCAAACCAGTTGCCATATACCCGAAAACCGAGGTCAAGTTAGGGAGATGCGGAGAACTCGGAATCCAGGCCAATCCTGTCTGTTGATAAATCAAGCTACGTGTATACCCTTGCATCGGAATAACGGTTAGATCTACACCGATGGTACGATTGAAATACAAGGCCAGCTCTCCGATGGTCATGCCATGTGCAAGCGGGAGGGTATCCACTCCGATAAAGGAACGGTAAGGCAGTTCAACTACTGGCCCCTCGACAATCGTTCCACCGAGAGGATTCGGTCGATCCAGTACCATTACTTCTTTTCCTTGTTCTTTTGCTGCAGTCATGGCGTATTGCAAGGTAGATATGTATGTGTAGGTTCTCGATCCAATATCCTGCAAATCAACGAGAAGAATATCAATGTCTTTGAGCATTTCTGGTGTCGGCTTGCGAGTTGAACCAGACAAGCCGTAGACCGGAATAGCGTAGACGGGATGAACAAAGCTCGTTACCTGTTTTCCTGCTACCGTTTTTCCGTCGAGGCCGTGTTCAGGTGCAAAGAGAGCGGCTAAATGGACGGAGCGATCTCGTCGTAACATGTCGATCGTGCTAACCATTTGACTGTTCTGACCTGTTTGATTCGTAATTAATCCGACTTTTTTGCCTTCAATGAGATAGTGGAACTGATTGAACAGTACATCACTTCCCAATTGGATGGCAGTCGTATTGGCGGAGCTTCCTACTGGAGGAATTAAAGTTAAGATAAGTGCCAGGATGAGGAAAGGGAGAAATTTGTTCATCATTCATTGCCTCTTTCAAGATAAAATACTGTCGCTTCTTGTCTATTGTAACGCTTTTGGAAAGCAAGATGGTTGCATTTTTGTAACAATTTGAAATTAGGTCAAAAGGAGCAGAAAAAAGGAACAGAAAAGAGGAGGGGCATTAGGAAAAAATGTTCTTTTGAAAGGGAGTCTACAGGAAAATCTTGAAACAGCCTTCATCCTATAGTAGATTAAGAATCGTGTGAACCTTTTTGGAAATGGAGTGAATGTATTGCTGAAAAAAGTAACCTCATTACTGCTCGCGATTGCCTTGGTACCGATGGCAGCGTTTTCTGCAGCGGCAGCGACTGCACCTGTAGTGCCTAAAACCGTACAGAATGCTGTTAAGGTGGAGTACAATAAAAAACAAATTGCGTTTCCTGACCAAGCACCTATTATCTCCCAAGGGCGGACATTGGTTCCGATTCGTCCGATTGCAGAGAGTCTTGGATTTGAAGTGAAATGGAATGAACAAACTCGTACCGTTACCATCAATAAAGGGAAAGATAACATCAGATTGGTCGTTACTCAAAAAATTGCCAACAAAAATGGACAAACCATCAACCTCGACGTACCTGCACAGATTGTGAACAAGCGTACTGTAGTGCCTGTTCGTTTCATCGCGGAAGCTCTGAGCTACAAGGTTGAATGGGATCCGAAGACACAAACGGTATTGATTGCGGATAATGTGAACCCTAATCAAGTCGGCCAACAGGAAAAGCCAAAAGATACGACGAAACCGGCAACAGATGAGAAAAAGCCTGAGCAGGTAGCTTTGATCGACAAGGAAAGTATTGAAGGGAAATCTACCAAAATAGCTGTGATCGGACTGTATCGAGTTACTGGTAAGGTTGATCCGAAAGCGGATCTAACCGTTGTAATTGACGATGATACACATGAAGTAGATGTTAATGCAGATGGAACCTTTAAATTACAAATTAATGGCGATGAAGGTATTCGCAGCTTTACCGTAAAAGCTGAAAAAGACGGTAAAAAAGATACTTTTGAAGGCGAATTTATTTCCATTGATTAAGCCATCTGATTTCTGAGTAAGAACACCTCCTGCACATCACACTAAGTGCAAGGAGGTGTTTTTGTTGTGAGACGAATAAGTAGGAGTATCATTGCTGTACTCCTGTTTGCCGGCTTGCTGACAGGGTGTTCGCCTAACAAAGAACAGGGCACCGAAGATCAGAACGGAAATCAGGCCAAATTTGAATCTCTCGGAATTAACTTCCAGAACGATAACGTCGGTAGGGACAAAGGACCGGCAGCCATGATTAGCCAAAAGAGGGTTCATCAGCGAGAACCGCAGCTGGTGACGTACTTGGAAGGGCGTGCGGAAAAGCTACCTGGTGTAGCCGATATCAAGGTGTTAGCGTACAAGGATAACTTGATTGTAGGTGTGCTGCCAGTTGATACACCAAAGCCTGACGAAGTCAATCCGCGAACGTCGATCCCGTATACGCCTGGAAAAATTGTGCGAGTCGATAATGGACATCCAGATTCCCTGCACAGACGTGTTGTGAACCGGATGAGGTCAAGCTTACAGGCAGAAACACGCTTTAACATTTTGTACGTGTCTACCAATCGCGCTATTTATGACCGAATCGCAGATTTGCATTCACGAATTACGAACGGAGAGCACATCAGTGACGAGGAATTTCAAGTCCTGTTAAATGATATTGGATATACGGTTATTGGATATAATTTAGTGGATTGAAAGAGCACCACCTGGACTCCCGGGTGGGCTTTTTGTCGATTAAGGGTCAAATGGCAGGAGAATAGTTAGAAATGGGGAAATAGTCAAAGAAGAGCAGGAGAACGGCAAGGAGTGCACATTATATGATTCCAATCCACATCCCTATATCCAAAATAACTCCTCCAGGACAGAAGCCATATGTTTTACGGCGACCTGCATTGGCAAAAAAATTACGCCTGTTGAAATATACGCAGATTTGTCTCATTCATGCAGGGGCAGGCTATGGCAAAACGACTTCTTTGGCTACATTTCTACATGATGAAGCACTGGCTGCGTCCTGGTTTACCATTCAGGATGGAGACGATGCCCTTCTTGCGTTTGTCCTTTGTCTCGTCGAAAGTGTTCGGCAGGTTCATTCTGGTTTTGGACAGGTATTGAAAGAACAACTCAAAGACATCACTGAGCAAAGTCCGGTGCCGTCCCTAGACAGTAAAGTTCTGGTCGACTGGTTTGTCGGGGAATGCGTACAGCTCCAGGCTGACCACATACTTGTTTTGGACCATTTCCAACGAATTGAGAATGGGTGTGAAGTCGATCAATTTGTTCAACGATTAGCCGAGGCGCTTCCACAAAAGGTCAAGCTGGTTATCTTAACGCGTTCCCGACCGAAATGGTCCAATCTCGACTTGTTGTCCGCAAGAGGAGAGTGTCTGGAGCTTACAACCAATGACCTTTCTTTTACACTGGAGGAGAGCGAGGCCTTTTATTCTGATCAATACGACATCACGTTGTCCGAAGAAGATTGGGGTCGAGTCGAAGAGGTGGCGCTAGGCTGGGTGATGGCACTGCGAACTTTTGGTGAAATGGTAACGAGGGGGCAGACGGTGCCCGATAGTCTGCGTGAGTTATCCCGATTGTTGCATTTGCTGGAAGTAGAAGTCTGGACACAGCTGGATGCAGGTATGCAGCGCTTCTTGATGGAGGCAGCGGTTCTCGAACAATTCGATTTGGAGGATTGCAAGCAAATACTCGGGGAGGGATGTATCGAGCACCTGTTGGAAGCACAGCGTTGTCATCTTTTTCTGCATGTCCAAGCAGATTCTCATTATTCCTTTCATCCGCTATTTCAGCGTCTCCTGTCGAGCAAGCTGGCAGCGAATCAAGCGACGTACGTGCATGTAAATCAAAAGGCCGCAGGATGGTACAGACGAAAAGGGGACGAGGCAAAAGCTTTTAGGCGGTTGCGTCTCGTCGAACAGTGGGAGATGCTGGGTGAGTGGCTGTGCCAAGCATCGGAAAGGTTGCTGCAAGCAGGGAAGCTGGACTTTTTATACGAGTGGATAACGTTATTACCAGAGCACATCAAGTGCGAACAGCATTGGCTGTTGTTTTATCAGGGCGAGGTAGAACGCTATCGCTGTCTATATGCGAAATCCTTTGCTTCTTATGAGCAATTTTTGAAACAATGTGAACAAAAGCAAGATCAAATCGGATTGTGCCGCGGGTTGGAAGGGCAAGCACGTGTCCATCTCGACAGCGTCCAAGGCGTCAGGGCCGAAGAGCTGCTTAAGCGGGCAATTCAACTTTTGCCCCCATTTGAACAAGAGAATGAGATGGCACCGAGGCTATATCGCTTGCTGGCAGAAATTTATACGAATCGCGGAGATGCCAAACAGGCGGCAGCTTGGTATGAACGGAGTCAGGAATTAGAGCAGCAGACGGAGGTTGAGCTAGAATCACGCCTGTTGTTTCGTACTGGCCGACTGCAGTCCTCCATCCAGCTCTTGGAAAGTAAGTGGCAGGTAGAACAAGGGAAGCATCCCCCACTGACCAGATCGTATCGGGAAACCTCTTTACTACTATCTTTTGTGTATGCATTGAATGGCGAATGGGAGCGAGGGTGGGAAGCAGCAGAAACTGCCATACAACTCGGACGTGCAGCGCATTCCCCTTTTGTAGAGGCGAATGGCTATGTTCGAAAAGCGCATGCGGCCCTCATCAGTCAAACATTGCCTACGGACGAGATTCGTGAGCTTTATGAAAAAGGTTTGCAAATCATGGAGGAGCTCCAGTCCACACGCGGAAAGTCAGAAACGCTTCTGGGACTAACCTTGTTTTATGCAAGAGAAAAGGCACTCGACCAAGCACTTCTGTATGGCAACAGGGGAATACAAGAGACAGAGGCAATGCGCGACGACTGGTTAGGCAGTTTGGTACGTATGGCCATTGGGATTGCCTATGCCAAATACGGGAAAGAAGAGGAAGCGTGGGCTATCTTTATCGATTGTGCCGACCGACTCAGTCACTGCGGGGATAGCTATAATGTCGTCATTTGTCAATTGTGGTTGAGCTTCTTGGCTTATCGTAAAAAACAATGGGATTTGTTTGTACCTGCGGTGACGCAAGCTCTGTCCTTGATGAAGTCCGGTGAATATCAATTCCTTTTGCAGAGACCTACGCTGCTTACACCGCATGATGTACAGCAGCTGATGCCGATTCTGATTGAGGCAGAGCGCCGAAAGGTATCGCCGGATTACGTCTCTCAGCTGTTAAATGATTTGGGCTTGCAAAACGTGACATTCCACCCCGGGTATACCCTTCGTATTCAGACGCTGGGCGCCTTCCGTGTATGGCTGGGAGAGCGGGAATTGAGCGAAAAGGCATGGCAGCGTGGGACGGCCAAGCTGTTGTTTCAGCTTTTATTGACGAAGAGACACCATTTGTTAGCCCGGGAAGAAATCATGAACCGACTTTGGCCAGACAGTATCGAAGAAGCGGCAATTCGCGATTTTAAAGTGTCGTTAAATGCATTGAACAAAGCTCTCGAGCCAGATCGTGCTGCCAGAACAGACACCTTCTTCATTCAGCGCCATGGCAGCTCTTACGGTTTCAATCTGGCATCGGGCTACCATATGGACGTCGAAGAGTTCGAGAAGCTCGTTACACTGGGCTTGGCAGAATCAGATCGGCGTCAAGGGGCTATCCTGTTGGAAAAAGGGCTTGCCTATTACTTGGGTGATTACATGCCGGAATGCCGTTATGAGGATTGGTGTGTAGAAGAGCGTGAGAGAGTGCAGACGCTGTTTTTACGCGGAGCAGAAAGGTTAGCCAAAATCATGCTAGCGGACGGGCAGTTGGAAAAAACGATCCGCTGGTGTGAAGCGATTCTGCGGGTGGATGATTGCTGGGAGGAGTCGTACCGCTTACTTATGACTGCGTATTATCAGCAAAATAATCGCACACAGGCAATCCGCTGGTATGAAAAATGTGTAGCAAAACTGAGGGAGAACCTCGGCGTCGCGCCGATGCCTGCAACGATGGAGACTTACCTTCAAATCATAGAGAAGTAAAAGATCGCCCACAAAGCGATCTTTTTTTTGTACATAGAGCAATGGCTGCTTGACAAAACTAGGAAGTATTCGTAATATAAATTTTGTACTGACCAGTCAGTTCAAAAAATCGAAAGGGGACAGGAGTGATGGCACCATCCAAAAAAGATCAAATTGCAAACGGAGCTTTAACCGCATTTGCCCAATTGGGTTATAGCGAAACGACCATGGATGCAATCGCGGAAATGGCACAGGTGGCAAAAGGAACCCTCTATTATCACTTTTCCACAAAGGAAGAGCTGTTTTTGTACGTGATAGAAAAAGGCGTGAAGATGCTGATTTACCATGTAGATCATGTAATGCAGAATGAAGAGCTTTCCTTGGAGGATCGTATTCTGAATGTGCTGGATGAGCATCTTCGCTTCTTTTCCGAGAATCAAGATTTGTGTTTCCTGTTGCTGAGTGCTTTCTCAGGAGATGGACAACGCGACAGGATGGTTGGCAATCTGCTAGGTGGCTATTTCAGCACGATGGAGTCACACATGCTAGAACTGCAGCAGCAGGGGTATATCCGGGCGGATATCGATATTCGCACACTTGCTTCCTCGTTGTTTGGCATGGTTGGTTTTACCGTACTTCGCAAGCAGTTTCGCAAAGAGCCAGTGAACAGTGCCGCAGATAAACAGACACTTCGTTATTTGCTGTCAGGAATGTTCCAAAATAGTCTAGAGAAATGTAAAACAAGAGGAGAAGACAGATGAACAAACGTGCATGGATCGGTGTAGGTGGCTTTGTAGTGAGTATTGCAGTACTTGGAACCGTATTGTTTGGTTCGAATGTGAGTAGCATGGCTGGTCAGAATACAACGAAATTAGCAGGTGTAATCGAAGGAACAGAGGTCGACCTCTCTTTTAAAATGGGTGGTTCCATCGAACAGCTCTCCCTGAAAGAAGGAGACGAAGTAAAGGCAGGGCAAGTAGTTGCCACGCTAAGCAGCGCGGAAATCCTTGCGAAGAAGGAACAGGCTGAAGCTGCTTACAAGCTCTCACTCGTCAAGCTTGATCAGGCGAAAAAAGGAGTATCAGTGACAGATAGCTCCAGCAATGCCCAAGTCGACCAAGCAAAAGCAGTAGTCAACTCGGCGCAAGCGCAGCTTGACGCAAACAGAAATGGAGCGCGTTCAGAAGAAATTACGCAGCTCAAAGCGAAATTACAAGCAGCACAAACTTCGAATCAAATTGCCGCGACGAATTTGGAACGAATGAAGAAATTAATGGCGGAAGGTGCCGTTCCACAAGTGAAAGTGGAAGAGGCGCAGATGCAAGCAGATAAAGCCCAAGCAGAGTTTAAAGCAGCAGAAGAGCAGTTGAAAATGGCTCAAACTGGATCGCGCAAAGAGCAGGTCGATGCCGCACAAGCACAACTGGATCAAGCAAAAGCTGCATACAACCAAGCAGTAGCAGGGAGAGGTCAAGTAGGCTTGAAAGAGCTGGATGTTAAATCCGCAGAAGCGAACGTCATGCAGGCAAAAGGTGCACTGGCTGAAATGGAAGCCTATGTGAACAACACCAAGCTGACAGCTCCAGTAGACGGTATTGTAAAAGCAGTTGCCGTTCAAAAGGGAGAGCTGGTTTCGCAAGGCTTCACTGTATTGACGATCCAAACCAAATCAGACAAGTATGTCAAATTTTATGTAAATGAATACATGCTTTCGAATGTGAAAACAGGCGATCAAGTGAAATTGTTTGTCCCAGCCCTGAACAGAGAAGTAGACGCCAAAGTGGTTACTGTAGCTCCTGCTGCTGACTTTGCCGTAAAAAAAGCGACACAAGAACTCGGTGATCGTGACATTCGTTCCTTCCAGGTGAAGCTTCTGGTGTCCGATTCGGAATTGCGTCCAGGCTTGACGGTTGAGTGGCATCTTGAAGGAGCTGGTAATGGTGAATAGTTTCTCTCACCTGTTCTGGAGCGAATGGAAAAATCTTTTTGCAAACAAAACCATTCGGAATATTCTGTTCCTCGTTCCACTGATTTATTTGACGATGTTCGGCTTTCTGTACAGTGAGAAAAAAGTGATGGAGATCCCTACTGTGATGGTGGATGCCGATCAAACCGAATTGAGTCGTGAGCTCTACCGCGCTTTTGAGGTCGATCATACATTTCGGATCACGTCAATCGTAGGAACAGAAGAAGATGCAATGAAGTTGGTTGACAAGGGCGAAGCAAATATCGCCCTGATCATACCTGCTGGATTAGAAAAGGATGTGAAAGCTGGGAGAGAAGCAGAGGTACTGACTGTTATCGACGGCAGTAACATGATGATTTCGAATACGGCAGTTCGAGCAGCGAATACAGCAATCAAGTCTGTTTCAGCAGGAACCACGCTGAAGAAGATGGAAGCAATTGGCGGATGGGGAGAAAAAGGGAAAAACATGTTTACGGGTATCGACTATCGATACAGAGTGTTGTACAACCCGACCTTTAGCTATCTGTCCTTCATGGTATTCGGTCTTGCAGGTACAGTGCTTCAGCAGGTGCTGTTCCTTGGAATCGTATTGTCCGTTGCCCAGCAAAAAGAAGAGGGGACCTGGAAGGATACACTCTCTCGCCATAGCTTCTTCGCGATCACGGCGAGCAAATTGTTGCCGTACTTTCTGGCAGGAACCCTCAACATGTTCCTCGCGTTTACACTGTTGTTAAAAGGTTTTGATATCCCTTATTACGGAAGCACGTTTGATCTAATGCTATTGGCTACCATGTTCAACTTGGCGGTGTTGGCTATCGGGTATGCCATCTCCTTTGTGTCCAGCAGCCAGCTCCAAGCTACTCAGATCGGGATGATGATTGCAGTCCCTTCTTTCATGCTATCGGGTTATACTTGGCCAATCATGTCGATGCCAACAGGGATTGCTGCGATTGCAAAATCTTTGCCGCTGACCTATTTCTTGGGTGGTGTAAGGGAAATTTTGTCGAAGGGACACGGGCTGTCAGCTGTCATGAACGACTTCATGGTTCTCGCTTTCATGACACTCATCGGGTTGTTCGCAGCCTATGTCATTTATTTGTTGCAGATAAGGAAAAGTAAGGGGAAAGTTAGAGAACAAACGGCGGTATAAATAGAAGGATTTGGCTGCGCCAGAGTGATGGCGTAGCCTTATTTTTGTTTACAAGGATCTTGTTTGGCAGTCAAGTTGTATAAAAATAAACCTTGTATAATAAATAATCTCTCCTTTATACTTATTATAAAAAAGCAGATTCTTCAACACTAGGGGGACTTTATGTCAGCGACTCATCTAAAGCAATTGTGCGAGGAGACGTACACCAAGTTGAAAAAGGTCAGCATGGAAGTAGAGCGTTTTTTGAATCAGGTTACCTTATCTGGTCTTGTATCGGCATCAGGTGATCCTGAAGAATTTGAAACGTATTACCGTAACTATCTTTCCGACTTGCGCCACCTTTTAGTCTACTGCGAAAATGCATACGAAAGGCTGGGAGTATCACTCCGACGCGCACGATTTCATGAGGAGTTTGCTGAGGAAGTATTGTATCAGGTATACCATTCCTGTATAAATAACTTCTACTATCCTAAAGGTGAGGTTTACGAAGAAGATGGTCGGTTGGCCTATACGGGTCAGGACTGTATCATTTTCCGTAAACAGGTGGTTCCTGAGTTGGAGCAGTTGACCTTGTCCCTGTCTAGAGTGTTCGAACAGTTGCGTAATGATTTGCAGTATTACGAGACAGACTACATAGCGAAAAAACAAATGCAACAAGAAAAAGCACGAGCTTAAAAAAGCCGTGCCTCTATATAAACGGAAAAAGGTGGAATGGACCACCTTTTTTATTTTTGAGCTTTTTTGCTCACTAATCTTATTGCGCACCAAAACGCAGACGTTGAAAAAATTTATTGAGCAAGCCGCCGATTGTTTTTGGAGGCTGTTCCGTTTTGACTTCCTCGACCGGCTGGGCTTGACGAAGGGCCTGATTCACATTGATCATACCGTACCCGTATAACTGATCGTGACCCGGAGCTCCGAGGTCAGTTGCAGAATGTCTTATGAGATTCATCACGTCTCGGGTGTTCATATCGGGATGAACGGAACGGATGAGCGAAGCGAGTGCAGCGACATGAGGACAAGCCATCGAAGTACCTGATAGCGAGGCATAGTCGCTATAAATGTACGTGCTCGGAATATCGACCCCAGGAGCAGATACATCTACATAATCACCAAAGTTGGAAAAATCCGCGCGTTCTTTACGGTGGTCGACAGCGGCAACGGCGAGGACTTCATCATAGGCTGCAGGATAGCTAGGCTGATCGCTCGCATCGTTTCCGGAAGCCGCGACTAACACGACATTATTATCAAAGGCATAGCGACAAGCTTCCCGCAGAGCAGCAGAGGAGGTGTAGTTACCTACGCTTAAGTTGATGACATCTGCTCCGTTATCGGTTGCCCAATAAATCCCGTGAGCAATGTCTACAGCTGATCCCGAGCCGTCTGCGCCAATGGCTTTAACCGGCATGATCTTACTATTCCAGGACATCCCGGCAATGCCATCTCTGTTATTCGTTTTCGCTGCTATGACACCAGATACGTGGGTTCCATGACCATTATCGTCCTGAGGTTTGTTACTGCCATCCAAAACGTTATAGCCTTTGACCAGCTTTCCAGCAAATTCTGGATGCTTCATATCCACACCTGTATCGACGACTGCTACGATAACATCACTGCTACCTTCGCTGACATCCCAGCTTTTCTCCATGCCGATTAGAGGAAGATTCCATTGGTATTCCTTGTAATACGGATCGTTTGGCTTCACGTTCGGGAGTAAGAGGTAATTTGGCTCGGCAAATACGGAGTCAGGATGTTCAGCCAGTTTTTTCATGAGCTGCTTGGTAGTCATGCTCTTTGATTTGATGATGAGAAATTTGTCAAAGTCGCGCTTGATCTTGGCATCCAAAGAGGAAACAAGCTGATCAATTTTTTCTTGCTTGGGACGAGGGGAAAAGCGCACGACGACTTCATTCTCTACATAATGACTGCGGTCACGTTGGTTATGATGAAGCGTTTGGATATGGCTTTTTTTCTCCAGGTCACGACGGACGTCTTTTACCTGTTCAATGTAGTTAATCCGTGGAATTCTCGCCTGAACGGATGTCACGCGGGGATGAGGTTCGCGCATTTCCTGTTCTGCATGCTGATTCATCCGATACGGGACAACGACGAGACCGACCAAGGCAATAGCGGCAACAAAAGGCCAGACGCGCAAAAAAACTCACTCCCTCCAGTGCTGTTATCTATATCGTGCACATGAAGGGAGTGATTATGAAGGAAATACCTTACAGTTAACGTGACTAGATTAAACCAAGCTTTGCTAAACCATGTTGGATGCCATTGTCGTTTACGTGGCGCGTAATCATATTGGCGAACGGCTTCAATTCTTCATGAGCATTCCCCATCGCTACTCCCATGCCAACATAGGAGAGCATCTCTTTATCATTCAATCCGTCTCCAAAGGCAACAGCATCCGCTGGAGTCAGTCCAAAATGTTTTAAGACAGCTTCAATTCCTTTTGCTTTGGAGCCGTTCGGGGGCAAAATATCCATGCAGTGTTCATGCCAACGAATATATGAGACGTCATGGAATTCACCCGTGTATCTCGATTCATCTGCGCCACAGTAGAGAAATGCTTGATAAATCGGTGTTTCCTCCCAGTAGCGATGGCGATACGCTGGGTATTCCAGTCCCAACCAATCAAAAGACTCGATGATATGTGGGTGGTCCATCGCATTGGCATAGAAGTGATCTGCACTCAAAAATACCATCGGATGGGAATGACCCTCAGCCATTTGTTCGAGCTTTGCCAATGTATCTGTCGCAATTGGCTTGTGCTGGATGATCTTCCCTTCGCTCTGCACATACGACCCGTTAAAGCCCACGAATGTCTCAATGCCCAGTTGCTTAGCGATTGGCATCAAATGATAAGGAGCTCGGCCGGTTGCGATCGCGACATGGACACCGTTTTGTTTTAATGTTTGTACGGCGTCCACCGTTGTTTGTGGAATAATATGATCGGTGTTCAGTAAGGTTCCGTCAATGTCAAAAAAGACGATTTGATAAGCCACTTCTTATCCGCTCCTCTCCACGCTCTCTCTCGTTGTTCTCTCTCTATAAAAGGTCTTGCACAAAAAAATAGGAAAAGGAATGCCGACTGGGACACTCCTTTTCATTTCGCTATTAGAATACTGCTACTTCTGTCTCGCTGTCAAATACATGACATTTGGCAAGATCCATCGCTAATTTTACCTTCATCTTTGGTTTTAGCGCTTCACGAGAATCCACGCGCGCCACCATCTGGGTATTCCCGATATTGTGGAAATAGACGTACAATTCGGAGCCCATGTTTTCTACGACTTCAACTTCTGCTTCCAGTGTGCTCTCAAATGGATTTGCTTCCATAAAAGAAGCGTCGCTGTAAATATCCTCCGGGCGAATTCCAAAAATAGCCTGCTTATTTACATAACCTTTTTCCCGTAAAGTCTTGGCTTTATCTTCTGGGAAGCGTACATGAATATTTTGGGCATCAAAATAGAGTGCTCCGTCTTTCTCGGAGAGATTCCCTTTCACGAAGTTCATCGCAGGGGAGCCGATGAAGCTCGCGACAAACAGATTGACTGGATGATTGTAGATTTCAGTCGGGGTTGCCACCTGTTGGATAAGACCGTCCTTCATGACGACGATTCGGTCTCCCATGGTCATGGCTTCCGTTTGATCGTGCGTCACATAAATGATCGTGGTATTCAAGCGTTGATGCAGTTTCAAAATTTCCGTGCGCATTTGTACACGCAGCTTTGCATCGAGGTTGGACAACGGTTCATCCATCAAAAATACTTGCGGCTCACGCACGATCGCACGACCTAGTGCGACACGCTGTCTTTGCCCCCCGGATAGCGCTTTTGGCTTCCGGTCTAGCAAATGCGAAATATCGAGGATTCGCGCTGCATCTTGAATGCGTTTATCAATATCGGATTTGGAGAATTTGCGCAATTTCAGGCCGAAAGCCATATTTTCGTATACATTCATATGCGGATAGAGTGCATAGCTTTGAAACACCATGGCGATGTCGCGATCTTTGGGAGCTACATCGTTGACGCGGCGATCGCCTATGTATAAATCACCTTCCGAAATCTCTTCCAGACCTGCAATCATGCGCAGCGTGGTAGATTTTCCACAACCAGATGGTCCGACGAGAACGAGGAATTCGCGATCTTGAATTTCCAAGTGAAAATCGTCAACTGCCGTAACGTTGTTTCCATATCGTTTATAAATGTGGGAAAGACTTACCTTTGCCATGAAAAAGGCACCTCCTCGGGATTGTGAAGAGAGAAAATTCTTGGATGACTATAAGGGTAGGGTACCAATTCACTTGCAGGTTGGATATGGACAGTATATACAAAATGTTTTGTTAATTTTGACGAAAGAGAAGGTAGAGCTGTAGCAAGACGGCATCAGGAAACAATCGCGGGTCTAATCCGGTTTGTTCCGTCAGCTTGTCCAATCGATACAACAGTGTATTCCGGTGAAGGAAAAGCTGTCGTGCGGTATCGCTTACATTCAATTGTCTGGCGAACAACGTATCTAATGTTTCCAGTTGTTCATCTGTCATGTGCGGAACAGTTATGACAGCGGACAGCTCGTTTGCGAGAGCGGCTGCTATTTCTTTGGGGAGAGAAGCTGCCCATCGTTCTAGCGGATAAGACCAATCTCCAGCGACCATCATTTGTGGCCGATAGGCTTGAAGGGCACGAGCTAGTGATAATTGCCGTAAAAGAGTGTCGCCCAATGCAAGTGGACTCGTGATTGGCGATCCGACAACAAGGCGAACAGGTTCCATCCATTCCATCGAAATCAGATCATGTAGGCCAGATGCCCACTCCAAAAGCTCTGAGGCCGTTTTTTGATGATCGAGCATGGAGACAGGGACGATGAGAAGCGCATATGTTTGTGTTAACGGAATGAAATCGGGTACGCCTTCAAAAAAATCATGCAGCAAGGGCTGCAAAAAATCCCATTCTCCCTTTCGATCCGGTCTGCATCGCTCTAATAAAAAAGAGACGCGCGCTTCTTTCCACGGCCATTTTGCTTCCAGCTGAGCAGGGATGGCAACAGGGGAGCCGGAGACCATGCTTGAAAGCCAACTGGCTATCTGTTTTGGGAGGGGAAGCGTTGCTGGATCATCCAGATGAGAAAAAATCAGATCCAACAACGCTCGGGCTGAAGTATGCCAGGATGCCGTTTCGATAAGGATCACTGTCATCACATCGTTGCTCGAATGGAAGGCAACTTGCTCCCAGCCTTTTTGTACCCAATCCTGCTGGGCCTGCGCTGCTTCTGTTTGTGAGACTTGTACATATTCAATAGGTAAATTCGTCGCTTGTCGGATGTGCTCGACATCTCTCTTCCAATTTTCCACAAGGTGACCCCCATCTCGACACGAAAGTAAGGCTATTATACCTTAGTCGAGGGCGAGCACGGCAGCGGTTTCTTGAAGAGCCGGAGCTGGAGTGGCTATCTCATGAAGTGGAGTATCACTGCCCAGTACATGCAAGGTGATCTCGGGGCGGGAACGCAGACGGATGTTTACCCCTGTTTGCCCCAGGCCCTCGCTGATGTAAAAGGGTCGACCATCCATCTCGTGAAGACCTTTCACGATATTTTGCTTCGGAAGTTTCCCCATCTTTACGAGATGAAAGGGGCGAGGCCAATGGATCTGTCCTCCGTGAAAATGCCCTGACAACAAATAATCGTAAGCATACTCCTTCATGTGCAAAACTATATTAGGATCATGAGTCAAGACGAGCCTTGCTCCTGTCTCGGGAACTCCGAAGAAAGACTTGGCCAGGTTGCTATGGCGCGTGCTAAAATCATCCACACCGATAAGGTGCAGGGGCTGCCCCTTGTGATAGATCGTTTCATTTTCGTTGACAAGAACACGACAGCCAATTCGTTCCAACTCTGATTTTAACTGTGCAAGCTTGAAAGGGGTAAGCACGTAATCGTGATTGCCAAAAACTACATAAGTTCCGAGTGTCGGCTGTAATTGCTGAAGACATTGCACAAAAGCAACTGCCTTCGGAATGTTTTTGTCGCGGTCGAGCAAGTCTCCGGTAATCACAATCAGGTCTACCTGACGCTGCGAAAAGTCAGCGACAATGCGCTGGGGCAATACAGATAAGTTTTCCATGTGCAAATCAGACAAATGCAAGATCGAAATCGGCTCAAAATCATGCGGTTGTTGAAGGTGCCGGGATTTTTGCAAGGGTATTGCTACTTCCTTTATTTGAACATCGAATGTATTGCGATAGGCCCGAAAAAGCAACAAAGCGATAGCGCCAAGTAAAAGAAACCAGATCATCAAGGTCAGCCATCTCCTTTGTGGTAAGAATACTGTCCATTATACAAGAAAAAGTTCGCAATCGAATAAGTAGGTTCTGGCAGGAGGAATTACGCAAAAAATGTAGAAATATTATGAATGTTACGTAGTGAGAAAAACGATGTAGAGTGGGAGAGTGAAGACATGAACGTTGAGAAAATTCCAGCAACGGAAGGCCCTTATAATCTGAAAAATTATGACGAAACATATGCGAATTTTGATTGGGCAGATGTGGAGAAGCAATTCTCTTGGTATGAAACCGGGAAAGTGAACATGGTGTATGAAGCCATTGATCGACATCTCGCTACTGATCGGAAAGACAAAATTGCTTTGATGTACAGCAATGCCACGAGAGACGAGACCTATACTTTCGCGCAATTAAGCGAATTATCCAATAAATTCGGGAATGTTTTGCGGAATTTGGGCATTGTAAAAGGAGACCGCGTTTTCGTCTTTATGCCGCGTTCGCCGGAGCTTTATGTAAGCGTTTTAGGCACAATCAAGGTTGGCGCAATTGTAGGACCGCTGTTCGAAGCGTTCATGGAAGCAGCTGTGCGTGATCGCTTGGAAAATAGCGAAGCCGTTGCGATCGTTACGACACCTGCACTATTGCCACGCATACCTGTTAACGACCTGCCTGCCTTAAAACACGTGATTGTTGTAGGTGCAGAAGAGGAGCTAAAAGAAGGTCACATCCGCTTTGAAAAAGCGATGGAAGAAGCCTCCACCGAGCTGGAAATCGAATGGGTTGATCGTGAGGATGGAATGATCCTTCATTACACCTCAGGCTCAACGGGCAAGCCAAAGGGTGTTCTGCATGTTCACAATGCCATGATCCAGCACTACCAAACTGGGAAATGGATTCTCGACTTGCAAGAGGATGATATTTATTGGTGCACAGCCGATCCTGGCTGGGTAACGGGTACTTCTTATGGCATTTTTTCACCTTGGTTGAATGGAGCAACGATTGTCGTACGTGGCGGACGTTTCACTCCGGAAGACTGGTATAAAGTCATTGAGAAGAACAAAGTATCGATCTGGTTCAGTGCTCCGACTACGTTCCGTATGTTCATGGGGGCAGGGGATGAACTCGTCAAGCAATTTGACTTATCCAGTCTGCGTCACGTCCTGAGCGTTGGAGAACCGCTCAATCCGGAAGTTGTTCACTGGGGCATGCGGGTGTTTAATCAACGCATTCATGACAACTGGTGGATGACGGAAACAGGTGCTCAGTTGATTTCTAACTATCGCTGTATGGCGATCAAGCCTGGATCGATGGGTAAACCGTTCCCAGGTATATACGCAGCGATTATTGACGACCGTGGAAATGAGCTGCCACCGAATCGAATGGGGAATCTGGCAATCCGTACAGGGTGGCCAGCTATGATGAGACAAATCTGGAACAACCCAGCGAAGTACGAAGAATACTTCAGCATCCCAGGCTGGTATGTATCCGGGGATTCTGCATACAAGGATGAAGAAGGCTACTTCTGGTTCCAAGGCCGTATTGATGACGTGATCAATACTTCCGGTGAGCGAGTCGGTCCGTTTGAAGTAGAGAGCAAGCTCGTGGAGCATCCAGCAGTAGCCGAAGCGGGCGTCATTGGTAAACCAGATCCGGTTCGTGGTGAAATTATCAAAGCATTCATCGCGCTGCGGGCTGGGTATGAGCCAAGTGAAGCGTTGATGGAAGAAATTCGCAAGTTTGTGAAAGAAGGACTGGCTGCACATGCTGCTCCTCGAGAAATCGAATTCCGCGACAAGTTGCCAAAAACGCGTTCCGGAAAGATCATGCGCCGCGTCTTGAAAGCGTGGGAATTAGGTCTACCAACTGGTGACCTGTCTACGATGGAAGATTAATCACAAGTAAAACCATCTCTCGGAAATGCCGGGAGATGGTTTTCTTTTTTTAGGAATGGCTATGTTGTTTATGATCATGCGGATGGTCATGGTCATGGTCGTGATTGTGCTCATGGTTATGATCGTGATCGTGATCGTGCGAATCGGATGTTGCCTGGCAATGTAAGTCACCATGTCGAGTAGAGGAGTTCTCAATCTGGATGGTAGCGTGTGTAATGCCGAAATCTTTTTCCAAAAGGACCAGTGCGTCATTTAACACAGGGTAGCTGGGCAAATCGTCCTCGACAACCAGATGGCATGTCAGGGAATCAAATCCGGAAGTAACCGTCCAAATGTGCAGGTCATGCACTTTGATAACTCCAGGCAGCTGACTGAGTGACTCTTCCACTTTTGTTGTATCCAGGCGTGAAGGGGCGCCTTCCAGCAAAATATTGACGGATTCTTTCGTTACACGCCATGCGCTCAGCATGATCAGGACTGCCACGACGATACTGATGATCGGGTCGGCAATGTACCAGCCAAAAGCCCACATCAGGATACCACCAACGATTGCCCCAACAGAACCGAGAAGATCGCCGAGAACGTGGAGATAGGCACTGCGTACATTGACGTTGTTTTTGGTATCGCCACGCATGAGTACCATGGCTGCAGCAATATTCGCCAAGAGTCCGACTGTGGCGATGATGATCATGGAGCCACTGGCAACCTCAGGCGGATTCCACATGCGTTGGAACCCTTCCCAGAAAATGAACAAGGAAATCAGTACAAGTGTCACGCCATTGGTCAGTGCAGCCAAGATTTCAAAACGTTTCAACCCGAATGTCCTCTTTGCAGAAGGTGGTCGTGCAGCGAAATGAACAGCGATCAAGCTCAATAGAAGTGCTAATGCATCGCTCAACATATGCCCAGCATCAGAGAGCAGCGCCAAACTATTGGTGAGGAAGCCCCCGATGGTTTCTACAACCAGAAATACAGCAATGATGAGGAAAGAAATGAGAAGAGCTCGTTTACTGGCTCCTTTTCCATGATGATGGTGATCGTGTCCATCTCCGTGATCGTGATGGTGAAAGCCCATGATAGAATCCTCCTTATAGAAAATAACTTATAAATGTTCCACTAGATAAAGGGCGTCTTTTCCTACACCGCCCATAAGCGCTGACGCCCTCGTATGCTGCCATGGAAGTCCGAGAAAGGATAGGCCAGGCACTTTTGTGATACCCCGAAGATGAATGGGTCTGCCTTTCGAATCAAGCACATCTGGAATACTCAGCCAATCGTAGTTTGGTCGAAAGCCAGTGGCCCACAATACGTTATTGACTGTTGCCTCTGTTCCATCTGCAAAATAAACGGTACGCCCATTAACCTGTACGGTTCGAGAAACCAACCGCAATGCTCCTGAGCGAGAGAGCTCGCGCACCTGGTTTTTGTAGCCGAATATCGGATCGGGTGAACTGCGCATTTTCTTGCCGATCCAAGTGGAGTGGGGAGCATCGAGTAATCCAAATGTCTTCATGTAATCAAATATAGGTTTTCCAAATATGAAGTTTGGCAAATAAGAGCGTGATTCTCCCTGTGAAAAAATAACGGGTCGATGAGCGGCGAGCTCTACCGCAATCTGTGCCCCAGAGTTGCCGCTGCCAACGACAAGGACCGGGCCGTCGATAAGCTGGCTCTCATTCTTGTACTGCGAAGTGTGCAGTTGATGAACGGTGTGGTCCAATCTGTTCGCAATATCTGGGATAAACGGCGTATGAAATGGCCCTGTTGCAATGACGACTTGCTTCGCGTGGAGCAGACGGTCTTGTGTCCGTACTTGGAAGCGGGAACCAATTTTGCTAAGCTCCATAACAGTCATACCAAGCATGACAGGCAATTCGAAATGTTTGGCGTACAATTCTAGGTAGTCTGCCGCTTCATCCTTGTTTGGGAGCGTATTCTGCTCTCCGGGAAACGTAAGACCAGGTAGTTGATTATGTTTACGTGGTGTAAAAAGCACCAGCGAATCGTAGCGTTGCCGCCAACTGTCCCCGATCCGTTGGTTTTGCTCCACGATGACAAAACGGCGATTTTTACGCTTGAGTGCATATCCGAGAGCAAGTCCTGCCTGCCCTCCGCCAATTACGATGACGTCATAGTCGTTCATGATTTGGGCCTTCTTTCTGGTAATTGATTACCTAAATCATACCATACTCATTATTATATTCAATTAATTGTTTGAATGTTTTTTTGAAAATCAGCAAAAAAGGCCGCCACTATTAGTGACGGACCTGTTTAAAAGCCAGTGGATTTACGGTTTTGATTGCCTCAATTCGGCAGCATGCTCAATACCACACATGATTAAATGGCGGACATGATCGTCATCGAGTGAGTAATAGACGAGCTTGCCACTTTTGCGGTATCGGGCGAGACCCATGTTTTTTAACAAGCGCAGATGGTGAGAGGTATTGGGGATCGAACTATTGATGGTTGCTGCGACATCACAAACGCATAGTTCTCCTTCAAGTGCCAGCGCGTAAATAATTTTTGCTCGCGTATCGTCTGCGAGAGCCTTGAAGAGAGGGGCGACACCATCCGTTTCCGTCATTCTAGGCCGAAGCCTGTTTACTTTTTCTTCATCGATCGTCTGGACTTCACAAACCTCTAGATCAGTGGGAATGCGCTGAATGTCTTCGCTCACTTCATTCACCCCGAACCGTACGATTTTTCACCATTATAAGACGGATACAGGGGGAAGGGAAGGCTGGACAACCTGTTGATTTTGTAAAAAAAATAAAGGACAAGAAGGAAAAATAGGTGTCTGCATATAAATAGGAATGATACCTATTTACAAAATGAGAGGAGAGAACTCCCGCTTGATTCTGAAGATTCGCCAATTTTTAGTTGAAATAATCGGGGCGCTTCTGCTTGGTCTAGGTGTCGTTTGGTTAACGATGGGAAGTGACAGCAGCTTGTTTTCCGGTTGGAGCATAAAGTGGTCCCCTTTATGGCTTGATGTGAAAACCTTTTTCCTTAGTATTTGGCTGGAAGCAATTCCGTTTGTCCTCTTGGGTGTATTCTTTTCGGCATTTATCCAGACGTTTGTGACAGAAGAGCAGGTGAGGCGTTGGACACCGAAGCATCCACTCGTGGCCCTGCCATTTGCCGGGTTGCTTGGATTTTTGTTCCCTGTCTGTGAATGTGCCATTATCCCTGTGGTTCGTCGCTTGATCCAAAAAGGGATGCCGCTGTCAGTCGGGATTGTTTTCTTATTGGCAGGTCCGATTGTGAATCCCGTTGTTTTGTCATCGACCTATGTCGCTTTCGCCCGTCAGCCGGAAATGGCTCTCTACCGGGGCGTTGCGGGATTCGTTGTTGCGCTCATAGTGGGCATGCTTGTCTTCTTGTTTGTCAAAAAAAATCCGATACGGCTCGGCATGGAATCGCAAATCAGTCATGAAGCCGATCATGTAAAAGCGACGAGTGGAAAGCTGTCCTCGACATTTGCGCACGCAGTGGACGAATTTTTTGATATGGGAAAATATTTGTTGTTTGGTGCGTTTATCAGTGCACTTTTACAGGTGTACATCAGCCGGGATACGCTCATGGACATCGGTCAAACGCCCCTCACCTCCCATTTTGTCATGATGGGGATGGCGTATTTGTTTTCGCTTTGTTCAGAGGCGGATGCGTTTATTGCTGCCTCCTTTTCCAATACGTTTTCAAGCAGCTCGTTGCTTGCGTTTCTGGTTTTCGGTCCCATGCTCGATTTAAAAACGACGTTGATGCTATTTGGAACGTTTCGCTTTGGTTTTGTTGTCAAGCTGGTCGTAGCTATTACGCTTTTGGTGATTGGCGTCACTATGCTTATGCCGATGTAAGGAGGAGAATATGGATCCGAATAAATTGAAGCGTCATCACATCATGCGCAGTTTGATTTTGGCGGGCATTACAGCGTTGTTGGCCTATTTGATCCTGTCGGAAGCACTCAGTCACTATCTCGCACCCCGATTGCACATGTTCAGCTATGTCACGCTCGCCATTCTGGCTCTGTTGACAATGGTCAGCATACGGCAAATTTTTGTTGGCAGTAGCGTTTACGATTGCGATTGTGAGGAGCAGCACAAAGTACCACGTACACCTATGGGCTCCTTTTTGGTTTATGGATTGTTTGTGCTACCCATCGTAATGGGATTTTTCATGCCGGATAAAATTCTTGGCAGTGATGTAGCGGAAAAGCGGGGGATCACGCTACTCAGCAATGATGTACGAAAGCTGGCGGATGTAACGGCGAATGCGAATGTGAATGCAACAGAGAATGTGAAGCAGACAGCAGGAGTCAAAGAAGATGCCGAGCCAAGTATAAAACCACAGCCAGAGGCTACCAATCAAGTAGCAATACCCCCGGTGCAAGCAACAGACGACGAGCAATTGCGGCAGCGATTCTCGAACGGGGGATTTGGTGACTTTTACACGGATATAGCCGTCTTTTTACATAAACAACCAGTGATTGAACTGAATGACAAAATGTTCTTGGACGGACTCACCACGATGGAGCTATATGCAAAAGAATTTGCTGGAAAAGAGCTTGAGACTTTTGGGTTTGTATATCGACAGCCTGATTTTACCAAGCAGCAGTTTGTCGTGGCGCGGTTCTCCGTCACCTGCTGTACAGCAGATTCCAGTGTCTATGGGGTTCTGGTGGAAAAGGAGGACGCGGACAAATGGAAAAAAGATAGCTGGGTAAAAGTACGCGGAAAGCTAGAGCTGCGTCAGGTAGAAGGATATGACATGCTTGTTCTCAAAGCCTCTCAGGTTGAAGCCGTCTCCGCTCCCAAAGATCCTTATGTGTATTACAGCTTTGAATCAGCTCCAGAAAGTTAAAAGCGGGGGAAACAAAATGATCGTGCGACTAGATTTACAGGATGAACAAACGGTACAAAAACTTTGGAACATGCAGAAAAGAGCGTATCGTGTAGAGGCGGAGTTAATTGGAACAGAAGATATTCCACCTCTGCGAGAATCAGTAGAACAACTGAGGGCATGTGGGGAAACGTTTTATGGCTACATAGAGGGAGACGAGCTGGCAGGGGCTGTTTCTTTTATGATCGAGGGGGAAACGTTGGATATTCACCGAATCATTGTCGATCCTATTCATTTTCGCAAGGGAATCGCGAGTCAATTGCTAGCCTCTGTCCATGAGCATGGTTGCAGCAGGATCGTCGTAGCAACTGGTTCCTTGAATGAACCGGCTGTTCGATTGTATGAAAGACATGGATTTACCTTGACGGATAAAAAAGAAGTGAAGCCCGGTCTGTGGCTATCTTTTTTCGAGAAAACGATTCGACGATAAGGAGAGAGGTTGGGAGGGTTTACGTTGATATCGATTAGGAAGGAAATCAAGTGGCAGCAGCGTTTACTCAAGGCCACGACAATGGCTTCCTTGTTGGCTTTGGTCCTCGGTGGATCTGGGAGTGGCTGGTGGATGCCAGAACAGGTAGGGGCGCAGTCTCCTGCGGTGGGGAAGATAGACGACTTCACAGCCAAGCCTATAGCAGATGGCAGTAAAGGCTCGTACGACCTGAAGTTTGAGATGTCGCCGGAAGGAAAGTTTACCGCTGAGGCCAAGATCATCGTTGAAAATCGTTCCAAGGACGAATGGGATCAGCTGATCTTTTATTTCCTCCCCAATGCATTTACAAAAGAGAACAAACCTCCATTCTTCGAGGACGCAGCCGAAGTGAAAATTCGTGACGCCAAACTGGATGGTGTGAAAGCGAAGTATCAACTAACGGGTGATACGCTTGTCATCCCACTTGCCGAAAAGCTTGCGCCAAATGAGAATCGAGAGGTAACCGTAAAATATGCGTTTACCGTTCCGCGAAAAGGACTGCGTTTTGACCGTACGGAAAATGGCTTTCATTTGGCGCAAGCATATCCGATGCTAGCTACCTACCAGGGGAAAGACGGATGGAATAAGAAGCCGTACTCGCTTCGAGGCGAATCGTATCATACGAGCCATGCGGATTTTTCTATTTCGTACCGCTTGCCGAAAGGGTATACCATCATCAGCTCATCTGATCAGGATAAGGCGTCTAACAATCAGAGCGGTGAAATAAAAGTGAAAAATACGAAGGAAGTATTCATCGCAGTTGTAAAAGGAATGCGTAGTATAAGCAAAACGGTCAAGGGTGTCGAGCTTCGGGTATGGGGAAAGGAAGCAGACAAGGAAGCGATGACAGTCGCCCTGCAAGCTGCGGAAAAATCGTTTGAACAATTCACGGATAAATTGGGGCCGTATCCCCATAAACAACTCGATATCCTGCTGGATGAAACCGCAAGTATGGAATATCCTGGCGTGGTGACGGTCGGACACATGGGGAGTGTGGACCCCGATTTAAGTCACACCGTGGTGCACGAGATTGCCCATCAATGGTTCTATGGAGTGGTCTCGAATGATCCGTTCCATCACGCCTGGTTGGACGAAGGAATAACAGAGCTTGCCACGACGCTCTATTTTTACGATGTTGAGAAAAAAGGGGATGCCAGCTTTTATTTTGCTGAACAAGCTGACGCGACCCAATCGGTTTCCAATCTGCCGCTGGATCAGTTTGGCAAGGGACCGATCGTGGGTCCGGTGTACGGTCAGCCTGTAAAAGAGCTATGGAAGCTGATTACAACATATGGCGATGCGATGGATGGCTGGGAGTTTTTGCAAGCGTATTATCAGACGTACGCCTACAAACAGGTGGATACGCTTGAGTTTGTTCGTTTTGCCACAGCGTATTTTCCAGTGAATGAACAGTACTTCGCGAAATGGCTGCGTTTATAGTACGCCCCTTTACACAGAACAACCCGGATAACGGCACTTTTTTCAAGTGTCAGTTTCCGGGTTTTCCTTCTTTTTAAGGCGTACGCTTATTTGGTATCATCTGTTTCTTTCTGTTGGTCTTCATAAAACCAGAGAGGATCATCGCAATCCTCATCGCCATTGTAATTGATTAAAATTTCTTCACCCGCTTGAATGTCCGTATACGCATAAAAGTCAAACGTGTGGTTGTCGAAGTTAATCTCATACGTGGCATTTGGCGTGTAGGAATGATTAAATAGCATGCCATACCCTAACAAGAAGGCTGTGTGATTTGCACCGTACTCAAATGCATAATCCGCGAGCAAGGTTTTCTCGATATGCTCATGCTCTTCGTTCAAATAGGGCAGCACGGGCGCTTCATGAATCAGGTCGCCTTTTCTGATATCTTGCGTTGCAAATACACCTCTATTTAATTCTCCATTGCTAAGTTTGGAGGTCTTGACTTCGATCATGCGGATCACCTGCATTTCTTATGTCTGTGGAAAACGTATCTTTCTAAGGATGACAGTTGATCGAGCAGAAAGCAATGTTTTTTATTTGATAACCAAATGATGGCGAACCGCATAAGCAGCGAGCTGGACGCGATTAGCCAATTGCAGCTTCTCGAGAATGTTTTTCAGGTGGTTTTTCACAGTGTTTTCTGCGATGATCAGCGCTTCGCTTATTTCCCGATTCGTTTTTCCGGCTCCCACATACATGACGATCTCTCGCTCTCGCGGGGTCAGAACAGCTGGTACCATTTCATCCGTCGCCTCTTCTTGACGGAAGCGGTACATGAGCCGGGTTGCCATTTCGCGGGTCAACTCACTGTCCTCGCCGAGCAAGGCATGCAAGTAGTTAATCCAGTCGTCAGGCTCTAAATTTTTCAGCAAGTAACCTTGGGCACCGAATTGAATGGCCGTGATCAGGTCAGCAACGTCATCGGAGACGCTGAGAATGACGACCTTGATGTGCGGGTATGCTTTCTTGACCTCGCGGGTCGCTTCGAGTCCGCTCCATTTCGGCATGTTGATGTCCATGAGCACAAGGTCCGGTTGTATTTGTCCGCATAGGAGAAAGGCTTCCTCGCCATTTTGTGCTTCTCCGATGACTTCAAAAGAGGGATCGGGATCAAGCAGGCTGCGAATGGCCATGCGAGCCATCGGGTGGTCGTCGGCGATCAATACACGGTAAGCGTTCATAGTGTTTTTCCTCCTGAATGAGAAGATAAGCGGATGATCGTACCGCCTGCCGGTCGTAACTGAATGTCGATGGATGCGTTCAACTGGCGTGCTCGCTCGCGCATCATGGACAGACCGTATTTTTTCGTGTCGGGAAAAGGGTTAGAAATCCCAATGCCATCGTCCTCAACGGAGAGAACCCAGCCAGTTGGTTCATCTGTCGTGAGGTGAATCCACGAATGCTTGGCCTGAGAATGCTTGCGAATGTTTGCAAAAGCTTCCTGGATGATCCCGAACAGTTGCACCTCTGCGGTGGGAGTAAAAAAGCCGTCTTTGACATGTAATTCGCTTGCAACGTCGATTCCAGATAAAGCGCTCCATTGCGCCAGCCATTTCTCAAGGCGCTGATCCAGACTGCCTTCTTCTGGCAATGAGCGCAAGTTAAAGATGGCTTGCCGCACATGATTGTCGATGGCAGATACAGCGATCCGTGCATCGTCCAAGTGTCCCTGCTTCAGCTTTACGTTGAGGAAGAACAGAGATTGGGCAATCCCGTCGTGTAATTCGCGAGCAAGGCGTTCCCGCTCTTCATAAACAGCGCGACGAGCTTGTTCCTCGATAATTCGTGCATTCATTTGTTTAAGGGTGTGAAACATCCAGGTAGCGAATAAAAAAGAGAGAAGGAGCGTCAAGAGGGTAATGTACACATTTCCGGCTTCCATAGACATATAGGGCAGCAGAAAGTCGTGACGGATGAATTCAAAACCCCCGATGATGATGGTTGGAATCAAAAAGGTCAACCAATAAAAAATCCGATAGGACATGCAGATGCCTCCTAGCATGACTGTTGGCAAACATTCCTTTAGTATACCGAATGGGACGAGCGGATGGTATACTCAGGTGAGAAAAGGTGGAGAGCAGGAGGGAATATCATGAGCACGATTGCGAAAGCATTGACGATAGCGGGTTCAGATAGCGGTGGGGGAGCTGGGATTCAGGCAGATCTGAAAACCTTTCATCAACACGGTGTGTACGGAATGAGTGCGATCACAGCAATCACTGCACAAAATACATTGGGCGTAGCAGGTGTGTATCCATTGCCGACAGAGGCAGTTTCCCAGCAAATGCATGAGGTGCTGCGTGATCTTGGCGCTGACGCGGCGAAAACGGGCATGCTGTTCAACGCTGATATCATTCGTGCTGTTGCGGAAGAGCTCAAAGCATTTGGCCTGAAAAAGTTGGTGGTAGACCCGGTGATGATCGCCAAGGGAGGGTCAAAGCTCCTGCTGGATGAGGCGATCGTTGCATTGAAAACAGAGTTGCTACCGCTGGCGGAAGTCGTCACACCAAACTTGCCGGAAGCAGAATGCTTGACTGGCATGAGAATCGAGACGACAGACGAGATGCGCGAAGCGGCAAAAGCGATACATGCGATAGGCGCTCGCAATGTCCTGATGAAGGGTGGACATATGCAAGGGGACGTTGTCGTTGATATTTTATTCGATGGTACCGCCTTCCATGAAATATCCCATGAGCGTATTCATACACGCCATACGCACGGCACAGGTTGTACGTTCTCAGCGGCTCTTACAGCAGAGTTAGCCAAAAATACACCGCTCATCACTGCGGTTGAAAAAGCAAATCGCTTTATCTTCGAAGCTATTAAGACAGCTCCGCAATTGGGTGGCGGGCATGGGCCGACCAATCACTGGGCGGTTGTAGATTGATTTGACGAATCCAAAAATGAATGCCCCACAGCGATACCGTACAAACAATCGCTGAAGGGGCATTTTTTATTTGACTTCAATAGAAAAAGTACCTTGAAGTCGTTCAGGATAGCTGGACAGAGGAAAGGAATAAGAAGTAGGCGTACCTTTGTTTGTTTTTCGCTTGAATAGCATGGAATAGTCTTGAATGGATTCATCATCTGTGGAAGAGGAGATTGTTTGCACAGAATCATATTCATTTCCCAGATCGTCAGTTAGCTCATACCCTAAGGAGATATAAGAGTGTTTATCTTGTGGAGGAACCCTCAAGGAAAAGTCCATGCCAACGACTTCATCAACTTGACGGAGTGCCGTTAATTTTAGGCGATCATTCGGGACTTTTGTTAATAAGCCTGTCTTCGCGTCGATTACGATTTGCAATTTATCTTTGTCTATGGCACGAATGCCATCGGCTTTGAGAATAAGCTTTTCGGGCTCAACGAAATAAATACTCTCCAGATGGTATACTCTCCCATTCTCACCGTTGTTCCGTACAGGAACGCCATTTCCCCAAAAAGCGAATGTTTCTCCTTTTTCATCTTCGAGCCTCAGCTTATCAAAATCAAATACGTGCTTTTGGTTAGCTGGATCAAAGCGAATGCTCACTTCAGTCTGAGTAGGAAAGACTGCGATTTGTTCGATTGTAAACCGCTGTCCGTCAACCGTGACTTCCTTCATCACTGGATACACTTTTTTCTCAAAGGTCTTGAATTTGTTTTTATCTACAGCAAAGTCGATCAAGAGAGGAGTCTTTTGCTCGAGATTATCGATTTTTAGCGTGACTTTTGCAGTCATCGCATCGGGTATTTCAGCGGTTTCTTCGATGACAATATCAATACGATTCTGAATCACAGGCTCTTCGCTCTCCATGCTTGACCAAGCCATACCGCGTTTCCATTCTTTCCCTGTTTGGTCTAACAATTCTATCTTGTGCAAGCCTACATTTTTATCGGTGAAGGAATGCTTTAGTGTATAGAAGAGAACCATCCGTTTCTCGTCGGCCAAAACTTGATCGATGGTAAACGTCACATCTTCTACTGAACCACTGGCACCAATATTTTGGACAAGATTGTGTTCTGCTGCCTTTTGTAAGCCTTTGTCATCCCGAAGAAACTCAACGATCTTCTCCATCCCAGGAATCGAGCTGACATAGGCGGCAACAGCAGGTGAAAGTCGAACGGAAAAAATAAACACGAAAATGAACAAACAAGCAACCAGACTAGACCCCACGCGTATCCACCGGTTGCGGCTCCGATTTTGACGCAGCTCCTTTGCTTGTTCCATTCCTCTGCGAATGTATTGATCAATCTCAGCGGGAACCATGAATGGACTCGCATTCTTTTTATCACTTTCACTCATAAAGCTCACCAGCCTTTCCCGAGATCTTTGCGAAGTGCACCTAGAGCCTTGTGCAGCCATGTTTTGATGGTGCCTTCCGGATGACCGAGTACCTCTGCAATATCGCGTATCGTCCGATCTTCAAAATATTTCAAAATAATGATGTGGCGATAATTTGGACGGAGACGAGCGAGAGCCTCTTCGATTTGTATACGTTCGACATTTTGGTCGTCCATAGGAATACTTGCACGACTCTCGATGTCATCTTCCATCGCACTCAAGATAATCCGTTTTCGGCGCTTTTGCTCATCCAAACAAATATGAATAAGGATGCGGGTCAGCCATGTACGAAAATACGCAGTCTGTTTCAATCGTGCAAGCTTGAGATAGGAACGGCACGTCGCTTCCTGAATGGCCTCTAATGCATCTGTCTCGTTACGAAGAAAGGCGTAGGCGATTTTATACAGTTGATCCTTATGAAGGCTGACGAGTTGAAAAAAGGCATCATCATCCCCATTTTTTGCGCGCGAAACGAGCTGTTCCAGATTCACTTTTTCCCCCTCCTCTACCATTAGACGGTGCAGAGGCAAAAACGGTTTTCCTAAAATGTCAGCAACTTTCTTTTGTTTGAACCAATCATCCGTCCACTGCTTACTGTAAAAGAAAGAAGTGTGTAAGGATGGGGTGCAGGTGTATGTGGATCAAATGGGTTACGATTCATGAATCGTATGGCCTCCCACGGATTGCTCAGGAATGTCGGCGTTATTTAGAAATGAAAGGAATTCGAGTCAGGCTTTTGTCCAAACAGACCAAAAAAGCAGGACATGTCTATACATTGCAAGTGCCGCTAGCTCAACAGGAGCAAGCAAAGGTGCTGCTACGCGATTTTAAAAACACCCTGAAATAACGGGGCACAGCCATACTTCTCCTTACGTCCAGTCGAATGGCACGGGCATACTAGGTGAGGGAGGGATGAAGGCATGGGAACGACCCTTTTGGAAAGACCTGAAAAGACGGAGCAAAAAGGCAGCAAGCTGTTTGTTCCGGATTATATTTTCGTGGAGCCACATGCATTGAATTATCCACTTGGGAAAGAACTGTATCAACGTTTTCAAGCAGAAGGGATTCCGATGCAGATGACGACCAGCCATAATCAGGTTCGTGGCATCCCTGGGGATACAGAAGTGGAGAAATATCGCAATGCGAAGCGGACGTTGGTCATTGGTGTACGCAAAACATTGAAGTTCGAGACTTCCAAGCCTTCCGCCGAATATGCCATTCCACTGGCTACGGGATGTGCTGCCCACTGTCATTATTGCTATTTGAACACCAATATCGGGACAAAGCCGTATGTTCGAGTGTACGTCAACACAGATGAAATTCTGGCACAGGCTGAGAAGTATATCCAGGAACGCCCGGGTGAGATCACTCGTTTTGAGGCAGCCTGTACATCCGATCCGGTTAGCATTGAGCATCTTACGGGCAATTTGAAACGAGCGATTGAGTTTATGGGCCAGCAGGAGTTTGGGCGGTTGCGCTTCGTGACCAAGTTTCACCACGTGGATTCCTTACTGGATGCCAAGCACAACAAGCATACCCGGTTTCGCTTCAGCATGAATGCCGACTATGTCATCAAAAATTTTGAGCCAGGTACCTCCAGCTTTCATCAGCGACTAGAGGCTGCAGGGAAGGTAGCAAAGGCCGGTTATCCGCTCGGCTTTATTTTAGCGCCTTTGTATTGGTTTGAGGGATGGGAAGCAGGGTATACCGATTTACTGGAAAGACTGCGTTCGCAGTTGGTTCCCGAAGCGATGGAGGATTTGACGTTCGAGCTGATCCAGCACCGTTTTACCAAGATTGCTAAAAGCTTGATCCTCCAGCGCTATCCGAAAACGAAGCTTGAGATGAAGGAAGAAGAGCGCAAGTACAAATGGGGGAAATACGGGAAAGGGAAGTACGTCTATCCCGACATCCAAGCAAAGGCTTTGCAGGCCCATTTGGAAAGTGAAATTGCCCGACTGTTTCCACAGGCTCGCGTTGAATATTTTACGTAAGAACCAGACTGCTCTCGATGAAGAGCAGTTTTTCTTTAGAAAAAGGAGTACCAAATGATACCAAACGACACAATGCGAATGTTTTCGACAAACGCTTACATACGTGCTAGAATATGGAGTGCTCTCATTTTCTTGAAAAGGATCGAAGCATACATGAAGTCCATATTGATTACCGTTGAGGGACCTATTGGTATTGGGAAAACCTCTTTATCGCGGGAACTAAGCCGTGCCTGCAACTTGCAGCTACTGGAAGAGATCGTGTACGAAAACCCATTCCTGGGTAAATTTTATGAAAATATTGCCGAATGGAGCTTTCAACTCGAGATGTTTTTCCTCTGCAATCGTTACAAGCAGTTGCAGGATATACATTCACAGTTCCTGAATCAAGGTATCTCCGTTGTTTCTGATTACAATATTTTCAAAAATACGATTTTTGCCAAACGGACGTTACAAGGAAATAACCTACCAAAGTACCTTAAAATTTATGATATCCTAACAGAGGATTTGCCTCAGGCCCATTTAGTGATCTACATGACAGCTTCGATTGAAACCGTGATGAAGCGGATTGCGATGCGCGATCGCGAAATGGAGCGCAGCATGGATGTCACCTATATGGAGAACCTGATTGCGGATTACAACGAGTTTATGGACGCGTTTGAAAAGCATCATCCGGATACTCCTGTCATCAAATTCGATTGTGACGATTTGGATTTCGTACATAGACCAGAAGATTTAAAGTATGTACTGGATCGAATTGCACCACGGATTCAAGCGCTGATGGGACAAGAAGGATAGGGAACAAGGGAAAAGTAAGCATGGGGATAAGGAGTTGCGTACATGTCGAGGTTTCAAAACAGCACGCTTCGTGAAAAATACGGGATACCAAACAACGCAGTGATTACGATCGGCGGGACAGTAGGGGTAGGAAAATCCACCTTTACACATGCCTTGGCAGATCAGCTCGGATTTCGTGTATCTGTAGAGAAGGTTGACAATAACCCGTATTTGGGCCGTTACTATAATGATTTATCGCGTTGGGGTTTCCATTTGCAAATTTTCTTTTTGGCGGAACGCTTCAAGGAACAAAAACGGATGTTTGATTATGGCGGCGGTTTTGTCCAAGATCGCTCCATCTATGAGGATACCGGGATTTTTGCCCGTATGCTGTACGAGCAAGGCAACATGACAGAAGAAGATTACCGCACTTATACAGAGCTTTTTGAAGCGATGGTCATGACGCCTTACTTCCCGCATCCAGATATTTTGATCTACTTAGAGGGAAGCTTCGATGATATTATTGGTCGCGTAAAAGAGCGCGGGCGTCCGATGGAGCAACAAACGCCAGTGGATTACTGGCAAGATTTGTTTAGCCGCTATGATAGCTGGATTGCTTCCTTTACTTCCTGTCCGATTTTGCGGGTCAATATTAACGAATACGACGTTGTGGATGACCCATCTTCGGTAGAGAGCATTATTGCGCGGGCTGCTGAAAAAATTCGGCTTGGACGAGCTACCCGCTTTTCATCATAAAGATCCTATGTCATAACAGAGCACCCCTGCATTTTGCCAGTAAGAGGCGGAAGCAGGGGTGCTTTGGTTTTATTTGCTGCGATATCCTTCTAAGAGAAGGGTCATCGCTGCTGAAATTTCCTCAAGGGACTTCTCCTGATCAGGCGTCTCCGAAATCCAGAGCACGGCTTCGTTCATCGCACCAGACAGCAAATGCGTCAGAGCATCGATAGAAACGGGACGTAGGTACCCTTGCTCCTGCATCGTTTGAAGCTGCTCTCTGAGATGCCGCATGGAGTTTTCCTCGTCCATTCGGCGCCACTTTTCCCACCCGATGACAGCTGGGCCATCGATAAGCAAAATCCGCTTGTTCCGATGTTCGACGGCCGAGGAGACAAAGGCCAAGCAACCCAAGATCAATTGTTGCCAAGGCTCCTCACTTTTCGCAGCTTCCGCTTCTACGCGCTCTCCGATTTCTTGTTGGACAGAAGCCAGTACTGCCTCAAATAATCCTTCTTTGCTCCCAAAGTTATGGTATAGTGCGCCACGGGTCACCCCGGCTTGCTTCACGATGTCTTCCATGGCCGCATCCGCGTAGCCTTTTTTGGAGAACATCTCTCTTGCCACTTCGATCAGCTTTTGCATCGTCTGCTGTTTTTGCTCGGCTTTGGACATCTTCATGGGATACGATCTCCTTACTTATTTCATGCCAGATTAGACAGGGGCAACATAACTGTCAGCAAATGCTTCGGAAGGCGGGATTACCTTTATGATATCAAGTAAAATGCCATTAGGATCGGATGTAATAAAATGCCGCTGACCAAAATCCTCATCTCGAATGTCGAGATGGAGAGGAAGACCTGCTTTCACAATAAGCCTCTCGTATTCAGCGTCAACATCATCGACTTCGAAATTAAGGATAAGACCACCCTCTACAGGCTTTCGGAATCCTTGTGGAATGGTGTCATGAGAAGGATTTAAGATGGCGAGCTCAAAAGCTGGAGTGCTGCTCTGATTCTGCATGCTCACATACCAGTCTGCTTCGAAAACAATATCAAATCCAAAGTGCTCTCGATAAAACTTCGAGCTAGTCTCAACTTGTTCTGTCAAGATGACAGGATAAAAGCTGTTCACTTTCATTCTGGGTCTCTCCTCACGATTGGATGAGGTTAATTTAACATACATACAGTATGTACGTAAAGTGATTTCGCTTTTTTCAACAAAGAGTTTCCTACACTTTGCCACACGCAAATCGGCTACGGATAAACCCCGCTGTGGTATAATAAGAACATCTTGGAATTAAAGGGGCTCAGACATGGCTGAAGAATGGTTTGAACGCAGCTTTCGCGAAGATTATGTGCTTGTGTATCGTCATAGGGACGATTCGGCCGCAGATGGAGAGATCGCTAATCTGTTGGAAAGATTGCCGGTAAAGGACACAGGACGCGTACTTGATCTTTGCTGCGGGAGCGGGCGTCATTCGCGTGCGCTGGCTCGCCGGGGGTATGAAGTAGTTGGTGTGGATTTGTCGCCTGTTCTTTTACAGTTGGCTGAGGAACAAAACACCTATCCACAGCTAAGTTTTGCCCGCTGTGATATGCGCGACATTCCGTTTCGCGAAGAATTTGATATCGTGGTGAATTTGTTTACCAGCTTTGGGTATTTCTCCACAGATGAAGAAAATGCTAACGTTATTCGCAACATGGCACAAGCACTCAAAACAAAAGGTGAAGTGGTCATCGACTTCTTAAATGCAGCGTACGTCATCGATAACCTCGTGCCGCACTCTACCAAGGAAGTCAGTGGGATGTTGATTAAAGAAGAACGCTGGATCCAAGATGGATTTGTGAAAAAGCGGATACTGATTTCCGACGAGTCATCGAATGAACCGCGTGAGTATATGGAGCAGGTTCGCTTGTTTTCTGCCGAGCAAATGATTGCGATGCTAACAGAAGCGGGATTCGAAAAAATCCAAGTATTTGGAAACTATCTGTTTGAAGAATATGTAGCGCATGAATCACCTCGTATGATTTTTTATGCCGTGAAGCAATAGGGTGCGGATAACCTGTACGTCTCGTGAATATGATGGTGTAACAACCATTTATCGGGTAAAAGGGGGCATTGCTACAATGAGCAAGCTGTCTTTGGAACAGGTCAAATTGTATCTGAGCAAGGTACCTGGCTGGAAGCTGGTAGAAGACCGAATGGCGCTATCACGCACGTACCACTGTCGTGACTTTTCCACTGCAATCAGTTTCGTCAACCGTGTGGCAGAGATGCTTGAGCATGACAATCAGCATGTGGAAATTCATCTGGCAGGTGGCACAGTCACGTTTACATTAGCCACCCGCGAGGCAAAAGGTTTAACCGGCAAAGATTTTGCATTAGCCCAGACGATTAGCAAAGTAAGCTGACAGGCAAAAGAGAAATAGCCGCTTCTCACAGCGAAGCGGTGTTTCTTTTTGGCTTTTTAAGAGCTACTTTGTTATGATGGGCAGTATGAACCATTTCGGAGGGATTACAAGATGGACATTCAACAACATGAGCAATTGATTCAAGTGTTGGCGGAGTATAAGAATCAAAAGGCTTCCGTGACTTTTACCCAATGGGATACTGATAGGGAAGAAGAGGAAGAGGTAACACAATTTCAAGCTCAGCTTCTGGAAACCAAGCTGACTGACAATGAATTTGAAGAAAAAGATCTCCTGCTCGTCTTTACGACAGAAGAGGGCGAAGAAATGGAAATCCTGATGGAGATTCCGGGTGATGAAGTAGATTTGGCTAGCTATGAGGAAGGCCATTTGCGAATTTTTGGAACAGAAGCGGAGATTGTTTTGCAAAAATGAAAACGAAACGAGCTTTTCGTTATGTAGGCACGCCTGATCCCATGTCTGATAAAGAGGCGTACCACTGCGAAAAATATATAAAGAAACACAAGCATTCCTTGGTGAGAGCGGGACAATATTTGGTTGATGTATCAGCCCTCCATGCTTTGTTTCATTTGGACTGTTGGAATTGCAGGACTGTTCATCGTGAAACCTGCTGTGAGGGTGGACAACCTTACGCTGTAGAAGAATGGCAGATTCCCATCATGGAGGGGGAAATCCCCTCTATCTCTGCTGGACTTCAGGATGAGGCTGAACGCAATCATTGGCTTCTTCATGGGGTTTGGGATCGCAATGAGCCTCGAGGAACCATTCGTATGCGACATGGCAATTGTCTTTTTTATCAAGAAAACAATGGGCGTTACGGCTGTGCGATCCATGCTTATGCTGAACAGGCTGGTCGTGAAGTTGAGCCTCTCAAGCCATATAGCTGTCAACTGTATCCAATCGACTTGATTGATACAGGGGAAGGGATCCTGCTAACGGCGGTTACCAACGAAACGTCATCCTTTTCCAGATGGGGTACGGATTATTTGGAGCAGTTTTACTGTGCCAGTCCGGCCCGCCGAAAGCTAGCTACGCATATAGACGACAAGCTGTTTGCACTAGACGGCTATCGGCCAGCCTATAAGTGGAATCTGCCTTTGTTACGTTATATTTTGCAAGAAGAGGCAGAGAGGATCGAAGGCATACTTGGGAGCAGCTATCAATTGGAACGTTGAATGCCTTGTGATATGATGATGTATGCATCAAGTAGATTGATAAAGGAGCAACAGCGATGAACGTCAAGACAACTCAAGAATCTCGTACAATTCAGGCATCACTGGTTCAGCCATCTGATACGAATTACCATGGTACTATTTTTGGTGGTACGATGATGGCTTATATAGATGAGGTAGCTGCAATCGCTGCGATGCGACATTCGCGTCGCCCTGTTGTGACAGCATCGATTGACTCGATTGATTTTCTTGCTCCCGTCAAAATGGGACATTCCATTTGCCTCGAAGCATTTGTTTCGTCAACGGGCAAAACGTCCATGGAGATTTTCGTCAAAGTCGTCTCGGAAAATCTCCAGACCGGCAAGCGTATTTTGACCGCGACATCTTTTCTTACCTTTGTTGCTTTAGATGAGGAAGGGAATCCGACTGAGGTGCCAGCTATTGTCCCTGAAACAGAGGAAGAAGAGCGATTGATGGCCACTGCGGACGAGCGGAAGAAAATGCGCAAAGAACGAAAAGGGAATCTGCAAGATTTTGTGAGCCAATTGAACATCGAGAAAAGCATATAATTTTTTTAGTCTTCACCCTGAGCGAACATTCGTTCAGGGAATTCTCGTTTATTTATGAGGAGGAGGAATCGGGCAATGAAGTACCGCAGATTAGGAAAAACGGATCTGAACGTATCCGTAATCGGTGTAGGTACCTGGCAATTTGGCGGGGAGTGGGGACTGGATTTCTCCCAAGAAGCTGTTGACCAGATTCTCGACAAAGCAAAAGATCTCGGCATCAACTTGATTGATACAGCGGAATGCTACGGAGATCATCTGTCCGAACAGCTTATCGGGGGATATTTGAAAAAAAACCGCCGGGAAGACTGGATTGTGGCGACGAAATTCGGGCATCATTTTCACGACAAATTTTCTCGAACCAATCATTATGGAGCGGCTGAAGTTCAGCAGCAATTGGAAAAATCACTACAAGCCTTACAGACCGACTATATTGACTTGTACCAATTCCACTCGGGACCTGACGAAGCATTTGACAATGATGACTTGTGGACCTACCTCGACAAGCAGGTGCAGGCAGGAACGATCCGCCATCTCGGACTCTCGATTGCGAAAAATGATAACATGCATCAAACATCTGCTGCTACTTCGGTAAATGCAAAAGCCATCCAGGTAGTTTACAATCGTCTGGATCAAAAGCCGGAAGAAGGTGTATTTGCTTCTTGCCAGCAGCAAGACCTGGGTGTATTGGCTCGCGTTCCGTTGGCGAGTGGTTATTTGAGCGGAAAGTATAAGCCGGGTTCTGTATTCGGTGGAAACGATGTGCGACATCGACACGATCAGGAGCATGTCAACAAGCTGCTCCTCCAAGTAGAAGAAATCAAGAAAAATGAAGTTCCAGAAGGAATGGATATGGCGCAGTGGGCACTGGCGTGGTGCCTCAAGCATCCGGCTGTCACGACCGTGATCCCAGGGAGCAAGAGCCCAGCGCAGGTAGAGGCAAATGCCAAAGCGGCTGACTATGTGAGCGATGAGCATCCACAAGCGATGTCGAAATAAAAAGGATACGTGCCATGACAACTTCCAAAAAAACGGTAAGAACTTGCGCGAATGGTCATTCATACAGGAAAAGCACGGATTGTCCGACTTGTCCAATCTGTGAGCAAGAACGTCAACCGGACACTGGCTTTCTTTCGGTTGCTCTCTGCACCAGCGAGAAGAGCATTGGAACACAATGGGATCACGTCCTTGGAACAGCTCGCAAGCTACAGTGAAAAAGAGATCCTGAAATTTCATGGGATGGGGCCAGCATCTATGCCGAAACTTCGGACTGCATTGAAGGAAAAGGGATTGTCATTCAAGAACGAATGAGTAAGGCACGGCGAATAAAAAAAGGAGGAGCCGCGAGAGACAGCGACTTCTCCTTTTTCTTTTAATCCAAAAAGCGGGATCTAATCTGCGGGGTAGGAAGCAGGCATTGCTCTGCTTTACCCATCCACCGATATCGATTTCTCGCGACCCAATCATAAATCGGATTGCGGACAGGCCTTGGGATGAGCCGAGCTACATTTGACAGCAGAGGCCATCCACCTTGAAGCTTGCGACCAACGTGCAGGATCGCATCCGATTTTGTATATAGCTGTCCGTTGGCGATAAAGACCACGGATGACATGTCTTTTTCCTGATAGTTGTAATGAGACAAAATTTCCTGCGCTCTCTGTGACTGCAAGGAAGCAAAATGAATGTAACCGTGCGGATCACGCTTCAAAATAAACTGCACAGCACCGTGGCACAGATGACAAACCCCATCAAACAGTAACAGGTACGCAGGATGGTCCACTTCTCTGCCTGCTTTCATGAGACAGCCCTCCATACTTCAAGTGGTTTGGTCGAAATGCTTATCCTTAGCTCCATCATAACAGAGAAAAACAATGGTTCCTATACATGAACGATTATTCCGTCACAAACGCGAGTGTCCCTTGGTGGATCAGCTCTTCTGCCTTGACGAGGTCAGGGTGCATTTCGCGGTCTTCATGCAGGCGGGGAATCACCCGGCGCAACTGCTCATAGGCTCTTGCTGTACCTGTTCCGAGATCTCCCGAACCAAAATCAATAGCTTGAGCTGCTGCCAAATATTCGATAGCAAGCACCTTGGTGACGTTTGATACAATCGTGCGAAGCTTGCGAGCAGAAGTCGTACCCATGCTGACATGGTCCTCCTGATTGGCAGATGACGGGATCGAATCGACTGATGCCGGATGGCAGAGCACTTTGTTTTCAGAAACAATGGAAGCGGCAACATATTGCGTAATCATAAATCCAGAATGGAGTCCGCCATTTTCGGTTAAGAATCCGGGAAGGCCACTTAGCTGTGGATTGACGAGACGTTCTGTGCGTCTTTCGGATATATTTGCTAGCTCAGCCATCGCAATGGCAAGAAAATCAGCTGCGAATGCCATTGGCTGACCGTGGAAATTCCCGCCGGAGATGACATCGCCTGTTTCTGTGAAAAGAATAGGGTTATCGGTAACGCTATTGCATTCGCGTGTAACCGTAGTCCATACATACTCAAGCGTATCACGAGTTGCACCGTGCACTTGCGGGAGGCAACGAAGGCTGTATGGATCTTGGACGCGTAGCTCACCCTGTCCAGTAGTTCGTTTGCTGCCGGATAAGTGCTGGAGCAAACGCTTTGCTGATTCCTGCTGTCCTGGATGCGGGCGGATGAGATGGAGCTGGGGATCAAAGGCTTTTGGAATTCCACGCAGCGCTTCAATCGTCATCGCCGCAATCAATTCCGCGCTTTCAAGTAGAACTCGCGAATCATACAAGGCGAGGCAAAGCTGTGCGGTCATTGCCTGTGTACCGTTAATCAGAGCCAGACCTTCTTTTGCCTCGAGTCGAATAGGGGAGAGGCCCACTTCGCTCAGTGCTTCTTTACCGGATAGCCGCTTGCCATTGACGAGCGCTTCACCTTTGCCGAGCATGACCAGTACCATATGAGCAAGAGGTGCCAGGTCGCCGCTTGCACCAAGGGAACCTTGTTGAGGAATAATCGGATGAACCCCGCGATTGCATAGTTCTACTAGCTGAAGCAATGTTTCTTCCCGAATTCCCGAATACCCCTTTGCCAACGCATTGATGCGCAATGCCATCATCGCACGGACAACTTCAACGGCATAAGGGTCGCCCATCCCGCAGGCATGACTCATAATTAAATTTTCTTGCAGCTTGCTTACGTCCTCATCGTGGATCATGACATCGGAAAATTTTCCGAAGCCAGTAGTGATTCCGTATACGACTTCCTGCTGTGATACCATTCTCTCCACCATGGCACGTGAAGCACGAACACGATGCAATGCTTCTTCAGTTATTTGGATGTGGGTGGCGCTTCTTGCAATGGAAACAACATCTTCGATACGCAATTGATCCCCATCTACTTTTACAACGTTTACTTGCTGATTCATCTGTAATTTCCTCCTTTAGCAGAGCAGAGAACGAAAAGAGCGAGGGGTTAGGATACTATCTCCTAACCCCTCGCTCGAGAGCATGTATGTGATTGGATAAAAACGTGTAAGCCTGCATTCGTCGCGGCATACGTTCTTCCTCACTTTCGTTCATGTGCAACTGTCTGATTATTTTAGCTATTGCTATCATTGTATCAAATGCCTACGTGCAGTCAAGATGATCTTGTCACGGCGGCTTCCCTAGAGAGTAAAAAACGGGCTTAGTTCAATTTTTTAAACTGGGCGAGAGTCGTCTCTTGAGTTGGATAAATGTCATACCATGTACTGTGTTAGTTCATCCGAAAGGACGTGTAGAATTCCGTGGAAAAGCGACGTAAGATGCCGCCTATGCCTACCGCACTCCCAAGGCGTCCTAAAGAAATGCCGAAACCGCCTTCTTCAGCGATGCCATTGCCCTCTCCATCGATGCCGTCACCTATCAAGCCTTCTCCTGAAAAGCCCAAGTCGGAAAGTCCAATCAATCCGAATCATTCTATTCCTGCGCGCCCAATGCCGCAAAAACCGATCATGCCTGCTCCCAATCTGGCTAACCCAAACGTACCAAACGTGATGCCGCCAAATCGGATACCAGCGAATCCGATGCCACCTAATAAACCTTCCAATCCAATGCCACCAAATCTCAAACCGAATCCAATGCCCATGCCACCGAACCGGATTCCGGCAAATCCGATGCCTAACGCTTCACCAAATGTAAGGCCAAATGAGAGCCCAAACATGAGGCCAAATGTCAGACCCAATGTGCGACCAAATGAGAGTCCAAACATGCGGCCAAATGTGCGACCGAATGAGAGTCCAAACATGAGACCAAATGTCAGACCGAACGTAAGGCCAAACGAAAGTCCAAACATGAGACCAAATGTCGGACCGAATGTAAGACCGAATGTCAGACCGAATGTCAGACCGAATGTCAGACCGAATGTGCGGCCGAATGAAAGTCCAAATATGATGCCAAATCTAAGACCGAATATCAGACCAAATATCAGACCGAATGTAAGGCCAAATGCTCGACCGAATGAAAACATAGGAAGGGAGCTGGAGTTGTACCTTTTCAAATTCCAGTTCCATATGGATCGGATGGATTATTTCCGCCACAAATGCGAGGAGCATCGTGAAAATCGCCGCAAATACATGGACTACCGCAAACATTACAAGCATCATGAACGAAGAATGCATCATTATCATGACCGTTGCCAATTATGGAATGACGGTAGCAGTTCATTTGGGCGAGGTTCATCATCTTCATCCTCGGGTGGCAGTAGCTCCTCCTCCGGATACCATTATCGACATAGACGGGATCATAGACGAGGACGTGGGTGTGACTGCGGATGTTCATTTTGAAGGGTATGAGGAAGGACGCCAGCTAATTAAGCGGCGTCCTTTTCCATACTCAATTCGTAAATGCTTCAACAGCGACTCCTTTTTTCTTTAACTCGCGTCTTAAAGTAAGGAGGGCATCATCTTTGTTTTTACATTCCAAGATGATGTCCACATTGTAATCCGCAAGCGCACTGACAAATGTAAGGAACGCCTCTGGATCAATATCGTCAGCATGAGCGCGAAAGTCATTTGCTGACTTAGGCGAGGACATGTGCATCTTCGGTGTGCGTTCTCCCCAGGTTTGAATAATTCGTGGAAGGTATTCCGTCCAATCCTCGCCATCAGAATGGCAGTTGTGGTGGTGAATATCGAGCACCATCGGCACACCGATCCGTTCGCACAGCTCCAGAACCTCGCGCATGGTAAAAGAAGTGTCATCGTTTTCCACGACTACACGACGTTTCACGTTTTCAGGAAGCTGCTCGAAGTTGGATGCAAAACGAGCAAGAGAAGAGGCTTTATCTTCGTATACCCCTCCCACATGTGTCACCAAGACGGAATTATCGTCAAGTCCCAGTAAATCAAACACTTTTGCATGGTAGGAAAAATCGGCAATGGTCGCTTCCAGCACAGAAGGCTTGTCACTGTTCAATATGCTGTAATGTCCGGGATGAGCTGTCAAACGAATGCCATGATTGCGGATATAATTCCCAGCCTTTTGGAAGTCCCATGCGAATTCCTTTGCCCAATCCCATTCAGCTGCTACCGGATGAGTAGCCAGTGGAACAAATTCAGAAGGAAGCCGATACAAAAAGATCTGATTTTCTACATTATAAGCAAGTAAATCCATTAAATTGAAAAAGTTTGCCTGCATAACTTGCCGCAGCTTTTTTAATCGAGCTGGGGGATCTAATTTATTTACTTGGGCAACCGTCGTTTTTTTGTTTGGATTGTTTTTCGTCTTTACACTGATGCAGGCATAGCCCATACGGATCAAGGAAATCTCCCTCCTTTGCAGCACCATTCCTTTGTAGTATCTCCAAAACGGGAACGTCGTCGACTTCTTGCCAGGGAATTATAAAACGGATAAGATGGGAGAATGTCACAGGCACGCCTACAACCTTTCCGTAAAAATGCAGACGTTCCTCGTGAGTAGACTTCGGTAAAGGTTTTTGAAGGAGAATGCAATGAATAGTCTTGACCAATCCTATAGTATGACTCTGTTTTTTCTCTCCTATTTTATTTCAGCAATGGCGTCATACACAGCATTAGATCTAGGCGCACGTCTCCATTATGCAAAAGGCAGGGGACGTGTGTTTTTGTTATGTGCTGGAGCCGTCTCCATGGGGCTTGGTATTTGGGCTATGTATTTTGTTGCCATGCTTGCTTTGCATCTGCCGATTGCTGTCGAGTATGATCACTTGATTGTATTTTTCTCGATTGTTTTGGCCGTGTTATCATCAGCGCTTACATTATGGATCGTGAGCGAGCAGTCCATGTCCAAGACGAGGGTGGTAAAAGGATCAGTTGTCATTGGAACTGGTATCGCAGGAATGCATTATACAGGGATGGCAGCGATGATGATGAACGCCGTTATTCTGTACGATTGGCTATGGTTTACTGTATCCATTTTCGTGGCGATCTTGTTTTCGATGGTTGCGTTGATTCTTACGTTTCAATTGCGTTCGGTGGACCCAGTAGAAGGTCTCTGGCGTAAAATTTTTGCAGGGCTGTTGATGGGGGCAAGCATTACCGGCATGCATTACACTGGAATGTACGCCACCACATTCGTCGCTCACGAGCACATGACAATCGCAGTGATCCCATATGATGATTCGGGGCTGATCGCTACCATGATTGGCATTGTCAGCGTGTTGATTCTAGTCGTGACCTTGGCTTCTGTATACGTGGACAAGCAATTCGCAGGGAAGACCTTGCGCGTTCTAGAAAGTGACCAGCGCTATAAATCGCTATTTGAGCACAATTACGACGGAGTAATCTTTTACTCGATCGATGGTACGCAAAGCGTCATGAATCCAGCGGCGATGCGATTGACAAAGGAGCAGAGCTTGCCACTCGAAAAATTAAAGACGATGTGTATTTCTACAGATGCCGAGCTCATATCGACCCATTTTACAAATGCCGTGCAAGGTGACGCGCGCAACTGCGATATTACCTTGACGACGCGCGAGGGCTGTCAGCTTCATCTGAATATGACTCATACCCCCGTATTTGTCGATCAGCAGATTACGGGTGTCTTTATGATTGTGAGAGACATTACCAATAAGAAGGAATACGAGGCAAAAATCAATTATCTCGCTTTTCACGATTCGTTGACGGGTTTGCCGAATCGCCGTTTTGTCGAACAGCAACTGGATCAGGTGATCATGGAGGCACAAAAAACAGATCAGCAAGTTTACGTGCTGTTTCTGGATCTCGACCATTTCAAACTGGTAAACGATTCCTTGGGGCATGATTTTGGTGACCTGTTACTTCAGGAAGCCTCCTTGCGTTTGCGGGAATGTGTAGGAAAAAAAGGAACGGTGTATAGGCTCGGCGGAGACGAATTCATGGTGATTCTGACAGATGTCACGGAAAGAGAAGTATCTTCCATGGCGAATGAAATCAACGAGACGATTGAACAGGCATTTTTTATCCATGGGCACGAGCTGTACATAACGACGAGTATCGGGATTTCTCGCTATCCAGAGGATGGGCAAGACAGAAGTGTCTTGATGCGGAACGCAGATGCGGCGATGTATGCAGCCAAAGACAAAGGGAAGAACAGCTTCCATCTGTACGTACCGAATCTGGAGCAAGCAGTGAATGACAAAATGAATATTCAAAATGAATTGAATCGCGCTTTGGCCAGGCAAGAATTTTTATTGCATTACCAGCCACAGGTAAGTGCCAAATCAGGCGCAATCGTTGGCGTAGAAGCACTGATTCGGTGGGATCATCCTGAACGAGGCTTACTGTTGCCAGACCAGTTCATCTCGGTAGCAGAAGAAACCGGGTTGATCGTACCGATTGGAGAATGGGTGCTGCGGACGGCCTGCAAGCAGAACAAGCAATGGCAAGATCAGGGACTCAAGCCGCTTCGGGTAGCCGTCAATCTATCTGCACGACAATTCCTCAAACAAGATTTTACCCAGATGATCGCTGAGATTCTGCACCAGACTAGGTTAGCACCGGAATACTTGGAGCTTGAAATCACAGAAAGCAGCATGATTGACGTCCACCGTGCCACACAGGCACTTAAGGAACTGAAGCAATTAGGCGTGCACGTTGCGATTGACGATTTTGGAACGGGCTACAGTTCTCTCTACTATCTGAAAGAATTCCCGTTGAATCGTTTGAAAATAGATCGCTCGTTTGTGCGCGACATGATCGAACAGCCTTCCAATCAGGCCATTGTGTCCACGATTATTTCCATGGCGCATCATTTGCAAATGCATGTGATCGCAGAAGGGGTCGAGACAAAGGAGGAGCTTGCGTTTTTGCAGGAGCATCTGTGTGAAGAAGTGCAAGGCTATTTATTTAGCAGACCGTTACCGAGTGAAGACGTAGCATTTTATTTGCAAGCCCAAAAAGGCGTTAGTTAAACAAGAGGAGCAGCTCTCACGAGTTGCTCTTTTGTTTTGCTTCTGCCAGCCGAATGAGGTGGTATAGCTGTCAAATTGGCACGTAAAATGTACTATTCCTGCTAACTTGTCTAGGAATTGCATCTAGGACGAAAGGAGGGAGAGAATGCTAGCTCTAGGTGTCATCTTATTGCTGTTTACCATTGGAGTTGCGATTGCCATTGGGTATCGGGCAAACGAAAGCGTCAGGCACTTTGATGAAAGCGCGCATGAAAGTTTTATCGGTTCCCAAGCAGAGAGGGAGGGATAACGAAATGCAGCAGGAAAAAGAACAGCAATTGCTCGAGGACAGGAGAGACCTGAACAAGTTTGGTTATGCGCAGGAATTACTGAGGGATATGGGTGGCTTTTCGAACTTTGCGATCTCATTTTCGATTATCTCTATTTTAACAGGTGCAGTATCCTTGTATGGGCACGGATTACTGTATGGCGGCTCTGGCATGATGGGCTTCGGATGGACCTTGGTCGCGCTATTCGTCATCCTGATAGCAGCATCGATGTCTGAGCTCGCATCTGCGATCCCTACAGCCGGAGCATTGTATCATTGGGCAGCTATTTTAGGCAGCAAACGGTGGGGCTGGTACACAGCGTGGATCAATCTCATCGGCCAAATCGGGATTGTCGCAGGTATTGACTATTCGTTCTCTTTGTTTGCGGACCCGCTGCTCGCGAGTGCGTTTGGCTATACCTCAACGGAAACGACTACGTTAATCCTGTTCGGGATTACACTCCTTTTGCACGGTACGTTTAACCACATTGGAATTCGACTCGTTGCCCGGTTAAATGATTTCTCTGCTTGGTACCATATAGGCGTCGTCGTCATACTCGTCGGAAGTCTCGTTTTTTTCTCCCGTAATGATCTGCAACCGCTTGATTACCTCTTCCAAGTCGGTCAAACCTTTTCAGACAAACCGTACGCGATTGCTTTTTTGATTGGGTTGTTACAGGCGCAGTGGACATTTACTGGGTATGATGCATCGGCGCATACGATTGAAGAAACGATTAATCCACGGGTTCGTGCTGCTTGGGGGATTTATACGTCTGTGGCCTTTTCCTTTATTTTTGGATTTATCATGCTTGCTTTTGTCACTTTATCCATCAAAAACGCAGCGGCTGCCAGTGAAGCGGAAAATGCATTTATTTATGTGATTAGCGAAGCATTAGGTGGCACATTTGGTTCCGTTGTGCTGTGGCTCGTCACCTTTGCGATGTGGTTCTGTGGCTTGGCATCGATTACTTCCTTTTCGCGAATGTTGTATGCGTTTTCGCGTGACAAAGGAATGCCGTGGAGCCATCAGTGGGCAGAAATTTCGACCAAATACCGAACGCCGGCAAAAGCAATTTGGCTGGTTATCATTCTTTCCTTTGCGCTTGCCTTGTTCGATTACATCGTGAAAAGCATCAATCCGAACACGTCGTATACGACCTTGGCATTTTTGACTGCGGTAAGTGTCGTTGGGTTATATGTCGCTTACGGGATTCCGTTGTACCTCAAGCTCCGGGCGGAATCCCGGGGACTTTTTCAGCGGAAGCATTACGGTCCTTGGCATCTGGGGAACTGGAGTAAACCCATTAATGTGTTGAGCCTGATTTGGATCGTCTTCATCTCGATAATGATGGTGATTCCGCCGAATCAAACAGCTGGGTATGCCTTGATCGCCATGTTTTTGGTGCTTCTAATCATGGATTTGGCTTATTACCGGAAGCATTTCAGGGGCCCGCAAGCTGCGCTGGGCAATTCAGAGGAAGACATAAAACGTCAGGAAGCAAAATTTCGTGACTCCTAATGGAAAAGAAGATCTGGCTCACGGAATGTGAAGGGCCACCCTTATGTCAGTTGGTCAAGACCCCATTTAGTGGACATTGAAATAAGCCCTAGGCTATAAGCTGGCGTCGGTATTCAACCGGCGTCAGCTTATTTAGTTTTCGTTGTGCTCTTTTCTCGTTATAAAAGAGAATAAATTCTTCTATTCGCCTTTGTGCTTCCTCTATACTTCGGATATCATAGGGATAGAGTGCTTCAACTTTCAGATGCGAAAAAAAGCTCTCCATAGAGGCGTTGTCATAACAATTGCCTCGGCGTGACATGCTGATTTGGGCTCCAACCTTTGGCAGCATGTCGTGGTAAGCATGGGACGTGTACTGGTACCCTTGATCGCTGTGAACGATCAATCCAGCCACGTCTTTTTGTTTTTCAAATGCTTTCTTGAAGGTTTCTAACACAAGTGGATTATCGTTACGCTGGCTTAGATGATAAGCGACAATCTCATTGTTCCATAGATCTTTTATAGCAGATAAGTAAATCCGATGGTCAAATACCCGAAACTGTGTGACATCCGTTACCCACTTTTGATTAGGCCCTTCCGCAGTGAAATTCCGTTGCAGCAAATTTTCCGTGATTCTGCCATCCGACACAGCCGTTTCATAACTGGTACGGTGGATGTATTTACGACGGATGATTGCCTGCATGCCTAGCTCCTGCATGAGACGTAGCACTTTCTTGTGATTTACTTTCAGGTTATATTGGCGGTATAACTCGTCCTGGACACGACGATAGCCAACCGTCTTGTCCCGTTCTTCATAAATGCTTCTGATTTTGCGTTTGAGATGTTCGTCGGGATCATTGTCCTTGCGTTTCACATACGCATAGTAACCGCTTCGGCTTATACCTAAACAAGCGCACAGTTCTTGAACGCTTCGTTTGTCCCTTAGCTCGTCAACGACGATGTGCTTGTTTTGCAACCCTCCCGATTCAAGATTTGTAACCACTTTTTTAAGACATCTACCTCCAGTTGTAGACGCCGAATTTCCCGGTCCTGCTCCGTTTCAACCCGATAAGGATTTCCACGCCCGTCCTTGAATGATGCATCTCCATTTTCACGATACTTTCTCATCCAAGTTCTGACGCGGTATTTATCCTGGACCCCTAGGTGTTCTGCAATCTTTCTGTAGCTCCATCCTTCTTCCACGTGCAAGCGAACCGCTTCTACCTTGAGTGTTTCTGGATAATGTTTACATTTGTGTCCTTTCACTGCCATGACGAAAAGCACCCCCTAGAATTACATCGGATTAACCTAGGGGTTTTTTCCAATGTCTATTCTAAGGGGTGCACTTCAAGTATTGGCATAGGGGTTTTTTTCGTGAAGGACGGTTTTGCATAACGAATGGCAGAGGACGAAAAGCTATCAGTAGGAAGGAAATAGCAATACAGATGGGAGGTAGGCGATGAAAAGGATGAGATGGCTGCTACTAACAATGGGAATCGTGCTGATGGCTCAAGCAACGAGCTTGGTTCCACAGGTGAGTGGGTATGACAAATATGTGCGAGAAGGAAACTCCTCGAATCGGTATGAAGTCGCGGGTATTACAAATGCAGGCGCATTCGAAGCCTTTTTTGAAAAACTTCAAGAAGCGGTCAAAAATAGTGACAAGACAGAAGTAGCCAAGCATGTCAGGTATCCTCTGCGAGTGAACAAAGACGGAAAAAGTCAGTTTATCCGAGATGAACAGCAATTTTTGGAAGAGTACAATCGAATCATGACTGAGAAGGTAAAGGAAGCGTTTTTACAGCAAAAGGTAACCGACACGTTTGTTAATGATCAAGGTGTGATGGTAGGGAATGGAGAAATCTGGCTGGGGCAATTTTCGAATCGCTTTGTCGTTTTTGCAATAAATGTGGAATAGGACAAGAGCTTTTCTCTAGAAAAGCTCCCACTCTAGTAGCATAAATCTTTTTATTGTTACAAATAGTATATTTAACATGGACATTATCGGTGGAAAATTCTAAAATAACAAATAAATAGACAGCTACAAATGTGGATTCGACAGCCTTGTCCTCGTGGAATGGACATTTGTTATTTTCATCGTTCCGTGATAGAATTCACAAAACGATATTTTTTTTAGCTAAACTTAACTGACTCGGGAAATGTTGAGGGATAAGGCAAAAAGAGGAGTGATTGTGTGAGTTTGGAAACGAAGAAATGGGCGGATGAAGTAGCTGAGCAGGTAATCTCATGGCGACGATATCTCCATCAGCATCCAGAATTGTCGTTTGAAGAGGAAAAGACGTCTCAATTTATTTACGAAACGTTGGAATCTTTCGGGAATTTGGAGCTTTCGCGGCCAACCAAAACGAGCGTGGTCGCTCGACTGATCGGATCACAGCCAGGAAAAGTTCTTGGCATTCGCGCTGACATTGATGCTCTCCCGATCCATGAAGAAAATGATGTGCCATATGCATCAGGAAAAGCTGGCGTGATGCACGCGTGCGGACATGACGGTCATACAGCGATGCTGTTGGGAGCCGCAAAAATTTTGTCCCAGTACAAGGATCAAATCAAAGGTGAGGTTCGGTTCTTCTTCCAGCATGCCGAGGAGCTGCCGCCGGGTGGGGCTGCTGAAATCGTAAGAGCTGGTGCAGCGGACGGACTGGATTCGATCATCGGTATTCATTTGGCATCGTACATGCCTGTAGGGAAATTTGGTGTACTTTATGGGGCACTTACTTCATCGACAGATCGCTTCGATATCAAGATTCAAGGAAAAGGTGGACACTCCTCGCAACCGGAGGCATCCGTTGACCCGATCGTCATTGGGGCACAGGTTATTACTGGCCTACAACAAATTGTATCCCGCAACGTCAGTGCGTTGGACAAGGTCGTTATTTCGGTGACGATGCTGAATGCAGGGACAGCTTATAACATCATCCCAGATTCGATGACGCTGACGGGCTCCACACGCTGCTTCGATGCACAGATTCGCCAAAATATTCCGATGTGGATTGAACGAATTGTCAAAGGAATTACCGAAGCGCATGGAGCAAGTTATGAATTCACGTTCTCGCACGGCTACACATCCGTTGTCAACGACAAGCAGGTGACGAAGCTGATGGAGGATACGATCCGCGAGCGTTGGGGAGAAGAAGAGATTATTTACATTGATCCTTTGATGCCGGGTGAAGATTTCTCTGAGTATTTGAAAAAAGCTCCTGGCTGTTTTATTCAATTGGGTGCTGGCAATCCGGACAAAGGCTTCACGTATCCGCACCATCATCCTCGCTTTGATTTTGATGAGGATGCAATGGTACGCGGCGTGGAATTGTTTGTTCGGGCAGCTCAAAAAGTTGTCATGGAGTAGAGCGAGATAGAATGAGGGGGATGTTGTATGGCAGAGGCACGCGTCAATGAGTACAAGCTGCATTTTCTCGTACTTATTCTCGTCGCATTGACAGAATTTATCGGGACAAAAAAAATCAGTATTGGCATCGGGGTTATCGCTCTGTTTCCGATGCTTTACGCGCTCGTTTTAGGCGGGGCAATCAGTTGGCCTAAGTTTAAATTCTTGAGTGAAAAAGAAATGAACGTCGCAGCCAATATTTTGGGTGTTTCGTTTTTGATCTTTATTGCGAAGCTGGGAGCCAATATCGGTCCTGAGCTGCCTAAGCTGCTCGGCTCTGGTGTATCCTTGGTTGTACAAGAGATGGGACACATTGTAGGGACAATTGCACTTGGTCTGCCCATCGCATTGTGGCTGGGTCTGAAGCGTGAAGCAATTGGGGCGACTTATTCTCTTGACCGCGAACCAAACTTGGCGATCATTGTAGAAAAGTTTGGAGGAAACTCTGCCGAAGCTCGCGGCGCGCTGGGCGTCTATATTTGCGGAACCTTGTTTGGTGCCATTTATATGTCGATTCTTGCAAGTATTTTAGGAAGCAGCGGGTTGTTTCACCCGATTTCACTGGCGATGGGAGCCGCAGTTGGTTCTGGTAGTATGATGGCAGCAGCTACAGGCTCATTGGCTGTTATTTTCCCGGAAGCGCAAAAAGACATTGCCTTTTATTCCGGAGCGGCAAATTTGATGATGAGTATCGTCGGAACGTACGTATGTATCTTCTTCTCCTTGCCGGTTACACAAAAGCTGTACGCATGGCTTGAGCCTATCATTGGACGTAAAAGCGCTTCTTCTGCAGCAGAAGGGGGGAGAAAAAGCGCATGAATCAAATCTTGACGATTTTTATCATCGGCTTCATTGCTCTCATCGGTAACTGGATCGGTTATAAAGTACCAATCATGGATTCTTTGCCAGGTATTTTGCTCTTGGCGGTCATTACGCTGATTGGAATGGGCTTCACGCGCATCCTGCCGTTCAAATCTCCCGTCATTGTATGGATTTCTTTGTTTGCGATGCTTGCGACATCCCCGTTTTTCCCAGGGAATGAATATACGGCTGCTGCGATTGCCAAGATCAATCTGCTCGCATTGGCCACACCGATTCTCGCCTATGCAGGTCTGTCACTCGGAAAAGATGTTCATCTATTCAAACAGCTTAGCTGGCGTATCGTAGTCGTGTCTCTCGTCGTCTTTACTGGCACGTTCCTCTTCGCTACGTTGTTTGCGGAGATTGTCTTCAAGATTCAAGGTAAATTTTAACGAAACTGTTTTTGGGTTAGGGCCTCCGTGTGCTTCCATATGCCATGGAGGTTCTTTTCACATAAAACTGTGAGAGTCAGGAGTGGAGAGAGTATGGTCATTGATGTAAGAAAGGTTACCTGGCAAAGAGATGAAACAACCATTCTGCGAGACATTGCCTGGCAAGTACAAGACAAGGAGCATTGGTGTTTAGTCGGGTTAAATGGCTCTGGTAAAACCAGTCTGTTGAAAATCATTTGTGGTTATGTATGGCCGACAAAGGGGGAGGTCAGTGTATTAGGCAACCTTTATGGAACCGTCGACTTGCGCGAGGTGCGTAAATCAATCGGCTGGGTAAGCACAGCGTTGATGGCACAGCTTCATGAGCATGAAACTGCACTCCGTGTCGTCTTGAGTGGACGGGAGGCAACCATCGGCTTGTATTCCGTTCCTGAAGAGGCGGACGTAGAGAAAGCGTCGGATTTACTCGATACATTTGGATGCCGTGCACTGAAAAACAGACCTTTTGCGGCTTTATCGCAAGGGGAGAGACAAAAAGTACTGATTGCTCGCGCATTGATGGCTTCCCCTCGCTTACTCATCCTAGACGAGCCTTGCACTGGGCTGGACCTCCTATCAAGAGAACAGCTGTTGGCCATGATTGAACAAATCGCCAAGCAGCCTAACGGACCCACTCTCATTTATGTCACCCATCACATCGAAGAAATTTTGCCTTGCTTCACGCATACTTTGCTGCTAAAAGCGGGGGAAGTTGACCAGGCTGGAAAAACCGATGAGGTCCTAACGGCGGAACGTCTGACAAGCTTTTTCGGCGTACCTGTTCACATTCAACGTTCGCAAGGAAGATCTTGGGTCAGCTTAGGGGAAGAGGCGACCGTGTGATTGTGTAGTGTGTTGGATAAGTTTGGGCACGAGTCAGCACGGTTGTGCATGATTGTGTATAATAACAATAAGAAATTGTATCTGGGAGGAGAGGAGAGATGGAGGCATGAACAATGTGATTGCACCAATCACAGACTCCACCTGGGCGATCATCACCTATGAGGAAGCGTGGAATAGCTACGTGAACAGCTATGTGATCAAACAAGGGAATGCCTTTGTATTGATTGATTCTCACCAGCGCAAGCAACGCTCATTTTTTCAACAGGCGTTGGAAGAGATCGGGGTCAAGCCAGATCGAATGGAATATGTCTACTTCACTCATCGACATGCTGATCATATTGGAAATGCCGATATGTTCCCTTCTCGTAACAATTGGATTCACCTCGACGATTATTACGAACTGGATGATTTTTCACAGACGCTATTCGGCCATACGTTTACAGGTAGTGGGGGGGATCTGCCGTCCCTGCGTTTCCGACAGCTTTCTTTTCATACAGAAGGCTCCGTTGCCTTCTTTGATCCCCAGTCGAAAATATGCTTTGTTGGCGATCATTTATGCTTTGAAAACACAGAACTCGGCCAAATCGTTGGCGGAGAAGTGGACTGCCGGGCAGCTTATCAAGAACAATTGAAGCAATGGGTAGCACGTGAACCAGAGCGAGCGGCGGAGTTTACGGGGGGCTTGGAGATTTTGCAGGATTGGCCCATTGAGTATTTAGCTACTGGTCATGGCCCCATTCTTCATGGCGAAATCAAGGAGTTTTTGCAAGAGCTGATTGCGATTGCTCGTCCGTAACAAAAAAAGACTTGTGTGCCGCGCATTGACGGCTCGCACAAGTCTTTTTGCATTACTTGCTGGAAGGTGTTGTTTCTTCTTCTTCACCCACTTGTTTTTCGCTTTCTAAATCTTTATCCATGATTTGGACGTTATGCTTTTTATACAATTCTTCGATCCATTTATCCATATTATTTCGTTTGTTTCTGGATTTTACTTTTTCGATTACTTTCGGGCGAGCTTCTTCAAATGTTCCCTCGAACTTATCTTTGTTTTTCTCATAGTATTCTTTGATTTGCTCTTCGGTAATCGGGTTATCCTTCTCGAACAGCTTGTCCCGCAGCATAACAGCGCGCACGCCTTCACGGAGCTCTTGCTCAGTCATTTGCTTATCCTTCAAATACTGTTGGAATCTTTCAGGTGATCCCAATTTTTCTTTGACTGGGTTCACACGTGCATCGAGTTCTTGATCGGTTACAGTAATTCCTCGTGCAGCGCCTTCCTGTTTGTACAGCTCCAAGGTGATGATATCAGCCATGACACGCTTACCAGCATCTTTTTTCAATTTGTCGTACATTTGCTCTTGCGTAATTGTCACATTACCGATTTTGGCAACAGGGTTATCCGCAGAGAATGCAGAATCTTTTCCAGGTGTACAGCCCGCTACAGCGAGACCGAGTACAAGTGCTGAGGCAGCAAGTATAGATACATTGAATTTTTTCATGAAAAATACCTCACTTTCTTGATAGTAATACGACTGTGCATAGAGCAGCGTTACGGGAAGCGGAAAATAAAAACCGCACACATAAAGCAATGTGCGGTCGTCAATCGATTAGCTGGCTTGTGTAGAGGCTTTTTTCCACTCTTCCAAGCGTTTTTCCAGTACGGAGTGATTCAGATGCACAAGACTAGCTGATTTGTCCATCAATTGTTTCAGATAGGAAAGGGCTCGCTCATAATTTCCTTTGGCAGCTTCAATCTCTGCCAAGCAAAAGAGCTTCCAGTCCTTTGCCGAGCGTTTGCTTGCGATCAGCTGGTAAGCTTCTATCGCACTCTCCACTTCACCCAAGCGGGCATGCGAGCAGGCAATAAGTGCTAAGGAATCAGTCATTCCCTGATCACGCTGGTAAATACGAAACGCCACTTCCAATGATTCGTTGTATCGTTCGGAGGAATAGTAAACGATCGCCAGGTTGTAAAACAAGTAGTGAATCATCGCTTGATTGAATAACGTTGGTCGTTCCTTGCAGACGTTGATTCCTTGAACGATATATTTTTCGGCCATTTCATAATTGCCAAGCATGATCTCATGGGTTGATTTATCCAGCATAGCGACAGCACGGGAACGGTTCTTCCGATAGGAAGCCTCCAGCCAGCGCAATCGAATATTCAAACGGCGTTTGAACAGATTGGCCATGTACTGAAAGCGGAAGGGCCAGTGCAGGCGAATAAACATAACCAACAGCACAGCCGCAATCCCTGCCAGCGTTGATGTCAAATTAAAACTCAAATACTCCACTTAGTGACACCCTCTCTATATACGCTGCATCTATTAACCCATCTTAGCACAGAACCTGTCCGCATGACAGAGCATTACCGCTATTTCGCCAATGGCAAGATATTCTCTTTTTTAGATGCAGAGAGCTGCTGCGTTTTGACGTAATCGTCTGAAACGGTATAGAGTGTGTCGCCAATCGTGAGTATCCGCTTAATGTTACTGGAGCTGTCGTACCAGCCTTCGCCTGCTTTCGCAACATCTTCCTTCGAGAGATGGGTGATCTGATCTCTCAGCTGAAACCCTTTTTGTAGATCAAGCTGATATACGTAGGCACCTTGGAAAGTAAAGTGGCCATACTCGCGCATATCGTTTTTGGCTTTTTGTTCAGCCGTGCGTTCGTGGACGGATACAGGAAAGGCGAGCAGATTTTTTTCTTTGGAGAACAGCAGCGCCTTGTGATTGCGCAACAGCTCGGAATCCGTTCCTCTGTCCCCGATCACAGTCTTGAACTTTTCCTTCGGTTTCGTTACATCACTGACATCAAAGAGGGCAATTTTCATCCCTTGGTAGTACGCCCAGTCTTTATCTGATTCTGCGTCTTTGCCAAAACCAATGATATGGTTTTCATCATACGGGTGTAAATAGTCGCTGTAACCTGGAATTTTCAGGGCACCTAGTACGCTTGGTGCAGAAGGCTTCTTCAGATCGAGAACGAACAGCGGGTCGACTTTTTTGAAGGTGACCATGTAGGCACGATCTCCCATGAAACGGACCGAATATATACGTTCTCCTGGAGCGATGCCTTCCAGCTTCCCAAATACCTCAAGTTTATTGTTCAGCACATACAAGTTGTTTTTGGACGTAAGCTCATCGTCCCGCCACATGTTCCCGCTCGTGGTGGCGATTCGGAAATAACCGTCGTTTTCATCCATGGAAAACTGGTTCAGAATGCGTCCAGGCACCGACCCTTTTCCTGTAAATCGAATGTCACCCTTATTCATGGCAAATCGATAAATGGTTGTATCTGACTCAAGGGGAGGGGCAATCAAAGGAGCTGTCACTCCTTTTTGCTTAACGGCTACTGGCTGGGCATTGTTCTGCGTGACGGCTACATACAGATTTTTGGTGGATGCATAGATGTTCTCACCAGCACCAAGGTACGTATTCAGTGACATCTTTTGTTTCGAATCATCCAGATTCACGCCAGTGACGATCAAATACTCTGGACGAAAGTGATCCGGGAAGTAACGAATCTCGCTGTAGGGAATGGTTTGGTATTGGTTATGATGGGCGCTGTCTTTATATGTTGGGCCTGGCACTTCTGCTTTCTCTTGCATGATACGATACGCATCCATGTAATGGTTGGCTGTCACGTACAAGCTCGCGCCGATTTTGCGGGACGACATGTACTGGCCTTCCAGCTCCAGTTGACGAATGAGCCGCGGTTGTTTTTTGTCCGTAATATCGTAGATCATGGTTTTCACGGACTGCATGCTTTGGAAACGGGGGATGCCTCTTTTGGAAGCGATACCAGGAGGATAGGAGATGTTCTCATCCGCTTGCCCGATAACGATGAGTCTGCGATCGTCTACGTACATTTCTTGTGGTACGAATTTTCCATTGTCATAGCTGATACGGCTTGCGACCTTCATCTCGGTTGCTGGATACGCTTTAATGATGCGCACTTCATTTTGCGTGGATTGATAAAGATAAGTTCCGTCTGATTTGACGATATCTGCTTCATCGACGCCTTGCACTTGTGTGTTCGTTGTGGAAAAATCACCGCGAGCAGCGCCGCCGGAAGTGTCCGCTACTTTGTTGGCTGTGCTAGGTGCGGCTACTGGCATAGCGGCAGTCGTTTCCAAGATGCCGTAATGATAGCTATCCAAGTCAGATGATTGGATGAGCTTTTTTAGCTCCGCATAGGAATCGACTACTGGCAACTCTTCTGTAGTTGCTGCGGCTTGAACGGTTGGCTCCGCAATTGTACCTGTCGTGAACAGGAAGGGTATAGAGGCCACCACCATCACGGAGGCGAGAAGCCCGGTAAATGTTCTTTTCATTATTAATCCCCCTCATATCTGCTTCTTGCCAAAATTTGCTGTCGGTAATAAGACGACGCACGTTTACGGAATGTTTCACACACTCTTTGGGCAGCAATCTACGGACAGGTGGGGGAGCGTGTGCTATAATAATAGGCGGTTTATGCTACCATTTACACCACTACGTCAAAAGGGGCGTCATAGATGGAAAACTTGAAGAAAAGCATTCTGGAACTCATCACGGATACTTCTACGAATCTACCACCAGACGTGCGTCGTGCCGTCAATGCAGCTAAAGTGAAAGAGGATCTTGGTACACGTGCAGCGCTGTCTTTGTCTACAATTGCGCAAAACGTCGTCATGGCAGAAGAAAATGTTTCTCCGATCTGCCAAGATACGGGGATGCCTACATTCGAAGTGAAAACTCCGGTTGGAGTCAACCAGTTGATTATTAAACAAGCAATCAAAGAAATGATTGCAGAAGCAACCAAAACGGGTAAGCTGCGTTCCAACTCCGTAGATTCCTTGACAGGTACAAACACAGGGGACAATCTCGGACCAGGTACTCCTGTCATTCACTTTGAGCAATGGGAAGAGAATGAAATCGAAATCAAGCTGATTCTCAAAGGCGGCGGCTGTGAGAACAAAAACATCCAGTACTCCCTGCCTTGTGAGCTTGAAGGCCTGGGCAAAGTGGGCCGCAACCTGGATGGTATTCGCAAGTGCATTCTGCATGCGGTATATCAAGCGCAAGGACAAGGCTGTAGTGCCGGCTTCATCGGCGTAGGAATCGGTGGCGATCGCACCTCCGGCTATGCACTGGCGAAGCATCAATTGTTCCGCAAAGTGGACGATGTGAATCCAATTGCTGATCTGGCTGCTTTGGAAGACTACATCATGGAAACAGCGAACCAACTCGGAATCGGAACCATGGGCTTTGGTGGTAACTCGACTCTCTTGGGCTGTAAAATCAGCGTGGAAAACCGCCTGCCAGCGAGCTTTTTCGTATCCGTTGCGTACAACTGCTGGGCATTCCGCCGTCAAGGTGTTCGCCTGAATCCGGAGACTGGCGAAATCCTCCATTACCTCTATAAAGACGAAGAAGTGGCGATGGACTTGTCCCCTGTAGCAGCTACGGACGATGCGGGCGAGAAGCGCAGAGAGGTTGTTCTGCAAGCGCCAATCTCTGAAGAACAAATCCGCAGCCTGCGAGTGGGCGATGTGGTCATTATCAATGGTGAAATGCACACAGGACGCGACGCCCTGCATAGCTACCTGATGGATCATGACTGTCCAGTGGACTTGAACGGTGGCATCATCTACCACTGCGGTCCAGTCATGCTGAAGGACGAAGCAGGCGAGTGGCATGTAAAAGCGGCTGGCCCGACTACCTCCATTCGCGAGGAACCATACCAAGGCGAAATCATCAAGAAATTTGGAATCCGTGCCGTTATCGGAAAAGGTGGAATGGGTGCGAAAACCCTGAAAGCATTGAACGAGCATGGCGCTGTGTACTTAAATGCGATTGGTGGAGCGGCTCAGTATTATGCAGAATGCTTGGAAAAAGTAGAAGGTGTCGACTTCATGGAATTCGGTATTCCAGAAGCGATGTGGCATCTGCGCGTAAAAGGCTTCGCAGCAATCGTCACCATGGATTCCCATGGCAACAGCTTGCACGCGGATGTGGAAAAGTCTTCCGCGGAGAAATTGGCTCAGTTTGCTGCACCTGTATTTAAATAAGGAATGTAACACGAAAGCCTCTGGCGCACTTCACGTGCTGCCGGAGGCTTTTTTTTTCAAACTAGACGAAAGAGGAGAAGGAAATAGTCGGATAGATGATGAACTTTCGAGGAACTAGCCACGATTGCGGACAGATGGATTTTCATTTTTGACAGGGGGGACAGAAATGAAATGGTTGATTGCTGATCGCGTCATTATCGGAGATGGAGAGCATGTAATCAAACAAGGCGCTGTCGGGATTGATGAGCGTGGAAAGATTGTAGCAGTGGGGACAGAATCGGAGCTTACGGATTCCATATCGGGAGGAGAGGTAAAGCGGTACAGCGGATGCTCCATTTTGCCAGGCTTGATCGATTTACATGTTCACATCGGGTATTGGTGGAGCAAACCAGACTCCGCTGAGTATCGCAACAACGACGGACTCGTGGCTTTACTGGCGACAGCGAATTTGAAAGAGGCACTTTCCTTGGGGGTTACGACGATCCGTGATGTGGCAGCACCGGATGGATTGTGCAGTACGCTGAAGCTGGCAGCCAAGAAGGGCTTCATTGTTTCCCCTCGTCTTTTTCATGTAAACCAAGGGATTATTATGACCGGGGGGCACGGCTGGCAATTAGAGAGTGCCCTGCGAGAAGCAAATGGTCCGTGGGACGTGCGGACAGCCGTACGTGAACAAGTAAGAGCAGGAGCAGACTGGATCAAGCTCATGACGAGCCATCGTACACCAACGCCGGAGTTCACACAAGAGGAGCTGGATGCGGCGGTTGATGAATCTCATCGCTTGGGACGAAAATGCTGTGTACATGCCTCGCTCCAACCGGCGATCCAGATGGCGATTGATGCGGGATTTGATACGATCGAGCATGCGACGTTTATGACCGTTGAACAAGCAGAGCAGATGAAAGAAAAAGGACTGGTATGGGTACCGACTATGGTTACCTTCTTCCAGATTGCTGATTATTACAAGCATATTTGGAATGAGCAGCAACAGGCGAATCAAGGCAGCTTGAGCGAAGAGATTATCGAGCAGGGAGCCTTTTTCATCGAATCGGAAAAGGCGTATCGCGAGAACTTCGTACAATTGATGAATACAGGCGTAAAAATCGCTACGGGTACGGATATCGTATTGGAAGGCTATCCAATTACGCCTGTGGCAGAGGAAATCAAGCTGATGGTGGAGCTGGGGATGGAGCCAATTCGGGCGATCCAGGCTGCTACTCAAAACGCAGCTGAGGTGCTGGACCAAGGAAGTAAGATTGGGACGTTAGCGCCAGGTTATTTTGCAGATTTGCTTGTGGTAAAAGGTGATCCATTACAAGAGATAGAGGGATTGAAGCAAGTAGAAGAAGTGTTTCTTGAGGGTGTTTCTGTCTATTCAAAGTGTTGATGGGACTGAGCCTTGCTCTTTCAGGTTTGTAACGGCGTTTGTACTGGGTGTTTGACTATTTTCAGACAAAATGGGTATTGGTTTATTGCGCGTGTACCAGGGCGGGCATAGGTTAATAGCGAATGATCACAGAAAAAAGGAGTGAGATTCGTGAACTATGTAGTCCGTTCGGGAGATACGCTAAACAGCATTGCGGCTCGATTTGGTGTATCCGTTCAGGAATTGATCCGTGTGAATAATGTCGCCTATCCCTACTACATTTACGTTGGTCAAAATTTGTACATCCCAATTACGCCGACACCAGCTCCTGGTGGGGATGTCGAGCGTCGTCTGAATCGACTGGAGAATCGAGTAGATGCGCTGCGTGAAGACTTTCGCAGGCTGGATAATCGAGTAGATCGGTTGGAGAACCGTGTCACTCGTCTGGAGCGGGCCACTACGCCGACACAACCTCCGCGCCCGCGTCCGACCGCTACGCCTCGTCCACGCTAAGCAGCTGGATAGAGGGCCAAATAATTTTCCACATTTGGCAATTTCCTCTTCGCTTGATCCTGCATAAAGTAATACGAGAGGATTAAGAGGAGGTGCGGCCATGCTAGGGTTAAATGGAAAAAACGTCCGACACCATTTCATGGGCGTCTATGGAAAAGTGGTGCAGATTCGGGAACTGGTGGATGTGATCGACCAAGTTTTTGACTCTGTAAACAAAGTGGGCGACATAGGTAAGGCGATGCTTGGACCTCGTAAGGCAAGTGCCAAAAAGCTCGACAAGCTGAGATGAATGGCAAAACAAAAAAACCGCGTCCGTAATGGAGGCGGTTTTTATTTATAATTCATTCGTGATTCCTAGGGGCAGACTCTATCATCAGAATAACTCATCGGAAAGAAAAAGTCTAGTCTTTTTCTAAAAATTCCCTTATATTTTTGGAGCTGTTATCAACTACTTCAAAAAGGGGAGTGCGATGGAGATGGAAAAGGAAAAGCGTCGCGTAGGCTTAGTCACGTGTGGAGTGCTGATGGGATTAGTCTTGTCAGCGTTGGATCAGACGATTGTCTCAACAGCCATGCCGACAATTACGAAAGAGCTGGGAGGTCTATCTCTTTATAGCTGGGTGTTCGCGATTTATATGCTCACATCGACCACGAGCATGCCCATTTATGGGAAAATGGCGGACTTGTTTGGAGCGAGAAAAATGTATTTGATCGGGTTGTTTGTGTTTCTTTTAGGATCTCTCCTGTGCGGCATGGCGAATTCCATGACGGGTCTTATTGCAGCGAGAGGTGTTCAAGGCTTGGGAGCTGGGGCATTAATGCCGGTTGCATTCATCATTGTGGGTGAACTGTATCCACCCGAAAAGAGAGGCAAATTTCAAGGACTTTTCGGAGCTGTCTTTGCCATGACGAGTATATTCGGTCCCTCGTTGGGAGGAATGATCGTGGAGCATCTGCCATGGGGATGGATCTTCTTTATCAACCTTCCTATTGGTATTGTTGCCTTTTTGATCATTGCGCTAGCCTTTCGTGATCAGCGGCACTACGATAAGAAGTCAGTCATCGACTGGTACGGGGCGATTAGCTTGAGTGCAGCCATCATTCTCATCCTGCTGTCCCTTGTCATGGAGGGGAGGGAATACAAGATCGGATTAGGGGGAGCAGGTACCTTATTTCTCGGCTTGTTCATCTGGATTGAAACCAAAGCAAAGGAGCCCCTGCTTCCGCTCTCCCTATTTCGCATTCCGGCCATTGGATATGGCAATCTCGCAGGATTCTTTGTGAGTGCCGCTTTGTTCGGTGCAATCGCATATGTCCCTCTGTTCGTCCAAGGGGTACGCGGTGCGAGTCCCTCAGAGGCTGGATTCCTTTTAGTCCCACTCATGCTGTCCGCAGCGATTTCTTCGACGATTGGGGGAAGATGGATGGCAAAAGCTTCATTTCGGGCGATTCTGATTCCCAGCCTACTCATCATGGCGACAGGCTTCTTCCTTTTAAGCACCATGGATGGAGAGACAACGAACGCACAGCTCGTTATCTACATGATTGTCACAGGTCTAGGCATGGGGGCAATCTATCCGGCACTCGGTACAGCAGCACACAGCGCTGTCAAACCGGAAGATCGGGGTGTTGCCATGTCGACATCGCAATTATTTCGTTCCATTGGGGGGACGATTGGAGTGAGTGTGTTTGGGAGCATCGTAGAATGGCGGATGCGGGCAGGACTGGTGTTTAGTGAAGCTTTGCACGACGTCTTTATCACTGGTCTGATTCTGATTGGAATCAGTTTGATAGCCAGTGTCCGACTTGGCAATACTCGATTACTCGACAAAGAACCCCGCCATTCGCATTCAACAAATAGCGGGGTTCCCAAACAATAGAATTACGGTTTTTTATTCATACCTTCCATTGCCATCCGAACCATCTCTTTGACCATACTGCCGCCTAAGCGTCCTCCGATTCGACCGGCATCGTGAGAGGTTAACTGTCCATTGTAGCCAGGCTGCAATGGGACATGAATTTCTTCTGCGACCTCGAATTTGGCCTGCGCAGGATCAGCAACGTGTGCAACCTGCGCTTTTAGGGCGTCCAGCCCTTTTCTCGCCTCGGGAACGAGAGGGCGTTTGCGTCTGCTCATGGTAGATCACCTCACGCCCTAGTGTGCCCAATTAGACGAATGCTTTTCGCAGAGTAAAATCAGTCTCCTGATAGTAAGTATTAGCAACGAGCAGGTTCGGTCCTGCACATCCAGCAGCAGGGCAGAAGCAATTGATCTTCTGATTCAGCGTGTGTTCTTGCCATTTTTCAAACATCGACTTGAGCTGATCGGTTTGAATATTGCCCAATGGCTCTACATCCCCGAAATCGGTCACGATGACATCACCGGTGAAAATGTTGATGTTTAGACGATTCCGACCATCTGGATCATTGCGAGTCGTCACATTTTTCGCAGAGCGCAGTCTGCTGATCAATTCCCTGTCTGCTGCTTCAGAACTACAAGCAAAAAACGGAAGCGTCCCGAAAAGCATCCACAAATCTTCATTACGTACATCGAGCATCCGATGTATGGCTTGACGGAGCTCATCGAGCGAAAGGACATCCAGATCACGGGCAAAATCACTCGCATACATCGGGTGTACCTCATGTCGCTTGCTGCCCATCTCCTGAATTTGACGGTGGAGAGTATCGAGCTTTGTCCATGTGCGGTGATTCAGCATCGTTTCGGCTGAGACAAATACACCTGCTTCCGAGAGCTTGCGTGCATTTTCTATCATCTCATGAAATTGTGCTTCCGCTCTTTTCATTGAAACCGGCTGCCGTGCTTTTGCGTAAACAATATCATGGAATTCTTCGGGAGTAGACCAGTTCCATGAAATATGCATAACATCGATGTAAGGCAGGATCAACTCATACCGAGAAAACGGCATGGACATGTTGGAGTTGATTTGCGTCCGCAGCCCACGATCTGCTGCATATTGTAGAATAGGTGCGATCACAGTTTTCACGGTGCGCTCGCTGTACATCGGTTCTCCGCCTGTTATACTGAGAGTAAGCAGATCTTTTGCTTCATCGAGACGACGGAGTATGAGATCAACAGGAAGAGCGGGATCGTCTTTGTATCGCAATGTATCACCAACCGCGCAATGCTCACAGCGGAGATTGCACAGATTCGTTACAGTAAACTCGACGCTGGTAAGTTTATAGGCGGGGGGTGTCGCATTGAACAACGGCTCCCATGGATCGTGTAAAGGTGTTAATGGTGTAGTTGGAACCATGCGGATCAATTGTGAAACCTCCTTCATTCTGCGTACAACTCAACCTATTATAACGACATTAGGGCGGAAGGAGAATAGCTAACGAGATGATTATGGGGATGTCTTTTGGACGTGGTGTGCTTTTTCATGATCGAAATGTGCTGGCTTGCGCGGAAGTAAAAGACGGCGTGATTCATATGTGGGCAGAAAAAATCACATTGAAAACGATAGGGAAGCTCTGGTATCGAATATTTTTCTCCTTTCCTTGGTACTATCAATTGTTTCATCTCCTGCTTGCTGGTTATGTACTGGTAGCGATCGTGAAGCCTGACTGGGCCATCCTCGATCCGATGTGGGTAGCTGTATACATCGCAGGCTTTCACTTCGTTTTTCCGAAAAAGATGAAAAAATTTCACGGTGCAGAACATAAAGTGTTTAGCTATGGAGGGAAGAAGTCACTAGGAGCACTGAATGAGATTCAACGGGCAAATATTGTGAATGACGGTTGCTCGACGAATCTGGTCGTGTGGTTTTTTACAGGATTCATCTTGTCTGTATTCTTTTTACCTTTAGAATGGAGCGTCGCATGCGGGGTAGCAGGACTGCTTGTTGGCATGCTCGGTGATCGCTACGTGCGTAAATATTTCGGTTTTCTTTACAAGCTGTCGGCTTTCTTTCAAAAATACAGCACGACCAAAGAACCGGATCAGCTTCATTTAGAGACAGCGATCCGCTCGTATATGCTATTTGAGCACATTCGTGAGGTAGATCGATTGCAGAATGCTTCGTAAGGAAAAAGCGGTGTTAATCGGCTTGGATCGCCAATCATAAAAAACAGGGAGGATAGAAGGTGCTTATGCGCCCTCGACCTCCCTTTTCTTTTTCCTACTCCCGTTCGAGCGGGCTTTCTTCCAGTTGGCGATACATCTTTCCTTTATCCACATACGATTGGCGAATGCGTACGAATTCTTTCAAGTCTGCCTCGTTGAGTTCACGTTTTACTTTTGCTGGGTTGCCGACAACAAGCGAGCGAGGTGGCACCTTCATGCCAGGAGGAACGAGTGCACCCGCAGCAACCATCGCTTCTTCTCCGATTTCTGCACGATCCAGCACGATCGCACCCATTCCAATCAATGCGCCGCGACGTACCACGCAGCTATGTAAAACGGCGTTATGTCCAACGGTCACCTCGTCTTCAAGGATCAGCGGGTTGTTCGGGCTTTGGTGCAGGGTGCTGTTGTCTTGGACACTGACGCGTTTTCCAATGACGGTCGGAGCGATGTCCCCGCGGATCACAGTGTTGTACCAAATAGAAGAATCCTCGCCGATTTCGACATTGCCAGAAACGACGGAGCCTTTTGCCAGGAAAACGGTAGGGTGAATCTTCGGTTTGATGTTTTCAAATGATAAGAGCAGCATAGTTACCTCCTAATCAATGAGTAAGCGAGCAATCTGTTTGCATCGGACGCGGATGGAAAATAGAGAAGCGGCCAGTTGCAGGGTCGCAGTCGATGACTGTCCCGGAGAGCTGGTCTATCTCATGTGTTTGATAAAAGAAACGAATTCCACTTATTTCTCGGGCGTGATCATGTTTGTCCGCTTCCGTAATGGCGATGCTATATGTATAGCTGCCACAACCCGTCGTAGTCGGGACGAGTCTGATTCCGAGCTGTTCTGCATCCGATTCTTCCGCGATCATTTGTGCAAGACGTACCGCCGCAATTGGAGTAATGGTTATCATCGTCATACCTCCTTGTAGCCATTTCTATTGTACTACAAATGGCCCTTCCAAATCCTGCTTGTTGACCATGTAGGAGGCATGTGATAGAGTAAATGTTACTGATTCTGATGTGCAGGAAATGTGGGTAGTCGCTGCCGCAATCGTTTCGACGATTGGCGGTAGAGGAAAGTCCAGGCTCGCCCAGGCTGAGATGCCTGGAGTGTTCGTACCTGGTGCAAGCCAGGGCAGTAAGGTGTTGAGCCTTGCTGACGGCGTGGAAAGGGCTCTCTCTGAGGCCCGAGTACGCTGAAAGTGCCACAGAAACGTAGCTTTTCTGGCGACAGAAAAGATGGAACGCGGTAAACCCTGCGAGCGAGAAACCCAAATTAGGTAGGGGAACCGTCCTGAAGGAATCAAACGGAAAGGACGGATGGTATCTTCGGATGCCATAGATAGATGGCTACCGCTCTTAGTGCGAGGGATTGCCCCGCTTGAAGCACGGGAGAGACAGAACCTGGCTTATAGCATTTCCTGCTGGAATGAAAACGTAAAACCACCTGAGATCTCAGGTGGTTTTTTTACGTTCTGCGAAATATCGTGAACCCGCTACCTATTCATGTTTGAGGAGCAGTGGAATGATTTACCCGAACAAGCTTTGAAACTTTTTCGGAAATCGTGTCGTCTAAAAAGAGCGTTCAGCCGAAGAAAACAGTTCTACTGTGGACTATTCCATCATTTCTTCAAATGGGAGAGTCTGCTGGAGAGAAAGAACTGATAAACGGTTACATTGATGGAGGGGTTTATTTTGAAAAAAGAAAAGAATCGAGCAACCATGGATTTTAAAAAATTAGTAGCGACTGCGGTTCTGGCAGGATCGCTTGCGCTGCCGGGTACCGGATGGGCTGCTACGGCACTGCCATTCTCCGACATCGGAGGAAACGTGAACAAAGACGCGATTCTGAAATTGAACTATGCGGGTGTTCTGAAGGGGTATACAGATGGCACATTCAGACCGTATAAAGAAGTGACGAGAGCAGAGTTCGCCAAAGTTGCGGTGCTGGCACTGGGGTACACAGACGCGCAAGCAAAGCTGCTGCAAGGAAAGACCGCATTTAAAGATCTGCCAGCAGATCACTGGGCAACTGGGTACATTAATCTTGCGGTATCCCAAGGCATCATCAAGGGATATCCAGATGGAACCTTCAAACCGAACAACAATGTAAAAATCGCGGAAGCATTGACTGTTTACGTACAAGGCTTGAAGATTGACGTTCGTCCATCAGGCTCAAGCGAGTGGTACATCCCATACTTGCTGGAAGCGGACAGAGCAGGTATTTACGATGCAAAAGAAACACCGACAGCAGCAGCTCCGCGTGATATCGTCGCGAAGTACACGGATCGCTTTATGGAAACGCCTGTATACGCAAACGGCGCGTACTACGACAAAGATGGTAGCGCAAAAGGAACCAATCAGAAGCTGCAAGTAGTGAAGGGCGCAGTTGCTTCGTATGACAAGTCTGGCAAAAAGCTGAAGCTAGTCGGACAAAACAAAGAAATCGAATTGGCTGATTCCGCGCAAGTATACGGCAATCTGATCGTAGGCGCGCAAGTCGAATACATTACGAAAAATGGCCGAGTGGCTTTCCTCACCGTTGTTACTTCTGACTCCGAAATCGTGGAAGGAATCGTGAAAACTGGGCTTAATTTTACAACGGCTGTAGGCGATGAAAAGAAATTCAAGGCAATCGTCAATGGAAGAGAAGTTGTTTTGGAAGTAGAAGATGGCGTAAATGTAAGCCGCTCTCACATCGGCCAAAAGTTTGTGGCAGTGGTTGGCGACAATGGCAAAATCAAGTCCATCACGATCAGCGACAACACGACAAAAGGAATCGTGGAAAAAGTATCTTCCGTGAGCGGTTCCAACTCGAAGAAAGAGCTGAGAGTAGACGGCACGACCTACACGCTGGATTCCAAAGCAACGGTCAAAGGTAAGGCGCATCCAGAGGCAAAAGCAACGAGTGCTTCGTTCTCTGACATCGAAAAAGATGACTTGGTCGAGCTGACACTCAATGTGGACGGCAAAGTATCTGAGCTTGTTTACACGAAGCTGAGCTTCACAGATACGATCACCGTTGATACAGACAAAAACCTGATTCGCGTTGGCGGCGTCAATTACGAGGTGCATGAAGATACAGAGTTGTTCGTAGACGAAGACGAAGTAGATGAGCTGGATGAGTTGACGAGCGGCAAAATTGCAGTGCTTACGTTTGACAAAAATGGAAATCTGGTGAAAGTAGAGCAGGGTGTAGGGGCAGCTACGAACAAGCAGGTCTCAGACACAACTGCGTATGCCCCAGGAAAACTGGCAACCGTGAAAATCGACGGGAAAACCTACGATATCTTGACCAACGCGAAGCTGACTGTCGATGGCAACTCCGTATCTCCAACGACGATTAAAAACGATCAGTTTAATGACCACCGCATCCTTACGTGGAAATACAACGTCGGCACGAATGACATTGTGGAGCTGACTTTGGAAAAGCAAACGGTAAAAGGATACGTGACGAAAAAATCCGGTTCCAAAATTACCGTGAACGGGAAAGTGTATGAGCTCTTGTCCGGGGTTACGATTGACAGCGATGCAGCATCCAACGACAACGAGTACACGCTGACACTCAACAACGATGGCAAAGTAAAGGCCATTACAGGTGCACCTAAGAAAGTAAGCGGCGTGGTTGACTCTGTTGAGGTCCGTAACGATAACGGCAAGGTGACTTCCGCAAAAGTAGAGGTTAACGGCAAGACGTACGATGTAACGGATGAGGACGCGATTGAAGATGTCGATCAATTTGAGTACGTAACATTGACTCTGGATCGTGACGGTGATGTCATTGCTGCTTCCGTCAGTGGAAAGCTGGCGAAAGAAAACGTGCGTTTCGTCGGAATTGAATCCCGTGTGAACAAAGACAAATACGTATTTTTCGATGACGTATCGACGAGCTTGAAGCTGACAGAAGACGCGAAGATCAAATACTACAACGGTAAGGACATGAAAGAAAGCGAGCTTTCCTCCAAGGACAAAGTGGATTTGTGGACAAATGATCAAGGTCTTGTCTATGCCATTGTCGTAGCAAAACGATAAGAAAATAGAAAAGGGCGATCTCTTCCTCCATTCGAGGAGAAGGGGTCGCTTTTTCTTTTGTTGGCATAGGCTTTAAAAGTATTTAATTGAAAATCGTTTTCAATGAAAAGAAGATGTGATATATTTATTTTGTTTCGCACAAAACAAAAAGGAGTGATTTCAATGCAGGTCGATTATGAAGTGATTATTGTTGGTGGTGGACCAGTTGGCATGATGGTGGCTGGTGAGCTGGCGTTGGCGAAAGTGAAGGTGTGCGTACTTGAGCGCTTAAAGGAAACGACTCCGTATTCACGGGCGCTCACGGTACATCCGCGCACACTGGAAATCCTGGATATGCGCGGGTTGAAGGCGAAACTACTTGAGAGAGGAAAGCCGATTTCGACGACGCATTTTGCTGCGCTTGATACACGCTTGGATTTTTCAGTCTTGGATTCTTCCTCCAACTACACCCTGATTATTCCCCAACATGACACGGAGAAGGTACTAGAGGAGTGGGCGAAAAGTCTAGGGGTAGAAATACGAAGGGAAGAGGAGGTAGTGGCCATACACCAAGATCAGCATGGGGTTGAGATTGAGGCTTCCGGGCCGAATGGAAAGGCTGTGCTGACAGCAAGCTATGTCGTCGGTGCAGATGGCGCTGGCAGCATTGTCCGCAAGCAGGCAGGCATTCCGTTTGTCGGTAAGAATGCGACCTTTACGGCTATGCAAGGGGATGTTGTTTTGAAAAATCCGCCGGAATCAGGAGCTCCTTCCTACTTTAATGAACAAGGCTTGGTCATGATTGTACCCTTGCCAAAAGGGATGCATCGGGTGGTACTGATCGATACGGAGCGAATGGCTGTACCAAAGGAAGAGCCAGTTACTTTGGAGGAACTGCGCACTAGTTTGCTGCGTATTCTTGGAGACGATTTTGGAATTTCCGATCCGTTTTGGATGACTCGTTTTGGCAATACGACCTTGCAAGCTCAGCGTTATCGAGAAGGGCGGATTTTCCTGGCGGGAGATGCTGCCCATATTCATTTTCCAGCCGGAGGACAGGGGATGAACGTTGGCTTGCAAGAGGCAATCAACCTGGGGTGGAAGCTGGCGGCCCATTTAAAAGGCTGGGCACCGGATTGGCTGTTGGACAGCTATCATACGGAGCGTTTCCCCATCAATACCGCATTACTTACGAATACACAGATGCAATCACTGCTGTTCGGTAGTTCGGAATTCTCCCCATCCGTTATCGCTTTAAGAAATATGGTGTCCGACCTGCTGCAAATACCCGAGGCAAATTATCGGTTGGCTACTCAAATCTCTGCGTTCAATGTCCAGTATGAACCGGTTGGGGAGATGCCGTCGCATGTATTGAACGGTCGACGTTTTACAGAGTTGAATCTGCGTCTGGAGAACGGTGAGTGCCAGAATGCATACGAGCTTTTTCATTCTGGTTCATTCCTGGTGCTGCATTTCGGCTCGGATGAACGATTGGATGAAGCTCTCGATTGGTCGAAATATAAGCATGTCCATGTAGTTCGTGCTTCGCTTGCAAAGGGAGCTGCTAATTGGCATGACGTGCATACAGCGTTGATTCGACCGGATGGATATGTCGCGTGGGCTGTTTCCCAAGAGGAGTCTAATCCGCTGGAAGCGATTCGGAAAGGAATCTCCTACTGGTGCGGACATGATTGATTGAAAACGGAATTGTTTTGCGAAAAACAAAATAAAATTGTTTTTCTCGAAACAATCAGTATATAATGGAGGCGAGATGAGATGGTAATCTAGGAGACATGATATGCAAAGCACAGAACTTTCCAAGCAGCGGATCATACAGCTTTACATACAGCTAGTCACGCAGCAAGAGCTGCGAGAAAGCAAATTGACTGCGCGAATGGCAGAGGAGATGCAGAAGCTGGAATCCGAGATGGGGATGAAGCTAAATCTTACCCTATCCGAAATTCATTTCATTGCCTGTATCGGGGATCATGGTCCCATCAATGTCACCACGATTTCGGAAAAAGTCAATTTAACGAAAGGATCCATAACACGGATCAGCAAAAAGCTATGGAAGCTTGATTTAATTAAAAGGCAACAGCTGGTTGATAATAAGAAAGAAGTGTACTATCGGCTAACTGCAAAGGGTCAGAAGCTGTACAAGATTCATCACCAGTTGCATCAGGACATTGAACAGCGTTTTAAGAGCTTTCTGGATAAATACACACCGGAGCAATTAGCATTTTCCCGCGAATTGTTGGAGGACTTGCTGGATTGGGATTTCTGAGAACGGAAACAAAGGGGCGCCATCGACTGATGGTGTCCTTTTTATTGTCTTGGGGTCTTCTTGACAAATGAAACTATTCTTCATACAATTTGGTCGATCAATCAATTTTTTGATTAATTGATCAAAAATGAGCATCAGGAGTGGAATAATAATGACTGATTCTTTTATTGCCGAGGCTAGAAGAGAGCAGATTGTTCTTGCATGTATGGATACATTAGAAGAGGTCGGCTATCACAACTTAAGCCTAACGAAGGTAGCAAAAAAAGCCAGGATCAGCACGGGACTTATTTCTTATCACTTTCATGACAAGCTTGATCTCATGAATCATACTTTACAGTTTCTAGTAGAGAAGCGACTTGATTTTATTCGTATGAACGTTGTGTTATCACATTCTGCAACGAAAAAACTGGAAGCTTTTATAAAGGCACATCTGACCTATCAAGAAACCCATTATAAACATACGATTGCCTTGATTGAGATTGTCTTTACTGCTCGGAATGAAAATGGGGTGCCTTATTACAGGATGGAAGAAGAACAGGAAGAGGACGGACTACGAACGATATTAGTGGATATTCTCAAGGAAGGCCAACAGAATGGGGAATTTACGTCATCCTTTCAAACAGAAATAGTCGAATCTTTTATTATCGGGGCAATCGAAGAAAGAATGCTTAAGCCAAATTCATCTATACCCATGGAGCAATACGCTGTTGAGCTCGTAAAAATGGTGATGAAGCTCATTGTCTAACGATACCGTTGAACTTTTGGCAATGAACAAAGGAGAGGATCGTATGTCCGCTTTACCTCATATGAAAACGGCGGAGACAAAAAAACGTGCCGTTTCATTAGATCTGGCCAGAGGCGCTATGTTATTACTTATTGTACTCGCGCATGCCCCACTGTATCTGTACGCTTTGGAACCCGGGATCGTTCACAGAATGGAAAGTCAGAATTTCTTTGATCAAGTTGTCAATCTTTTTGGTATGTTCATCATCGATAACAGAGCGAGAGCGATGTTTGCCGTTTTATTTGGTTATGGTTTGGTACTGGCTTTTGATAGTCAAATGGCGAAAGGAAAAAGAGAAAAAGATGCTTTAAAGGCAGTCCGTAGCCGTTCCTGGTATTTGATTGTATTTGGAGCCGTTTTAGTGGTGATCATTGGCGGTCAAGATATTTTAATGGCCTACGGGGTAGCTGGACTTCTCGTCAGTTGGCTGTTAACACGTGAAATCAAGACTCTGATCCGAACCTTTATTGTTATCACGGTATTTTATATCATCGCAAATCCGATAATGTGGGGCTTCACGATGGAATCCATCGGAGATTATGGGTTTCCTCCAGAGGTTTTAGCTACAGACACCTATCTGAGCACACTGATACTAAGCTTGACTTATTTTCCGTTTGTTCCCGTTTTTATTCATGGTATGTTTCCGATTCTTCCTTCCGTTTTGTTGGGTATGTGGATTGCCAACTATCAATTATTAACCAAGCCCGAGCAACAGTTACGAACACTTTCTATTATTACAACGATCGGCTTAGCTGTTTCCATACTAGGAGCATTGCCTGTAACCTTTATTGGGAGCATATGGAACCCAAGCTTTTTTCTCGCTGGTTTCGTTTATGGATTCCACATTTTAACTGGAATTGCTGGAGGATTAGCCTACGCGGCTTTCTTTGGAATTATTGGGGCAAAGGTAAAAAAAGCGGGGCCTTTACTCCAGTCATTTATGGCTTTAGGAAAACGTTCCTTAACATTCTATGTATGGAATGAGGCGATGCTGGTTTTATTCTTGTCGCCAGTAGCACTTGATTTAGGGGGACGCGGTAGTAACGGAATGGCTGCTTTGGTTGCGGTTGGAATATGGATTCTCTCTCTGCTACTGGCCACAATTTTAGAAAAATACAAGCGGAACGGACCATTAGAAATCGTAATGAGACGATTGGTATATAAAAATAAAACTCATGAACTTATCATTCGCGCAGGGGTAGTGCCTTCTTTTTTCAATCGATTATAATAGCGTATAGAAGCGATTACTGTTATGAGAAAGAAGGAACCTCCATGACCTATACGACCCAGGAAAACGGTGTTTTTCCAGCAGTCTGTTCACTTGATTGCCCGGACCAATGTGGATTGCTCCTTCATAAAAAAGACGGGAAAATCGTCAAAATCGAAGGGGACCCGAATCATCCGGTGACGAAGGGGAATATTTGCAACAAAGTCCGCAACATGACTGAGCGCATTTACGATCCCAAGCGACTCACGCATCCGTTAAAGCGTATTGGCAAAAAAGGGAGCGGGGAGTTTGTTCGAATCAGTTGGGAAGAAGCCATCACTACCATAACCGAACGCTGGCGTGCCTTGATCGATTCAGACGGTCCCGAGAGCATTTTGCCTTACAGCTTTTACGGGAACATGGGGCGGATTAGTGTTGAGGGAATGGATCGCCGCCTTTTCCATCGGATGGGGGCTAGTCAACTTGACCGTACGATCTGCAACAGTGCAGGGGCTGTAGGCTACAGCTACACGATGGGCGGAGCCTTTGGGACAGATCCGGAAGACACTGTACATTCCAAGCTGTTCATCATGTGGGGGATCAATACGGTTAGCACCAACATGCATCAAGTGGTGTTCGCGGAACAGGCTCGAAAAAATGGGGCGGAGATCGTCGTGATTGATGTCCATAAAAATCAGACGGGTCGATGGGCTGATTGGTTTATCCCGATTTTACCCGGAACAGATACGGCTTTGGCTCTGGGCATCATGCATGTGCTTTTTGCAGAAAACTTGGTGGATTCAGCCTTTATGGAAAAGTACACAGTAGGACATGAAGAACTCAAGGAGCATGTACGCACCTACGATCCTGCCACCGTATCATCCATAACGGGTGTCCCTGTCGACGATATTTATAAATTGGCAAGAATGTATGGCACCATTTCTCCATCCTTTATTCGCATTGGAAACGGCATTCAGCATCACGACAATGGTGGAATGTGTGTAAGGACGATAGCTTGTCTTCCGGCCCTAACAGGGCAGTGGCTCGTTAAAGGTGGTGGGGCGAATAAAGGGAATAAAGGTTTCTTGGAGCACAACAAGCTTGCCGTGCAGCGGCCAGATTTGCTGGTCAATAAACAGACGAGAGTCATCAATATGAATGAGCTTGGAAAAGCGTTGCTCGATGCAGAGCCGCCGGTGAAATCGCTCTTCGTCTATACGAGCAATCCAGCCATTGTTGCACCGGATGGAAACAAAGTGCGGCAAGGCTTGGCGAGAGAGGACTTGTTCACAGTCGTACATGACTTATTTTTGACGGAGACGGCTCTTTATGCCGATATCGTTTTGCCAGCGACGTCTTCCTATGAAAATACGGATTTTTACACGTCGTATTGGCATCATTACATTCAGCTTCAGCAGCCGGTGATCGCCCCATTTGGAGAGAGCAAGTCCAACACGGAGGTTTTCCGCTTGCTGGCTGCCGCCATGGGATATGACGAACCTGCTTTTCAAGACAGTGATGCAGAGATGGTCAGACAGGCGTTGGAGGGGCACGGCAATCCTCATCTGGAAGGAATCACGTATGAAACTTTGGTCGAAAAACAATATGCCAAAGCAAATTTGGAACCTTTCTTTTTGGAACACCTTCCCACCCCAAGTGGCAAAATTGAGCTTTACTCACAAGCAATGGCAAAACGAGGGCTGCCCCCATTACCGACGTACACGCCATTGGAGAATGATGGGGATTTCCCGTATTTATTTGTGCCGGGGCCGAATCACAATTATTTGAACTCCACGTTCTCGAATAATGAGAAGCATAAGAAAATGGAGAAAATACCACGTTTGCATATGAATGTGGCAGATGCGTCTGCATCAGGCATAAGTGACGGAGATACCGTCCGCATATGGAATGAGCGGGGAGAGTGCGAGCTCGTGGCAGCTGTCGGAGAAAATGTTCTAACGGGTGTCGTCGTGAGTCAAGGCTTATGGGCAGATAACGAAGGTCCGAAGCATTATGTAAATGCCCTCACACCAGACCGAATCGCGGATATGGGTGGAGGCGCGACGTTTTTCTCTGGACGTGTTGATGTAGAAAAGATCGTCCGATAACAAACAGCGAGTGCCCTTACTGCAACGGCACTCGCTGTTCCATTTTTTCGTGAATGTACCGCAAAAAGGGGAGGAAGCGTCTTATGCTTGATTCCAATCTAATAAAGCAACTCATAAAAGAACGGTCAGAACTTCACCTGAATGATCCAAAGGGATATGATTTCTGGGAAAGGCTAACAGAGCTTTTGAGTGCCAACACTCTAGAAACCATCGAGTTCTTCGAGGCTTGCACAGAGCAAGAAGCTTATTGGCTTAGTGAAATTTTTGAGGATATCTCAGCAAGAGTGAATAGTCGGGATTTTATCGAATGTATAAAGCGAGTGGACAGAAAATATCCAGAATTACAACTTTCAAAAGATATTAGGGTAGCGGAGGATTTTATGGACCGAACATGATGAGTGAGTATACTCCTTAAAGAACGAGGATTGTACGAAAGAAAGGAGTGGGCAATGATTAATCCTATATTCAAACAATGGTTGAGTTTGGTAGTGGTCATGGAGGAGACGGTTCCCCATGTACCCAGAATGAATTGTCAAATTTGCACGAGTGAAAGCGTCAGTTATGATACATTGGAGATCCAGAGAAGAGAGTGGGATATTTTTTGATTTGTGCTACGAGTGTTTGGAAGGAATTCATATCTCAAGAATCAGAATCCCGGAAAGCGCAAGCATCATACCGTTTCATGCAGGAGAAGAACAAATGGCCCATATCCCAAATTTCAAGAAGGTTTCCCCATAATACAGGAGGATAACGGTAAAACCATTCATTTATTAAGAAGGAATGATGTGTTGTATATAAACGAGGGATGCTAAACTTTAGGAAAACGAAACGTTTCTTCGCTTCTTGAACCAGTTCGACTATGAAATTTTAAAAGCGCTAAACCAACCATACAAAAAGTGTCCCTACTGCACATGGCAGTGGGACACTTCTTCTTTTCGATTACAAAACAAAGCTGACGATGATACCAGACAAAAGACTAACGAGTGTGGCACCGAACAACAGCTTCAACCCAAAGCGAGCAACCACATTGGATTGTTTCTCATTCAGCCCTTTCACCGCACCAGCGATAATGCCGATAGAGGAGAAGTTCGCGAACGAAACAAGGAAGACGGAAAGAATTCCTACTGTACGTGGGGAGAGTTCAGATACGACTTTGCCCAGCTCGATCATCGCTACAAACTCGTTCGTTACGAGCTTCGTCGCCATGATACTACCAGCCTTCATCGCTTCCCCAAAAGGAATGCCCATCAGGACGGCAAAAGGAGCGAAGACGAAGCCAAGCATTTCTTGGAACGTCCAGCCGAAAATCATGCCGAACAAGCTATTCACAGCTGCGATCAAAGCAACAAAACCGAGCAGCATTGCGCCAACGACTACCGCTACCTTGAAGCCGTCCATGATGTACTCGACGAGCATTTCGAAAAAGGACTGCTTTTCATTGCTTTGAATCTCCAGTAAATCGTCTTCTTCTTTCACGGTATAAGGGTTGATGATCGAAGCGATAATAAACCCGCCAAACAGATTCAAGAACAGGGCCGTGACAACGTATTTCGGCTCAATCATCGTCATGTACGCACCGACAATCGACATCGAAACAGTGGACATAGCTGACGCGCACAGCGTATACAGACGGTGCTCCGGCAAGGAACCGAGCTGTTTTTTCACCGTGATGAATACTTCATTTTGGCCGACGATAGCAGAAGCAACAGCGTTGTAAGACTCTAGCTTACCCATGCCGTTAATTTTGCTTAGAACAAAGCCAATTGCCTTCATGATAATCGGCAAAATCTTGAAGTGACGCAAAATACCGATGAGAACAGAAATGAAGACGATTGGGAGCAATACACCAAGGAAAAAGGACATTTGTCCGTCGTTTGCCAGATTACCAAATACGAAATTGATTCCTTCCGCAGCAAAAGCAAGAAGCTTTTCAAACGATTTGGAAATGGCTGAAACGAATATAACCCCAAACTTGGTTTGCAGAAGAAGAAAGGCGAGCAAAAATTGCAGAGCAATCATGACGATGATCGGTCTGTATTTGACCTGTTTACGTCCATTGCTTCCTAGCAATGCTAACCCGATCACGATGAGTATGCCAGCGATGGGAATGATAAAATTCATTACAACCTCCAAGAAATTAAATAGTGCTAAACTTAAAAGGCAAAAAAACGCACTTCCCGACAAGAGAAGTGAAAGCGGTTTATATTCTATCATCCCGATAATATGATTGCAATTTATATGTATGTTCAGAATTGTTGTCCGTTACGTGTGGAACGCTGAAATCGGGCGTACTAGCATAAGCCTACCGCCATACGGTTTATGGAGGAGGTGAAATCCTTGGATGAGTTGCAGAGGCTCAAGCAGTTTATTACTTCAGCAGAGCATGTCTGGACTCAGATCGCGAATTCGCCGAGAGGAAAGCCTGTATATACCGTAAACGGTGTGGATTACACGCCATTGCCCGAAAAATACAACACCAAACGAAAAATCTCCCGTATTTTCCGCCGGTATTGGGGCAAGCAATTGACGGAAGTGATGATTCGGAATCTCCATTTGCGGATGCTGAAAGGAAAGCTCTGTATTCCTTATCGTGACATCCCAACTTTTCCAGCAACTGTGCTGTCGTTGCAAATAAAAGTGAATCTGCCGGATCATCGGACCGTGGCTGCGATACTGAGCGGGGGAGGGAAAAAAACAAGAGTGGACTACCGTTTGATCCGAGTCGGCGCAACCAAAACGTTTACGATCATGAAACGCTCAGGCGAGCAGTTTGATCTGAGATATCAATCTCTTGCTACGATACCCCTCAACCCGAAGGCACAACCCGTACGTAGAAGCAAGCAACGGGGAAAACCCAAAAAGTAACGAAAAGCTCCTCAATTCCCCCGAAACATAAGGGGCGAGGAGCTTTTGTTATACCGTTACGTACGAATGGAAACGTGGTACTCCCGCAGCCAATAATCTAGCTGGCCGAGATAGGCAAATAACTGTGGGGTACTCATGAGCTGACCGAAAAACGGAATGCTTGAAGCCTGGGCATCTGACTCGGCAATTTTTCGAATCGTTGGAACATCTACCAGTTGAAGCAGTGGAGAGGAAGAGTCGTTTATGATATCCAGCAGCCAAGAGCGAACGGCTTCCGTATAGGCGGGATTGTGTGTTTTCGGATACGGGCTTTTCTTGCGATATAAAACCTCATCAGGCAAGATTCCTTCCATGGCTTTTCGCAAAATTCCTTTTTCCCGATTCCCGTGCGTCTTCATATCCCATGGGATGTTCCAGACATATTCCACGATGCGGTGGTCACAAAACGGGACGCGCGCTTCCAGACTGGCTGCCATACTCATTCGGTCTTTGCGATCCAACAGCGTGTTCATGAACCACGTAATATTCAAATAAAACATTTCCCGACGGCGCGCTTCAATTGGGTCTTCCCCTGGAAGATGCGGGACTTCATCGAGAGATTCCTCATATCGCATGGCAACGTATTCCTCGGGTTTGACCCAATCACGAAGCTCAGGTGATAGCCAGGAGGCACGTTCTTTCGTCACTCTCGACCAAGGAAACGTTCCGGCATGCAGCAGTTCCTCACGATGAAACCACGGATACCCGCCAAATACTTCATCTGCGCATTCTCCAGAGAGGACGACGGTCGTCTCTTTTTTTATTTCGCGGCAAAACAGGTAAAGGGACGCATCCACATCAGCCATCCCCGGCAAGTCGCGGGCAAGTGTCGCAGTTTTCAAGGAGTCGATCAAATCGTCAGTGTCGAACTTAATCGTGTGGTGCTCGGTTCCGAGAAACTTTGTAACGAGTTGCACATAAGGTTCATCCTCATTCGGTTGAAAAGCACTCGCCTTGAAATGTTTTCGGTTGTCGACGTAATCGATAGAGTAGCTGTGCAGAGTTCCGCGGCCTGTTTTTTGAAAATGATCTGCCGCAACAGCTGTAATAATGCTCGAGTCCAACCCGCCTGACAAGAGGGTCGAAACGGGCACATCTGCAACCAATTGGCGTTCAATCGAATCCGTGACTAGCTCCCTGACACGTTCCGCAGTTGTCTCCAAGTCATCCGTATGTGGGTGGCTTTTGAGCTGCCAGTAACGTTTTTGCTTGACGCCATCACGAGTCACCAGCAGATAAGCACCGGGCCGAACCTCATGTACATTGTGAAAAACTCCATGGCCAGGCGTACGGGCGGGACTGATTCCGAAAACCTCTGCCAAGCCTTCGCGAGAGAGCTCTGGTTTGACTTCGGGGTGAGCGAGCAAGGCTTTTAGCTCGGAAGCAAGCAGAAATGAACTGCCTCTTTGCGCATAAAACAGCGGCTTAACCCCCATACGGTCACGGCCAACAAACAGTCTTTGTTCCCGTTCGTCCCAGATCGCAAAAGCAAAGATGCCGTTAAGCTTTGACAGACAATCTGGGCCCCACTCTAAATACGTGTGCAAAAGCACCTCCGTATCCGAGTGAGATTGAAAAGTATGTCCGCAAGCAAGCAGTTCTGCTCGCAAATCCTCGGTATTATACAATTCACCATTGTAAATCATGGTGCAGGCATGTTCGTTTTTGAGTGCTGACATAGGCTGCTGTCCGCCAGCAGGATCAACGACCACAAGGCGACGATGACCGAGGGCCGCGCGAGGAGTCAGCCAAAAGCCTTCTGCATCAGGGCCTCGATCCTTGAGGCATTGAGTCATTTTTTGCAGCATATTACGTTCACCAGATAAGTCCTTTTCCCAATCAATCCATCCTACAATTCCACACATGGCATACTCACCCTTCTCCTGAAGCATTGCACACACAGCGTATGCAATCAGCCTAGCGCGGTTGTCTGTCCAGCAGGGAATTGAGGGTAATACGCGGAATTTATAGAAGATTTAAACTAAGGGAGGCTGCGGTGGACAATCTTACGTTATTGCTCATTGAGAGGATGGGCATTCTTTTGACGCTGGCATTTATTTTGACAAGGACATCATTGTTTCGCCAGCTTTTAGACCGCGAATTGCACGTAGGGACGTCAATCGCATTTTCCGTCATGTTCGGGTTGTTTGGGATTGCGGGTACATATGCAGGAGTGGTCGTGCAAGGGGAGAGCTATCACCCTGCATTTTGGATTTTTCGTTTATCGCATGACGAAATAATCGCCACTTCTACGTTGGTAGGGGTCGTCATCGGAGGTTTGCTAGGGGGACCTCTCGTTGGCCTGGGGGCAGGTGTCATTGCTGGGCTTCATGTCTTTCAATTGGGAGGATTCGCCGCAGCACCGATGGGCTTGTCGATCCCGATCACGGGATTACTGGCAGGATACGTAGCGCGTTTTTTCTCGCAGGAGCGGGTTATTTCTCCGTCCAAAGCCATGTTTATCGGCATGTTCGCGCCCATTATTCAGATGTCGCTTTTATTGATCATGGCCGCTCCACCTGAGCTGGCGCGAACCATGGTCAACGTGATCGGGATTCCGATGGTACTGACAAACAGTGTTTCGATTGCGATTTTTACGACGATGATACGGGTTGCCTTGCAAGAGGCAGAGCGTTCCGCTGCCATTGAAGCGGAGCGTTCCTTTACGATAGCGGAAAGAATTTTGCCACACTTGAAAAGGGGGCTTACACCGCAGACAGCTCAGTCAGCAGCCCTTGTCTTACAAAAAGAAACGAAAGCAGCCGCCGTTGCAGTAACAAATCGGGAACGGCTTCTTGCGCACGTTGGAGTGGGGGCTGATCATCATCATCCGGGAGAAGCGCTCCATAGTGAACTCGATAAGCGGGCTCTGTTTAGCGGTGGAATCGACAAGGGATTGACGCGAGAGACCGTCGGGTGCAAGCGTAAAAATTGTAGCCTGCATGCAGCGATTCTCGTGCCGATTAAAGAGGGGGACAGCGTCGTTGGTCTGATCAAACTCTATTATCGGAGGCCGCAACAAATAGGAAAAGTTCAGGAGGCATTAGCAAAAGGGCTTGGCAACCTGATCTCCAATCAATTGACCCTATCTCTCACGGAGCAAATGAAAGGCTTGATGAAGGATGCTGAGTTGCGAATGCTGCAGGCACAGATTCAACCACACTTTTTGTTTAACACGCTGAATTCAATTGTGACCTTGATACGAATTGATCCGCAGCTAGCCCGGCATATGACCATTCAGCTTGGCGTGTTCATGCGTTTTAACCTGAAGCTCACAGCAAGTCCGCTTGTCACCGTGAGACAGGAGTTGGATCACCTGCATGCTTATTTGGAAATTATCAAGATAAGATTTTCCGAGCAATTCGCCGTTCGCACCATCATTGAGGCGGGGGTAGAGGAAGCCCTTATCCCCCCTGGCACGTTGCAGCCGTTATTTGAAAATTGTATTCAGCATGGTGTTCGCGACATCACGAACGGCGGTGAGATCATTCTCCATGTGAAACGGCAGGATGTGCACGTTGCTTTTCAAATCGAAGATAATGGCCAAGGTTTTCCCGACAACTTACTGCCAGTTCTCGGAAAGGTGCCAATGGAGAGTAAGGAGGGCAATGGAATTGGCATTCATAATGTCAACCAACGCCTGATCAGCTTGTGCGGACAAGAGGCCCAACTTCATTTTGCCAATAAACAAGAAGGCGGTAGTATGATTACCTTTACGATTCCGATTACAAAAGAGGTGAGTACCTGATGCCAATACGCGTCATGATTGCAGAAGACGAGCGACTAGCACGCGAAGAACTGAGCTATTTACTGCTTCAAGAAGGAGACGTAGAGCTGCTGCCCTATGCCACCAATGGACGAGAGCTGTTGGAAATGGTCGATGTGCACGAACCGGATGTCGTCTTCCTCGATATGAAAATGCCTGAGCTGGAAGGAGCGCAGGCAGCGAGAATGCTGGCTTCGCGTAAGCAGCACCCCCTCATCGTTTTTTGTACCGCGTATGAGGAATTTGCCATCGATGCGTTTAAGCTGTACGCCGTCGATTATTTGTTGAAGCCTACGGAGCCCAAACGGCTGGTGGAAACGATGCAACGAATCCGAGAGCGTCTAGTCAAGCCAAAAGTAGAGCCTGTCCAGACAAAACGAACGAAGCTGTTGGTAGAAGACAACAGCCGATTAGTGGTCATTGATCCAACGACGATTGTCTATGCGGTGCGGGAGGAGCGATATGTGCAAATCGTCACCCAAACGGCTACCTATTCGACGCGGATGACCCTGACACAGCTGGCTGAGAAGCTTTTTGCATACGACTTTTTCCGTACCCACAAAAGCTATCTGGTCAATCTTCAATTCGTAAGCGAGCTCGAACCATGGTTCAACGGTGCCTACAACCTGATTTTGAAGGGAGAAGGAAGACCGCGTATTCCCGTATCCCGGACCTCCGCCAAGGATTTGCTCAAACGTCTCGAGGAGTAAGCCAGGTGATCCATGGTTTGCAGATCATGGTTGAAAATCTGCCACTGACACACTCTCCCCGACATCTTACGCAGAAAAATACACGGATAAAAAAGGATTCTCTACAATGTAGGAAGCGCTTACATTTCGGTTGATAAAGGGGAGGTTCCTATGGGCAAATCCGCTTCGGCAAAAAAAGCCGAGGATCAGAAGAAGGATGCTGTTGATTATGCCGCAGTGATTCAGTCAGCCACGTTCAAAGAGCTTTTGAGAAGAAAAAAAGCGTTTATTTTGCCATCTTCTATTTTTTTCTTTGTATTTTACTTTACCCTTCCGATATTAACCTCCTACTTCACCGTACTGAATCAACCAGCATTTGGGGCCATTTCGTGGGCGTGGGTATTTGCCTTTGCTCAGTTCGTCATGACATGGGGTCTCTGTATCCTGTACACCAAGCGGGCAGAGCAGTTTGATCAACTCGTAGAGAAAATCAAACGAGAGGCAGGTGGGAGGGGCTAATGAACGTTACTGCATTTTTACTCTTTCTCGTCATTGTTCTTTTGACGCTTGTCATCACCTTTTACGCGTCGAAAAAGACGAATACGACTAGTGAGTTTTACACCGCTGGAGGAGGCTTAACAGGTTGGCAAAACGGCCTTGCGATTGCGGGAGATTACATGTCCGCTGCTTCCTTTCTTGGAATTGCCGGGATGATTGCGTTGAGCGGGTTTGATGGTTTCTTCTACAGTATCGGTTTTCTTGTCGCGTATCTCGTAGTGCTCTACTTGGTAGCAGAGCCTTTGCGTAATTTAGGAAAATACACGATGGCTGATATGATAGCCGCGCGTTTTGACAATAAAAAGGTTCGTGGTGTCGCTGCTCTCAATTCGATTGCCATCTCGATTTTTTATATGATCGCGCAATTAGTCGGAGCAGGCGCCTTGATCAAGCTACTGTTGGGTCTAGATTACACGACCTCCGTATTGATCGTAGGGGCATTGATGACCATCTACGTCGTCTTCGGCGGGATGACGGCAACCTCATGGGTGCAGATCGTCAAAGCCGTTTTGTTAATGATTGGGACATTCATTATCTCTATGATGGTTTTCGCCAAATTCGATTTTAATCTTTTGAAAATGTTCGAGCAAATGAAGCTGGCGACACCATTGGGAGAGCAATTCCTCAATCCTGGCAACAAGTTTAAAGTGGGGCTCGATACGATATCATTGAATCTCGCGCTTGTGCTCGGAACGGCTGGATTGCCGCATATTTTGATTCGTTTCTTCACAGTAAAAGATGCCACGACAGCTCGCAAATCGGTTGTGTACGCAACGTGGATCATTGGTGTCTTCTATGTCATGACGATCTTCCTCGGCTTCGGTGCGGCAGCGTTTGTCGGAGCGGGCAATATGGACCCAGCTGGTAACATGGGCGCTCCATTGCTAGCGCAAGCACTCGGCGGTAACTTTTTGTTCGCCTTCGTATCTGCGGTTGCCTTCGCTACCATTCTCGCAGTAGTGGCTGGGCTGGTGCTGACTGCGGCTTCTGCCTTTGCGCACGACTTTTACGGACACGTATTACGCCAAGGAAAAGCAACAGAAAAGGAACAAATGAAGATGGCCAAATGGGCGTCTGTCGGAGTCTCGATTGTCTCTATCCTGCTCGCCTTGTTTGCACAAAATCTGAACGTGGCTTTCCTTGTTGCTCTGGCTTTCGCAGTAGCGGCGAGTGCAAATCTACCAGTGATTTTGTTCACGATCTTCTGGAAAAGATTCAATACGGCAGGAGCAATTAGCGGGATGCTCGTCGGACTGTTCAGCGCTCTCATTCTGGTTGCCTTGAGTCCGAACGTTTGGAATCCTGTGGCTGGAAAAGCCATTTTGGTCGGCGAAGCGCTGTTCCCATTGCCGAATCCGGGTATTGTCTCGATCCCGTTAGGGTTTTTGGCAGCATGGATCGGAACCTTGTTGTCTAGCTCCCGTGATGATAAGAAGTACGATGAAATTTTGGTGAAAGCGAATACAGGAATGAAAGATTCAGCGTAGAAACAGTAAACATAGGAAGCTCATGCCACGAAGAGAAGGCTGGGGTTAACCCCTGGTCTTTTTTCATTTTTGCAAGAAGGGAGAGGTATTGTCCGTGACGACGATCATCTTTTTCCTTGCCGTCATTATTGGAACGATGGCTATCACTTATTCGGCTGCCAAACAGACAGGAACGACGAGGGACTTCTATGCAGCAGGAAATCGCTTGAACGGGTTACAAAATGGCATTGCCATTGCGGGCGATTATATGAGTGCTGCCTCGTTTTTGGGGATTGCGGGAACGATTGCGATGTACGGCTTTGACGGGTTCGTGTATGCGATAGGCTTTTTTGTCTCTTATCTGATTATTTTGTTTTTAGTTGCGGAGCCGTTGCATAATTTGGGACGCTATACGCTGGCAGACGCGATTGCCGTCAGGTTTGACAGTCTTTGGCTGCGTGGCGTTGTTGCCTGTACGACTCTATTAATTACGATTTTTTACATGTTGGCGCAATTAGTTGGGGCTGGTGCTCTCATTCATTATTTATTAGGAATCCGTTACGATACGGCGGTCCTGATCGTCGGGAGCCTGATGACATTTTACGTGGTGTTCGGCGGGATGGTGGCGACCTCGTGGGTTCAGATTATTAAAGCGATCTTGCTCCTGACAGGGACATTGATCCTAAGTCTGATCGTATTTGCCCGTTTTGATTGGAGCTTATCCGAAATGTTTTCCCATGTGAGTACGATTACACCTCTTCAGGAACAGTTCTTACAGCCAGGTAATCAACTTCATAATCCGCTGGAAACGATCTCCCTGCATTTGGCTTTGATTCTCGGTACCGCCGGACTCCCCCATATTATCTCCCGGTTGTTCACAGTCAAAGACGCAAAGACGACTCGCAATTCGATTTACACCGCTACTTGGGTCATCGGTGCCTTTTATTTGATGACGATCTTCCTCGGCTTCGGAGCGAGCACGTTTGTAGGCTACGAGGCATTGAAAAATGTGGGCTTCGGGGGGAATCTGACTGTCACGCTCTTGGCGAATGCTCTCGGTGGAGAGTTTTTGATGGCATATATCGCTGCGGTTGCCTTTGCGACGATATTGGCTGTCGTGACAGGACTCGTGCTCTCCGCGTCTTCAGCGTTCGCGCATGATGTCTACAGTCATCTGATCAGGCGAGGGATGGCATCGGAAAAAGAACAGGTCACCATGGCAAAGCTTTCGTCAGTTGCGGTGGGCTTGATCTCCATTTCGCTAGCGATCGGTGCAGAAAAAATGAACGTGGCGATTCTCGTTGCGCTGACGTTTGCAGTAGCAGCATCATCCAATTTACCACTGCTATTGTTTACGTTATATTGGAAGCGGTTTACCGTGAGAGGAGCGATTTGTGGCGTCCTGACAGGGTTAACGGCATCCGTAGTCCTTGTCATTCTAGGACCGACTGTTATGCATCCCGTAGCTGGACTTATTCGTGCGGAGCCTTTATTTCCACTGACGAATCCCGGATTGGTCTCGATACCACTCGGCTTTCTAGGGGCGGTGCTCGGAACACTACTGGATCGGCCTGATCCGGATGCTGAGAGGAAGTATGAGCGCGTACTGTTTCAGGCGTTGACGGGAATCCGAGTTCCATCTGGGAAAACGTAACGATTAATCCGTGATGAGCACAGCATGATGAAAAAAGACGATAGAGTGGCGACCCTTTTTGAGGGTCGTTTTTTGATTGGCACGATCCGGTCTTGCATGTTTCATTGGGCAATCATTCATACTACGGATAAAACGACATCAAAATGGGTGATAGATATGGAAAAGGTCGGGCTCGTTTTGCAGGGAGGAGGTAGCCGTGGGATTTATACTGCTGGCGTTTTGGATTACTTCATGGAGCAGGAGCTATACATCCCGTACGTGATTGCCGTATCAGCAGGTGCGTGCAATGGGGCGGCATACTTGGCGAGACAGCACGGATTGGGCAAGATTTATCATACGAAATACATTCGCGATCCCCGATACTTTCACTATAAAAATTTGATCAAGAAACGCTCGCTGTTTGGCATGGATTTTATTTTCAGTGAGATGCCTAACAAGCTGGAGCCGTTCGCCTTTGATCGGTTTCGCGAAGCGAAGGAACAGTTTGTCGTCGTCACGACGGATTGCGCGACAGGGGAAGCTGTTTACTTTACGAAAGACGACTGTGAGGATATTTTTCATGTGATTCGGGCTTCATGCAGTCTCCCGTTTCTATCCCCAAAAGTTGCCTTCAACGGACGTAAGTTATGGGATGGAGGCATCGTGCATCCGGTACCTCTCATGAAGTCCATGCTTGATGGCAATCAAAAGCATATTATTGTGCTTACGTCTTCTTGTCCGCCTAGTGAGTGGATGCGCAAGCTTTCGCGTGTCGAGCGTCTTTTTTCCAGAGGTACGCGCTTGTGTCAAGCATTCATTCGTCATTTTCGCATCTATTACGAGGCAATAGAGCAGATCAAAGAGATGCAGAAGGAAGGCAAAGCGTTTGTTATCGCACCTCCAGAGGGTACCTTTCTACGAGGATTTGAACGTCAAGAGGAGAAGCTGGAGCATTATTACAGACAAGGCTATCAGGATGCTCGTACTCAATTTTCTGGGCTTTGTACATGGCTTGGTCTTGGCGGGAACAGGTGAAAACTGAGGAGACATCGATCCCGCGGATGTTTTTTCGGCAAAATCATGTGAAACAGGTTTTTCCAAAGCAAAGATAGGGAAGAAGCATCAGGGGAGGATGGAATCAGGAGGAAAGACCCCATGAAATATGTGAATGTAGACCTAGTAGAGCCAGGAGACGTTTTGGCTCGAAGCATTTATACAAGCGAAGGCTTGACGCTCTTGCATGCAGGTGTCCAGCTGACTGTCGGAATGATAAATAAATTGCGTCGGTTTGGCGTCACGATGTTAAGCATCAAAGACCCTCTGCTCGATGAAGTGAAAGAGCAGGAGGTCGTCACGGAGACCACTCGGAAGGACGCAATCCGCAATCTATCTCAAGCGATTTCGTGTGTGCAGACTGGCAAAAATTTTGATGTCCGAGGCATTCAAAAATCAGTGGGAAGTATCATCGACGAGACCTTGAAAAATCGTCGCGTGCTCTTGAATCTTGGAGAAATTCGCACGACCGACAACGCGATGTACATTCATTCCTTGAATGTGTGCATGATGGCGACAGTAATGGGAGTAGGATTAGGTTATAATACGGCTCAATTAAAAGAGCTCGCCATCGGAGCCCTCTTGCATGACATTGGAAAGCTGTCAGTCGACAAGGAAGCACCCGCTTACAAAAAGAACAGCAAAACCAATCATCATACCTGGCTAGGCTTTGATCTGTTGCGAAAAAAACATGAGATGAGCATTGTGTCCGCACACGTTCCTTTACAGCATCATGAATGGGTGGATGGAAGTGGGCAGCCACGAGGATTGACTGGCGATGAGATTCATGATTTCGCCAAGATTGTGGCGATTTGTAACTACTATGATAATCTCATCTCGCCTTTTTCAGCGGAAGAGGAGACGTTGCCTGCGTATGAGGCTTGCGAAAAAGTCATGGGGCTCGCGGAGAAACGCTTTGATCATAAAATGGTCATTCACTTTTTGCGCTCGATTGCCATGTATCCGACAGGAACCTCGTTGAAGCTGTCGACAGGAGAGATCGGTGTGATCATTGACCAAAATAGAGGCTTGCCTTCGCGCCCAGTCGTTCGGGTTATCCGAAGAGACCAACAGGCGAATCGGCGGATCGTCGATGATCATGAGATTACGGACATTGATTTGAGTGAAAAGCCTACTATCTTTATCTCAGCTGTCATGGACTAGGCCATAGAAAGAATAGGACTCCCTATCAGGGAATATCCCTATCAAGATCAGGGAATACCCCTACATACACGTAGGGCCCACGGGGCTACAATGAACTCAAGGCAGATGGATACAAAGAGCTACACCAACACATTTGCCAGATGAAAAAAGAGGAAGGACGTGTCATTATGTCCCGTATTCTAGTTCCTGTTGATTTCTCAGCGCAGTCCATTCAGGCGGTCCGCTTCGCGCTGGCCTACGCCAAAAATAAGCATGATATCACATTGCTTCATGCCATCTCGCCGTTCCCTTCACGCAATGTTGTCAGAAGGTTGGGACGAGAAGTCGTTGAAGATTATCAATTGGATGAGGCAAGAGATGATCTGAAAAAATTCCTGTCGATCATAGAAGAAGCAGGTATCACGTATGAATTGGAAATTGAGTTCGGAGAGCCGCATGAAGTCATTGCGAAGCACGCTGCGAATGACTATGCTGCCATCGTAATGGGAACACATGGCTACGGCCGAATCACAGGCTTCCTGTTGCAGAGTGTCAGCTATCCGACACTCCACGATGTCAAAGTTCCGGTCTTCCTCATTGCAGAGGAGACAGATGAGAAACGCTTCCCTTGGAATAAAGTGCTCATTGCAGTAGATGGTTCCGATCATTCGATGGAAGCTGCGAAGAAAGCCATCGAGATGGGTCAGCACCTCCCGAATGTATCCTATACACTTCTGTCCGTTGTCATACCGCCAGTCACATACGCAGGTGTATATGGCGTAGGCTGGGATAACATGAATACACTCGAAGGTTGGGGACGTGAATCGTTAAAACCTTGCGAGGAGATGCTTGAAGCTGCATCGATTCCTTTTGAAAGCATGGTCGTAGTTGGAGATCCAGCTACTGTGATTCGCCAGACCGCTGAAGAAATCGACGCTGGACTGGTTGTGCTCGGTCATCATGGCCAAGGTGCGGTTGCAGGGACATTGCTTGGAAGTGTTACATTTAAGACGATTCATCGTACGAAAACACCACTCCTCATTGTGAAAACATAGCATTTCGCTAGAAAAAGCTGTCCGATTCGTGGACAGCTTTTTTGCTTGGGCGCAGCCTCTTACGATAGCGTTTGCGCTTGTTTTTGTTCGAAAGGTTGATTCGCCCCATCTGGTGTAACCTCTGCCGAATCCCACTTGATTCGCGTACATCCCCATGCAGCGATCAGAAGGATGACAGATGCGATCAAAAATACGGTAATCAACGAGGTCATCTGCATGAGCGGACCTGCAACAAAGGAGCCGACCATCATGAGTCCGACCATGAGGGGGGAAATCGTTCCACTCACCCGTCCGATATACGCCTCATCCACGAGCTTGATCATGAACATACTGATCGCAATCTGTAAAAATGCCATCCCAATTCCGGTGAAAAAGCGCATTGCTGCGGTTACGTATACCCAAACAGAGAGAACTTCTACGGCGACGGAGAGAGCGAAGAATATCAATCCACTTGTAATAACCCAGCGACTATTCATGCGCTCCAGATAAACAGAAGCCAAAATACCGCCCAACAACATACCCAATCCGTCTAACGCGGTAAACCATTGGATGGCTTCTTTGGAGAGTAAAAGACGATCCGTGACGACGAATACTTCAAGCGAATTAATAAAACCCGAGGATAGCCCCAGACACGAAAAGGTAATGGCAATCCCCAGCAAGGCTGGTCGCTTTTTTACATAGGCAAAACCTGCTTTAATCTCAGAAAGGAGAGTTCCGTCTTCCTCTGTTGCAGTGGCAGATGAGGTAGGGAGCGTCAAGAGAATCAATGCCGCGACGAGGAAGAGGCCAGCCATCGTCAACAGGGAAGGGTAGATGCCCCAATGTTCAAAGAAGAAGGTACCGACAATCGGGCCAACCAGTAGAAAAATAGAACCCGTACTTTGTGAAATAGATACAGCTGCTGCCATTTGCTCATCAGGAATATGACGCTTCAACATCTTGGCAGAAGAAGGCTGGGAGAACTGCGACACGACAGCTGAGATAAATGTCGCAAAGAATACAGCGATCCACATCCCTTGCCAGAGCAAATACACGATGACCAAAACAGAGAGGGCGCTTAACAGGTTCCCGGCTATCATCGTTCGTTTTGGATTCCAGCGATCAGCCAATGCTCCGCCAATAATCGAAAAAACCAAGATCGGCGCGAGTTCGATAGCGGTCAAAAGCGATACCGCGGTCGGATTGTTGCCGCTCGTTTCCATTACATAGTAGAGCAAGGCCATGTTACGGATCCATATACCGATATTTTCTAATGTATCCGTGATAAAGACGGTAAGAAAAACTTTGTTTCCCCAAAGACCTTTCATAGGTCATATCACTCCCGAAAGGTTATACCGAACGTCCGGTCTAATTAAAGTTGAAAAAAATGCTACTTGGCAACAATGCCATGCAGCAAAACGTCAATGCTCCTCTTCAGCAGAGCATGAAGACGCTCATCATCCATCTGATAACCTACATTAATGATTCCGTTCATAAGCCCTTCTAGTATCATCGCCATTTCTTCAGGATCGCATGGGGCAAAATCGCCTCGATTGATTCCTTCTTGGAAGATTGAGGTATAGAGGGTATACGAGGAGCTGAGCATTTCCAGCACTTGTTCCAAAATGGCTGGATCGGCGAGCTGGCTGCCGGAGAACTCTTCGCCTGCTTTTTTTAGAGGGTGGGACAAAAAGTCCTCCAAGAAAAAAGTAGCTAAGCCGTACAGTTTATCGATGGAAGTCTCGAATTCTTTTTCTTTTTCCTGCCATAGATCTACCCATTCGTTGTACTGCTTTTCAAGCAAATGCAGGAACAACTGCTCCTTGTTTTTGAAGTGGTAATAGAGGCTGCCCTTACTCGCTCCAGTTGCTTGGCAAATGTCCTCAATGGAAGTGGCTGAATAGCCTTTCTGAGAAAATAACTCGGTGGCTTTCTCTACGATATGTTGTTTGGTTTTCTCCCCATCGAGACGGCGCTTTGACATGATTGAAATGCTCCTTAATCTAGACTGAACGTTCGGTTTAGTTTTAGTTTATTCGATCTGAAAGGGAAGTGCAAGTGCTCGATTGAGAAAAAGGACAGAGGGAAAAATGAGAAGAAGCGAGTAAGAGGAGGGATTATTTTGCAAGTCGGTTGTCATGTCAGTATTCGTCATGGGTACGGGGAGGCGGCGAGAACGGCATACAATGAAGGCGCGTCATCCTTTCAATTTTTTCCGAAAAACCCGCGTAGCTTAGGCATCAAGCCATTCGATGCTCGGGATGCAGAGCGTTGTCGTGCTTTTTGTCAGCAAAACGGCATGCTGTCGATTGCTCATACGCCATACCCGGTGAATCTTTGCGTCGAGGAGCAGGAACTATTCGCCGTCACAGTGGGCTCCGTGCGAAATGACCTTGAAATTGCCGAAGCTTGTGGAGCGTTGGGCGTGGTCGTTCACTTTGGCCAGTATAAAGGCGCTGATGTCCTTGCCGGTTACAAATTCATGATCCAGATGGTCAATCAAATACTGGATGGCTGGAATGGGAAAGCCCAGCTGTTAATCGAAAACAATGCCGGACAAGGCAACCGCATGGGCACGACACTCGAAGAGCTTACGCAGGTTCGACAATTGTTTGCTGAGCCACAGAAAGTTGGATTTTGTTTGGATACGTGTCATGCATTTGCCAGCGGATTGTGGAAAGGGAATGATTGGGGAGAAGTAGCCGATCGGATGCGAGAGCTTGAATATTTTACGAGCTTGCGGGCCGTTCATCTAAACGATTCTGTTTATCCGAGTGGTTCCTTTCGAGACCGGCATGCCTCTATCGGAAAAGGGATGATCGGTGATGCAGCCATTGCCACTTTTTTGCAAACACCCGAATTGCAAGGACTTCCCATCGTTTTGGAAACGGCGAGAGGCTCAGAAGGGGGCCATGGTGAAGAAATCAAACATGTTCGTCTGCTCATAGACAATTGGCAGGGCTGACCATGTTATGGTAGAGTGTGAAATGATGTGTTCAACACGGGAGGGGTACCAATGAAAAAGCGTATTAAGGTGACGATTGCGGATTTTACTCATCTGACAGAAAACTTGAATAACCCAGAGGAGCTCGCTCTGTACGAAACGGCGAACGGAAATACATACGATGCTGAAATCGAGCATGATGGATATGCGATTGTGGATGTGACAGACGAGGATTACATCGAGCTGGCTCCAGGGGAATATCAGCTGATGATCGAGGAGTGGACAACCGCCGGACAAATCGGTGAATGGACACTGCAAACCATGTCTGACCCAGCAGATGACAAAGCTTTGCTGTACCGCACAGTGGACAAGGCTGGAACAGAAATACAAGCACCACAATCTTTGCCGAAGCAAGTAGTCGAACTGGTTGCAAATACGTGGTTTGGTAAAAAAGCAAAGAAGATTGAGGAGTAATCCAAGATAGAAAAGGAGCGCTGCGAGATAGCGCTCCTTTTTTATCAATAAGAGTGTATAAGCACTAACGCCACGCCAAAGGTTTGCTGTAGTCAAGTTATCGGATAAGTAGCATTTACATTTTGAAGGGACGATCAACTATAGCATTGTACGTTGCGAAGATTATCTCTCAGTTTATACTTACGAGGATCTTTCGTTTAAAAGGAACCGATGAACCAACAAAGCTGGTGAGAAGAAAAAGCGCAGGACTCGCAGACCTTGACAACGCCTACCCAGTCGGAACTTCAAAAAGGGGACCCGGTTGTCGAACACTTCTTCCCTGAGATACGTCCGCCCGTAGGGTGGCTTTGGCTCGACGGTCCCCTTTTTGAAGTGGAGACGGACAGTCAATCCCCCTTGCGGGCGTGTCAGAGCCGAAGAGAACTGCGCTTTTTCTTCTCCTGCACTATGTTGTCTCACTCATCCTCAGAATCCAGTTGAATCCCATACTTTCTAATCCGCCGCATAAGTAGGGACTGGGTTATACCGAGGCCCGCTGCTGTTTTGCGAGTCGTTTTGTGTGTACGCAATGCTTGCAGAATAAATTCCACCTCAATTTTCTCCATCCGCTCTGTAAGAGAAAGAGAACCGAGTGAAAGAATCCCTTCCTCCAGCTCACGAATACTCCGCAGTTCTTCCGGCAAATCACTGACTTGGATTTCATCCAGCTTGGACGTAATAACGATCCGCTCTACCAAATTTTCCAGCTCCCGCACATTTCCAGGCCACTCGTATTGATGCAAGACATCCAGCACTTCCGGGGAAAAACGCCGTTTCTGGTTATGCTTGCTATTGAATCGCTGTAGGTTGTGATGGAGTAACGGGAAAATATCGTCCTTTCTCTCCCGTAATGGCGGAACATTGATTGGCAAAATATTAAGACGATAGTACAGATCGTGTCTGAATTTGCCCAATCGCACAAGTTCCTGAAGGTTGGCATTGGTTGCTGTTATGATGCGGATGTCAGCCGTGTATGTTTTCGTACCACCAATCGGCATAAATGTTTTGTTTTGCAAAAGCAGCAATAATTTCGATTGCAAGTGGTAAGGAAGCTCACTGATTTCATCCAAGAAAAGCGTCCCTTTGTCCGCCATTTTCACTAATCCGATTTTCCCCGAGTGACTCGCCCCCGTAAAGGCCCCTTTGTGGTAGCCGAACAGCTCTGATTCGATCAAGGTTTCGGGAATAGCGCTACAGTTGACGTGGACAAACGGCCCGCTGCTTCGCTCACTCAACTGATGGATTTGCTCCGCAAGATAGCTTTTTCCTACACCTGTTTCTCCTGTAATAAACACGGTCGTGTCGACAGGGGCTGCTTTTTTCATTAATTCCAGCAGAGCGAGGTAGGATCGGCTGTTTCCTATCAAGGTTTGGGAGGAGCTCTGGCTTGCTTCCCACTTCATGTGCTGAATCTCTTCGCTGTACCGCTTAAGCAAAGCGACTGTCTCTTCCAGCTGTGAACTGGCACGGGCTGCCTCAGTGATATCGCGTGAGTGGGAAACGATCAGCTCTGGTCTCCCCTCCTCATCCGGGATGATGTGTCCAGTTACTAGGAATTTCCCCTTATTATTGACGAGCTGAATGGTTGTGGTCGGTTTTCCCGTTTCCAAAACCAAGCGGGTGACAGAAGGGCTGAAAATCCCCATTTCTTCGAGGTCGGATACGTTTTGCCCGATGAGTTCGGCTTTTGGTAGACCACACAGGTTTTCACTCGCGTTGTTTAACCATAAAGTAGTTCCCTGTGCATCAGCGATGAATATGCCATCTGCCAGTGTGTTCAGGATGTCAATTAAACGATCAACAGAAGACAGTGCTAGTATCTCCGCAGCTTTTTCCATGTTGAGTAGCTCCCCGGTTTTTCAACTGATTGTACAAGATGATATTGATCGTGTATAGTGAGTCGAATTTAAAATTAGTTGAGTCGAAATCGATTCGAGCGAAAAGTTAGACTTTTCCTACCTTTTCGCTTCAAAAGTGAGTCTATTTCGACTCAGCAATCAGAATGGCTTTTAGCTTGATCGCGTTTTCTTGCCGTTTTGAGGCTTGGCACAAGAGTTGCTATTACATAGTGGGACGTAAGCGATTTATCCAAGAATAAGAGATAAGGAAATGCATGCGATGTTATCAAAACTGGTGACGCACGAACAGGCAGTGGAGCATGTTCAGGATGGCACCCGGCTGATGTATGGCGGATTCGGCACGATAGGCTCCCCGGCACACATGATTGATGCGATCTTGCACAAAGGCGTGCAAAGCTTGACACTCATTGGAATTGATGCGGGGTATCCGGAAATCGGAATCGGAAAGCTGATCAGTCATGGACGGGTGAGGCGGCTAATAACCACACATATTGGCTCCAATCCCGAGGCAGGTCAACAAATGATGGACGGGATGCTGGAAGTGACATTTTGTCCACAAGGAATTTTCGCAGAAAAGATTCGGGCAGGAGGTGTTGGCATTCCGGGAATCGTTGTGGATGCGCATGTGAGAGGAGAGCGAATGGAAGGAGCAGAGCCGTTTGCTTTTGCCGGAAGAACTTGTCAGATTGAAGCCGCCCTGACTGCGGAAGTAGGGATCGTCTATGCGAAACAGGCAGATACTTACGGAAATCTTATTTATGACAAGGCGGCAAGAAATCTGAATCCGCTAGTAGCGATGGCCGCAGATATCACGATCGTTGAGGTTGAGGAGATTGTTCCGGCAGGAGAGCTAGACCCGGATAAAATCGTGACGCCTGGCATTTTTGTGGATTATATCGTGGTTCGTGGTGGAGGGAACAGCTAATGGGGTTGGAAATGGATCAGCGAAATATGGTTGCGTGGCGCGCGGCCAAAGAGGTCGCTCCCGGAATGGCTGTGAACTTGGGGATCGGGATACCTGAGCTCGTCGCTGATTTTATCCCGCATGAATGGCAAGTCATGTTTCACTCGGTGAATGGAATCTTGGGTGTCGGACCTACGCCGTTAAAGGGAGAAGAGGACCAGCATATTTCCAACGCTGGTGGAGCACCTGTTACCGTTGTTCCGGGGGCATCGTATTTCGACAGTACCATCGCGTATGGCATGATCCGAAGAAGGAAGCTGGATGCCGCGTTTATCGGGGCTTTGCAGGTGAATCGCCGAGGAGATTTGGCAAACTGGATTGTTCCGGGCTCACGTGTTCATGGCATTGGTGGAGGAGCGGAGCTGGCCTATTACGCTAAGAAAGTGATTGTGCTCATGAGCCATGTGAATCAGGCAGGAGAGCCTAAAATTCGCAGGGAGTGCACATTGCCGCTCACGGCGAAGGGCTGCGTCGATCTTATTATCACGGAGCGGGCGGTAATCGAGATCACGCAAAGAGGCTTGCTTTTGACAGAGGTAATGTACCCGTTCACCTTGGAAAATGTCATCACGAATACGGGAGCACCTTTGATGATTTCAGAAAATTTACAAATGGTAGAGTAATGAAAAAATGTAAGCGTGAACAGAAAGAATTGGGGGATGAAACAGATGAAAAAAACATGGAAAACAATCGCAGGGGTCGTATTTTCGTTGTCACTACTCGTAAGCGGATGTAGCCAAGGAGCATCCACTAACAGTGCGGGAGGTCAAGCGGGTGGCGCTACTGCTGGAAATGCATCATCGATGACAAAAGAGGCAGGCGTATTTGTATACGCGGCTTCCGGTGAATATCAGCCATTCAGCTACTTCAAGGATGGTCAATTGACCGGATTTGATGTCGAGATCGGCAATGAGATCGCCAAGCGTTTGGGGCTTGAGCCAAAGCCAGTCACGTCGCCTTTTTCCGGTATTATCGCAGGGGTAAAGGAAGGACGCTACGATGCAGCGATTGCCAGCCATGCGATTACAGAAGAGCGGAAGCAACAGGTTGATTTCGCAGACCCGTACTACTTGTCTGGTGGTCAACTGTTCGTTCGCCCGGATGGGACGATTAGCACACTGGAAGGCTTAAAAGGCAAAGAAGTGGCAGTCGCACTCGGCACCACACACGAAAAGATGGCGAGGGAGTATACGGATAACATCAAGACGTATGACAGCGATGTAACGGCTCTGCGTGCCTTGGAGCAAGGAAAACACGATGTCGTGATTACAGATAGCGTCGTTGGGGAAATTGCCATTGCCCAAGGCTTGAAGCTCAAGAAAAGCGGGTCGCCACTCTCGGAGGTCAAGCATGGAATCGCAGTGCGCAAAGGAAATACGGAATTGCTGAACAAGATCAACGAAGTGCTCAAGCAAATGATGGAGGATGGAACCTACGTCAAATTGAGCGAAAAGTACTTTAACCGCGACATCAGTAAAGCAGAATAGTGATCTGATATAAAAAGTAAATTCCATTACGAGTGAGGGGTGGCATCTAGTGCCCAGTTTTGCCCATCTGACAGAAGAGTTTTTCCGGACATTGCCGTTTTTTTGGAAGCCGTTGCTGCTGACCTTTCAGCTGACGATCGCTTCTGTTATCGTAGGCTCGATTATCGGATTGTTTGTCGCCTTGTTAAAGGTATCCAAGCTTCCAGTTGCACGTTTCATAGCCAATGCATACATCATGATCATTCGCGGTACACCGTTGGTCGTGCAAATTTTCGTCTTGTATTTCGGCTTTTACAAAGTCATTGACCTCGGTCAATTTTGGTCGGCAGCGCTCGCTTTGGCGATTCACAGTGGAGCCTATATCGCAGAGATTTTCCGGGGCTCTATTCAGTCAATTGATAAAGGACAAATGGAGGCAGGGCTGTCTTTGGGTATGTCCGCTCGTCAGACCATGCGTCGGATCATTTTGCCGCAAGCGATGAAACGTTCGATCCCACCGCTTGGCAACCAGTTTATTTTGTCTTTGAAGGAATCGTCTCTGGCCGCTTTCATTGCCATGGATGAGTTGTTCTCGCTGGCCCGCCGCTTGTCTGCGGAAACCTTTGATGAAATGACGTACTTTTTGATTGTGGCGCTCTATTACCTGGTTATTGTCATGGCGTTTACGTTTGTGGTCCACATCATGGAGAAGCGTTTGGCAAAAGGAGAGGCGTAAAGCGGAGGGGAAAAACGATGGAAAAGCAAAGAGAAATGATTCGCGTGCAAAATTTGAAGAAAAGCTTTGGAAAAGTGGAAGTTCTCAAGGATGTTACCTTGCAAGTCGGAAAGGGCGAGGTCGTCGTCTTGATCGGTGCCAGTGGATCGGGGAAAAGCACATTGATTCGATGCATTAATTTTCTGGAGATCAAGGACGGCGGAGAGATTTATATCGAAGGGAACAGCATCGACCCGAAGAAGGATGACTTGACCAAAGTACGGCAAAAGGTAGGCATGGTGTTCCAGCACTTCAATCTGTTCCCGCATAAAACGGTTCTGGAAAACATCATGGAGGCACCGCTGATTGCGAAGAAAGCGGACAAGGAAGAAACGAAGCAGGAAGCGCTCCGGCTGCTGCAAAAGGTAGGTCTTTCTGAAAAAGCGGATGCCTACCCATCCAGCCTCTCCGGTGGACAAAAGCAACGCGTGGCCATTGCTCGTTCGCTGGCGATGAAGCCTGAGATCATGCTCTTCGACGAGCCAACCTCAGCGCTTGACCCAGAGCTGGTAGGGGAAGTGCTAGAGACCATGAAGCAGCTCGCACAAGAAGGAATGACGATGATTATTGTGACGCACGAAATGGGGTTTGCCAAGGAAGTGGCCGATTGGGTGGCGTTTATGAATCAAGGCAAGATCATCGAGATGGCTAGACCCCACGAAATTTTTAATAACCCGAAAGAAGAGCGCACGAGAGAATTTTTGAACCGTGTACTGTAATAGCGTAAAAACGAAGGGGAGCTGGAGTATGAGAGACGTAGTCATTGTCGCGGGTGTGCGCAGTGCTGTGGGTGCATTCGGAAAAAGCCTGCGTGACGTACCAGCAACAGAGCTGGGGCGGCAAGTATTGGAAGGCTTGATGAAGAAGGTTGATTTGCCGAAGGAACAAGTCAATGAAGTGATTTTTGGCAATGGGTACGTACATGGGGGAGGACTCAATGCTGCACGTATCAGCTCGCAGCTGGCGGGATTTCCACGCAATGTCTATGGTCACATCGTGATCAAAGCCTGTGGTTCAGGTTTGAAAGCAATTGGCAACGGTGCGCTAGCCATTGCAGCAGGTCAAGAGGATGTGGTGATTGCGGGCGGAGTGGAGTCCATGAGTAACGTTCCCTACCTCGTGAAGAATCGCTGGGGCAGCAAATTCGGCAATTTGTCCATGGAGGACGCTCTTTTGTCCGATGGCTTGATCTGCTCGCTGACCGGCGAGCATATGGGTATGACCGCAGAACGGCTGGCTGTACAATACGGTATTTCCCGTGAGGAGCAGGATCGTTTTGCCTACGAAAGCCACGTAAGAGCAGCGGCAGCAATCGAAGCGGGCACGTTCACGAATGAGATCGTACCGATTGAAATCAAGGATCGTAAAGGCACACGTGTTTTTGCGCAGGATGAGTCCGTACGCCATGATATCAAGCTAGAAGAACTCGCCAAGCTGAAATGTGTTTTTCAAAAGGAGGGGACCATCACTGCCGGAAATGCGTGTCCGATGAATGACGGCGCAGCCGCTGTATTGATGATGTCCCGTGAAAAGGCGGAGGAAGCGGGTTTGACTCCACTCGTGAAAATAAAGGCTTTTGCCAGCGCAGGAGTCGAACCTGACGTGATGGGGATCGGGCCAGTTCCCGCCACGCAAAAAGTACTGGAGAAAGCGGGCTTGAACCTCGAAGACATTGGGCTCATCGAATTGAATGAGGCATTTGCCGCCCAGGCTTTGTCTGTGATCAAATGCTTGGAGCTGGACTCGAGTAAGGTGAATGTCAATGGAGGCGCGATTGCCTTGGGTCACCCTGTGGGAGCAACTGGAGCCAAACTGACAGTGACGTTGATGAACGAAATGATGCGCAGACGCGAGAAGTATGGCATGGTGACGCTGTGCATGGCAGGTGGCATGGGAATGTCAGTGATCTATGAAAATTTGACCATGTAAACTGCTCATGTGCAAATGAAAAAGCCCCGAACGTTGAAATTTCGGGGCTTTTTGCCATGGAGCTTGAGCGCTATTAGGGGGCCTTTTGGTCGCGTAAGTATTTTCGCAAGGTAGCCGCTACTTCTGTTGGGTTTTCCAGCTGTACAATGACATGCTGATATTTGGCATGACCCTCTACTTCTAGGATCAACAACGAATCCGTCTGGGCAAAAGAAAGGAAGTACCATTCATTTCGATGCTGAAAGCTTCCTTCATAAATGTTTAAAGGTCCAAAAGACGTCCCTGGCATGCGTAACATCCATGTTGGTGGAACAAAAGAACCAACCTCGACATGCTTGATCGATTGATAAGGGATCGTGATCGTGTTCTTCAAGGCTAAGAGTGTATGCAAGCCAGTGAGACGCAAGGTAAAATCCGTCTTGCCGAAATGTACACTTCTTCCCATCGTTGCTCACCTCTTTCATCTACCATCGTTCCATTATCTCACAGAAGAATGATGATGACACGGGACAATCAAAAAAGCCGGCGCATCCCCACAAGAGGAAGCAACCGGCTTTTCGTATGCTTTCTTACATTTCTTCTGGAGCAGCCAGACCGAGCAGACGCAGACCTTCCTTCAGCACAGCAACGACTGCTGCAACGAGCTGGAGACGGGATGCTGTCACATCTTCCTCCTCAGCCAGGATGCGTACATTCGCATAGAATTTGTTGAATGTTTGCGCCAGGTCGATCACATACTTGCCGATTTGCGACGGATCGAAGTTATCGGCAGCACGTTCGATTACCTCTGGGAATGCGTTCAAGAGGGTAATCACTGCCCAAGCCTCTTTGCTGTCGAGTGCACCGGAAGCCAGGTTCACAGTCGTTGCTGGCTGGTAGCCACCTCTGCGCAGCAGCGAGCATGCACGCGCGTGTGCGTATTGCACGTATGGTCCTGTTTCCCCTTCGAAGGTCAGCATCTCTTCCCAGGAGAAGTTGACATCATTCAGGCGGAAGTTTTTCAAGTCATGGAAAATAACTGCGCCTACCCCGACTTGACGAGCCACTTCTTCTTTAGTGGACAGCGTAGGGTTTTTCTCTTCGATGACTTTTTGGACATCAGAAATGGCTTGTGCCAACACTTCTTCCAAGAGAACAACTTTTCCTTTACGCGTGGACATTTTCTTGCCGTCCTTGAGCATCATGCCGAATGGGATGTGGTGCATATTTGCGGACCACGCATAGCCCATTTTTTCCAACACTTTGTAGAGCTGCTGGAAGTGGAGGCGTTGCTCGTTTCCTACGACATAAAGTGCTTTAGCAAAATCGTACGATTCGTGGCGGAAGAGGGCTGCAGCCAAATCACGCGTTGCGTACAGGGTAGCGCCGTCAGATTTTTTGATCAGGCATGGCGGCATGTTGTATTCGTCGAGGTTCACGACCATTGCACCATCGGATTCAGTCAAGAGACCTTTTTCTTCGAGCAACGTAACAACGCGATCCATTTTGTCGTTGTAGAATGCTTCACCGTGTGTGGAGTCGAAGGCTACGTTCATCAGGTCGTAAATCTTCATGAATTCCTTGAGGGACTCATCACGGAACCATTTCCACAGATGCTGAGCTTCTTCGTCGCCATCCTCGAGCTTTTTGAACCATTCACGCCCTTGATCTTCTAGGGTAGGATCGTTCTCGACTTCTTCGTGGAAACGAACGTAGAGGCTGAGCAGCTCCTTGATCGGTTCTGCTTTTACCTTTGCTTCGTCACCCCAGAGGCGGTACGCAACGATCAGTTTACCGAACTGTGTACCCCAGTCACCCAAGTGATTGATGCGAACGGGGTCATAGCCTTGCTTTTCCATGATGTTGGCAATCGCGTTTCCGATTACGGTAGAGCGCAGGTGCCCCATGGAAAACGGCTTCGCAATATTCGGGGAGGAGAGGTCGATTGGTACTTTGCGTCCTTCACCGACATGGCTGCTTCCGTATGTGCTGCCTTGGGTAAGGATGGTTCCGATAACTTGCTCGGCCACATTTTCTTGATCCAGGAACAGGTTCACGTATGGACCAACTGCGTGCGATTCGCGCAATGGTGCACCGGAGAGCTGTCCAGCCAGCTCTGCTGCGATCATCGGTGGAGCTTTGCGCAATGCTTTTGCCAATTGAAAGCAAGGGAAGGCCACATCGCCCATTGCAGGGTTTGGTGGTGTTTCCAGCATGCCGTATACGGCTTCTTTGGTCAGTGTGTCTACGCCCATCGAGGAGAGCGCAGCGGCAATCTTTTCAGCGACTTGGTGTTTGTAGCTCATCTAAAATTCCCCTTTCAAATAAAAAACCTCTACGTCTCCTGTGAAAAAGAGACGAGAGGTTATACTCCCGCGGTGCCACTCTTGTTGTTTTTCCCTTCCATCGAACAGGAAGGCAAAAACCGCTTGACCTGCTGTAACGGGCAGTCCCGGCAAAGCCCTACACGATCCGTTGCCCATTATGGCTGGCGTAGGATGTTCAGGCGGCATCTCCGAGGGGCGCTTCCTCACATGGTTTGGCATCGGGCTCACACCATCCCCGACTCGCTTTCGTCCTCACACAAGGAGTACTATCCTCTTCAACGATTCGTTTGTTTCTCTAGAATTATAGCTGTTTTGTCCGTCATGATGCAAGGTGTCTCGATCAAGGTTTTTTTAAAATCTTATCTAATTCCGCGAAATATTGCTTGGTCAGCTTTTCCCTTTCTTCCGGGCTGAGGTTATCTGCGTTCATCATTTGCTCTTTGTACTGTTCCAGCTTTTCGAGCATGGCCAGCTCGGCAGCCGCCGCATCGTCCAGATCGTAATTTTCCGATGGATCGAACGGGATCAATCGATTGTCATTTCCACTGCGCAAATAAGCGGAGCGCCAGTTCTCCGGAAACTGGTAAGGCTGTTCGCCAAACATAATCGCTAAAATATCGTCGGATTCAATCGGCAGGAAGTGATCGTAATCGTCTCTGCTGCCTCCCTCGGACAAGTTAATGTGGGACAAAAAATAGTGGAGATAATGTTCTCCCGTTTCGGTATTCTTAACGATGGAATAGGTTTCAAATTCGGATTTGGATAGTTCTTTTATGGTCTCCAAACAGGAGAGAAATTTGTCTTTTTCACGTGCTTGAATGTCATCCATGTCATCTCGTTCCTTTCGCTCTACAATAAGCCTCATGATAGCAAAAGCAATGTGCGCTGACAATGAAAGCAACGCAACGGAGTGCAGCGGTGGAAGAAGGGAAAAGGATTATAAATAAAATAGTTGGATAATCTTGTCACAAAAATAAGCCAGCTGGATCAAATACATATCAACAGGTAACAAGGAGGTGAACAGTACGTGAATGCAAGTGCCAAAAGTAGCGAAGCGGACTGGACGCTGCAATTGACCAACGAGGAGAAGCTGACGAGACTCATGAGCGAGTACGGAGACAACATCGTGCAGCTCGCCTACTTGATCGTCAAGGATCGGGGAATCGCGGAAGACATTACCCAGGAAGTGTTCTTGAAGGCATATCGGGGTCTGGATCAGTTCCGCCATCAGAGTAGCGTGAAAACGTGGCTTTACCGAATCGCGATCAACGAGTCCCGCAAATATTTACGTTCGTGGTCCTTTCGCCAGATTTTTTCTACCTACCTCTCCAAAGAGGAAGCACCCCCGGAAGAGGCCGACACCGCAAACGTTGAATCGGCAGTCATCGGACGAATGAGCAAGGTACAAGTAGCGGAGCAGGTGATGAAGCTCTCGCCGCTGTACCGAAAAGTCATGGTACTTCATTACTATGAGGATTTGTCGATAAGAGAGATGGCGCAAGTGCTGGATATTTCAGAAGATGCCGTACGAACCCAATTGTCACGGGCCCGAAAACATTTTAAGGCATTGTGTGAAAAGGAGGGATTGGAATGGACGTAGATAAGCAAATGCGTGAAGCGGTACGGAGCGCAAGTGAGGAATCAGTGGAGGAAGTGAGGTTTACAAAAGAGATGGAATTACGGATCAGAGGTGCGATTGCAAAGAATAAACGCAAGAATCGAAACAGAATTTTTGTAGCTGGTTCGCTGGCAGCGTGCTTGGCGGTAACTGCTGTGGGCATGCACCAGCAAGGCTGGTTTCCACAGATGCCAAGTGGTAAAAATGTAACGAATGCGATTGCAACGACTGCTACGAAAACAAACAATAAAGAGGCAAATCAGAACAGTGTAATGGTGTCGCCGGAAGAGGCCATCTTACCATTGAAAAAAGTGATTCCAGCCTTGAGCAAGATGACAATAAGAGTGGATCGTACAAGCTATGGAATCAGTGATCTAACGTTATTGGAAGGCGATAATGCTCGTGCCAAGGTTGCTTATGATATACAGACAGGACAAATTGAGAGCTTTACAATTGATGGTGATCGAGGAGAACAGAAGGAAGGGAAATTGCCATCAGCCAAGACTGCGGAGAATGCGGCAAACGCATTTCTACAAGCTTTCCTTGGGGAGGGAAGCAAGTCCTATCAGCACGTCCAGACTCAGATCTATACCGACGAGTATATGGTAAAAGGCCCATGGATGAGCGTGAATTATCAACGAATGGAAAACGGCCAGCCCGTTCCGTTCGACGTAATGTCGGTTGGAATTGACCAACAGGAGCAAGTCGCGTTTTTCGGGCGATTGAACAAGAGCGAACAAGCCTTTTTCACCAAGCTGACAGATGCCATGCCCGATTTGAGCCCATCCCTTCTTCTTTTGGATAAAGAAAAGAACCACGATGGCATGTCATTCATTTTGGGGAAAACGAACAAGGAGGGGCATCAGGTTTCGCTTGTGATCTATGGAAATGGTCAAGCACTGGAATCGTATAGGCTTTTGAATAGGGATGAAAAGGAAGCAGCGAGCCGGAAAGAAGCAGAAGGAGAAAAAGCCTTGCAGCAAGAGCGACAGTTCCTGAACAAACTGCTCGGGGCGGATAGTGATAACTATCGGTTATTGGACGCCAACGATCCAGGGTTGTATCTGCGATATCATAACGAACTGCCAGTGTTGTCTGATGAAATTAGCATAATAACAACTGACTCTGGCCACGTCCAATCTTTCAGGATGGAGCCCGAAACATTTGAGCCGTCGCAGTACCCGGATGTATCGACTGCTGTGTCAGAAGAGGTAGCCATCAAAGAGCTGAGCGAGAATATGAAGCTTCGATACGTGCAGAATCCGAGAATACGGCAAGAATCAAAACAAGGGGATATGTGGCAGCCCATTCTGGAGTACACGCCAGCTGTTTCCTTCATGCAAAGAGGACGTGAAGATGGTACGGAGTGGTATATCGACGCAACCAATGGCAAGATGGTGTATGGAACGGGAGATAACGGGCTTGCTTATGATCAGTTGAATACGAAGGAAGCACATCCGATCGAATCTCCAAAGGAATACGTCAAGGTTCGCTCCAAGGATGAGGCAAAAGCGTTGCTGCAAGCGGAATTCGGCATACAAGTGGATGACTCGACCTATAGAGAGAGTAACCGTGACGGACGCAAGGAATACGTCTGGAATGATAAAAATGACAAGTATATCGGCGTAGAAGTTCTCGCAGAAACAGGCAGTGTCGTCGGGCTGGGATCACCGCGATCCGATACAGCAGTGACAGTCAAACGCGAGCAAGCGGAAGAGGCTGCACTTGCTTTTCTGCCTAAATACGTTGATCCAGGCATAAAAGAAGTGCAATTGGCGCAAGTCATACAGCCAGGCGAAGCGAATCCTGTGTCATCGGGCGAATGGGAATTCAGATATCTCATGAGCAAGGATGGCATTCCAGTACAGGATCGCGGGCAAAAAGCGGCTTATTCAGTAACAGTCGATCCATCTTCTGGCAAAGTGACAAAGTTTGAAAACTACAGAGAGACGCACGAGTTGGTGGAGCTTCCAGCATCCGACGAGATCGTCTCGAAAGACAAGGCTGTTGAGGCGTATTTACGCGTCATGCCTTTGAAGCTGGTCTATTTGATGAAAGATGTGGATGGGCAAAAATTAGCTCAACCAAAGCTGGCGTATGTGCCGTGGAGCGACGAAAAGCTAGCGGGCAAATATATTACTCTGGATGCCGTGACAGGCAAGATCATCACCAAATAACAAGAAAAAAAGGCTATCCCGCAGCCATTCCTGATGGCCTTTGGGATAGCCTTTTTTACACTTATCTAACACTCGTCACAGGAACACCCGATAATAACCAACAGGATAAACAGCACGAGCACGATTGCGAAGCAGTCACCGAAGAATCCGTTACCGCAGAAAGATGTACTCATCTTTGTTTCCCCTCCTTTCCGTTATACTCCAGTCTATACACGAATGCCGATATTGGACTGGGCGGATGCCCAGCTTAGGCAAAAATGGGCGCGTAAGAGGAGAGGCACCGTAAAAAATAGACAATTCACAATTGACGGGGAGACAAAGGGGGTGTTAAGATACTTGCAAACATTCAAGACATTTCGCAAACTAACTAAATGACAAGTGTACGACTCTTATCCAGAGAGGCAGAGGGACTGGCCTGATGAAGCCTCGGCAACCGGTAAAAATCCGGTGCCAATTCCAGCAAAGCTACGTGCTTTGAAAGATAAGAGGATGTCTCAGGCGTTTTCTTATCTGCTGACAAATCCTCTTCTTTCAAAGAAGAGGATTTTTTTATTTTATTTACCCAATTATGGAGAATAAGCCGATGCAAGGGAGAAAAGGGGCACGTCAATGAAACCAACTTTTCGCGAACAGCTTTCCCGGAAAATTCTGATTCTGGACGGTGCAATGGGCACCATGCTTCAACAGGCGAACCTGACCGCTGATGATTTCGGCGGTGAAGCCTATGATGGCTGTAATGAACTCCTGAACCTGACCAGACCAGATGTGATCCGTTCGATTCACGAGAAATATTTAGAGGCGGGCGCAGACATTGTCGAGACAAATACGTTTGGTGCTGCTTCCATTGTTTTGGCTGAGTACGATGTGGCAGAGAAGGACCTTGAAATCAATATAGCGGCAGCACGCTTGGCCAGAGAAGCGGTGGATGCCTATTCCACGGAGGAATGGCCGCGTTTTGTAGCAGGTGCAATGGGACCTACGACCAAAACCCTTTCGTTGACAGGTGGTGTCACTTTCGAAGAACTGGTCGAGGCGTATTATCGTCAGGCAAAAGGTCTGATTCTCGGTGGCTCCGATGTGCTTCTTTTGGAAACTTCGCAAGATACGTTGAACGTCAAGGCTGGCGGAATCGGGATTCGCAAAGCTTTTGAAGAGCTTGGACAGGAGATCCCGGTGATGCTGTCAGGTACGATTGAGCCGATGGGCACGACGCTGGCGGGTCAAAACATCGAGGCGTTTTACATCTCCTTGGAGCATATAAAGCCTGTCTCTATCGGTCTGAACTGTGCGACAGGACCCGAGTTCATGCGCGATCACCTGCGGACACTATCAGGAATTGCCCAATGTGCGGTCAGCTGTTATCCGAATGCAGGCTTGCCAGACGAGAATGGCCATTACCATGAAACACCACAGGGACTTGCTTCGAAAATGCGAGCATTCGCTGAACAGGGCTGGATAAACGTCGCTGGCGGCTGCTGTGGAACAACGCCTGACCATATTCAAGCGATGGCAGAGACCTTGAAAGACTGCAAGCCACGGAGTACAGCTGTAGAACCGCTGAGCGCGGTCTCCGGGATCGAGGTCGTTTACGTCGAAGATGACAATCGTCCCTTGCTAGTTGGGGAGAGAACCAATGTCATCGGTTCCAAAAAATTTCGTGAAATGATTGCAGCCGGACACTATGAAGAAGCATCTGATATTGCCCGAGCCCAAGTAAAACGTGGCGCACACGTCATCGATATATGCTTGGCTGACCCCGACCGTGATGAATATGAAGATATGGAAAAATTCCTACAGTTCATCGTGAAAAAAGTAAAAGCGCCCCTCATGATCGACTCGACAGATGCCAAGGTCATGGAGCTGGGACTTCGCTATTCGCAAGGAAAGGCGATTCTCAACTCGATCAACTTGGAAGACGGGTTGGAGCGATTCGAGGAAGTCGTCCCACTTATTCACAAGTTCGGTGCCTCCGTTGTCGTTGGAACGATTGAGGAAGCGGGTATGGCGATCACTCGCGAAAAGAAGCTGGAGGTCGCGCAGCGCTCGTACGACATTCTTGTCAACCAGTACGGAATAAAGCCACAGGATATTATTTTCGATCCACTCGTCTTTCCAGTAGGGACAGGGGATGAACAATACATCGGCTCTGCAAAGGAAACCGTAGAAGGCATTCGTTTGATCAAACAAGCAATGCCTGCTTGCAAGACGATCCTGGGTGTCAGTAACGTTTCCTTCGGCTTGCCTCCTGCTGGGCGGGAAGTGCTGAACGCGGTCTTCTTGTACCACACCACTCTCGCAGGGCTTGATTACGCCATCGTCAACACGGAGAAGCTGGAGCGCTACGCTTCGATTCCGGAAGACGAGAGAAAGCTGGCAGAAGCCCTTCTATTCGAGACAAATGATGAGACATTGGCGGCTTTCACAGAATTTTATCGCCAAAAGAAAAAGGAAGTCAGTGTGGAAGTCTCCTCGTTAACGCTCGAAGAACGCTTGGCCCGTTATGTAGTCGAAGGCTCCAAGGATGGTCTGGTGGAAGACCTGAAGCTGGCTCTGGATAAATACGCACCGCTCGAGATCATCAACGGTCCGTTGATGACGGGGATGGAAGAGGTCGGTCGCCTATTCAACGGCAACCAGCTGATCGTGGCAGAAGTATTGCAGAGCGCGGAAGTCATGAAGGCTTCTGTATCATTTTTAGAGCCGTTCATGGAAAAAAGCGATGCCGCTGCCAAGGGGAAAATCTTGTTGGCGACAGTCAAGGGTGATGTACACGACATCGGGAAAAACCTCGTGGAAATTATTTTGTCAAACAACGGCTACAATGTCGTGAACCTAGGAATCAAGGTACCACCAGAGCAACTGATTGCTGCATGCAGAGAAGAAAAGCCGGATGCCATCGGTCTGTCTGGACTCTTGGTAAAATCCGCGCAGCAAATGGTCATTACTGCACAAGACCTGCGTGATGCAGGCATTGATATCCCGATGATGGTTGGCGGTGCGGCGTTAACGCGCAAGTTCACATCGAATCGGATCGCACCGGAATACCGTGGAATTGTTTTATACGCAAAAGACGCCATGGATGGTCTGGACCTCGTGAATCGTCTGCAAAATCCGGAAGAACGAGATCGCTTGGTAGAGGAACAGCAGCATCTGCTGGAAGCTGTCGCAACGGCTCAGCCTGTTGTCGAGGAGAAAAAAGCACCTTTGCCAGCTCGTTCAGCCATTAGCAGAACCGTTCCAATCCATCTGCCGCCCGATTGTGAACGACATGTTCTGCGACAATACCCGCTGAGCCATCTGCAACCGTATTTGAACCTGCGGATGCTCCTCGGAAAACACCTCGGTGTACGCGGAAATGTAGATAGATTGATAGAGGAAGGCGACGAGAAGGTACTGGAACTATACGGCATTGTGGAAGAGCTATTAAAGGAAGCGAAGCAAAAAGGAACCATTACGACACACGGTGTGTATCAGTTCTTCCCGGCTCAGTCAGATGGCAACGATATTTTGGTCTATGATCCAAAAGACCACAGCAAGCTGCTGGAGCGCTTTTCGTTCCCGCGTCAGCTGGAAGAACCTCATCTCTGCCTGTCCGACTTCTTGCGACCAGTCGAGAGCAAGGAAATGGATTATGTCGGATTCCTGACCGTAACGGCTGGAGGCGGGATTCGCGAAAAATCAACAGAGCTAAAAGATCGTGGTGACTACTTGCGCTCTCATGTCCTCCAATCCTTGGCATTGGAGCTGGCAGAGGCATTTGCTGAGCGAATTCACCACGTCATGCGCGACGTGTGGGGCATACCGGACCCGGTTGAGATGACGATGCTAGAACGTTTCGGAGCCAGATACCAAGGCATTCGAGTTTCCTTCGGTTACCCTGCTTGCCCGAACCTGGAAGATCAGGCGCAGTTATTCCGCCTATTGCGTCCAGAGGATATCGGCGTTCAGCTGACAGAGGGCTTCATGATGGAGCCAGAGGCTTCCGTATCGGCGATGGTATTTGCTCACCCAGAAGCGCGTTATTTCAACGCAGGTCCATCTATTTTTGAAGTTTAAAAATAAATGAAAATGGGAGAGAAGGGATTGAGTTGACGACGAGAAAGAAAGATTTACGAGCCTACTTGAAAGACCATCTCCTAGTAGGAGATGGTGCAATGGCGACCCAGCTGCACGGGCTGGGCGTCCCGGTTGGCGTCAGCTTTGAGGAGCTGTGTTTGTCCAACCCTCGTTTGGTGCATGAAGTTCATACGTCTTATTACCAGGCCGGTGCGCGTTTCCTAGAGACAAATACGTATTCTGCCAACCGAGATGCATTGAGCCGTTACGGTCTGGAGCATAAGGTAGCCAGGATTAACCGGCTCGCAGTCGCCATTGCACGGGAAGCCGCACAGGACGACGCTTATGTGGCTGGAAGCATCGGATCGATTTTGGCAGGACGGGTGAAGAAAAAGGTTTTGGATGAATACCGTGACCAGTATGAGGAACAGGCCATTGCCCTGTTACATGCGGGGGTAGACGGACTGATTCTGGAGACGTTCTTGGACTTGGAGGAGCTGCTTCTGGCGATCGAGGTAATCCGCCCGCTCACAGATGTCCCTGTAATCGCGCAGTTAGCCACTTTGGAAGTAGGGCGCACACGTGATGGTTACGCTTTGACAGATGCCTTTTCCGAGCTGAAAGCAGCGGGCGCTGACGTGGTCGGACTAAACTGTCGACTTGGTCCCGCTGAACTCTTGCGCTCGTTTGAAAATACAGTGATTCCAGAAGATGCACTCCTATCCGTATTCCCGAATGCGGGGCGTCTGGGGATGACTGACGGAGAATACGCTTTTAAATCATCACCTGAATACTTTGGACAAAGTGCGCTTCGCTTGCGTGAGCAGGGAGTTCGGTTGATTGGTGGATGCTGCGGAACCACACCTGCACATGTGAAGGCGATTGCGGATGCACTTGAATCTCTTGAACCGCAAGCGCGTGTGAACCCGACCATCGTTGCTGGAGATCGTCCTACGATTTCTGTGCAGAACACGAGGGAGAGGGAGAAACCAAGCATTGTCGAGCGTGTAAAAACAGCAACGACAATCATTGTCGAGTTTGATCCGCCACGTGATCTGGATGCAGACCAATTTCTCCACGGATGCTGTGAGCTGCACAAAGCAGGAGCAGACGCGATTACGTTGGCGGATAACTCGTTGGCGACAGTGCGCATGAGCAACATGGCTCTCGGTGCCCTCATGAAGAGCAGACATGGAATCGATCCGCTCTTGCACCTTGCTTGCCGGGATCGCAATCTGATTGGACAGCAATCGCACTTAATGGGCCTCAACGCTTTGGGGATTGACCAAATATTGGTGATTACTGGTGATCCATCACGCTTTGGTGACTTGCCAGGGGCCAGCTCGGTATTTGATGTGACCTCGTTTGATCTGATTCGCATGGTGAAGCAGTTGAACGAAGGTGTTTCGTTCTCAGGACGTCCGTTAAAGCAAAAAGCCCAGTTTATCGTGGGCGCTGCCTTTAATCCGAATGTCCGAAATATGGATGCTGCCGTTGCCCGCTTGGAAAAGAAGGTCGAGGCAGGCGCGGATTACATTATGACGCAGCCTGTGTACGATGCGGAGTCGATTCGGAATGTATACGAGGCGACGAAGCATATTGGCATTCCTGTCTTTATCGGGATCATGCCGCTGACCAGCTCGCGCAATGCGGAGTTCCTGCATAATGAAGTGCCGGGAATCAAGCTATCGACAGAAGCTCTAGAACGGATGAAAAAGGTACAGGGAGAAGCCGCCAGACAGGAAGGAATCGCAATCGCGAAGGAATTGGTTGATACGGCCGTTCGTTACTTCAATGGCATCTATTTGATTACACCTTTTAATTATTACGAGATGGCGGCAGAGCTCATTCAATATACCCGCCAACAAAGCTCTTTGGTGAGGATGGCTCAGACGTAACGGTTTGCGCCAGTTAAATAGGGAAGGCCTATGTGTATAGACAGGCTATAGCCTTGCGTCTATTACACATGGGCCTTCATTTCGTCTAGCATAAACGCTATTTTGAGAGCTTCTCGATTGCAAAACTGTTGAATCTCAGCAATGTTCATCTGGTCATACTGCTTTTTGCGTAAAAAACGTTCAATGATATGCGGGAAAGCGAGATCGACAAAGAGTAAATGCAGTTGCCTAATCGAGAGGGGATTTTCTCGGAGATAGCCACGCAATAAATGAGAGAACAAGTCCTCGTTCCACTGGTCATTTTTTCGCATAGCAAGGGAGAGAACACGCGCAATGTCTTTGGACGGAAAATCGTAGCGAACGTCCTCCCAGTCAATGATTGCAATTCTTTGATTACTGACGAGCAAATTCCCATTGTTAAAATCTCCGTGACAGAGGAAGTGCTTGGTCAATGGCTCCCTTTTCCATGTCGAGAAGTATGGAGAGGATAGTAAATGTTCCTTGGCTGTCACCCCTGCTTGTTTAAAAAAAGGGAGGTATTCCGCGATAGTAGCGTATTTTCGATCATTTTTCCCAGTGTGTTGAAGCTCCCACTTCTCAAGGGCAGCTAAATCTGTTTTGTACTCCGCGGACCATTTCTCTGCTCCATTGTAAAGTTTGCCGTACTTGGAGGAAAAACCGAGCGATCTCGCATGAATTTTGCCTAATACCGTGCCGATGCGTTCCATTCGAAGAGGGGAAGTATACGCAATATTTGGCCAGGAGAGCCGTTGGTGGAGAACGAAAAGCTTTTCTTTATGAGTGATGTAGCGCTTATTATTTTTGGTGCGTTGAATGTCGGGGATGTGTACCCCATTTTTACGCAAATGCGCTTCTGCATTCAGGATGAAATGTAAACGTTCCTTTTGCAGAGGGAAAGCTTTTCCGATGAATTTCCCATTGGTTGTTTCCAAGTAAATGACGAGTGACTTGGGTGTATCTCGAATGGTTTTGTGTTGCAAAACAGTCATGTCGTATTTGTTCTGGATTTTTTTGATGAGGTCGTCCACTGCTGATGCCCCTCCCTGCGTACAGAGCTACAAGTATTGTACGGAAGAAGAGATGTGGTTGACACGAAAGGCCCTACTTAGCAGGCGAGGGTAGAGGGTGCCAATTCATCTCGCGTAAAAAATGACTCAGCTCTGTAAACTTGGCGATGCGTTCCTCACGTGTAAAAGATGCGTTAGCCCCACTGGTAGACGGGACGACAAACACATAGCTGCCAGACCATTCTTCTGTTCCAAAGTACCTGATTGGTTGCAGCCCCAGTGAAATTGCCTCTTTCTTTTGGCCAGTCGCGTGACGAAAAGCAGTAATACCGTTAAAACAAATGACACGAGGCCGGTAAGTCTGGATCATTTGGACGAACAGCTCTGTACCTGCGGCGTAATCCTCGTTGCGTAGGTCTGTTGCGGAGCGGGTAGGACGTGAGACCAGATCGGTAATGCCATAGTTGTAGTCTAAGAGGGTAGCCGTTTCCTCTGGCAAGAGCTTGTGAGGTGTCAGGCCGCCTTCGTACAATCCGCGCCAAAACAGGTTGGCTGGATTGGCGTAGTGGAAACCCGTTGTAGCCGATATACGTCCTGGATTGATACCGCAAAATAAAACCGCCAAATCACGGCGAATGTATGTGGGCAACCATTTTTCTGTGAACTCGACCAAAGCGAACCCCTCCTGTTTACCACATTGTAGCACATCAGTGAGCGCTTTCAGAAAGAAGCAAAAAAAGCTGCCGGACTCGGCAGCTTCAAGCTATATAGGCTCAAGTATTGGATCTTATAACTGGGGAAGCGGATACGGCAGCACTTGCTGTGGCTCATTGAACGTGAATTGCTCCATTTCATTCCGGACGTATCTTTTCGTCTCGAATGGAACGACTTCTTGTTCTTCATTCCCCCACAACCAATTCGACAGCATTTGTATCATAAGGATACCCTCCACTTTGTGGAAATGTTTTACATGTTCATCATACTCCAGTTGAGGGCAGTTTTGGTTGGGTAGGTGTGAATAAGGCGTGAAGAAATGGTGGATAGAAAGTGAACAAAAATGAAGCGGTTTCACAGGGCTTCGCAAAAAAGCGAAAAGAAATCCGCCTGTACGAGCGGACTCTTTTCGCTTTTTTGCCATGTCATTTCTATGGATTGGTGGACCACAGTCCAGCAGATTTCACAAAAATACGTTTGTTCAGCTTCAGCTGGCTAACCACGAACTCAGCAATATCCTCAGGCTGCATCGTATTCTCAGGATTTCCGTCTGTCAGACCCAAGTCCAAAGCCAAATCGGTAGCTACCGTACTCGGCGTCAGCGCCGTGACTCGGATGTTGTGTTTGCGTACCTCAAGAGCCAAAGACTCTGTCAGACCAAGAACGCCGAACTTGGATGCGCTGTACGCACTGGTAAGAGGAGCACCTTTTTGTCCTGCCGTGGAAGAAATGTTGATAATGTCACCGGCGTTTTGCTCCATCATGCCTGGAAGCACCGCGCGAGTCACGTAATAAACACCCATCAGGTTAACTTGGATGATTTGCTCCCATTCGCTTGTTTCCAGGTCCATGAACTTGCCGAATTTGGCAACGCCCGCATTATTGATCAGAATATCAATCTGACCCAGTTCATTTTTGATAGAAGCAACAGCTGTTGTGACAGCATCGTAATTGGATACGTCTGCGGTCGCAATTGCTACCTTGACGCCATATGCTTCTACTTCCTTGGCGACCTGCTTTAGATTTTCTTCAGAGCGAGCCAAGAGACCGAGATGCACGCCTTCCTTTGCCAGGGCGATTGCAATTGCGCGGCCAATACCTTTACCTGCACCCGTAATGAATGCGGTTTTACCTTTTAGTTCGATAGCCAAACGAAAAACACTCCTTTTTCAAGACAATAGGAATCTCATGTATATTGTGCAGTGTACTAGCATTTATCCCCGGAGGGAAGGATGCACTTTTATGTACGTAGGTTACGAAAGGTAACTATATAAAGGAAAATGTCCTCCCTGAGTAGGGAGAACATTGGATAGTAAGGGTAGAACTGCTTACAGCTTGTATACGTCTGTGTATTTTTTCTCGAGGTAATTCATCAAGTAAGTTGCATTTGTACCTTCGCCTGTAATCGCTTGAACGAGTTCACGAGGGCTCTTCATTTTACCGTACTGATGGATTTTTTCCTTGAGCCATTCACGGATCGGCGCGAAATCGCCTTTTGCGATCAGCTCTTCGTAACCGTTAATCTCATTCTCCATAACGTGGACGAATTGTGCCGCATACACATTACCCAGCGAGTAAGTCGGGAAGTAACCGATCATTCCGCCAGACCAGTGAACATCCTGAAGCACACCCAATGCATCTGTCGGTGGCTCAACACCCAAGTATTCTTTCATTTTTTCGTTCCAGATTTTTGGCAGATCAGCCACTTGAATGGTTTGATTGATCAAGCCTTTCTCGATCTCGTAGCGGATCATGACATGCAGGTTGTACGTCAACTCATCTGCCTCTGTCCGGATAAAGGAAGGAGTAACAGCGTTAACTGCACGATGCAGGTCTTCTACAGATACGCCTTCGAACTGGGTAGGGAACGCTTTTTGCAGGTCCGCGAAAAAGTGGTTCCAGAATGGCAGACTGCGTCCGACCATGTTTTCCCAGTAGCGGGATTGAGATTCGTGAATCCCCATGGAGGTACCATCGCACAGAGGCGTGAACAGCAGGTCTGGATTGATGTTCTGCTCGTACATCGCGTGGCCAGCCTCGTGAATACAACTAAAGAGCGCAGAATTGAAATCATTTTCAGCGTAGCGCGTCGTAATGCGGACATCTCCAGGGTTGAAGGTGGTGCAGAACGGATGCGCACTGCGATCCATGCGGCCAGACTTGAAGTCGTATCCGATTTTCTCGAGGATATAACGGCTGAATGCTTCCTGGTCTGCCACTGGGAAGTTTTTCGTCAAGAAGGAGGTGTCTGGCTTGTTCGGAGAGTCTGCGATCGCTTTTACCAGCTTGACGGTTTTCTCACGCAAGGTGGCGAAGATCGGATCGAGCTGATCGACAGTCATGCCAGGCTCGTACATGTCCAAGAGGGTGTTGTACTTGTTTTTGCCGTCATTCCCCCAATATTCGATGAACTCGAGCTGGAAGTTCACGATTTTCTCGAGGTATGGCTGGAACATGGAAAAGTCGTTGTTGGCACGAGCTTCTTCCCATACCGTTTCTGCCTTGGCTGTCAGTACAACGTACTCCTGATGTCTGTCAGCAGGAATTTTCTTGTTACGGTCAAATTCCTTTTTGCATTCCAGCACACTGTGACGGGTAATTTCATCCAATGTTTCGAGGACAGATGGCTCACTCAGCTCTGCCAAAAGCGCTTCCATTTCTTTAGACGTCGCCAGCTTGAATTGCTCGCCAGCCAAAGTCCCGATGATTTCCGAGCGGGCATCCATTCCATTGCGAGGCGCTTGTGTAGCCTTGTCCCAATAAAGAACGTTCAGTGCTTGCGTGTAGCTGGTTATTTTTTTCACATAGTCACGGAATTCTACCGCACGTGTTTCTACAGTCGTTGACATAGGGTTCCTCCCATAAATTTTTCATGTTCTGGTAATGGATAGGTAAGTCATGCAGTCAAAAAATTTTTACTACTGAATATTATATCGGTTTAACGAAAAATTACTAGGTGGATGCGGCAAGCATTTGTCGGTATAATCGTAGAGGAAACGAATGTGTTACTTATTTGCGATGACAGGAGAATGAAGATGAGTCAATCCAATCCCCAATGGGAAAATGAGATAGCAAAACGCCGTACCTTCGCCATCATCTCCCACCCGGATGCGGGTAAAACGACAATGACGGAAAAGCTGCTCTACTACGGCGGAGCCATCCGTGAAGCAGGGGTGGTCAAGGGGCGCAAAAATTCCAAGCATGCCACCTCCGACTGGATGGAGATCGAGAAAAAACGTGGAATCTCCGTTACGTCTAGTGCGATGGATTTCGAATACAACGGACACCACATCAACATTTTGGATACGCCTGGTCACCAGGACTTCAGTGAAGATACGTACCGCACGCTGACGGCTGCTGATGCTGCTGTGATGATTATCGACGTAGCAAAAGGGGTAGAGGCACAGACGATCAAGCTGTTCAAGGTCTGTCGCATGCGTGGTATTCCGATCTTTACGTTCGTGAACAAGCTGGACCGCCACGGTAAAGATCCATTCGAGCTCTTGGAAGAAATTGAGCGCGTATTGGGTATTCGTTCTTATCCGATGAACTGGCCGATTGGGATGGGAAGCTATTTCAGCGGCGTATTTGACCGTATGAAGTCCCGTGTCGAGCTGTACCAAAACAATACACAGCACGAAGAGATTTCCTTTTTCCCTGTAGAGGGAGCAGAAGATCCATTGATCGGTGATCGTGTCGGTCAAGAACTGTGGCAGCAATTGCAGGACGAAATCTCGCTGCTGGATGTTGCGGGAGATGAATACGATCCGGAACTGATCAACAAAGGGCAACTGACGCCTGTTTTCTTCGGAAGTGCCATCAATAACTTCGGTGTACAAACATTCCTGGATAACTTCCTGCAAATGGCGCCAGCACCTTCTGCGAAGAAGAGTACAGAAGGCTTGATTGATCCGTATACGAATGAGTTTTCCGGCTTCATCTTTAAAATCCAAGCCAATATGAACCCAGCTCACCGAGATCGGATCGCTTTCTTGCGTATTTGCTCCGGCAAGTTTGAGCGGGGGATGGCAGTCAAGCACGTCCGTCTTGGCAAAGACATCAAATTGGCGCAGCCGGTACAGTTTATGGCACAGGACCGCGAAATAGTCGATGAATCGTTCGCGGGAGATGTTATCGGTCTTTTCGACCCGGGCATTTTCCAGATCGGCGATACACTCTGCGTCGGAAAATCGTTTGAGTACGAAGAAATGCCGCACTTCTCGCCGGAGTTTTTCTCCAAGGTGATGGTGAAGGACGCGATGAAGCACAAGCAATTCCAAAAAGGGATCATGCAGTTGACCGAGGAAGGGACAGTGCAGTTATTCCGTACCCATCCGATGGAAGAGCTGATTCTTGGTGTCGTAGGTGTGCTGCAGTTCGAGGTACTGGAATACCGTTTGAAAGCCGAGTACGGGGTAGACATCATGCTGACTCGTATGCCGTATCAAATCGCTCGCTGGCTCGAAGGGGAGAAAGCAGACCTCGATGCTGTGAAGAACCGAACCGTTTCTGACCGTTATGGCCGTCCGGTTATGCTGTTTGAGAGCGAGTACCAGCTGCGTGTCGCGATGGATAAGTACTCGAATATCAAGTTCCACGACAGTTCACTTGGTTTGAAATCCGTACATTCTTAATTAAAAATGGAATGACAGGGCCTCCCGATCACGGTGAGGCCCTTTTTGTCCCTCCTGAGGAGGCAAATGTAGTAGTTTGGCTCAGGAGACGCAGTTAGAACTCGATTTCAAAAAACCTGACCGCCTCCGTAGCATTTGGAAGGGTGATCATCCCTTTTTCTTGCAGACCGATTTTCTTTAGAAGATTGGCAGAAGATGCATTATCGGGGTTGGTGATTGCTACGATACGCTTTAAGCCGAAAACTTCTTTTCCGTGGGCAAGAACGGCAGAGGCTGCCTCATAGGCGTAGCCTTTGCTCCAGTATGCGGGTAGTAAGGCAAAGCCGATATCGACATCCTCCAACGAATCTCTCTTGATCAGCCCACATAAACCAATCGGAACATTTCCTTCCTTCAGCTCTATCAAATACAGGCCAAAGCCATGCTTTTCATACATCGCGACAGCGCCATTCAAAATAAAGTTGCGGGCGTCTTCCGTCGTACGAAGACCACGATCGCCAATAAAACGGATCCAAGAAGGCTCATTCATCAGTTTCAAGACAAAATCAGCGTCTTCGGCAGTTTGCCAGCGGAGGATGAGACGATCTGTTTCCAGCACTTTCAAAGAAACGACACCAGCCTTTGCTTTTATCATTTATCCGATAATTTGCAGCTCTTTAGGAAAGGACGTCAATACTTCTACGCCTTCCTTCGTGACGAGCACATTGTCTTCAATGCGGATGCCACCGATCTGCGTGTTATAAATGCCCGGTTCAATCGTGAAAACCATGCCTGGGATGAGCTCTCCTGCTGCTTGGCTGTGAACGTAAGGCGCTTCATGGAGCTCCAGTCCGATTCCGTGCCCGACACGATTGATGAAAAACTCTCCATAGCCCCGGTCCGCAATGACAGCCCGTGCAGCTAGGTCAACATCTGCGATCGGTGCCCCTGGCCAAATGGCCTGTATCCCGGCCCGATTCGCTTGCAAGACCGTATCGTACATGTCCAGCAATTCTGTACCCAGTTTACCGACAGCAAAGGTACGAGTCAGGTCCGATACATACCCATCGACATACACGCCTGCGTCAATCAACAAAACTTCTCCTGCCTGAATCACCCGATCACCCGGGTCGCCATGGGGCAGTGCTGCTTTTTCTCCAGCCAACACAATCGTTGAAAAGGAAGGGCCTTGTGCTTTTAGCTTCTTCATCTGGTATTCCAGCTCTGCGACGACGTCCAGTTCCGTCATCCCTATGGATATCAGCGGGAGCGTACGGCGTAGAGATTCCTCCATGACCCAAATAGCCCGCTTGATCGTAGCGATTTCAGATGCATCCTTGGCCACGCGTATACTGCATAGCAAGTCACCGACATCCACTGCTTCTGTAGCGTTCACGATCGATACGAGTGCCTCGTATGTTTTCGCTGTCAAATGGTTCTTCTCTACACCAATGTGAGAGAGAGAAGCTGGCAGCAAATGCTTCAGCACGGTTAGCGCATCCTGTGAATCGTCATGCGTGTAAATCATAATGGCGGGACAAGCCTCCCGTGCTTTGTCAGCGTCCAGCAGTGGAACGAAGAGGAAGGGGGACTCGCCTCTCACTAAGACGAGGCCCATAAAACGTTCATGTGGCTCAGTCAAAAATCCGGTAAAATAGTACACATTTTTGGGATGCGTAATCAGCAATGCGTCCAGTTTCCTGCTTTCCATATACGCGTGCAGCTTTTCCAGTCTTTCTTGCATCCAGATCACCCTTTTTTATTGGTAGACATGCGGATGAGACACATTACGTTAGGTTCTAAAAATGACAGGTGTCAAAACGGACAGGATCTCGGCTTCTTCAACAGTGGAAGGATTGTACCACGTATGTAGGAGAGAGGAAGGGAAGTGGATCGTGTCTCCTTGCTCGAGATGGTATTCGGTTTCGTCGACGACGATGGTGACACATCCTTTTACGACGTAGTAAAACTCTTCACCGGGATGCTGAAAGGCGACATGCTTCGTCTGTCCGGGTGGTAATACGTTGAGGAGGGGCTCGAGTGCCCTGTCGGGGAAATTCCCACCGATTCGAATGTACTTTACCGGTGACCCTTCAATCTGCAACGTTTTACGCTTTGCAATGGGCGTGTGGTACGTGACATCTTTGTCTACTTCAAAGAAGTACGTAATGGGGACACCCAGGCATTCCGCAATTTTTTGCAGGGAAGTAATCGCGAGCGAGCTGTTGCCGCGCTCTACTTGTGATAAGAAGCTGACGGAGAATCCTGATTTCTCACTTAAATCCTTTAAAGTAAGCTCCTGCTGGATACGAAGCGCTCGTATTTTTTTGTAAACGTGCTCCAAAAAGTCACCTCCTGCTCAAAAAAAATTACGGTATTACAGTAAATATTACGGTAATACAAAAATAATTGCTATATTTATTCCGAATCTTCCTTCTTCTTTTTGTATCCTACTTGTACCATTCCCTTCATATACTGGGACAAAGACAGGCCGTTTGAGAGGAAGGGAATGCTTTGAGGGCTCTCTTGTTAGTGGTTTTGTTTCTTGTTGCCTTTGACATGCACGCGCAGACGCCTCTTCTTGCACCGTATTTAAACGTATTGGGTGTATCCGCTGCGATGATCGGCTTTGTGCTCGGTGGTTATGCGATCAGCAATTTGACAGGAAACCTGCTCGCTGGCCCTTTTCTTGATCGCTATCCGAAAAAATGGTTTATCGCAGGTGGATTGATTTTGGCTGGCGTGATGCTGATTGGTCAAGGCATCGTGCAAAATACTGCGGGCTTCTTTACCTTTCGGCTGATGCTCGGGTTTTTGATGGCGTTTGTATCTCCTGCTTGTTCTGCTTTGCTCGGAGAAACAGGGAAGACGGCACTTGAGCAGGGCGAGATCATGGGGAAAAAGGGATTGGTCCTTACCGCGGCAGGTATCGTATCCCCGGCAGTCGGTAGCTTTTTGGCGGTGCAGTTTGGCTATGGCCAATCCTTTGTGATTCTCGGCTACATGATGATGATTGCTGGCGTTTTCGCTTGGATGATGTTGCCCGAAAGAGTAGAGGGAAGCACGTCGTCTACGCCACGAAGCAAAGGTGAGGGAAAGCTGAGCCTAACTGCCATCCTGGAAAATCGAATGCTATATCCTGCGTTTCTTGGGGGATTTGCGATCATTTACGCACAAGGAACGATCATCTATGAAGTGCCTTTGCTCATTCAAAAACAAGGGATGTCCCCCGCCGTTACTGGCATATTATTCAGCTTGAAAGGGTTGGGGGCGCTTGCGATTTTGTGCCAGTTTTGGCTGCATCGGGTCCCCGTTGAGACGAGAACGTTTGCTGGATTGGGTGTGCTCAGCCTTCTTCTGTACGCTCTGGCAATCGGGCTGGCTATTCCGATTCACGTCATGATGTTTTTCTTCGGTGCGTGCTTTGGGATGCTGTTCCCAGCTTTCGCGACCATTTTGACGGTACATACACCGAGAGAGCAATACGGTAGCGTGTTTAGTATTTACTCAGCGATATTGTCGATCGGAGCGGTATTGAGCCCAGTATTGGCAGGCTTGCTGGGGAATTGGCACCATTCCTACTTCATTGCGTTTTTTGTAACCGCGGGTGTCTGCCTGATCGGGGGCCTGCATCGATTCTTGTTAAGTGGGGTTCCACGCTAAGAGAATAAGGACTTTCTGCTTAGGGAGCAGGAGGTCTTTTTTTGTTTCCATAAAACAAAAAGTTGAGCATCTTGCCATAATCGGCTATAATACCCATTGTGATTATGATTATTATTCTCAATAGAAATGCATTCGAGTTGGCAATTTTTCGCTGCTTGAAGGCATGACGCAGATGGAGGAACGAACCGATGAAGAAAACAGCCAAACTTTCGATAGCCAGTGTCGTATTGGCAAGCCTCGTTACAATCGTGAGCGCTTGCTCTGGCCAGCCGAACGCAGCGAGTCCAGAGACACAAGCCAGCAATAGCCAGACCGCGACACCAGCGGCTGAAGCCCCACGGGTACTGAAGGATGCGATGGGAAATGAAGTAACAGTCCCAGCTCAACCACAGCGCGTGATCGCTTCTTATCTGGAGGATCATTTAGTAGCATTGGGAGTGAAGCCAGTTGCTCAATGGTCAGTAGGGAACAACCAGGTACAAGGCTACCTGCAAAAAGAGCTGGGGGGTATTCCAGCGATTCCTTATGATCTGCCGCCAGAGGTCGTGATGAGCCACAGCCCTGACCTGATTATTTTGGAAAGCGCGACCCTAATCGAAGGGGACAAGTATAGCCAGTACTCGAAAATCGCTCCTACTTACACCATTGGAAAAGAGAAGAACAGCGATTGGCGTAAAGAGCTTCTCACAATAGGAGAAGTCCTCAACAAGGGGGAAGAGGCGAAGAAGGTGCTGGCGGATTACGAGACATTTGCAGCCAAGTCCAAGCAAAAGCTGCAGAAAGAGATTGGGGAAAAATCAGCGGCAGCACTGTGGATAACGGGGAAAAATGTGTACGTAGCACGCCAGGACTTGTCTAGCGGCGATGTGCTTTACAAGGACCTCGGGTTTAAGGTTCCTGCCATCGTTCAGGAAATCTCCAAGTCAGGAGATGCAAACTGGAACGCGATTTCCATGGAGAAATTGGCTGAACTCGATGCCGAGTATTTGTTTATCGTAAACAGTAATCCGACTGCTGTGGAACAGCTTCAAAAGGATCCAGTATGGACGAATATCCCTGCTGTGAAGAATGGCAATGCGTATACGTTTGCGAAAGATTCCAGCTGGCTTTACACTGGGGTCATTGCCAATCGTCAAATGATTGAGAATGTACTCAGCAACGTTATGAAATAAAGAAGAGAAAGCCTATCCACCCCTTGACGTTTCGTACGAAAGAGTGGATAGGCTTTTTACATGTGTTTCTTGCTATCTTGGGATTGGGATCTTCTGGATTTTACATGCTTCAACTCCGCCACGATAATAAAGCTCACGATGACGAGCAAAAACCACGAGCTGATTTTACTGAGATGCACGAGCTCCCAGCCTGCTCTTTGATTCGGATAATTCCAAGCGCCAAGAAACGTCGCTATATTTTCCGCAATCCAAATGAAAAAGCCGATCAAAAAGTAACCAAGAGGGATGGGCATGAAAAGCCGCTCGTTCGCGACGGTAAAATAAACACGTGTTTTCCAGAAGACAATGAAAATAGCTGCCATCAGAACCCAACGCAAATCCCCAATATAATGATGGGTGAAAAAGTTCAGATAGATCATTGCGCCCAAAATGGTGGCGATAATCTGATTCGGCCAGCCAGAGAGAGAAACCTCTAGGCGACGCCACGCTTGACATAAGTAGCTCGCGACACTAGCGTACATAAACCCACTGTACAGAGGAACGCCAAACACCTTGCTGTACGCATCCTCTGGATAGCTCCAAGATCCCATATGTACCTTGAATATTTCCAAGCACAGCCCGATCACGTGAAAGACTGTGATGACCTTCAATTCGTCCCGAGACTCCAAGCCGCTTTTCACCATGAAAATCTGGAAGAGCAGGCAGAGCAACAGCAGGAGGTCATACCTCGGCAAACCAGGAATGGTGATGAATTTGGATAAGGCGAGCGAACCAAAAATAAAGACCGGAAACAAGCAAGACATGGCTTCTTGATAGCCGAAATGAAGCAATAGACGCATATATCGTATCATTTGTCTGTCCTTTACGTTTACGAAAGTAGTTTCAGAGGGCTAATCCGCAAGCACAAACCGCACAAGTCTATTAATAGCGGAAGGCAGCACGCTTACGTGGCCCTCATCTTCGAATTTGATGTAGCTCACTTGAACACCGTTGGTAGCGAGTGGTTCCATGCGCTCGACGACCCGTTGTGCACCCTCGACCATGAAGGTGAGCTCATCGCCGCCAACAATGACAAGCAGCCTTAGTTCATGATCGCCTTTCCATTCGGCGATGAAGCGTTCCTGCTCTCTCAATACCTCGTCATTGCCCCACCAGACGGAAGGGCTGCCTGAAACGACGTGTGAGAAAAGCTTCGGGCGCGAGAACATCGTATACAGGGTGAAATGACCGCCCAAGGAGTGGCCGAAAATCGCCTGTTTATTCGGATTTACCTGCCATTCGGAAGAAATAGCTGGCAGCAGCTGCTGTTCAAGGAAATCGAGGAACAAATCAGCTCCACCATGCTCGGGCCAAGGCTGCCCATTCGGTCGGTCAGGAAGTGTAGCTGCGTCCACAGACATGGTCAGATCGTAACAACGGCGGTCCATGTCAAATGGTAGTCGTGAGGGATAGCCGATTCCTACAACAATGGCTGGGTTGTAGCCCTTGGGCTTGCGGGTTTGCAACTTCACTGTCTCGGCAATCGTTCCGAACATCGCATCGCCATCCACGGCATAAATAACGGCATACCCCTCAGGGGGGGCCTCAGCTTCCGGAATCGCAATCATAATCCGATAGTCACGACCATGGCTTGATTGCAGTGTCCACTCCACACAATTATGAGGGGAGTAGCTGTTTTTCTCTATCATTCTCATTTTGCAATCAATCCTTTCACATCGTCAATGACTTTCCTATGAGCGATCAGGCCGCCACTTAACCAGTGATCTCCCTCTACTTTAAACGTACGACCGTTCTTCACTGCCTGCATGCTTTTCCAAACAGGACTCTCTGTTAATTCTTTCTCGAACGCATCCCCCGTACCAGCGTCGTTGATCAGGAAAATATAATCCGCATCCAGATCGGGTAAGCTCTCTAGTGATAAATGGATGTCACCGCCCGATACAACCTGGCTCGGCAAAAAGCCTAGTTCATTGTTAAGTACATATCCACTGAAGAAATCGTACTTGATGAAGAACATCCCTCTGCCATTGAAGCGAATGATCGCTGCTTTTTTGCCTTGGATATGAGGGGCCAGCTCCTTTTTGGCTGCCTCGACATGCTCCTTATATGTCTGCAAAGCTTTTTCAGCTTCCGCCGACTTGCCTAACAGATCGCCAATCACTCGTACGGAAGAATCCAGATCAGCATTTGCTTGCTTGAATACATACGTCGGCGCAATCATCTTATATTTATCGTACACGCCGCTCTCGATATGGTTGGCATTGTGCAAGAGGATGAGGTCTGGTTCATGGGCCATAACCGCTTCCGGCTCTGGAGGCAATCCGCCTGTGAAGGCAATGGACGGCACATCTTTTAGTTGATCTTGCAAATACATTTTCGGTCTTGAGCCAGATGACCACTGCACGACCGGAGCAACGCCCAGTGCGACCAAAGTATCTTCCAGATTGGGAGCGAATATTTTGGCAGGTGCGGCAGGTAATGTCACCTCGTTACCCATTTCATCTTTTAGTACCCGCGGGTAGGCAGGCTGATCAGAAGAGCTCTTTGTCGATCCTGCGACATTCCCAGTCGTGGACGAATCGACCTTCTGCGCTACTGCCTCACTGTTTGCATGGTTCCCGCAGCCTGCTGCCAGTCCCGCAACGAGCATCGTCGTGGTCAGCATCAGCGCAAGGCTAGTTTTCTTTGTCATAAAAGTGGAATCCCCTTTCGATGATAATGTTTCTCACTGGGAAACATTATAATTCACCCAAGAAAGGGGCTCCATGGACAACACCTTGAATGGCATTTGGACTTTTCCCCGTTATCATCAGCACGATCTCATCCAGCATTCGGTTCATGGCAACCGGTGAATACTCGTACCACGGGTTGGAGGGCAAGGAGTAGAGATAGCCATGTTGAACAGCGCGAAGTCCTCTCCAAAGCGGATGATGCTGGAGACTCAGCCAGCTTAGGCGTGTCGACTCATCCAGACAAACGAACAACAGGATTCGCTCCGGGTCATAGCTTGCGAGCTGTTCGAGCGTGATTGGCCGATTGCAAGGTTCCGTTTCCTGTTCCACAAGAGAAAGCTGCAAATCATCGCACAAAAGCTCCTTCATTCCCTTGTTGTTGTAGAGATGGATGCCATCCCGATAGAGTCGAATGATCGCAAATTTATCTTGCTTGAGCACGGATTGCAGATCTGCGCGAACGGTAGCCGCTTTTGCTTCATAAAAAGCGATCCAGGAGTCACAAGCTGCTTCTTTGCCCGTGTAGCTGGCAACTTCACGTAATTGCTCTCTCCAGCCAGAAGATTGGAGAGTGAAGACGTCTATGCCATGTGCGGACAAGCGTTGACTGTTAGTCTCGGGAAGCTCTATGTGGCTAATGACAACATCCGGCTTGGCAGAAAGAAGCGTGATTTCCTGATTGTCATCGTTCCACGGTGTTTCGATTGCTTTTAAATGAACCGCGATCTGTTGCTGATACTGCTGATAGTAATAGGGGGTCCACTTCGCATCCAGGGGAGCAGCGACTGGGATTATCCCTAGTACGACTAGATGTCCCAGCAGGGTAGGGGAGTAGACGGCAACTTTGCGCTGGGATGCTCTTTCATACGCGGAAGGGGATACACCCACTTCCTTCTTGAACTTCCGACTAAAGTAAAACTCATCGCTATACCCGATTGTTTTCGCAATATCCCGCAGCTTCATATCTGTCTCGCGTAACAATCGCTTGGCATGATTGATACGCAGACTCGTCACATAGTCCATGACACTTTGTCCGTAAGCCTTCTTGAACGAATCGCCAAAATAGCTCGGACTCAAGTTCGCCATCGCTGCCAACGTAGTTACGTTTAACGGGCGATCGAAGTTACAGATCATGTATGAGCGAACCTCGCTGAGTGACATTTGGCGACTAGGCTCGTATTCTTCGTTATGCTTCATGAATCCATCCACCTTTTCAGGCACGTGTACATGTTTTTGATAATGATAATTATTATCTATGAATGGTGACGAAAATGATAGAGGAAGAAAAAAATAAGGCGACCGCTCCCTAGTATCGTAGGGAAGCGATCGCCGCCATTCCAATTATGGAATTACTCTTCGCCGGTAGCTACCGGATTATCCGGATACGAGCTCCAGTCACTCCAACTGCCCAAATACAATTTCACATTGGTTCGACCAGCAGCGTGGAAAGCGAGCAAATTAGAGCAAGCCGTCACGCCTGAACCGCAATAGACGATCAATTCTTTATCAGCGTAAGGAGCGAGACGCTTTTGCAGCTCGTCTGTCGGAAGCATCGTCTGATCAGCGCCGAGGTTGTCCTTGTAAAAGAAATTGTGCGCCCCGGGGATGTGACCTGCTTTTGCGTCGATCGGTTCGTTCTCGCCGCGGTAGCGTTCTGGCGCACGAGAATCGAGCAATACAGTGTGCTCGCTGCGCTTTTTGACACCTTCCATGTCAACCAGCATGTCGTGACGGACATGGGGGACGAACTGACGAGCTTGTACAGTAGGTACTTCTGCTGTTACCTCATAGCCAGCCTTTTTCCAAGCAGCGTATCCGCCGTCAAGTACAGCTACCCGATCATGACCAAGATATCGCAGCAGCCACCATAGCCGTCCTGCCATTGCCATTTCCTGATCATCGTAGGCGATGACAGTGGTGTTGGCATCGATTCCCGCATTTGAAAAATGGGCAGCCAGCAGATCCGTATCTGGTAGAGGATGACGTCCACCATGCTCGCTTTTGGAGCCAGAAAGGTCACGGTTTAGATGAAAGTAGAGGGCTCCCGGGATGTGATCGTTCTTGTATTCCTCTGCACCTGCTTCAGAAGCACTTAAAGCAAAACGACAATCGACGATCACCAAATTTTCATCGTTCAGATGATCCTTGAGCCATTGAGGTGTGACAAGTGCTTGCATGAATCTCCCTACTTTCTCTTTTTTCCTTCATCATAGCAGATGGCAATCCAATCAGGTACAATAATTACGGTATTGTGATTAGGAGAGAGGAGGAGAGAGATGAAGCGTTTCATTCGCTATTTTTTTGAGGGGTTATTGTTTGTCATTCCTTTGGCAGTGACGCTTTATATTTTGTATTGGATTTTCACGAGCGTGGACAACTGGTTCTATCTGCTGGTCCATAGGTGGTTTAATCTCCAAATTCCAGGACTGGGTGTCCTCTTGACCATACTTGGCATCACGATTATCGGTTTCCTTGCATCCAACGTTCTGACACGCGGAGTGCTTTCGCTCGTATCCACCATCTTCGAGAAAGTGCCGTTTATCAAACTCATTTATACGTCAATCAAGGATTTGATCGGAGCGTTTGTAGGGGAGAAGAAGAGTTTTGACAAGCCGGTGCTCGTGACGCTATCCAAGGATGGAAATGCAAAGGCCATTGGGTTTATTACAAAGGAAAGCCTCGATTCTTTCGGTCTCACAGACCACGTAGCAGTTTATCTGCCGCAGTCGTACAATTTTGCAGGAAATCTCCTGTTGTTTCCGAGTGATCAGGTACAGCTTCTAGATACGGAAAGCTCAGAAGTCATGGCATTTCTGGTATCAGGTGGGGTATCCGGAGGGCAGCAAAACGTAACTAAAAAAAGTAGCGATGCTTAAAATCATACAAACCTCCAACCCCACTAAGCTTGTGGTTTTGGAGGTTTGTTGCAAGACACCCAAACGAATTGGAGTGCCTTCTCATTTCATTAACGTTAGCTACTAAAAAATCCACTATGGCTGGAATATTTGCGACGATAGTGACGATGCCCGTATGTTCGATGCCCCATCTTCCATGAGGGCCTATGTCGGTAATCACTGCTGCTGTATTTGTGATAGCCACGTCCGGTCATTTTCCATAAGAACCGGGCGCCTTTCTTAAAGAGCACCGCCACGATGACAATCGCAACGATCAAAATAACGAAACCGATTCCCAAAATCGTGAGTAGGACTGACATCCACATCTTCTCCTTGCCAAAAAGGTCTTACCATTTTCTACGGACGACTCCACAGGGAGTTTCAATTATCCCTCGGCATTCAAATATTTCTCATAGGGCGTATAATCGATTTCTTTGGATTTCAGGTGGGCGATGAGCCATTTGTGGTCACGCTTGGGAGTTGCTACGATGTACCCCTTTACAATCAAATCTGTTGTAATGGTGGTTGCTTTCTCTTCCAGCGCGATCTGGCCGATTTTCGCTGCGATGGATCGTCTTGCAACATCACGAAACAATTGTGGCACAGGATCAACCAGTTCATTGAGCAAGGTCAAACCCTCATCTGTCCAGAGCGCCCGTGTCTGATCAATGTAATGGTCCTGCCAATCCAAGTCGGATTTTCCGTCTTGCTTGGGCATGGACTTGAGAAATTTGCGGAACATGAAATACCCGCCAATCGCCATCAGACTTACAAGAACGATGGTCCAGCCAACGATAAACAGGGAAAACCCTGTAGACATTTCACCCATACCTTGTACACCTCATTACCAATATCCATTCATTAGTAAAAATTGTACCTTATTTTGGTTCGGGCAACAAACTTTTTGTGCGTTTTCCTATCCTTGGGGGTTTGCTCTTCCCAAGAACACATACAATTTAGTATGATTAGAATTAATCTTTATTGGGAGTTGACGCTCATGTTCAAGCTTGGACAACGCGTCGTCATTGTTGCCGACTCCTTCGAGCAAGGTTTGCCTTTGGGTGAATACGGTTACCTGATTGCTCGTGACCGCAATCCGGACAGCGCATTTTCTTGGGTTTTACGCATTCCAAAAATTGATAAGCATATCGCCGTTGTAGAAGAGGATATTGCCTTGGAGGAGCAATTGCTGGAAGAAGAAGCTAATCGCATCTCGCATGAGGCATTACTTGACTTTGCATTGGCGACAAGGAACGAAGCACTGTTTCGACAACTGATGGGCATGGAAGATGCAGAAGAGGCAAATGACGAACCCGCGAAGGAATCAATGGAGGAATTTATCCGTAAAGTAAATATCAAAGCATGGATCTAATTGGCGATACAAGCATTTGAAACTTTTGTGAGGAAATGAAAGCGAGGCTGTTTCATGTCTGAATTTGTGACGTTTACCAATGAGTTTGGTCAAACCATCGATATGTCCCGAGAGGATTACCAGAAAAAAATAATTCCGCAAAATCTGGATAAGTACTGGGATGAAAAAGATAAGCTTCGCGATTTTGCGATGGAGTTGGTGAAGGGTCAATTTCACGAGCAAGCGGCCGTTGCTGCCGACAGGCTTCTCGAATTATACGGGCCAATTGAGTCTGCTCTCATTTTCCGTGCAGTCGTTCATATGCAGGCGAGAGAGTTTGAAAGCGCTAAAAAAATCCTGACAGATTGTCTGGAACGATTCCCGTCATCGGGTACAGCTTGCACCAATTTGGCAAAAATCTTCGCGTTTGAGGGAGATGAGCCAAAAGCGTTCGAGACCCTACATACAGGTTTGCACAAAGACCCGAATCAAGAAAATGGCTTGAACATGTTTGTCGAGAGCTTCATGCAAAGAGGGAAAAAGGATGAGCTGAAAGGGCAACTGGAGGCGCTGGCAAGTAAAGAAGGCGCTTGGAGACCACAGCTTCAACTGGCTCGTATTGCCTTGACGGAGGAGGACCTCCTGAATGCGATGAAGTGGTACACGGTAGCGATTGAAGGAGCGAAGGACCGCTTTGAGGTCGTGATGACTGTGACTGGAGAATTGGGACAAGCAGGATATGTCTATCAATTGATTCAGATTTGTGAAAAGTTCTGGACGCCGCACTTCCCGTATCCGTATGCGGGCTTCAACTATGCCAACGCTCTGCTGGCGACCGATCAAATGGAAAAGGCAATTGACATCCTTCGAAACATGCAAGAGCATTTGCCAGATAACTACAAGCCAATGATCGACCACTTCCTGAATCGAGTACCTGGAGCACTCGAAGTGGAAGCAGCGACCAAACAGAAAGTCGTCGAGAGCCAAATGGACGATCCGATGACGAAAAAGAGCAAGTGGAAGTTTTGGAAGTAAGTGGATAGATAGAGCGCCCGGCATTTCGCTGTCGGGCGTTTTTTTGTAAGAAGGGGGACTGTGCTTTGCTGCATCATCTGGAAGTGTATGTGTCCAATCTGGCGCGCTCCAAAGATTTTTGGGGTTGGTTGCTGGAGGGTGAGCTGGGTTATACGCGGTATCAGGAATGGGCCAGCGGGGTAAGTTGGAAACAGAATGGCACCTATCTGGTATTCGTCCAGGCAGAAGTGCGATTCCTCGACATTCCGTATCATCGTTGTCGAGTCGGTTTGAATCATCTGGCATTTTACGCACGGGATCGAGAACATGTGGAAAAGCTACGGGAGGAAGCTGCTCGTCGCGGTATCTCCTTACTTTATCAGGAGCGGCATCCCCATGCTGGAGGAGAGGGACATTATGCTTTGTTTTTCGAGGACCCAGATAGAATAAAGGTCGAGATCGTGGCTCCCTAACCTCCTTGGAACATATTAGTCCATGAAAAAACGGTGCAATCATCCCCGGTTGATGGTTGGCACCGTTTTTTAGAAGCCATCTATTTGAACTGGCTGGTGAGCCGCCGCTCTATATAGGCTACGCCTTGATACATCAGCGTAGCGATGACCGCGATAATGGCTAAGCTCATCATGACCAGGGTGAAATTAAACACTTGGAAGCCGTATATGATCAAATACCCCAAGCCTTGCTGGGATACGAGAAACTCTCCGACGATAACACCTACCCACGAAAGGCCGACATTCACTTTCAGTGTTGCGAGAAGGGTTGGGATGGTAGCGGGCAAAATGACGAGCGTGAAGATTTGCCGTTTGCTCCCTCCGAGTGTTTGCACGACTTTGACGTAATTTTGATTGACTTCCTTGAAGCTGGTGTAGACGTTGATCGTGGTGATAATAACCGAGATCGCGCATCCCATGGCTATGACAGAGAGCAATCCTGGACCAAAGCCGACGATGAAAACCGGACCGAGCGCTACCTTTGGCATACTATTGGCTATTACCAGGTAAGGCTCTAGTACGCGGGAGAGAAAAGGGGACCACCATATGATCGTAGCCATGACGGTTCCTAGAATGGTTCCTAAGAGAAAGCCGATAATCGTTTCCCATACGGTTAAGCCGACATGCGGGAGAAGACTGCCATCTTGCAGCTGCAACCAAAATTGAGCCCAAATTTTGGTGGGATAGCTGAAGATGAGCGCATTAATGGTATTGGTTCGAGCCAATAGCTCCCATAAGCCGAGAAATACGAGAAAGAGGAACAGTTGTGTGGCAAAGACGGAAAAGCTCATTCGCTTTTCTAGCTGCAAGTAGCGGCGGTGGACGGATTCAATTTCCTTTGGCTGCATCAGACACTACCTCCATCTCTTTCCACACGCGATGGAACAAGTCTTGGAATCCATCATGATTTCTGGCGTCGAATGGCAGAGCTTCCCGGATCGGGCTGGGTACGACAATTTCGCTGTTGATGCGTCCTGGGTTGCGTGAAAAGATATAGACGCGATCGCCCATCGCAATCGATTCGGAGAGATCATGTGTCACAAGGACTGCCGTTTTTTTATGCCGACGCAGTGTTGAAAAGATCAAGTCTTCGAGCTTGAGTTTCGTCTGGTAGTCCAATGCCGAAAATGGTTCGTCAAGCAACAGCACATCAGGTTGACAGGCGAGTGTTCGGACGAGGGCAACCCGTTGCCGCATGCCACCCGACAGCTGCAAGGGAGAGAATTTGCGCACATCGGACAGCTCCATTTCATCCAGCAGATGCAGGGCGTACTCTTCTGTTTCCTTGGTACGGATGCCTTGGATATCGAGTCCGAGAAACACGTTGTCTTCGATGGAGCGCCAGTTGAACAAATAATCTTGCTGGAGCATGTAGCCAACTTGCCTGGACGTTCCGTTGACTTTTCTTCCGTCGATCCATACCTTGCCTGCTGTCGGCTTCTCAAGCCCTGCAATGAGGGAGAGCAGCGTCGTCTTTCCGCAACCGCTGGGACCAACCAGACAAATGAATTCGCCTTCCTCCACGCGCAGGTTAATGTCTTGGACCGCCATGAACGCCCTGGTCGTGGATAAATAAAGATGGGTCACGTGGCCGAGTTCTATTTTTGCCGGCGTAGAAGAAATCTGCTTCATGAGGGCCTATTTCCCTTCTTTGGATTGGATAGCAAAAGTGGTGTTTACCAGCTTGTTATATTCAGCGCGTTGCTTTAATTCACCAGCGGAATCCATGATATCCTGTAGCTGGTTCCATTCCTTTTCGTCCAGAATGGGATCTGTGGCATAGGACCCCTGTTCCAAGTAACGCTGTACAGCGGTTTCCAGAATCTTTGGATCGATTTGCTCGAAGTACTTGCCTATCACATCAGCCGTTTCTTTTGCACTGTGGCTGGCAACCCACTGTTGCCCTTTGTAGACCGCATTGGTAAACTTTTGGATAGCTGCTGCGTTGCTGTCGATATAGCTTTGTTTTGTCATGAAGACCGTGTAAGGAACCGTTCCGCTCTCTTTGCCAAAAGAGGCGACGACATGGCCGATTCCTTCTTGTTCAAAGCGGGAGGCTTCCGGCTCAAACAGCTGTACATACGCTCCGGTACCAGATGCGAAGGAAGACGCAATATTTTTGAATTCGATATTCTGAATGAGTTCCAGGTCGCCTTGCGGATTGATATTGTGCTTTTTGAGTACATACTCTCCAACCATTTGCGGCATGCCGCCTTTCCGTTGCCCCAAGAAGACACTGCCCTTTAGCTTGTCGAAAGTAAAGTCATCCATTTTGGTGCGGGAGACGAGGAAGGTACCGTCTGTCTGAGTAAGCTGCGCAAAATTGACAACGGGATCGGCAGCTCCTTGCTGAGAGACGTAGATGCTGGTCTCGGAGCCGACAAGCGCGACCTCGATGCCGCCAGATAACAGAGCTGACATCACTTTATCTCCGCCGGGTATGGTGGAGAGCTCCACTTCCAGCCCTTCTTCCTTGAAAAATCCTTTTTCAAGTGCGACATATTGCGGGGCGTAAAACAAAGAACGAGTCACTTCACCAATTCTTATTTTTTCAGGAGTGCTGGAGCAGCCAGTCAAAACGGCCGTCATAGCGAAAAAAGCGGCCAGCCCCAGCGCCAAAAATCGTTTCATGATTAGGAGTCCCTCCTTGCTAGGCTTTGTATGTTGTAGGCTATGCGCCCAGACAAAAAAGGGTGAATGCCTAGAGATAGAGACAGGCACATAATGAGGGAAGGCCACAAAGGAGATGGATATAGCGTGATCGTTACATTTTTAGGCACCGGATCAGGTGCACCCACTACGCGAAGAAACGTGAGTGGGATCGGCTTGCGATTTTTACAGGCAGGAAAGTGGTGGTTGTTTGACTGCGGAGAGGGGACGCAGCACCAGCTACTGCGTGCCCCGATGAAAATTAGTCAATTGGATAAAATCTTTATCACTCATCTGCATGGGGACCATCTGTACGGACTGATCGGACTGCTTGCGAGTCGATCTTTGCGCAATACCGAACCGACTCCGTTAGAGCTGTACGGACCACCAGGGCTGGACCGATATTTTCGAGGTATCATGGAGGCAAGTCCGGTTCATTTGCAATATCCATTAGAAATAAAGATCGTCAGTGAGGGCGTAATCTACGAGGACGAAGAGATCGTGGTGAGCTGTCGAATGGCGAAACATCGCGTGCCTTCGTTTGCTTATGCCGTGATGGAAAAGGAAAAGACAGGAGCATTTCAAGTAGAGCGGGCAAAGCAGGCTGGTGTGCCGTCAGGGCCGTTATTTGGAGCGTTGAAGAGAGGAGAACAGGTCACACTCGAGGATGGTCGTGTTCTGGATGGAAAGGACTTCGTTGGAGAGCCGCAGCCAGGACGCAAAATCGTCTTCAGTGGAGATACAGAGCCGAGCCAAGCGGTTTTGGAGCTGGCTAAAGGGGCGGATTTGCTCGTCCATGAAGCGACCTACGCCCATCACGACAAGGAGCTGGCGACCAGAAGCGGACATTCCACAGCACGCGAGGCGGCTCAAATTGCCAAAGAGGCGGGCGTAAAAGAATTGTGTCTGACTCACTTCAGTCCACGTTATGAAGATGAAGACGGAGATTTTTCGATGGAGGATCTGTTGGCAGAGGCGCAGCAAATCTTCCCTGCTACCCAATTGGCTGATGATCTCGGCAGCATTTCTGTAAAGCGAGAGAGAAGCGATGGGAGAAAGCCATAAACCTTGCTATAATGAATGATCACGATCGAGGAGGTGGGGGAGCATGAAGCGGATTACTTTTACTACACCAGAAGAACTCATTCAACATTGTCAGTCGGAAGCAGTCAGCCTCGTCGTCGAATATCGAGACGATGTGAACAAGCAGCGCCAGGTCATTTTGACGGGAGAGCAGCTTGCAGAGGCACAGACCTACCTGAACTTCTCCAAATCCGAAGCGTATTACCGGAAGGACGGACTTTTTTACGAAGTCATTGCAGGCTGGAAGTAAAACACACACATCGTCAGGAGATGAGTAGTCGTGACTGGCAGAGGGTTTAACCGGTCGATCGCAGTTCGCTACATGATGTTTGTCCTTGGCTTGTTTGTTGGTGCATTCGGTACAGTACTGGCCATTAAAGCAAATCTAGGCGTAGCCCCTTGGGAAACCTTTCACATCGGCCTGCAAAAAACATTTGGATTAACGATTGGTCTATGGTCTCAGATCGTAGGAGTCGTTGTCATTTTCGCCACGTATTTGGTGGCAAAAATCAAACCCAATTTTGGAATGTTCTTAAATATGGTTTGCTTTGGCGTTTTTCTCGATCTTATCTTATGGTCGGATTTTATTCCTGAGGTGCAATCAATCTGGGCGAGAGTCTTGATGTTTCTCGCAGGTGTTGTTGTTTTGGCTGTCGGAATCGGGATGTATTTGTCTCCTTCTCTGGGAGCGGGTCCGCGCGACAGCTTCATGCTGGCGATGAACGAGCGTCTTGGCTGGAGTATTCAGCGAGTCCGCCTCATCATAGAAGTAACCGTCCTGCTTGCAGGCGCTGCTTTGGGCGGACCTGTGTCAATTGGCACGATCCTAATAGCGCTGTTAACGGGACCAATGATTCAACGGACGATTCCGTTTTGGCGTCAAATTATGAAAAAACCGTACGGTCTGCCAGAGCCAGTTGAAAGACAAGCGAGCTAATCTCCACTCCATTTGCCAGTACCTGTGTAAAAATACGGGAAAAACCGTTTTGTATAGGCGAAGGTCCAATCATCCTTGAGCATTCGCACATACAGTATGACTAGTTGCTGGCAAAGGAGGGAAAGCGAATGAGTCTGTTCAACGGAGGATTTGACGACTTTGCTTTAATACTGGTGTTGTTCGTATTGCTCGTTATCGTAGCTTGCTCTTGCGACTAACGAAAACACTAGGAAGCTTCGCCAAGAGGGAGAGCGATTTTTCGCTCTCTCTTTTGTTTTGCAAAAAAAGCTTCGCCATATAGAGGCGAAGCCAAGGGGGAGACCTATCTTATCCGAGGCGATCGTGAACTTGTTTTTTTACACTGGACATTTGCTGGTCGGATAATTTGACACCGACCGCCTTGCTGACTTTTTTAATCAGCTCGCTTAATTTCTTGTCGTCCCTCAAGTCTTTCATGGAGAAGTCTTTTGCCAGCGATCGGACATCGCCCATCGTCCATTTTTTCTTGCTTTTCTTGTTGATGGATTTCAATAAATCACGTGGATTGCCCTTCGCCTTGAGCTTGACTTTTGCCCCTGCTTTTCCTTTTGCTTTTGCCATGATGCAACGCTCCTTTCACAAGAATACGTCTGCCCTATGCAGTTATATGGAAAAGCAAGGGGGTTCGCTTGGACAGATTCACGTCGTTATTCGCCTATTTTGCTTAACGTTGTGCAATGGCCCAAACCCATAGGGGGAGCCGTGACATAGGATGAGTCAGAACGATGCATGACAGGAGGCTAGTGGGTTGAAAATTGTCAGCTTTCATCGGGATACGCCGTTTACCGAGATACTGTCAGATTTGAAAACCAAGGTTCTGACGAAAACCGAGAGACTTCCATGGCGATGCTATGATGACCTTTCTTGCTTGTGTGTCAAACAAAAGATTTTTGAGCAGCATGAGGAGCTTTTTCGAAGGTACAAAGCGATGGTGGAGGAGAACATTACCGTAAGCGTCCATGCGGAAGGGGAGGATGAAATCCCGTGGGGCGTGCGATATGTCGGGGCACAGAGATTGTGGCGCAAGGGGCGTGGAGCAGGCGTCAAGGTCGCTGTCATCGATACGGGAATCTCCCGCGATCATTTTGATTTGAAGGATCAAATAAAGGGCGGCATCCAGCTTGTCCGCGGCAAACAAAATGGACACGGTACGCATGTCGCAGGGATCATCGTAGCTGAGATGAACCAAAGAGGAATTGTCGGAGTGTCTCCAGAGGCCCATTTGTATGACGTCCGTGCTTTTGATTATGATGGCCAATCATCCTTGTCGACCATTTTGCAGGCCCTGCAATGGTCGATTGCCAATAAGATGGATGTGATCAACATGAGCTTTGGTATGCCCCAATATAGCGAAGCAATGGCAAGAGCAGTTGGTCGGGCCCATCAACAAGGAATCGTACTGGTAGCTTCGGCAGGTAACGGAGGGGGAGAAGCGGAGTATCCAGCGCGGTACGATGGTGTCTTAGGGGTTAGTGCGATTGATCAAACGGGAAAATTGGCATCGTTCAGTGCGAGAGGCAAGGGTGTAAATATGAAGGCACCTGGAGTTGATATTCTGTCTACGTGGCCGGGAAATCAGTTTAAAAAGCTGAATGGTACCTCGATGGCTGCGCCACATGTAGCAGGGCTGAAGGCGCTAGAAATTGGTCGCAAGCGAAAAAGAGCATAGCGATCCTACGAAAAAAAACAGCTCCGAGGCTAGAAATGAAGCCAAGGAGCTGTTGCTTTTTACAAACGAATTATTGATGGATTTTGGTGTCATGGTCTTGCTGGACACGGAACCATATATTAAGATCGTTAATAACACTGGCCAATTCGTGGATCTCGCTGTTTAATTCGCAAGATCTGACGAAATTTTCTTCTTCGGACATTTGGTTGGTTTTCTCAACGATAACCTTCTCTACCCGGTGTATTTGATCTGGAATGGACGCGCGGATTTCTTCCCATTCTAGCAACATGTCCGCTCTTTCTACAGTCGAATAATCTTCCCATTCCAGATGCAGCACGGGAAGCCGTATACCTAGCCGTTCATCATGGATAAATTGATAGCGCAAAGGTGAACTCACTCCTCTCCACCTCCATCATACCAAAAATGAATCCGTACGGGGAGAGAAATACACACGAAAGGAGCAACAATGTCAAAAGGACGTGTTCTTATCGATGCGGATGCTTGTCCGCGCCAGGCACTCTTAACTGCCCAAGCATTGTGCAAGGAGCTCGACTGGATCTGTCTGACCTTTGCCAGTTATAATCATCAAATTGGCAACGCAAATCATGTGACGGTAGATGCCGGCCCACAAGCGGTAGATATGAAGCTCGCGAATGAAACGAGTTCAGGGGATGTCGTGGTGACGCAAGATATTGGTTTGGCGGCGCTCATTCTCGGGAAGAGGGCCCATGCCCTGACACCACACGGGATGGTTTTTGACCCAGAACGGATTGCGTTTCATTTGGAAGAACGAAATGAAAAAGCGAGATATCGGCGCGGAGGAGGTCGTACGAAGGGGCCTGCCGCTCGCACGCGTGAAGACGATCAGCGATTTGCGGAGTCCTTGCGCTTTTTGATGGAAAGAGGAGATCAACAATGAATCCGACAACGAGAAAAAATAGATATGTAGGCGGGGCACTTATATTTGCAGTACTTGCTACGATCATGTTTGCCCTCTATGCAGCGGGGAAAGTGGCCGGTATGGATCAAGCTGCCATTGCATTTGCGGAGTCGATTCGCTCGGATATTGGGACTGCTTTTTTTCGATGGGTAACCAATCTAGGCGGAGGCATGTTCCTTGTACCAGTAGCGGTGATTATAATCGCTGTCCTATACATAAAGAAATATCGTGTGGAGGCAATGTTTGTTCTCATTTCCCTCGGTGTCAGTGAAGTTGCAAATGAGATCTTAAAGCTGTTCTTTGCCAGACCTAGACCGAGTGGCGTCAATCTGATTGAGCTGCCGGAGTCCTTTTCGTTTCCGAGCGGTCATGCGATGATTGGACCAGCCTTTTATTGCATGGTCGCATTTTGGATTGCCCAATGGTTTGCGGAGAAAAGATGGTCGTCGCTCGTGCAGCCTGCGGTTTTTATATTTGTAGCATTGCTCGCGTTCAGCCGTGTGTATTTGGGCGTTCATTATTTGAGTGATGTGCTTACCGGCTTTTTCCTATCGATGTGCTGGTACTTTCTCCTTCGTCTTGGCTATGAAGAAAGGATGGGGAGACGAAGCACAGTCGTCGACCCCGTACCTCATTCCAGATAATCATGAAGCTAGGTGGAATACCCTAATTCACTCATTAAACTCAGCCATTTTTCTACGCTGGGTTTATTTTTTTTGTCCTTCGGCAAGACGATGTACGCTGAGCGTTTGGGAGGCTTATTGCCTGTTATGATCAGTTCCTTCAAGGTACCAGCCGCAAGATCGGCTTTGACGGTAGAGCGCGTCAACAAGCTCACGCCGAGACCTTCTTTTATCAGATCGATGGCGAGCTCCGCTTTGTCTACAGTTAGCTTGGGTACATAATTACGCGGCAGTGTCTGTCTAATCCACTCGTTAAACGGAGGGCCCCAATTCATGTACAGCAACGGCAGATTGCGCAGCTCGCGCGAATTGACCTGTGTAGATGCGGCAATAGGGCTCTCTGGAGAGCACACTAGGACGATTTCATCATCCCACGTTGGAATGACGTCAAAGTTGGGTAAGGATGGGGGAACGTATACGATTCCGATTTGAATCACGTTGTCCAGCAAATACTGGATGACATCGGACGAGTGGCCTGTCTTTGTGCTGATCGCAATTTGTGGATACCGATAGTGGTACTCTTTCAAGATCGGCTCGAGGGTAGAAGTCCAGATCGCATTTAAGCTGCCGATTGATAAATAGTCTTCATAAGGCTGGAGTGAAGCAACTTCATTTAGAGCTTCATGGGACAGTTTGAGGATTCTCTCTGCATACGGTAATAGGGTTAAGCCCGCTTGCGTAATTTCAACACTTCTTTTATCACGAATGAAAAGAGGTTTGCCAACTTTTTCTTCCAGTTGCTTGATTCGCATTGTCACCGTAGACTGGACTAAGTGGAGCATTTCCGCAGCCTTGGTGAAATTTTTCGTTTGGGCCAATGTGTAGAAAGCGCGTAATTGTTCGAAGTCCATACAGTTGGAATCCCTCTTATCTAAATATTTGATTACCATATACAAAAATGTTCGTTTCCCAAATTATACCCTGTTCGCTAAGCTGGGGATATCCTTATTTCATGTGGGCTATCGGGAGAGCGAGGGGTATGGGAATGAAGTGGGAATGGTGGCGAGAAACGCCCTTTTCAGTGAAGCTCTTGTTAAGTACATCTTTTATGATGAATATGGGTTTTTATGCATTAATCCCCTATCTCACTTTGTATTTGACGGGCAGCATCGGCTGGACTCTGGCGATGGCAGGGATTGTCCTAAGTGTCAGACAGTTCTCCCAGCAAGGTCTTGCCTTTTTAGGTGGTGTGATCGCGGATGCCTTCGGATACAAAGGGGCGATGTTCCTCGGATTGGGCGTACGTGCCGTTGGTTTTGCGATGTTCGCTTTTTGTACCGAAACGTGGCACTTTTTTGTTGCCGCGATTCTTTCCGGTTTGGGTGGGGCGTTGTTTGAGCCTGCTTGCTCTGCTGCCTACGCCATTATTACACCTGAGGCCATTCGAAAAGAAGTATTCTCCCTTCGCAATGTGCTAGGCAATATTGCGGTTGTCGGTTCCCAAATCGTGGGGACAGCACTCTCGGCTATTGATTTTACGTACATCTCGCTGTTTGCAGGGGCCGTTTTCGGAGTGAATACCATCGTGATCTTCTTTTTCTTCCCACCGATTCGCGCCACGAATACACGGCATAGTATATGGGAAAGTATGTCTACGGTAGTGAAGGACAAGCTGTTTGTACGATATACCTTTATTTTGATGGGGTATTATTATTTGAATATGCAGGTGTTTTTAACGATTCCGCTGTTTGTTGAAAATGTTACACATAGCAAGGTGAATGTAGGGATCGTGCTTTCTGCGCTTTCGCTGTTTGTGATCTTATTTCAAATGAAAGTGACACAATTGCTGGAGGGTTATCCGCAAAGGCTTACCTTGATTGGCATCGGGACGTTGTTTATGAGTGTGGGACTATTTTTATTCACGTTTGCCGATTCATTGTGGCTCATTCTCTTGGATGTGTTCCTTTTTGCACTGGGTACCATGATTGCTGTTCCGAATCTGGTGGATGTCGTTCCCCGTTTTGCTCCCAAGGACTTGGTGGGCGCCTATTACGGCTTCAACGGGTATTCGATTGCCATCGGGGGTTCATTTGGACAGGTAGCGGGAGGATGGGTATACGATGTCGGGCTGCGTTTGCAAACGCCATGGCTGCCGTGGACCATTTGTTTGGTCATCGGGTTTTGGGTGGCCTGGATGCTGCATCGCATGGAACAACAAACCGGACAAATCGGGAATGATCTAAAGAAAATAGCTCGATCGTAAATATTTTTGGGCGAAATGAAACATTTTCCATCGTTCATACGTATATAACGATAGAGATGATTGGCGCAAGAAAGTGAGGGAATTTTTATGGAAGATATGAAAAAGCTTAAGCGCATGTTGCTGGTAACGAGTTCCCTTGGATTTGCAGTCTTTGCCATGGTAGTCGTTACGGAAATTGTCCGAATCTCATTGTAGCATTGCCAAGCCTAACGCATCGCATATAAAGCACGAAAAGCTTGCAGTCCCTTCTTGAAAGGGGGCTGCAAGCTTTTCTTTTGATTTACGCTTCGAGTTTCTTTTTAAAATGGAATTGATACACGCAGATCGCAATGATCATGAACGGAACCCCGCAGTACAAGGCGATGCGCTGTTCTGGATCGAATGCCAGACTCACGAGAACGAGCAAGTTCAAGATCAAGGAAATCAAAGGCAGTATAGGGTACAAAGGTGTACGGAACTTCAGATCCTCCAGCTTGCCTCCGTTTTTCAGGTAATGACGACGGAATGCGAGCTGCGAAGCGGAGATGGAGATCCATCCTACCTGTGCGCCGAGACCAGCGATAGACAACAGTACCATGAACACCGTATCTTCGGCAAAAATACCGGAGAGAAGAGACAAGAGAGCGATTGCAAACGTAATCAACAAAGCGTTCATCGGAATCCCTTTTCCATTTACAGCCCCAAGCTTTTTCGAAGCCATTCCTTCTTTGGACAGGGAGTAAAGCATACGAGTTGCTGCGTACAAACCAGAGTTGGCCACAGACAGAAGTGCTGTCAGGACAACGAAGTTCATAATGTCAGCTGCATAAGGAATCCCAATGCTGTCAAATACGACGACAAACGGACTTTCAATCACACCCGCCTGTTGGTGTGGAATCATCCCAGCCACAATGGCAATCGCCAGAATGAAGAACACGAGGGTACGCCAAACCGTCGTACGAATGGCCTTCGGAATCGTCTTCTCTGGATTCTCACTTTCTCCAGCCGCAATCCCGATTAGCTCGGTACCTTGGAAGGAGAAGTTCACGGTGATCATCGTCATCAGCAAGCCTGTAATTCCAAAGGGGAGAAGCGGGCTTTCTGTAAAATTGGTGAGCATTGGCGCAGGCTGACCGTTTTTCAGGTCAATGAAGCCAAACATCGCCGCTCCACCCAAGATGATGAACAAGATGATAGCGCTTACTTTAATGCTGGAAAACCAAAACTCAGATTCACCGAACGCACGAGCCGATAAAGCATTTAATAAGAAGAGCACTACACCGAAGATCGCACACCACATCCAAACAGGTGAGTCAGGGAACCAACGTTGCATCAGCAGTCCTGATGACAACAACTCTAAAGCAACAGTCACGGCCCAACCAAGCCAATACAACCAGCCTACACCAAACCCAAGTGATGGGCTAACAAAGCGAGTCATATATGTTTGGAACGAACCGGCCACTGGCATGGCAACTGTCAGCTCGCCCAGACATAGCATAGTCAGATACATGATAAAGCCGCCGACTAAATAGGAGAGAATGGCACCAACTGGTCCTGCCTGACTAATTGTATAACCTGATCCGAGGAATAACCCGGTTCCGATTACGCCGCCAAGAGAAATCATAAAGAGGTGTCTGCTGTTCATCGTGCGTTTCAATTGATTGTGCTGTTCCATGTTGCTTTGGGACATATAACCCTCTCCTTCACGCGAGTATGTTAAATGGATGTATGCGTTTTCAGCGCGATAGCCATATATGCTCTGCAAGAATGATACCAAATGAAATACTTTATGAAAATATTATTTTTGAGGGATTTGCTGGCAAAAAGCGCAAAAAGATTCGGCATGTAGATGCAAAATAATTAAAAAAACGCCAAATCTCTTGGCGTTTATTAAAAATGATAAGGGAAAACTTGGACTGAAAGAAAACATCTCAAGAGATGAACTTGCAAGTTTTTTAGTGCAAGTTTTTTAGAAGGTAACGATCAACCAATAAAGCTAGTGAGAAGAAAAAGCGCAGGGCTCGTAGACCTTGACAAAGCCTACCCAGTCGGAACTTCAAAAAGGGGACCACGCTTGTCGAACACTTCTTCCTGAGAAACGTCCGCCCGTAGGGTGGCTTTGGCTCGACGGTCCCCTTTTTGAAATGGAGACGAGCAGTGAGTCACCCTTGCGGGTGTGTCAGAGTCGAAGAGAACTGTGCTTTTTCTTCTCCTCCACCATGTTGACTCAAACCAGAACGTTTTTATTAATATGCTTTATCCCTTAATTCCCAGCTTACGTAAACGATATTGCAAGCTTTGACGACTGATTTGCAATTCCTTGGCTGCTCGTGAAATATTTCCGTTATAGCGTTCCACAACATGGTGAATATATGCTGTTTCAAATTCTTGCATCGTTTCCTTCAACGGCTTTCCTTCATCCAAAAATGGCAACGTGTGAGGGGAGGGTTGTTCGATTGTTACGGGAACGGCTGGCGTCCGACGCAGAAAGTGTAAGGGCAAGTGCTCATAACGTATGGTTGATTCGTCGTCAATCATCAGATTCATGGCCCCCTCGATCAAGTGCTGAAGTTCACGCACATTGCCAGGCCAGTCATGCTGGATAAAAAATTGCAGAACCTCGTCACTGATGCTTCGTACCTCCATTTGGAACAGCTCATTGTATTTTTCGATAAAATGGCTGACCAGCATCGGAATATCTTCTTTGCGATCCCGAAGCGGGGGAAGAAATAACGTGACCACTCCGAGACGATAGTACAGATCTTTTCGCAAATGCGAATTGGCGATGGCTTCAACAGGATCTTCATTGATAGCCGCAATGATCCGTACATCGATCGTTCGATCCTTTGTGTCACCAATACGTCTAATCGACTTCTCTTGCAGAGCACGCAACAATTTTGCCTGTAGAGGCATACTAAGCGAGTTGATTTCGTCGAGAAAGAGTGTTCCGCCTTCCGCTTGCTCAAACAATCCAGGTCGCTCTACTGCTCCGGTAAATGCTCCACGAGCCGTTCCAAACAAAAGCCCTTCAATCAGGCTATCTGGAAGCGCAGCGCAGTTTTGTGAAATAAGGGGACCAGATGCACGCAGACTGGCATTATGAATGCTTTGCACGAACAATTCTTTCCCGGCACCAGTTTCACCGACTACCAATACGGATGAGGAGGTGCGTGCTGCGCGTTTGGCATTCTCTATGACATCGAGAATAGGACCGCTTCTCCCGATAATGTGCTCGAATGTGTAGCGTGACCCGTTTTTTTGCAGCAGGTTTTCTCTGATCAATCGTTCCATTTTGGTAACATCATTTGCGATTTCCATCGCGCCGATGACCTTGCCATTTTCAATGATGGGGTACGTATTGTTGATGGTTGAAATTTCTTTTTGCTTGTCATTGAAATACGTTTGGCGTGTATTGCGAATGCTATTTCCGGTACGCAAGCAAGTGAGCAAGGTACTTTCCTGTCCAGAAGGGAACTGAAAAACCTCTGCCAAAGGTTTGTGCAAAACGTCTTGTCTGGTCATCAATTCCAGCTCTGTCATTTTGGAATTGTAGACAATCGTTGTCCCGTCCGAATCGATGACATGTACACCTTCATTCATTCTGTCCAAAATATGTTCATAAATGCGCAAGAGAGTGTCAGCAGAAGAATTATGCGTAGAAGACGACACTGTGGTCACCAGCCTTTCCTTATGAGGGTATCATAGCATAAAGGGAATGAGTGCAAAAACATTATGCACTGCAAAAGATTATGAATGCGAGATGCAAAATTATTTTGCTCATTAGATCGGATTGGACCGACTTTGTGGGGTTTTTTGTTTGGCATCGTTCTTGCTAGATAATTTTAGCAAGTGATCTTGAAGGAGGCTAACGACATGAGTAAAACAAACGTGGTTATTGAACAAACAGAAAAATTCGGTGCGCACAACTATCATCCGCTACCGATCGTTATTTCCAAAGCAGAAGGCGTATGGGTACACGATCCGGAGGGCAATAAATATCTGGATATGCTGAGTGCATATTCTGCGCTGAACCAAGGACATCGTCATCCACGTATCATCCAAGCTCTGAAAGATCAAGCAGATAAAGTAACGCTCACTTCCCGTGCTTTTTACAATGACCAACTGGGTGAATTCTACGAAAAACTCTCTGCCGTGACAGGAAAAGAAATGATCCTGCCAATGAACACGGGTGCTGAAGCAGTAGAGACGGCTCTCAAAGCAGTTCGTCGCTGGGCTTATGATGTGAAAAAAGTACCAGAAAACCAAGCAGAAATCATCGTTTGTGAAGGCAACTTCCATGGTCGTACTGTCACAGTGACTTCCTTCTCCTCTGCAGAAGAGTACAGACGCGGCTTTGGACCATTCACACCTGGTTTCAAAATCATTCCTTATGGCGATATCGAAGCGCTTAAGCAAGCGATTACACCGAATACAGCAGCATTCATGCTAGAGCCAATCCAAGGTGAAGCAGGGATCATCATTCCACAAGAGGGCTTCTTGAAGCAGGCACAAGAGGTATGTAAAGCAAACAATGTACTCTTGGTCAGCGATGAGATCCAAACAGGCTTTGGTCGTACAGGTAAAATGTTTGCCAGCGATTGGGAAAATGTAGTACCAGACATGTACATCATGGGGAAAGCTCTTGGTGGTGGCGTGTTCCCGATCTCCGCAGTAGCCGCAGATAAAGAAATCTTGAGCGTATTTGAGCCAGGCTCCCACGGTTCTACCTTTGGCGGAAATCCACTCGGATGTGCAGTTGCGGTTGCAGCTATGGATGTATTGGCTGACGAAGGTCTTGTACAGCGCTCCCTGGAAATGGGCGCATACTTCATGGAGAAATTGAAAGAAATCAATAACCCGATCATCAAGGAAATTCGCGGTCGCGGTCTGTTCATCGGCTTGGAGCTGACTACAGCAGCTCGTCCATATTGCGAAAAACTAAAAGAACTGGGACTCCTGTGCAAAGAAACACATGAGACAACCATTCGCTTTGCACCACCACTCGTTATCAGCAAAGAAGACTTGGATTGGGCAATTGATCGCATCAAGCAAGTTCTGCACGTGACAGAATAAAAGCAACAAGATAAGCCATCCTGTGTAGGGTGGCTTTTTTATGTGGGGTCATTATGACAGAATAGTCGCATCATTCGTTCGACAAATTTCGACTGACTGTGGATAAAAGGAACAAAACAATCCACAAAGGAAATGCTTGGATGCTTATGAGTTACGCACAATTTGCCCACATGTTACTAACAGGATGTCCACATTGCTTGTGGATATCCGAACGGTTGTTCGATACAAACCTATCTGGTACAATGGGCTCATATTAGAAATGGAGGTGAGCGAAGGTGAAATACTTAAGCGACCAAATGTTGATAGAAGTATATCATCGAGCTGTCGACCTTCAACTAGATGCAGCTTTTATCGAATTGCTTCGCGAAGAACTACAGCATCGGAATATCCGTATCACGCAGTTCAGCGCCTAAGAGCAAAATCATCACACATACGTAACATATGGCAAAAGCCATCCTCTTTTTTCGAAGGAGGATGGCTTTTGTTATCTTACGCTTGCTCCGTGATAAACTCAAAAGCAGTAATTCCTTTAATCGGTTCTTCTTTGGCAAGCAACACTTCCGGCAAATAAAAATACACAGGACCGTCCTCTTTAATAGGCCTGCCGTCTTTGGAGAATTGGAGGATGGCTCTTCTTGCCTCGGCAAGTGGAAGAACGACTGCTTCCTGATCCTCGCGGTGAAGGCGGACATGAGTCACCTCTGGCAGGGGCTCAGCATTTGTAATGAAGGGATCAAGACGGATTCCGTACTCGCCTTCGAGCACTTTACGCTCTTCGGCTAAGCTTTTTCTCTCAGAAGGAAGCGTAGCCCCTTCGCGCAACTCCTTATCCCACTGCGTTCCCGTGCCAGCCAAATACTTTGCTTGCGTAGCCAGTGAGCTATCATCTTCGCCAGCGTATGTTTTCAGATCGAATTTACGTTCATCAAAAACCCAAACGGTTGGATCCAATGTAATAGGGAAAGAAATCGCCCCTTTGAACACGATAACATCAGACATACGTCATTCCTCCGTGGTCATTCATAATCAATCTCTATATTACTATAGACTCGTAAATGACAGCAATTATCTAAAAAGCGAAAAATTCTTAAAATAGTCTAAAAATTATTGACATGCTTTTTATAGATTATATAATCATAAAAGCTGGGGGCAGATTGTGTACAAGCCTTTCCATTTTTGAAAGGGCTTTCATGAAAGCGTTAACGGCCACATCATTCATCCCGAGGATGGTTGCAAGGTCGCAAAAACATTCAGGGAATTCAAACGATTTAGGGGGCAAAACGATGGCGAAAGGCACGAATGTGCAAGCGGATCTGATGAAGCAAAAAGGTATCCTAAAGTGGATTGAAACGGTAGGGAATAAGCTCCCGCACCCATTTGTATTGTTCATTATTTTGTGTGGCGTATTGATGGTAGTCTCAGCAATCCTCGCAGCGATGGATTTTTCGGTCACACATCCTGCAAAAGGCGAAGAGGTTGCCGTTAAGAGCTTGCTTAGCGTCGAAGGTATTCACTGGATTTTAACGAGTATGCTGAAAAACTTTATTGAATTTCCAGCACTTGGTCTCGTTCTGGCGATGACGCTTGGAATTGGATTGGCAGAAAAAATCGGCCTTTTGACGACAGTTCTACGCAAAATGATGGCAGGCATTCCGGCAGCGGTTGTCAGTTATGCCATTGTCTTTGTCGGTATTTTAGGAAATCTTGCTTCTGATGCAGCCATGGTTATTATTCCTCCGCTTGGCGGTCTCGTGTTCTTGGCAATGGGGCGTCACCCGATTGCTGGCTTTGCAGCTGGTATGGCGGGTGTATCCTCCGGTTTTACAGCGAACTTTTTCATAGCCGGTACAGATGCTCTCTTGGCAGGGATCAGTACAGAAGTAGCGAAAACGATTGATCCAAATGCAATGGTTACACCGGTAGATAACTGGTTCTTCATGTCAGCTTCCGTTGTGATCCTTGCTTTCTTTGGAGGATGGATTACCGATAAAATAATCGAACCACGTCTTGGTACGTATCACGGAGATCGAAACGTACAATTCGAAAAAGTAACTCCGCAAGAAAACAAAGCACTTCGTAAAGCTGGCATCGCAGCGTTGATTTTCGTACTCATGGTAGGATTGCTGGTCATTCCAGAAGGTTCATTGCTGCGCGATCCAAAGACAGGAGACTTCTTGACCTCACCATTTTTGAAAGGGATCATTCCCATCATCCTGCTGTTCTTCGTGACTGTATCGTTCGTGTACGGTAGAGCAATGGGACTAATTAAAACATCGAAGGACATTCCGCATTACATGTCCGAAGCCATCAAGGATATGTCCGGCTTTATTGTGTTAGCGTTTACAGCAGCACAGTTCATCGCGTTCTTTAACTGGAGCAATATAGGGATTTTGATGGCTGTCAATGGTGCAGAATACATGACAAGCATGGGACTGACAGGCTTGCCAATCATTATTGCCTTCACACTTTTCACAGGTATCTGTAGCTTGTTTATCACGAGTGGTTCAGCGCTGTGGGCGATCCTGGCACCTGTATTCATGCCAATGCTGATGCTGTTGGATTACAATCCGGCATTTATCCAAGTCGCTTATCGGATTGCAGACTCTGCAACCAATACGATCTCACCTGTGAATCCGTACATCCCGCTCTTCCTGGCTTTCTATCAGAAGTACAATAAGAATGCAGGGATGGGAACGATTTTCTCTACCATGACGCCATTTGCGATCGTTTTCTTGGTTGTATGGATCTTGCAATTGACAGCATGGTACTTCCTGGATCTCCCGTTCGGTCCCGGTGTATACGCTCGCTAATAGATGCATGAATGAAGAGCCGAGAGCCACTTATCGAAGTGGCTCTTTTTCATTGGCAAGAGAGCTTGGACAATTGGAAAAAACGGTTTATGCTGTGTATGTAAGGGAAGGGACTACGGGGAGGGAACGAACGTGTACGATTTTGATCAGCGCATCGAACGCAGAGGGACAGATAGTGTCAAATGGGAGATTCAAAATCCAAAAGTGAACGGAGAAGGGATGCTTCCGCTGTGGGTGGCGGATATGGATTTTGCTTGCGCTCCTGAAATCACGAAGGCATTGATCAAACGAGCGAATCATCCGATATACGGATACACGTTGAAGTCCAATGCCTTTTATCAGAGCTTGAAAAAGTGGATACACAAGCGATTTGGTGTAGAGGTAGAAGTGAGCTGGATGACAGGGATACCTGGAGTCGTTCCCGGCATACATGTAGCGGTAGAGGCTTACACAGCCCCCGGAGATCGTGTCTTGATCCAGACACCTGTGTATCATCCTTTTTATCATGCAGTCGAAAACCGCGGACGTCATGTCGTTACCAGCCCACTCTTGGAACGTGACGGCCGTTATGAAATGAATTGGGATGATCTCGCACAAAAGCTGAGCGACCCGCGGGTGAAGCTCATGCTGCTTTGTACACCGCATAATCCGATCGGGCGAGTGTGGACCAGAGAAGAGCTGGAGCGCTTGGGAAGATTGTGTGTAGAAAATGGCGTCCTCGTGGTTGCCGACGAGATTCATTCAGATTTGGTCTATGAGTCAAATGTTCATACGCCTTACTATTCGCTAACACCGGAATTAGCCAACCAGAGCGTTACCTTTCTATCAGCTGCCAAGACATTTAATTTGGCTGGTCTTTACACTTCTTATTTGATGACAGAAAATCAGCAGTTATTGCGGAACTTTCAGGTCACAGCATCCAAAATGGGCTATGAGAACCTAAATTTGTTTGGGATGGAAGCAACGATTGCAGCCTACCAACATGGAGAAGCATGGCTGGAAGAACTGTTGATCTACTTACGGAAGAATGCAGCCTTTGTACATGAGTTTTTATCGACTCGTATTCCGGGGGTATCCATGGCAATTCCAGAAGCGACATACTTGGGATGGATGGATTTTAGACAGTTAGGATGTAATCAGGCGGAGTTGAACAAACTGATTCGCGAAGATGCAAAGCTCGGTTTGCACGATGGCACGACGTTTGGGCCAGATGGTGCAGGCTTCATGCGAATTAATTTTGCTTGCCCGAGATCGATTCTAGTCGAAGCGATGGAACGATTGGAGCACGCTGTTCATAAGTAGGGATCATTTGACATGTCCCATGTAGAAATCTACAATCGAATCTGTATACATCGACGTAATAGACTGAGGGGATTTTCAATGGATTTGAAACAAGCGTCCGATCAATTGGAGCAAATACGCAACCAATCACTTGAGTTTACATACATGGGGAGTGTAGCGTCCTATATCCCTGAATTGGCAAAAGTCGAACGACACCAATTAGGAGTAGCTGTATGCTTGCCCGATGGGACGATCCTTTCTGCTGGAGATGCAGAAGTGCCATTCTCGATGCAAAGCATCTCCAAGATTTTCTCTCTGATCGTCGCCTTATGCCAAAACGGGAAGGACTACGTGTTTCGGCATGTGGGGAAAGAACCAACGGGAGACCCGTTTAATTCGATTATAAAACTGGAGACGACCGAATCTCATAAACCACTGAACCCGATGATCAATGCAGGGGCCATTGCCGTTGCGGGCATGATTCGTGGTGCCAACGTGGACGAGCGGCTAGATGCTGTGCTGGCTTTAATGCGGAAAATGACGGGGAATCCTCATCTTTCTATCAATCAAGCTGTTTATTGTTCTGAAAAGAAAACGGCTGATCGAAATCGTGCCCTCGCTTGGTTTCTAAAGGACAGTGGCATACTGGAAACGGATGTAGAAGAGACGCTTGATCTGTATTTTCGCCATTGCTCGATAGAGGTGACAGCGAAGGATGTAGCTACACTAGGGATGGTGCTTGCAGCAGACGGAATTCTCGTGAATACGGGTGAGCGAGTGATCCCAGAAGAGGTAGCGCGAATCTGCAAGACTTTCATGGTGACTTGTGGGATGTACAATGCCTCTGGTGAGTTTGCGATTGATGTAGGAATTCCCGCGAAAAGTGGCGTTGCTGGCGGTATTATGGCAACCGTACCACAGCGTATGGGGATTGGTGTGTTCGGTCCGTCCCTGGATGAAAAAGGAAATTCAGTAGCCGGTGTCAAGCTGTTGGAGCTGCTCTCAAAAGAGTGGAAGCTTGGTATCTTTTAGCTTCTTGCAGTTGATCTGTCTTCTCCCCTTTTCAAATGGCCCAGAATCGCGTACTATGTATGATAAGGATGGAGGCAAACGGAGGGATAGGTTTTGACAGAAATTAAGGTTCCCGATCTGGAACAAAAAGCGCTAGCGTTGCTTCAAGCAGACGCCGACAAAATTTACAAGCTGATCGACGTACAGATGGAAAACCTGACCATGCCGCAGTGCCCACTGTATGAAGAAGTGCTGGATACCCAAATGTTCGGGCTTTCTCGTGAAGTAGAGTATGCGGTCCGCTTAGGACTGATTAGCGACGACATTGGTCGAGAAATTATGGGTTCATTGGAGCGTAAATTGGCCCATCTTCATGAACTGTTTAATCAAAGGTAAGGCGAGGAGAGCGGCGATTATCCTCGCTTTTCATTTTATTGAGAGAAAAAACACTTGCCTATTTCGTGTATTTATATTAAATTAAAGTCTATAATTTTTTATTGATTTTGAAATGCGATGACGGAGACTAGTATGCGGAATCACCGCTTGTCAGGGAGAAGCTGCCTTAGACTGAAAGCAGCTTTGAAGCGCGCCCCGTAGAATTCCCTCCTGAGCAGCCCTCTTAATGGCAGTTTGCCTAGTAGGAGGAATCGGGTCATTCCCGTTATCAATGATGGAGAGAAGTGCGTAGGGAATCTGTATCCTGTGCACTTAATCAGGGTGGTACCGCGAATAACTCGTCCCTTTTTTGGACGGGTTTTTTTTATTTCGGAAAAGCCCAACAACTGAATCATAGAAATAAGCAAGGAAAGAGACTAGTAAACGGACCTGCTGCATGACAGGGAAGGCTGCCATAGACTGAGAGCAGCCTGATGTAAGCCCCGTTGAATTCCCTCTTGAGCTGACCTCTGAACGCAGGCGCCGCCAGTAGGAGAGTCCGGGTCATACCCGTTATCAATGACGAAGCGAGGCATCGCCTATCAGGGATGTCTAAGTAGGGTGGTACCGCGAGAAATAAATAACTCGTCCCTTTTTGGGGCGGGTTTTTTTGTATCCATTTTTACGAATGAAAAGAAAATCTTTGGAGGGTGAAAATTATGAAACAAGCCGAACAATGGACGAGCAGGCTCGGCTTCATCTTGGCAGCAGCAGGCTCGGCGATTGGACTAGGGGCCATTTGGAAATTTCCATACATGGTCGGAACGAGCGGTGGAGGAGCGTTCTTTCTGCTATTCATTATCTTTACGCTAGCAATTGGTCTTCCACTGTTGTTAGGGGAATTCACAGTCGGACGTAGTACACAAAAAGAGGCGATCAGTGCGTATAAAACAATTGCGCCCGGCTCACTCTGGCATTGGATCGGTCGCCTTGGGGTGACCACTTGCTTCTTGCTCTTGTCCTTTTACAGTGTAGTGGGAGGATGGATTCTTACTTATCTTCTTCGCGGGTTTACTGGTCAATTGCAAGGGCCAGCGTATGACAAAGTGTTTGGTGACGTTATCGGTGATCCTGTTGGTGCAGTAGTTGCGCAGTTGGTTTTCATGCTCATTACCGCATGGGTAGTCGCGAGAGGCGTATCGAGTGGAATTGAGTCCGCCAACAAATACATGATGCCTGGTTTGTTCCTTTTATTCATGGTATTGATGGTTCGTTCCTTGACATTGGATGGAGCGATGGAGGGCGTTTCCTTCTTTCTGCGTCCTGATTTTACCAAGCTGAGTGCGCAATCGATCCTTTACGCATTGGGTCAATCCTTTTTCGCGCTGAGCGTCGGGGTGTCCGTCATGGTCACGTACAGCTCGTACCTTGCCAAAAACGAAAGTCTGGTTCGTTCTGCTGGATCGATTGTCAGTTTGAATCTGCTCGTATCGCTATTTGCCGGTTTGGCGATTTTTCCTGCCGTCTTCTCTCTTGGAGTAAAGCCAGAAGCAGGGCCGGGATTACTGTTTATCGTACTGCCTTCTGTGTTTGAAAAAATTGCCTTCGGTAACATTTTTCTGTTAATCTTTTTGGCTCTTTTCCTTTTTGCTACATTGACTTCGGCTTTTTCGATGCTGGAAATTATCGTTGCATCTCTTGCAAAAGGGGACGAAGCAAAGCGCAAGCGTCTTGCCTGGGTGATTGGTCTGCTGATTTTTATCGTTGGTGTTCCGTCGGCTTTGTCATTCGGTGTATGGAGCGAGGTTACGCTGTTCGGCAAATCTATCTTTGATGCGATGGACTTTTTGGTCAGTAATATCTTGATGCCGTTGGGAGCGTTGCTCATTGCGATCTTCGTCCCGCTGAAAATGAAGCGTGAGACTTTGATACACGAGCTGGGGGCGCATACTTCTCTGGGCAAACGCATGTTTATCATTTGGCTTCTCCTGATTAAATATGTAGCACCTATCGCGATTCTTGCCGTTTTCCTGCAAATGCTGGGTTTCTGGTAAAACAACGAAAGGCTTCGCCACTTTAAGATGGCGGAGCCTTTGTTTTGTTTCAGTGCCCTACGCGAAAAAAAAGACCGTACCCAAAATAATATACACGGTCAAAAGAAGGACGCCTTCAAACCAGTTCGTGGCGCCATCCCGTGTGATGGAAATCGTAATAAAGGTAGCAACTCCGATCGCAGCCAATTCAAAGGTAGAGAACACGATGTCCATCGGATTGCCTAGCAAGAGACTCATGATGACCAGAGTCGGGGCTACAAACAAGGCGATCTGCAAGCTGGAGCCGATCGCGATTTCGACTGCTGCGCCGATGCGTCCTTTTAATGCCAACAGCATGGCAGCACTGTGCTCTGCGGCATTCCCGATGATCGCAATGACAAAAGCCCCGACGAATAACTCCGACCACCCTAACGATTCGGAGACATGCTGTACGCCCTCTACCAGCCATTCCGACACAACTGCAACGAAAAAGGTAGAGACAGCAAGCATCAAGAGAGAGACACCCTTTGGCCATACCGCATCACTTTCTTGCGGCTCGATATCCGATAAAAAATCACTGTGTGTAATCATGGAAAAGATGAGCCACAAAATGTAGGCAATGATGAGCAGGCTGGCGATGACGATGCTGATGATCTCCACCTTGATCACTGGCAGATCGAACATGAAGACAGCCGGAATGAACAAGGCGACGATTGCGAGAGTCATCAACGAAGCATTGTGACTGGCGAGCCTACTATTGAAGGTTTGTTCCTTATACTTAAGACCACCCAATAACGTGCTCAAGCCAAGAACCAACAGCATATTTCCGATGATCGCACCTGTAATAGAGGCTTTGACCATATCGAACAAGCCTTCTTTCACCAGAAAAAAAGCAATAATAAGTTCTGCTGCATTTCCGAAGGTAGCGTTAAGAAAGCCCCCGATTCGGTCTCCAGCATAATGGGCGACGCTCTCAGTCGATTTTCCAAGCCAAGCCGCCAAAAAAATGATGGCCAGTGAAGCTGTGACGAATTGGAGCATTTCATTTCCAGAAAAATAGTGGGCGTAGACAGCTAATGCCATGCTCCCGCCTACTAATGAGAAAAAGAGTTTCAAGTTCATTTCATCACCTCTACGATTTTTACTCATCCCTAGAACCTCATAGGTATAGAGTTCCTGTTCTGGACAAAACTAACCATGAACTAGAAAAGTGAGGTGTTTTTTTATGACCCAGCCTTTGTTGTGCCCGACATGTAAATCGAATCGGATGAGGTTCACTGTCATTGAGCAGACCCCTCGCTATATAAGACTGGACCCACAGTCAGGCGAAGTCGTAGCAGAACTCCATCAAGAAGAGCTTGATATGTTTCACCAGCCGTACAAAGGTGAGCACTACATGATACAATGTGGAGTTTGCGGGACCACAGAACCGGAAGAGCGATTCGTCAAAATGGCCCAGCATATGCAAACACAACGTTCGAAATGAAAACTCGAAAAGGAAAACAGGCACGCAGTTTACGACTGTCGTGCCTGTTTTTTATGGAATGCTAGCGGCAAAAAATGTGTCTGCCGATCTTTTTGATTTGAGGGCGGCTCCAAATCCAACCGGATGTAGCTGTATCCGGGTTGAAATAATAAATAGCTCCGTCTGTTGGGTCCCAACCTTTGAGCGCGTCATTCACTGCTTTTTTTGCCTGCTCGTTCGGTGTTAGCCAAATCTGACCATCCGCCACAGCTGTAAAGGCCCGAGGTTCGAAGATAACGCCCGCTGGTGTATTGGGGAAGGACGCGTTTTTCGTCCGGTTTAGAATAACAGCCGCCACTGCGACTTGGCCAATGTATGGCTCTCCACGCGATTCTCCGTACACGGCATTCGCCATCAGACGCAGGTCGTTCTCCGATATTCCGGCTACGTGATACGTAGGTTTAGAAGGCGCAGAAGGCGTTGAAGGTGTAGAAGGCGTCGATGGTGCAGGGGTTGCGGTTTGTGGCACCCCGAGATCAGAAGCAGTGGGCTTATAATTTTTCGTTGCGTTGTACAGCTTTACTTTCGTCTGCGCGCCAAGGACACCGTCTATGGGTAAGCCAAACTCATACTGAAAGTTACGCAGCGCCCAATAAGAACGCCACCCGAATACGCCGTCTACTTTTCCCGTATAAAATCCAAGATGCTTCAAGCGATACTGCATCTCACGCACGTCTGAGCCTTCTTCTCCTACTTTAACGATCTGTTCACTGAATGCATCTGATCGTAAGGGAGATACCATAACCGCCGTTGTAACCAGAAGTGCGAATACTACTACAGCTAGCAGCCATTTGACAGGCTGTTTCATTTCTTACCCTCCTTCGGGTATGGATTTGAATATCAGTTGATTATTGTTAGGTTCTCCAACTTCCGTCATTTTGGATTTAGTAAAATATTGGAGAATGCGTAGACTACGAGTACATGTATTTGAACTTTGTCCTGGAAGGGGAAGATTTTGATGCAGGTCGCGCAATATTTGACGGAACAGTTGATTCGTTGGGGAGTAAAACGAATATATGGGGTGGCAGGTGACGGAATCTTTGCCTGGCTGGATCAGATCGCGAAGCAATCCGACATCCAATACGTTGCTTGCAAGCATGAATCTGCTGCGGCCATGATGGCAAGTGCGGAAGCAAAGCTGACAGGGAATCCAGCTGTTTGTACCGCGACGATGGGGCCAGGTTTCGTCAATCTGCTGAATGGACTTGCAGATGCGCATACGGATCGTGTACCGGTCATTGCGATTACAGGTCAAGTGGAGACATACAAGCTGGGTGGAGCGTACAAGCAGTTTATCTCTCAAGAAGACATGATTCGTCCCATCAGTTTTTATTCGACGACGATTACGCATCCAGATGCAATCCAAAGTGTTCTGCACAAAGCATTTGTCACGGCTATGCAGCAAAAAGGAGTGACACATCTCGCCATTTGCAAGGACGTCTTTACCCAAACGACTTCAGAAGCTGTCCTTGCAGCACTTCCACGCATTCCACATGCCATTTATCCGGATCGGATGGAGATTGAGCTATCTTCCGAGCAGGTTGCAAAGGCGCAAAAGCCTCTTGTTCTAATTGGAATCGGTGCTCGCAAGTCGGCGGATTTGTGTGTGAAGCTAGCGGAACAGCTAGGGGCAGGCGTGTTGCTGTCGCTCGGAGCAAAAGGAACGATAGAGGAAACACATCCACTTGTGATCGGGGGATGGGGAGAGGGGGGCAGCGAAACAGCTTTACATGCTTTAGCGGAAGCTGATTTGTTGCTAATTTTGGGAGCCAGCTGGTTCCCTCGCGCTTTTTTGCCCAAGAAACTGTCCGTCATTCAAGTAGATCATCAGCCTGGATCGATACATGCACACCCTTACCTTCAGTCTGTCACGGCTGAATTGGACGATGTCCTGCCGATCTGGATGAGACGTTTGCAATCGCGCAGACAGGACGATACGTGGCAGGAACAAATCAAGCGTTGGCATGGCGAGTTTGGCGAGGAGACAGAGCAAGCTGTCATTCAGCAAGCGAGTGAACAAGTAAAGCCACAAACCTTGATGCATACGCTTGGGGGAGTGGTCAATGAATATGCGATTATCGTCCTGGATACGGGTGAGCACACGATCTGGTTTAATCGTGCGTTCCGTGGGAAAAAACAGACCCCACTCTTTTCTGGAAAGTGGCGAACAATGGGATTCGGGTTGCCTGCGGCTGTGGCTGCAAAGCTAACCTATCCTGAGAAGCAGGTCGTCTGCATTGCCGGGGATGGGGGATTGCAAATGAATCTGGCGGAATTGATGACAGCGGCCCAGCTCCAGCTTCCGATTGTAATTCTCGTGGTGAACAATGGGACATTAGGATTGGAAGAGGTCAAAATGAGTCAGGCGGGCTTGATCCCTTTTGGAGTGAAATTGCATAATCCAGATTTTCAACAATTGGCGAAAGCTTGCGGGATCAGTGGCAAGGTTGTTAAAGAGGTACAAGCTCTGGAGCCTGTATTGCGGGAGGCGCTTGCTGCAGAACAGTTGACACTCATTGACATTCATTGCACATCTCCGACACTAACGGAGAGAAAAAAACAAATTCCCTTCCAAGCCCAAGCATGATTTGTTTATAATGAAAGAAAAGGCAAATGAAACCAGTGGGGGAAGAAAGAAACGGGCGAAGAGGAGGGCGTCCTGATGGCTGACAGACTTGGCGAAATCCGAGTAGCAGATCAGGTGATCGCAATCATTGCTGGCGTTGCTGTAGAAGAAGTGTTGGAAGTCACAGTTCGTTCAAGCGGAATTTATCAAGATTTGGCGAAAAAGCTGAATGGCGGCGCAAAAGGCATTACCGTATCCGTAATAGAAGACAGAGTCACCATTGACATGCGTGTGTCCGTCCGTTATGGGGCGCAGATTCATCACGTCTGTCATGTCCTACAGGAAAAAGTAAAAGAAGCGGTGGAAACATTGACAGGTCTTTATGTGGAAGCCGTGAATGTACGGGTGGAAACAATCGAACTCCTTCGAAATGAGTAAGAAAAAAGGGATACTGGACTCATCCGGTATCCCTTATGCTTGTTTTTTACATGGCGTATGGCTGTTTTTGTAATTGCTCTTCTACCTTCTGGCGACTGACTTCCCGCGATATACTGAGCAAAAAGCCTGTGGCGAGCAGACATACGAGTAAGGAGGAACCACCATAACTGATAAACGGCAATGGTACACCTGTCAATGGAATCAAACCCGTTACTCCGCCAATGTTTAAGATCGCCTGAATGGCGAACATGCTGACCACACCGATTCCTGCGAGACTGGCAAAGGTGTCTTTTACGCGCAAACAAATATGGATGCCACGCAGCAGGAAAAGCAAGAAAATCAAGAGGAACACAGAGGCACCGATAAAGCCAAGCTCTTCTGTCATGATCGAGAAAATAAAATCGGTATGCCTCTCGGGCAAATACAAATACTTTTGAATGCTTTTTCCAAAGCCTGTCCCAGTCAGGCCGCCATGTGCAATTGCAATCCAGGATTGAATAATGTTGTAGCCAGTGCCACTCATATCACTCCATGGATCGAGGTAGGAAGAAATCCGATTCAAGGCATGGGGCTTTGCTGTGATGTATACCAATAGTGCAACAGTCACAGCTGGTGCACCGAGACCGACCAGTTGACGGATTTTGGCGCCACCGCAGATCATGACAATCAAAGCGCACCCGAGCAGGATGGCAGCAGAACCGAGGTCAGGCTGGACGACAATCATCATAAAAAACATCCCCGTTACCATCAGTGGGGGCATCAATCCAGATTTCAGCTTTTGTATCCCGTTCCCTTTTTTGGAGATGATCGCTGCCAAGTACAGAATAAGACCAAGCTTGGCAAACTCCGCAGGCTGAATAGTTGCAGAACCGATTTCAAACCATGATCGAGCTCCGTTCACTTCCTTACCAATACCCGGAACAAGAACCAGGAGCAAAGAAAAGAAACTGACGAGCGCAATCAATAAGAAGTTTCTCTTATAAAAGGAGAAGGGAATGTTCATGGCGACCAGCATCCCAACGACACCGAGCAGCAAGAAAACGGATTGACGCTTCACGAAATAAAGCTCATCTCCGCCACAGTAATCACAGCCGCCGCTTGTAAAGCTCGTCAACGCGAAAATGGAGCTGGAGCTGAGCACCATGGTTATCCCAAACCCAACAAGTAGGGCGGTCAAAAACAGGAGCAAGAAGTCAGGTACGCCCCTCGTCTTCATAAAAAATACCCCCCTCTACGTGAAACAGAGAGGGGATTCCTCTCTGCACACCATGCATTTCAATTTTTAATGTGAGGACAGCTTTTCACCTAGCATTTGCAGCTTCAACTTCGCTGTTTTTACAACGGAGTCTGGCATTGGGTAATCGTAATCCAGCCCGTGTGGGAAAAGGTGTTTGCCCATGTAAGGATCTTCGAGCTTCAGTACTGCGTGCGTATCCTCAAGCTTGCCTTGCGTCACGTTCGCTTCGATGCGCAGGTAGAAGACGTTGCCTTTATCTTGGATTTTATAATCGTATGTAGCATGCTTGTAATCCCAAGCGCCGCGATCAAAGCCGAGTTCGCTCATATAATGCTCCAGATCGGCGAAAAAGACTTCTTTCGTGCCAATACCCGTGTCCTTAATGACCATTCTTTTTCCTCCTAAAAATGGGTGAGATATTCACTCATTTAATCATAGTCTGTTTTTGGAAGAAGCGCAATATATCATACTCTTTCTTGCGAATGAAACGATAGATGAGCGGACAAACTACAATCGTTGATTAGCAAAAGGAGGAGAATGAAATGGCAAAGCTGGAAAATCGTACTCTACGTGAAATTATGACAAAAGATGTCGCTACTGTGACGCTTAAGGATAATGTGTATGAAGTGGCTTGCAAAATGCGCGATTGGAATGTAGGGGTCATTCCGGTTGTGGATGAAAAAGAAGATGTGATCGGTGTCATTACAGACCGCGATATTGTGATTCGCGGTTTGGCTGAAAAGCATGAAGGATCGACTGCAACGGAGGTTGTCATGACCCGAGACATTATTCTTGGTCAGCCGGGAATGACGGTTGATGAAGCGGCAAGGGTTATGGCTCAGCATCAAATTCGTCGCCTGCCCGTTGTCGAGCATGGCAAGCTGGTTGGAATTGTGGCGTTGGCAGACATGGCTGTTCGTCAAGTCCATCACGATGAAGCGAGTGACGCTCTCCAACAAATTTCTGAGCCAGCGCCACATTAATAAGATAGAAATCAGCTGTCGGGAGGAATCCGGCAGCTTTTTTTCTTTCTGTCTGTACATTCACGCTGCGTCAAGGTTTATGATAAGGAAAGAATGAAACAGGGAGAGAGTTCCATGCAAATCAAAGACATGGCCCATCGCTTGCAAATAACTCCGCGTGCGATTCGATATTATGAAGAAAAAGGGCTGATCAAGCCATCAAAAGCAGATGCGTCCGGGTATCGCCAGTTCACGGAGGAAGATGTCTGGAGGCTGCAAACCATCATTACCCTGCGCGAGGTCGGGATGGCGGTAGAAGACATACGGGAGCTTCTGATTCAAATGAAAGATCAGGAAGGCACTCTTCTCCATTATTTAGAGCTGCAGCGTTCGTTTATGTATACAAGGTGGGTAGAAATGAGCAAGGTCATCCAAACGACAGAAGCGATGATTGAGCGGGTAAAGGGTAAGGAATCGATTGATCCAGCAGAGCTGTTTACATTGGCAGAGGCGAACAAGCGATTGAAGCAGACGCGGGATAACTGGGTGGATCGATGGAATTTTAATGAATGGGCGGACCGCTACGACGAATGGGTACATGGCGGGAATGGTCATGAATCGTACGAGAACGTACTGGATGAGGTGGTAGCAGCCGTTGCAGTCAAACCAGGAGAGTGCGGCTTGGATGCTGGAACGGGAACTGGAAACCTCGCTGGGCGTCTCGTGAAAAAAGGAGCCAAGATGAGCGGGTTCGACCAATCTCCGCAAATGCTGAAGCAATGCAGAGCAAAACACGCGGAGGTCGAGACGAAGCTGGGAACCTTTTTCGCCTTTCCGTTTTTAGAAAATCGGTTTGACTTTGTGGCTACGAGTTACGCCTTGCACCATTTGACGGATGATCAAAAGCAGCTTGCCTTGGCAGAATGTCGCCGCGTATTAAAACCAGGGGGACGGTTGGTCATTGCCGATTTGATGTTTGAGGATCAGACGCATAGACAAGCTCATCTGGAAGCCCTAGAGGAAGCAGGACATACGAGAGTGATAGCAGATATTCAGGACCGCTGTTATGCAGATCGCTCCCGATTGCTACAGGAGCTTGTTCATCTTGGTTTTACGAATGAAGTAAGACAGCTAGGTACCTATACGCATTTGATCTTGTCTACTTGTTCGTAATACATTCTTTCGAACACGAATTTCACTTTTGGGCTCTTCCAACTACTGACACGTGTCTAGCCTTTTGCATAGGCTGTAACGAGAAGGAAAGGAGGACTCCACCATGGGTCTGTTCGACGGTTTTTTTGATCGCGAAAACGAGGAATTTATATGGATTATTATTGTCGTGGTCGTCCTGTTGTTCTTGTTTAGTGCCGATCGTGATTAAAATCTGGACGTATAGACAAAACGACCTTGGGCGAAGGTCGTTTTTTTCGTTACACAAAATGTACTTCTCTATCCAAAACATGCTCGCGCGGTGGCAGTTCCCGTGGCGATGCGTAGGGGGTCAAGGAGAAGCCAACACTATCGAGTTGATCAGGAAGGGCAGGGCTGACCATAAACTGCAGGGAGCTTTTTCCCTCAGAGCCGCGCGCTCCGCTTTTGCGTACATGGTGCTTCTGTGAGCTTTTGATTTCAAGCATGAGATGTGGGCGTAGCATACCAATGTCTTCATAATCAGTCAATCCCGATTTTATCTCGACATGAACGATGCTCAAATTCTTGTGTTGCATGGCATGTGTCAATGTGTAGGTAAAACCATCAAGCACAGTTGTTTTCATAATAGGCAGCACACCGATCAATTCACCGTATTTATCAGGGAACACGGGCCTTATTTCAGAATCTAATGTGTGCAGAAACCAACCAAGTTCAGCTTCATCCATACCGTATTTCTCAGCCCATTCCTGTCGGATTTCCTGGGGTGGGGTTAATCTTTTCCCGTTTGCAAGCATTTTTCGCTCACGAAGTAGCTGAAGAATACTCTCGTCGATTTTTTTGCATTCGTCGTTGTACTGGTTTGGTACAAGTTGAAATTCAGCCCAACCCATCAAAAATCGCTCCCTTTTCATTTTCATTATTTTACCAAAAAACTTGATTGTTTGTACTTTTTTCTCTCCTATTGACCTGCGCGGGCAAATCCACTACGCTGGAAAACAATGCAACATAGAAGAGGAGAAGGAAGTTTATGAGACGATTTGCTATGTATCTGCTCGTACTTACTCTTTTGCTAACGGCATGTGGAGCGTCCGGCCAACCAGAAGCTAACGGAGAGATGGATGCTCTGATCAAACGAGTGGTTGATGGCGATACATTCGAGCTGGATAGCGGAGAAAAAGTCCGTATGATTGGCGTAGATACCCCGGAGACAGTGAAACCCAACCATCCAGTCGAACCGTATGGGAAAGAAGCGAGCAATTACTCCAAAGAGCTTTTAACGGGCAAAAAGGTTAAGCTGAAGTTCGATGTCGAGCCCTATGACAAATACAAGCGTTTGCTTGCTTACGTATATTTGGAAGACGGCACCTTTGTCAATGAAAAGCTCGTTCGTGACGGCTACGCCCGAATCATGACAATCCCACCTAATGTAGCCCAAGCCGAGCTGTTCTTGGCAGCAGAGCGGGAGGCGCGGGAGCAGAATCGCGGATTGTGGGCTTTAGAAGAGAAGCAGGCAGAGGCTTCTAAGGAAAAAGCCAAGCCAAAAAAACAGTCCAATAATAATACCGTAGCAGATACTGCACCACCAGAAGGCAAGACGATCAAGGGCAATATCAATAGTAAGGGCGAGAAAATCTATCACGTTCCTGGCTCCGCTAGCTATGAGCAAACAAATGCGGAAACGTGGTTTGCGACGGAGGAAGAAGCGCAGCAAGCAGGTTTTCGAGCGCCAAAACGATAAGACATGTAAGGAACATGAGACGCATAATTGGAAACGCAAGCCTCGTCTGCTTTGGCAGTCGGGGCTTTTTCCTTGTCGAAAAGAATTTTAGAAATGTTACAGAACGATGTTATATGATAAAAAAGGTCAAAAGTCCTATATAAAATGCCGTTATATAAGAGAAAGGGATTATAAAATTACTTGCATTTTCACAGAAAGAAGAAATCATTCGTAGAATTGCGATGGAGGAAACAACTATTATGAAGTTGACGGTAAGGAGAAAGCTTTTTTTAGGATTTTTGGCCGTGTTATTACTTTTAGTGGCAGTAGCAGGGATTGGTTTTTCTCAGATTTCTTCCATCGATTCCCGTTATGGGAGGATAATTGAAGACAGAATCCACAAGGAGATGTTGTCCAAGGACATTATTGCCAGTGTCAGTGAACGACAAAAGTATGCACGAGGATATGTCATTGTAGGCGATGGCAGCTACCTGACAGGGTACTCAAAAGCCAATGACCGTTATAAAGAGCTCACAGCAGAATTATTCCGTTTGGGCATGACATCTGAAGGGCAAAAGCTCGTTACAGAGATGAACGAGCTACATACCCAACACGAGGAAATTATTGATCGGGTCGTCGCATTAAAACAACAAAACAAGGTAGAAGAGTACACGCGCTTGGTCAGGGATGAATGTACGCCAGTCGGCGAATTGTTTATTCAAAAAGCCCAGGAATTTGTTTCTCTTGAACAGAAGCTATTGGAACAAGATATAGTGGAACTGGAAAGAGGCATTCAATCTACGAAGCTCCTGGTTGTCTTGCTTAGCGCGCTGGCGCTTCTCACAGGAGTCGGTATCGCCTTCATGATTGGACGTGCCATTTCTCATCCCGTTTTACTGATCACGCAGGCCGCAGAACAAATTGCCGCAGGGAACTTGGCACAAGCAGATATTTCGATCAAGAATCGTGACGAAATTGGCGAACTTGCCCGCCATTTTATCCAAATGAAGCACAATTTGCAAGATTTATTAGAACGAGTCTCCTTCCATTCACAACAAGTAGCCGCATCCTCCGAGGAATTGATAGCCAGCTCCGAACTAACACATCAGACAGCAGAGCACGTATCCCAATCGATCCAAGGTATTGCAGCAGGTGCTGAGCAGCAAGTAAATGATGCAGAGAATGCCACACAGCTTGCTGTGAGCATCTCGCAGGTTATGCAGCAAGTATCAACGAGCATGGAGCATGCGATCAGCTCATCCGTTGAAGCGAACAAAACAGCAACGGAAGGTAATGAAGTGGTTGCCAAATCAATCGAACAAATGAAAGAAATTAATGAAAGAGTGAGCTCTTCTACCGAAGTGGTCAATATGCTCGGCGAAAAATCAAAAGAAGTTGGCTCAATCGTTTCGATTATTACGGAAATCGCGAGTCAAACGAATTTATTGGCGTTGAACGCAGCGATTGAAGCGGCGAGAGCGGGAGAACAGGGAAGAGGCTTTGCGGTCGTCGCAGATGAAGTTCGCAAATTAGCAGAGCAATCCGCGCAAGCTGCTTCGCAGATCGCTTCCATCATTGGGGATATTCAAAGAGATACGGAAAAGGCGATTCACGTCATGAGTCAAGGGGACGTAGCTGTTCAAGAAGGAGTCATCATGATCGAACAAGCTGGGGTTGCCTTCCATAAAATTTTGGGGGTAGTAGACGAAGTCTCGAAAAGAACACAAGAAATGTCGGGACAAATCAATAAAGCCAATGACGGAACGGTTTCCGTTGTAGAATTTATAGAGGGAATTTCGCATGTTTCAAGAATGGCAGCGGAAAACACGCAAAGCGTAGTTGCTTCTGTACAAGAACAAACAGCTTCTATGGAACAGATTACAACCGCTTCTAGCACACTCGCCGAAATGGCAGAAGAGCTGCAGCATTCCATCCGGAAGTTTCAATTGTAATGCGAAAACAGGCGGGGGTGCCATGTGTTTAATCATATCAGAGATGTAAAGTATGCATTATCTGCATTGGAAGAGTCATCTGTTATTTCGATAACAGATGAAAAAGGAATCATCACCTACGTCAATCACAACTTTTGTCAACTCTCCAAGTTTAATAGAGAGGAATTAATCGGAAAGAGCCATAACATCGTCGATTCCGGTTTCCACCCGCGAAACTATTTTAAATCGCTATGGGATACCATCAGCCGAGGAAAAGTATGGAAAGGTGAGATGAAAAACCGGGGAAAGGACGGGACGGAATATTGGCTTAGCATGACATTAGTTCCGTTCATGAACGATAGTGGATTCCTTTATCAGTATGTAGCAATCGGGACGGACATCACGAAACGAAAGCTGATGGAAGAGTCTCTTGCAAAAACGATGAAGGACTTGCACGATATCAAAAATGCACTGGATGAATCTTCGATTGTAGCGATTACAGACGACAAAGGCGTCATTACTTATGTAAATGACAAGTTTTGTGAAATCTCCAGATACGAAGTGGATGAATTAGTTGGAAATACACATCGGGTCATTAACTCTCGCTATCATTCCAAGTCGTTTTTTAAATTAATGTGGGAAACGATCAAGCAAGGACGTGTCTGGAAGGGCGAAGTGAAGAATCGCGCCAAAGATGGCACTGAATACTGGATGAATACGACCATCGTGCCATTTCTAGACGACCGGGGGGTTCCGTATCAATACGTTTCAATCCGTACGGACATTACCGACCGGATTGAAGCAGAGACAGCTTTGGCAGAAGCCTTGCAGAACGATTTTCGCAGGACGGTCCAAAACTTGCAAAACTGTGTGTTCAAGATCGTGACAGATCAGAGAGGGAACATCACGTATACCTTGTGTGAAGGGAAAATTGCCGAAGAGCTCGGGCTAACGTCTGAGAGGATGTTGAGAAAAACGTCGTATGAAATCTTTCCTTATGAGGTAGCGGAGCAAATGGAAAGCTATTTTCGCAGAGCATTTGCTGGCGAGTCTGTCACTTTCGAACTAAAGCTATCCGGAAATGATTATTACATTACGTTGTCACCTATTGAGGAAAACGGAGAAATCGTGGAAATGGTAGGCTCCATGATTGACATCACTGAGCGAAAAAAAGCGGAAGAAACGATTCGCTACATGGCCCACTACGATTCCTTAACCAACCTGCCTAATCGAACGCTTTTTCATGAAAAACTCGCAGAGGCAATGCTCAAAGCAAAACAAAAAGATGAGAAAATCGGCGTTATGTTCATCGATTTGGATCGATTTAAAAACATCAATGACACGCTTGGGCACTCCATTGGGGATGTCCTTTTACAAGCAGTAGCAAATCGTCTTATTTGTTGTTTGCGAAAAGAAGATTCTGTTTCTCGACTGGGTGGAGATGAGTTCGCCATTTTTCTCACTGGTGTCACACACAGGGAGGCTGGTGAAATTGCGCAACGAATCATCACGAGCATGTCCGAATCGATTACGTTAGACCATATCGAAATCTTTATCACACCAAGTATCGGCATCAGCATGTATCCGGATGATGGAGACGATATTGAAGCGCTACTGAAGCATGCAGACGCTGCCATGTATTTGGCAAAAGAGCAAGGGAAAAATAATTATCAATTTTTCTCGGAGGAGCTGCATCAGGTTTTAGCGAAAAAACTACAGCTTGAAAGAGAGCTGCGAAAAGCTTTGGATGAGAAACAGTTTACGCTGCACTACCAACCGAAGATTCATTTGCAGACGGGCCAGATTATTGGTATGGAGGCGCTGATTCGGTGGGACCATCCAGACCTTGGTCTCATCCCGCCTATTCAATTTATTCCGATCGCAGAAGAAACAGGCTTAATTGTACCGCTTGGAGAATGGGTAATGCGAACGGCTTGCCAACAGACAAAAGCGTGGCAGGAAGCAGGCTTTACACAGCTGGCTGTTGCGGTCAATATATCCTTACGCCAATTTATGCAAAACAATCTCATTGAGATGATTACCTCGATCCTTGAAGAAACAGGGTTAGCTCCGCAATACTTGGAGCTGGAAATCACGGAAAGCATGGCGCTAAACGTAGACTATACGATTCGGATTTTGAATCGCTTGAAAGCTCTCGGGGTTAGCATCAGTATCGATGATTTCGGGACGGGCTACAGTTCTTTGAGCTATCTGAGTCAATTCCCGATCGATCGGCTCAAAATCGACCAATCCTTTCTAAGGAATTTGAATCCACAGAATCAAGCGATTATTAAAACGATCATCCATATGGCACATAACATGAAAATTGCTGTTATTGCAGAGGGTGTAGAAACACATGAACACGTTGATTTTCTAAAGGAACAATTGTGTAATGAAGTCCAAGGGTACTTTTACAGTAAACCGCTGCCCACGAAAGAAATCGATTCCTTCTTGCAGGTAAATCGTTATGGTGAATCAGGCAGCATGGTTTAAGTGAGACCATCGAGATTAACAAAAGGAAAGCGGTGAAGGAGCTTGGATCACCAGATACATGGGACGTACGATAGTTTCCTTGTGATACTATCTTATTTAATCGCGGTTGCAGCTTCTTTTTCTGCTCTCAACCTGGCAGCCAGAGTGAGTAAAAGTAAAGGGAAGCATCAGCTACTCTGGTTGATGTTTGGTGCCACAACGATGGGGCTTGGAATATGGTCCATGCATTTTGTCGGAATGCTGGCACTTACCCTCCCCATAAAGGTTCTGTATGACATGGAATATGTCATTCTATCCGTCATCCTTGCCATTTTCGTCTCAAGCATAGCCTTGTTTACCATCACGAAACGCAACTTACATGCGAGACAGCTAGGTATCGCGGGAATTCTTATGGCTGCTGGAATATCTGGGATGCACTACGTTGGAATGGCCGCGATGATGATCGAAATTACATACGATACAAGGATTGTCATTTTATCCATTATGATCGCAGCGACTGCTTCGGCAGCGGCACTATGGCTCTTGTTTTACTTTCGCCGTGATCAGTCGAAATACGCGTATTTATATAAATTGGGCAGCTCACTCATTATGGGGGCAGCAATCGCGGGTATGCATTACACCGGGATGGTTGCAGCGCATTTCTACGGAACGGAACAACCGACAAAACAAGTGGGGACGCAGATTGAGCCGGAGAGCTTGGCCTATATCATCGTCTTGGCCACATTTTTACTGATCGGCATTACATTGTTCGGCTTGTTTATTAACAAACGACTCTCGCAAAAGGATACGGTCATTCAAGAAAGTGAAAGCTGGTATCGTTCCCTTTATAAAAATAATGAATACGGCATTATTTCCTTAGATACAGGTGGATGTATTATCAAAATGAACCCAGCTGTCACGAAGATTGGCGGACTGCGGGAGGAAGAATTCATCAACCAGCATGTATCGAAAATTCGCATGCATATTGTTGAGGAGCAAAGGGAACTCACAAAAGATTCTTTCGCCCAGTCTTTTGCGCCCAATCGAAATAATTTTGAGACGACCATCTTTCATCCGAACGGAAATCGCGTTGAGCTGAGTGTACTCAATGTCCCGGTTGAGATTGAGGGAGAAGTGGTGGGGAATCACATCATTGTGAAGGATATTACCGAAGAGAATCGCGTGAAAGAAAAAATCAGGTATTTGGCCTATCACGATGAGCTGACCGACTTACCGAACCGAAGAAAGTTTAATCAAGTTCTGCATCAATCCATTGAAAAAAGCAGCCAAGATTCATCGAGCTTTGCCGTCATGGTTATCGACATCGATCGTTTCAAAATGATCAATGATTCCTTGGGTCACTCCTACGGCGATATCTTTTTGCAGGGGGTCAGCGACAGAATTTCAAAGAGTGCGAAAGGGTACCACGCAACAATTGCCCGGATGGGTGGGGATGAATTTACCATCCTCTGCGAAACAGGAGCGGATGGCAGGGAAGCAGCGAGTTTAGCCGATAAGATCATTGAAGCATTGAAACAGCCATTCACGCTAAAAGACAGTGAATTTTACATATCCGCAAGTATTGGAACGGCGATATTCCCAGATCACGGCACGGATGCTGTCGCGCTGCTCAAAAAAGCGGATACAGCCATGTACGAGGTGAAAAAACAGGGGAAAAATGGTCATCTGTTCTACACGACAGATTTTGACGCCCAATTGCTGGAGAATATTGAAATAGAACGTGATCTCAGAAAAGCAATTGAACGAAAAGAGCTGGTGGTGTACTACCAACCTCAATTTCATTCGGAAAGTAATCGCATGATCGGAGTGGAGGCGCTGGTCAGGTGGAATCATCCAACCAAGGGGATGCTTTCACCAGGAGTGTTTATCCCTATTGCTGAAGAGACAGGATTGATTTATGAGATCGGTACATGGGTGCTTCGGGAAGCGTGCAGGCAAATGAAGCAGTGGCATGATAAAGGGGGGCCGTTGATACCCGTCTCTGTCAATTTGTCCTCCCATCAATTCCACCAACGGAACCTGGTCCAGTACATCAAAAATATTCTCGAGGAAACCAAGCTTGCCCCGCACTTTTTGGAATTGGAAATCACGGAGAGCATGATGATGGACCCGGCAGTATCGATCAGCATCCTTCATGAGTTAAACAAAATCGGAACGAGAATCAGCTTGGATGATTTTGGAACCGGTTACAGCTCATTGAGCTATTTGAAAAAGTTCCCGATCCACAAGCTAAAGATTGACCGTTCCTTCATAACAGACCTGTCTCGAAATGAAAACGATAAAGCCATTGTGGCCACTATCATTTCGATGGCGAAGCATCTGAAATTGGATGTAATTGCAGAAGGCATTGAAACGAAGGATCAGTTGGATATTTTGACAGAAAATCATTGCAAGGAAATTCAAGGGTACTATTACAGTCGCCCATTATCTGCGAATGAGGTGGAGCAATCGTTTTTTGTTCCGATAAGAACGCATTTCAGCCAAGAAGCGTAAGCAAAACTCCCTGTCTTTTATCGATGGGGAGTTTTTTTACAGATACACAGCAGGAAATGTAAAATCGGGTATTGCATACCCTACAGGGGTATTGTAAAATAAAATCAAGTTAAGCTTCCCAAAAACAAAGGAGGATGTAAAATGAATGTCACTTTGAACGTACAGGGAATGTCCTGCAATCACTGCGTCATTTCCATAGAAGGTGCTCTTCAAAAACTAGACGGTGTTAGCAAAGCAACGGTAAGCCTTGCTGACAATCAGGTAAGCGTGACTTTTGATGAATCCGTTGTTTCGTTGGACAATGTGAAAGAGACGATTGAAGATCAAGGATACGATGTCGTTTAAGCAAAAGTTGCGGGAAGGGCTGTGATTGTAGAATGGCAGCCTTTCTTACACCTAATGATTGACCGAATATTACGAATTCAATCACTCTAGGAGGAATGCCTTTTGAAGCGTGTACAGTTTGCCGTAAGTCCAGAAATTCGTGTCGGCGGTTCTGTGCTTACTCCAGCAGAAATGGTGGTGATCGGTCAAATCGTTGGCGAGGATGCACAAATTGAACTTTCGATCTTTCAGCAGCTGATTATCGAGATGAATGAAGAGAAGGCTGAGGATGCCAAAAAAGCGCTGCGTGAGAAAGGCTTACACGTGTACGAAACGGGTTCTGTTGTGAAGAATTTGTCTGTCTGTTCTTTTTGCAAAGGAGCAGAGATTGAAGGGCTTGAGGCAGCGAGAAATTTGAATGATACGATTGCAGGGATGGCCGTTCCTTTTACGATGAGAGTCGGTTATACGGGCTGTCCAAATGCCTGTGGAGAGCCGTTGGTAAAAGATATCGGGATCGTCAAGCGAAAAGAAACCTTTGAAATCTACGTCGGAGGCCAATCGAAAACAATGGAGGCCAGAACAGCCGAGCTCCTGGTCGAGCAGGTGAAGGAAGAACAATTATCTTCCATCGTCCAAAGCATCATTTCACTGTATCAGACGCAAGGGAAAAAGAGAGAAAAGTTTTTCAAGTTTGTCGAGCGATATGGATTGGAAAATGTCCGAAAAGAATTGGGGCTGTCTTCCTGACAGGTGTTTGCGAGGTAGAGTAGAGGAGGAATTGCATTGTCAAGTGCAGAATTGAACATTGTACAGTCTTGTCATACGTCTGATCGAAACAGTCATCACTCGGAAAAAACCAAGCAAAACTTGCAGGCGCGTCTTAATCGGATTGAAGGACAGATTCGCGGGATTAAAGGCATGGTGGAGAAGGATGCTTATTGTGATGATGTCTTGAATCAAATAGCTGCGGTACAATCCGCCTTAAATTCAGTAGGACGTATCCTTTTGGAAGGACATATGAAATCCTGTGTGATTGAACGCATCCAAGAAGGGGACAACACAGTCATTGACGAGCTGTTAACCACGATGAATAAGCTGATGAAATAAAAGCTTCAGAAATGAAGCTTTTTTATAATGGCGAAAATAAGAAAAAGTGTGAGCCCTCTCGACAGTAGTAGAGGGTTTTCGCGTTGGTTTTGTCCTATTTAGTTGGCGTAGGACATACTTTACAAGGAGGGGAATATACTCGGGGGTGGTATCTTGAGCGCGGTGTATCAGATCCTGATCTACGTCGGTTTTGCTTACGTTTGTTTCACATGGTTTATCTGGCGACGAAAGCAGGGTATCGATCATATGCAAGGCATGATGGGTACGATGTCTGTCAGTATGACGATTGGCTTGATCGGAGGGTTGATCTTCGGAGATGTTTACAGGGGAGACCTTTATGTATCCACCATGTGGGGAATGCTGGCAGGTGGACTGTCTGGTTTTCTGCTAGGAGTTCCTCTGTCGATCCTGAGTATGGTAGAAGGCATCTTATCGGGCGTAATGGGCGGGATGATGGGTGCCATGCTGGGAGAGATGGTACCCAGTGAAAAAGTAGAGTCTCTCCTGTTTGTTTTCGTCATGCTCTTTACCGTATGTATACTGCTCGTAGCCAAGCTGATTGATTTTCATAAAAAAGAAACGAAGTGGTCCTCCTTTTTTCATCATCCAAGCACTCCAGCTATATTGCTCCTCGCTGTCTTCTTCTGGTATCAATCATTACCGTTTCCATCCCCGGCTCTTTTTGCTGGTGATCGCACGACAGAAATCAACCTCACAGCCGTCGACTTTTCCTATAAACCGAACCAATTTACCGTTAAAAAAGATACGGAGATCAAAGTCGTCTTTCAAAATGATGGCAATGTAGAGCACGATATTCAGGTTGTTTCGTATGGGAAAATTGTAACGATTTCAGAATCAAGCAGCGAACATCGTCATGGAGGAATGGCTAAGGACGTTGTACATTTGCACGCCAGACCGGGAGAGTCTGTTGAAACAGTGTGGAAGGCATTGGAGGAAGGAACCTACGAATTTTATTGTACAATCCCGGGACACAAAGAAAGCGGTATGATTGGGCGTTTGCAAGTGACGGGTTGAAGCAAAGGGGGAGGAAAATACCTTTCTTTTGCGAGCGTTTTTCTTTTTGGGGTAGCAATCACGCCTACTGGGTGGGCTGCATAGTGTAGTCATGAAGGAACAGACATTACAAGTTGGAGGAGGATATTGGCATTGCATTCGCAAACACGCGACTACTTTCCGTACGTTGGTCCCTTCGATCCTTGTCCGCCAATTCGGGTGAAGACGTACCAGGTCCCCCCTCAGCTGTTCATGACATTTCAGCCGGAGAACTTACCACAATATAGCCCGATGGAAGCATTGAAATTAGGTACGTTATGGCCGGCACTTTTTAGCCCCTATGATCCCAGACTGAGTCATTTGGGGAGGGGGCACTCATGACAGCTGAAAATAGATTCGGCGACGAACAATATTACGCATTGCTTGAACAGCTACAAGCGATCGATTTTGTACTAGTAGAGCTCAGTCTTTATTTAGATACGCATCCAACCGATCAGAATGCGCTCCAGCAGTTCAATGATTTAACGGAGCAACGCTGGGTTTTGGCAAACGAATATGAGAAATTGTACGGGCCTCTGCAAAATCTTGGCCGTAGTTATTCAGGCTATCCGTGGCAGTGGAATGATGATCCATGGCCTTGGCAAGTTTAGAAGAGAGGGATAACGAAACCGATGTGGATCTATGAAAAAAAACTGCAGTATCCGGTTCGTGTCAGTAAGTGCGATGTGAGAATGGCGAAATATTTGATTGAACAATACGGAGGGGCGGATGGAGAGCTGGCAGCCGCTCTGCGCTATATGAACCAGCGGTATACGATCCCGAATAAAGTGGTCGGATTATTAACGGATATCGCTACCGAAGAGTTTGCGCATCTCGAAATGATTGCCACGATGGTGTATAAGCTGACCAAAGACGCGACTGTCGAAGAGCTGAAGGAAGCGGGACTGGGTGAGCATTACGCCAATCATGATCGGGCGCTCTTTTACAACAATGCCAGTGGTGTGCCGTGGACGGCGGCCTATATAGCTGCCAAGGGCGATCCAATCGCCGACCTTTACGAGGATATTGCAGCGGAAGAAAAAGCCCGCGCGACGTATCAATGGCTAATTGACATGACCGATGATGTTGATTTGCAGGACAGCTTGAAGTTTTTGCGGGAGCGGGAAGTCGTTCACTCTATGCGTTTCCGCGAGGCTGTAGAGATTTTGAAGGAAGAGCAGAATGCGAAGAAGATATTTTGAGGGTGAAAAAAGAGAGCTGGTGGGCTCTCTTTTTTCTAATTTAGCTGTGGAGTTCTAATGTGTACTGGTATTGGCATGAAGGAAAATGTGCTGCTACATATCGGGGGTGTACGGAACAACTATGATGGATCTTCGTCCCCATTTATGTTCAAAATCGAAATAACCATACATCATTTCCACTACATCTCGTAGAGGTACAACCAGTACGGTGTTATTATGCAGCTTTGCTTTTGCAGATGCAGTGGTTGGGTACCCATTATGTACAAATCGATTACTTCCTACCGGGATGATTATCTTATTTTCCCCTTGCCAGGTGTCCTCTTCAATGAGTGTTGCGGTCTGCGTAGAGTCGTCCCATTGAATAGTAGCACCAAGAATATCGGCTAACTCGCGAAGTGAAACATAAGTGACATCATTTTCAACAAAAGTTTGTTGCACTAGTTTTTTATTATCTACTGTCACATTCAGCGCAGCGTTGTCTATATAAGGGGCAGAGCTCTCGTGCGTATAAGTTATACTAACATCATCAATATCTTCATACTTTCCAACGTTAGAATTGATAAAATCTAGTGGTATATCAAATGATGCGTATACATATTGCCCCGGTTCTAAACGTAATGACGAATTAACAACTGGGTGGGTCGTTTCGGAGTAGAAATGAACGAGTCCTTTTTTGTCCGTAATGGAGACTCCAGAGTATTTAAAATTAGTAGCGGTTGCCTCTCCCTGATTAAGTAAAAAGGTCCTGAAGTAAAATTTTTCCTGGTCCATTCCATGATATTGTTTTCCAAAAATGACGTTTGGTTTGAATTCTGCTTTTTTCCCTAATGTAAACGTATATGTTGGCTTTAGGTAAGCACCCTCAATCTGTGAGGGATGGGTAACGAAAGGAGCCAGATCAAAGTTTTCAATATCGAAAAGACCTAAATCGTTATCGCCTGCTTCCAAATGATAACTGTCAATGGTTTTAGGTGTAGCGCCGATTTTTTGCCCTTTACCATTGACCAAATCAATGCTTCCTTTAAGGTCATGGATTTCATAGGGACTGATATTCCCCCATCTCATATAACCCTGTGCATAGTGACTTCCATCAGAACTTGTTATGAATTTTAATTCGATCAATTCAAACTGCAAAGGATTCTTCTCCAATGATGCATAGGACACTGGAACCGAAGCAAAGAAAATAAAAAAGATTGCAAGAAGGCACGTAAAAAGTCTAACCATTTTCCCCATTTCAAATCACCCCAAGATTGAAAATATCATGTTAGAAAAGCATTCAGTAAAGAAGGATTTTCCCTTCTCATCTATAAAGAAGATCATTCGGAATGACGACGATGGTTTTCTGACCCCCTTTATGTTCAAAAACAACATAGTAATCCAGCATTTCTACAATATCTCGTAAAGGTACAACCAGGGTAGTGTTATTGTACAGCTTCGCTTTTCCCGACACAGTAGTTTCGCGACCTTGATCAATAAAGCGATCACTGCCAACAGGTATGACTATTTGTCTATCGTATTCCATGAAGTTGTCTCTCAGGATGAGCGTTGCCGTTTGGGTAGGATCATTCCACTGGATCGTAGCACCAAGAACGTCGGCTAACTCGCGAAGGGAAACATAAGTGACATCATTTTCAACAAAGGTTTGTTGCACAAGCTTTTTATTATTTACGGTCACATTCACTGCTGAGTCGTCTTTATAAGGAGCAGTGTTATCGCGGAGAATCAAAATACTAATTTTTCTGATGTCATTTATGTTTTTAAACCTAGAATCAATAAAATCTAAGGGCAGTTCAAATTTTGCTTCTACAAAATGTCCCGGCTCTAGCTTCAACGATGAATTGATAACAGTGTGGCTAGTTTCTGGGTAGAAGTGGTCCATTCCGTTTTTGCCCGCAAATGAGAGACCTGCGTAGCTAAAATTTGTAGCGGTTGCTTCACCTAGATTAAGTAATAGGGCATAAATAAAAAACGTGTTGTTGTCCTCTGATCTTCCATAAATCATTGAATCTACAATGACATTTGCCTTGAGTTCTGCCCCTTCAGACACTGGAACCGAAGCAAAGAAAATAAAAAAGATTGCAAGAAGGCACGCTAAAAGTCTAACCATTTTCCCCATTTCAAATCACCCCAAGATTGAAAATATCATGCTAGAAAAGCCCTCCAGAAAGAAGGCTTTTCCCTCACACATCCATAATAATCGGCAGGATCATGGGTCTGCGCTTTGTTTTGGCATACACGAATTTCCCAATTGATTCCCGCATTCCTTGCTTCAGGCGGTTCCACTGACTCACATTCGCTTCCTGCAGATTGGTGATCACCTCGGATGCAAGGCGAGTCGCTTCTTCCAACAGGCCCTCTGATTCCGGGGCATGAATGAATCCGCGAGAAATAAGGTCAGGACCCGACAAAATCTTGCCGTCAGTTTTACTGCGCGTCACAACGATTACGAGTATGCCATCTTCCGAAAGATGTTTGCGATCCCGTAATATTCCATTCCCTACATCCCCGATTCCTAAACCATCCACCAAGGTATTGCCGGCAGGGATTTTTCTTTCCTGCACAGCCACACCATCCTGAATATCCACGACATCCCCGTTATTTATTATGAAAATGGACTCGAAATCAACGCCGACGGATTCAGCCAACTGACGATGTTGATGGAGCATCCGATACTCGCCGTGAATGGGGATAAAGTATTGTGGCTTCATGAGAGTGAGCATGAGCTTCAACTCTTCCTGGAAGCCATGACCGGATACATGCATGCCAGTTCCAGAGCCATATATAACGTTGGCTCCCATAATAAACAAGTTGTCGACGATGCGCGCTACATTTCGTTCGTTCCCTGGAATGGGGGAGGAAGAGAGGATGACGGTATCGCCGCGTTCTACTTTTACGTGTCGATACCCGGAGGTCGACAACCGTGATAAAGCAGCCATGGGTTCGCCTTGACTTCCGGTGCATAGAATAGCGACACGGGCAGGATCGAGCTCGCCCACTTCTTCTATTTCCACCAACATGCCTTCTGGTATATGCAAATAGCCTTGTTCCGAAGCGATTCTGACCACATTGACCATACTTCGACCCAATAATGCCAGCTTTCGATTCGTCGCTTCTACGGCATCTATGACTTGTTGGAGCCGGTATACATTGGAAGCAAACGTCGAGACAAATATTTTCTGATGTGCCTTACTGAATGCTTCTAACAGACGATCGCCCACGTGTTTTTCTGATGGAGTAAAGCCTGGGCGCTCCGCATTGGTACTCTCTGACAACAAGGCCAATACACCTTTCTGCCCGATTTCAGCCATTCTGTGCAAATCGGGGGATTGCTTATGCACCGGCGTTAAATCAAATTTAAAATCGCCCGTATGCACAATAGCGCCTGCTTTTGTTTCAAATACAACACCCAAGCAATCTGGAATGCTATGGTTCGTCTGAAAAAAGCTGATTGTGAGCGAGCCAAATGAAATGGTAGAGTCACGATCGATGGAGATGAGGGTGGACTGATGAAGCAAATTATGCTCCTTCAGCTTTAATTCGATAAGACCTAACGTTAAGCGGGTACCGTAAACAGGGACGTTTAATTGTCGCAAAAAATATGGGATACCCCCGATGTGATCCTCATGCCCATGCGTGACGATCAAGGCACGTACTTTTTCTTGATTTTCTAGCAGATAACTAATGTCCGGTATGATCAGATCAATTCCTAAATAACTCTCATCCGGAAACTTCGAGCCACAATCGATGAGGACAATTTCATCCCCATATTGAATCCCATACATGTTTTTGCCGATTTCATATACTCCTCCTAAAGCAAAAATAGAAAGAGTTTCATTCCATGCATTCATACGTAGTAATGACCTCCCTAAAGGATCTTGTGGTTACTTTTACCTATTGGAATGCTGAGTATGTATGGATAACAGGTGAGATCAAGAGGCAAAAATGGATGAATGAAGCAATCAGGAGTCGGGCACACTGGGGTAAGACTCATTTTGGAAGGGAGCAGCTCCGGTGATAACCAAACGATTTCTTTTCCGCTTGTTTCTATTGATTGCGATTGCGGCTGGTGTGGAATGGTTTGTGTACACGAACCAACAAGCGCAAACCGAAGTGGTAGCAGACGAGTCGCACGCTCATCATGCAGAGCCGACACTCGCTGTGACGCATACCCTTGTAAAAGATGATTTGCAACTCAAATTGGCCGTGACGAACTTTTCTTTTTCCCTCGAAAACATGGGGAAAGAAAACAAGCACGGGGAAGGCCATGTTCATTTGTACCTCGATGGCAAAAAAATCGCCAAAGTATTTGAGTCTAGCTATGTCATGAAGGATATCCCTGCTGGGAAGCATGAGATCAAGGTAGAATTGGCACATAATAACCACGAGTCGTATGGTGTAGCAGAGAGCTTTTCCATTGAGGTAAAGCCCTGATAAGCAAGGGTAACTGTTGGGAAAAGGAAAAAAGCCGACTTCGATGCGCCTTGTGGCTTTCGAACTGTCGGCTTTTTTCGTGAATAGACTAGCGCATGAGCACGCTGACTTTTGCTTGCTGGTCTGGCAGGGCAATCACCAAAGTCGGATAGCTGATGACTTGGATTTTCATCGAACCCGGAGCTGGTGCTTGTACCCGAACTTGTACGGCGAAGTCATGAGGGCCAGTCCGCTTGACTTGGTCCGTCACTAAACGATATCCTCCTGTAGGGCGCTGTCCTGCACCCACGACTACATAGGATTTTCCGTTGGCACGAACAATGGTGTGTCCGCCATTTTTTCGAACTGTCTTCAAAGCTTCCTGCACAGCCGGTGGATAGGGAGCAGCAACGGCCTCATAACCAGCATTTGCTTGTACAGCCTCTTTCGCCACAGGCTCAGATACGATAGGATGTTGAGGTGACAAGACTTGTGTACCGGTTACTGCCAAGGTTGCGGTTAAGAGTAAGCTAGGAAATACTTGCAACATCAAGATCCCTCCAATTGATAAAAGTAATGAATCGATCATCATATAGACTGAGGTGACAGGCGTGCGTGTGAAGGATTCGCTGGAATACCTGTCCGAATCAACGCGACAAGCGATTCTACATGAACAAACCAAACGATATCAGATTGCGGAAGAGCAAGACTTAACAGCGAGATTATTGGACCCCGTTTTTATTGGCCGAGCATGGGAACAGGCAGATGAGCTGGAACGAACCGTTATCCGGCTTTTCGTAACCAAAGCGACGAGAGGCTTTTTTAGCAAACGAACGTGGGAACGCGAAACGGCAAAAGAGCACAGACATCTGTCAGTCGGCTTGACGAAATTGCGACGGCTTGGACTGATCTTGACTGTACGGAAAATGTGGAGTGAAATCGGCTATTTGATGCCACAAGAGGTTCGGGAACAGTTGACGAATCAAATGCTGCCGGAAGCCTCTCAGGCTTTTGTTTCTCTTTCAAAAACGCTCCCTTATTATATATCAGCAGGCAGAGGGATACAGCTGGATCTTTTTGGGCTTTTGTTGTTTGTTCGAGACAACCACATTCCCATTACGCAAAAAGGAAGCATTCATCGCAGGATGTCACAAAAAATGCTGCCGCTACTCTCGTTTACAGACGAGCATGTAAAAGGAATCGTGATTCCGCCGCTCGATCAGGAACAAAGAGAGGGCTTTTCCTTGACGGTTGTTCTTGACATTGCGCTTAGACTTGGCTTGGTGTATAGGGAGGAGCGAGAACTCGTACTCGATCTCCATCGAACGAAGCAATGGCTGCATCAACCGCCGCTCGTACGTTGGGAAGAGTTGTATCAACTCGTTATGGAACAATTTTTGCCGCATGGTGACTGGTGGGAATTCTTCATTCAATTGATGAAACAGGTTCCTGTCGAGCAATGGTGTTCCATTCATGAACAATTACGCATGCTAAAAGAAGCAGGATTTTCTTTGCCCGACAATGCAGAGGAACTCATTGTGGAGCAATGGCTGCATGTACTGTTAGGCATGGGATGGATTCAGCTCGGAATGGACGAGGAGCGTGGGATTTTTTGGCGTTGGAGCAGCTTGCCGCGATTATCGTCGGAGGAAGGCTGGTTTGTAGACCCCACAGGTGCCATTACAATCCCTCCGCTTGTCCCGTTGCTGGATGTATGGGAGATCAGTCAATTTTGCCAGCTCCAATTTGATGGGCAATTGATTCGGGGTGAATTGCAAGCAAGGCTGTTGCAATCGTATTTGGCTCAAGGAGGGACGGAGGAGCAAGTCATTGAAAAGCTCCGGGCCTCCTGTGTTCATCCGTTGCCTGAAAGCTTGGTTGAGGTTGTGAGCCAATGGGCGAGAACAGCGAGGCAGATTCAAATGGAGCCGTACTTCCTCGTGCGGACAGCACATGCCGGATTTATGGAGGAATGGCGCGAAATTCCTGACTTTCGCCCATTTCTTACTCAAGTAGTCTCGCCAACTACGTTTTTGATTCCGTTCTCGCAGGAAAAAGAATTAATCCGTTTACTACGACAGTTCGGTTATGAGCCGCAAGTGCTATCACATATTGCTAGTGCAAGCAAAGAGCTTCAGCCACTCCCAAACAGCCACGCCGGGAATAAGGGCTTGCTTCTCATCGAACGGCCTTGGGACGGTTATGCTATAGAAAACACGTTCCCTGAGCAAAATGAACAAATCGCAGCCCTTCCGAAAATGTGGACGAAGCATTTTCAATCCTATCACCCACAGTCCATGCGGGATTTGTTTAAGCGCGCAATCGAACTGAAGCTGGAAGTCGAGATCCAGCAAGGTGGAAAAGAAAAGCTGCGTGGGCTACCGACAGAAGTACGCCTGGAAATGGGGTACTGGATGGTTACGATTGCCGGACAGGGAGGCAAACAGTGTTACCGTCTCGATAGCATCGAGCGAGTGCGCATTGTAGTGCCCGAATATCTGTACTAAGGGTGTGCATCGTGATACAATCAGGAATGACGTAAAGTTTCAAGCTTTGCGGCGAAAGGAGGTCTCGCTTTATGGAAACATTGGAAGCAGTGGATATGACGCAGTTGATCATGGGTTCTCATGAGCTGTCCACGATGATTAACCAATCGCGCGAGGTCTCGGAGTATCTGGAGGCCAAACGCCAAATGGAAGCAGATGAGGAAGTGCAACGTCTGCTCGTCGTGTTCGAGGCTAAGAAGGAACAGTACGAAGATGTGCAACGGTTCGGGAAGTATCACCCGGATTACAATCATATATCCAAAGAAGTACGGGAACTGAAGCGCAACATTGAACTGAGGGATTCCGTACAGGCGTTCAAGCGAGCAGAGGATGCTCTGGATGAGCTCTTGTATCAGGTGAGTAGAACCATTGCTCATTCCGTCTCGGAAACGATCAAGGTTCCGAGCAACAATCCATTTTTAGAGGCGCAGGGCAGCGGTTGTGGAACAGGCGGAAGCTGTGGCTGTAGCGTGAAAAAGCCATCGTAATTTACGCTGTTCCCGATTCATTTTGGCGTAGCAGAAAGCAGTCTTCACAAAGATTGCCGCAGCAAAACTGCTTTTCGTCAGGTACGCGAAAGCGGAAGCGATACACATGCTGCACATCATCAGAACGCACGTAAATGCATTCTGGCTGTAATTTGGTATCAGTGGTCAGGCGCTCTCCTGTTTCCATGAGCTGGTTTGTAAGCAGAGGAGCAGGGAGCGTACTGCATACATAGAAAAAGAGCTGGCCCGCATAGGTTTGCCAACTGCTATGGGTCACGATTTTTTCGCGGTGAAGCGCTTCCTCGAATTGATGATAAAACGTAGCCAGCATAGACCACGATTCCTTTCTATATAAGCTTTCAACAGTAAGTATACCACGATTAGGAAGGAGACCGACGGCAAAACATGAGAGAGCGACGTCTGGGGGTCGCCGTGTGGGTGAAAAACACGCGTGCCGCCAAAAATTTACGCAAATTTGGCACCATTCATTACATCTCCAAGCGCTTAAATTACGTTTCGATGTATGTGGATGCCAATTTGTTGGACGAAACGATTCGCATTATGGAGAAGCTGCACTTTGTAACGAAAATTGAACGTTCCCATCGCCATGAGATCCCGGTAGAGTACAACAATGCCAGACCGGATAAGGCAAAGGAATACGATTATAAACAAGAAAAGAACCAGGTAATGGCACTAGCAGAGACCTTACAGACAGAAGAAAGCAGTCAAGCAACCGTTGGTTCGACATAGTTGTTCATAAGCTGCCATTTTTCGGCAGCTTTTTTGCTTTTGTTAAACTGGCGTACATGGTATGCTAAAGTGGAAGAAAACGAGAAGCCACGCGTATGAATGCGTTTTCAAAAGATAGAGTAGCGAAAGAAAGGTGAGCATACATGATTCATCTGGATATTAACTGCGATATGGCAGAGGGCTTCAGCAGAGGTCGACAATCAGAGGATTTGGGGATTATGAAATGGATCACCTCCGTTAATATTGCTTGCGGATTGCATGCAGGGGATCCCCATATTATTTGCAGAACAATCGAAGCCGCACTCAAGCATGATGTGAAAATCGGGGCACATCCCGGCTATGCAGATATTCAAGGCTTCGGACGTCGTTCGATGAACTTGTCTGTCAATGAAGTGTATGAGCTGGTGTTGTATCAAATTGCAGCCTTGGCAGGGACTACAAAAGCACTAGGCGGGGAGCTTCACCATGTGAAATTGCATGGCGCGCTATATAACGAAGCGGCCGAACGGCCAGAGCTCGCCGAAGCGGTTGTGCAAGCCATTGCAGATATTGACGAAGATCTGATCCTCTATGCACTCTCTGGCAGCAAGCTAGTAGAGGCTGGCTTGGAACACGGGATTCAAGTGGCAGAGGAAGTATTTGCAGAGCGGGCTTATTTGCCGAATGGTCGATTGGCGCCGCGTGATCTGGAAGGAAGCGTGCTGATCAGCAAGGAAGAACGCATGGAGCAGACACGTCAGCTTGTTTTAAAACAAAGAGTAATGACGGTCAATGGCGAGCACATTGACTTGGCGGCTGATACCCTTTGTGTCCATCACGAGAGCCATGACGTCCTGCAATTCCTCGGCGAAGTACATAAGTGGGCAAAACAAAACGATGTGAAGATTGAACCAATCACAGCTCGATAGGTAAAAAGCCATCCAGCAATGCCATCCCATTATCGGGAAATGGACGTTGCTGAATGGCTTTTTTCATTTTTCCGTTCTTTGATTGTGCCATTATCGATCAGGAAAATGACATCTGCGAGCTTCTCGGCTTCTTCACGATCATGGGTGACCAGAAGAAAAGGGATGTTCCACATAGCGTGAAGGCGAAGCAACTCATCCTGGCATTGTTTACGCGTATCCGCGTCCAGCGCCGATAACGGCTCATCAAGGAGCAGAATGTCTGGTTCTGTCGCAAGTGCACGTACGAGTGCCACCCGTTGTTTTTGTCCCCCGGATAACTGGTGAGGATATTTTTGCATCAGATGATCGATTCCCACTGAGGACAACAATGGAGCCAAATTCAGTTCATGCCCCTTTTTTAAGCCGTATCGAACATTTTGCTCGACGGTCATGTGAGGGAACAGAGCATAATCTTGAAATAAATACCCGATGCTGCGTTTTTGTACAGGAAGCGGCTTCTGTCCTTCGCGATAAAAGACGTTCTCGTTTAATTGGATCACGCCAGTATCGGGATGAACCAGACCTGCAATACTGTTCAATATCGTTGTTTTGCCAGAGCCGGATGGTCCAAACAGCACAGCAATTTCCTTTTGCACCGTAAAGGACACATCCAAAATAAAATCAGGCAAACGCTTCTGTATGTCGAGAAAGAGCAATTCCCATTCACCTGCCTTACTTTTGATTGGCGTACCTGCGTACATTGCGACGACTCCACCAATTCAGCCAGAGAGTCGTACCCATCCCCAAGGAAACAATAATGACGACCCAAAACAAAGCCTTATCCATTTGACCAGCCTCAACAGCAAAATAAATGGCGACGGGAATCGTATCGGTTTTCCCAGGGATGTAGCCTGCGAGCATCAGTGTAGCACCAAACTCCCCTAAACCACGGGCAAAAGAAAGAACAAACCCAGCCAACAGGCCGGGCCAAGCCAAGGGAAAGGTAACGGTCCAGAATAATCGCCATTCCGACGCCCCCATCGTGCGTGCCGCATTCTCCAAACGACGATCCACTCCTGTGAAGGCAGCGACTGCACTCTGATACATCAGCGGAAAGGAAACGACAACCGAGGCAATAACGGCGCCTGTCAGTGTAAAGACGACGGTAATATTGAACCAATCATGCAGAAGCTGACCGAGAAAACCGTTTTTCCCAAAAAGCAGCAACAGACCGAAGCCAACAACAGTGGGAGGGAGGACAAGTGGAAGCAAAAAGAAGGACTCCAGCACATTCTTCCCCCAAAAATCCTTTTGTGTCATCCACCTTGCAGAAACCATCCCGAGGATAAAAACAAAGGAGGTGGAGAGCGCAGCTACTTTAAGGGAGAGCATCAAAGGAGTAAGATTTGTTTCAATCACGCTTGCCACCTCCCATTCCATTCTGTTCGTTTATTGAAACCCGTACTTCTGTAAGATCGCTTTTCCTTTGTCGCTTGTCAAGTAGGCTAGAAAAGCTTTTGCTGCATCTTGGTTCTTCGAAGCGCTGACGACCGCACCTGGATAAACGATCGGCTTGTGCCATTCAGGTTTGGCTGTCGCCAATATCTTAACATCTTTCGAAGCGGCAGCATCACTGGAATAGACAATACCGACATCCGCGTTACCGGATTCTACGAAGGTCAAAACTTGGCGAACATCGCTGCCAAATACCATTTGTGCGGAAAGAGAATCCCACATTTTCAGCGTATCCAATGTTTCTTTCGCATATCGCCCAGCGGGGACTGTCTCAGGCTCACCGACGGCAATATGCTTGATCGCTGCGTTGCTCAGCTCTTCAAAAGAAGAGATAGCGACAGCACTTTTGTTACCTGCAATGAGAACAAGCGAGTTTTTCGTGAAGTCTTGGCGTGTGTCTTTGGCGATCAATTGCTGTTCCTCTAGACCGTCCATGTCTTTTTTGCTAGCAGACAAAAATACGTCAGACGGAGCACCTTGCGTAATTTGTGTGGCGAGTTTGCCCGAGCCTCCGAAGTTAAAGGTGAGGGTCGTTCCCGGGTGTTCCGTTTCGTATTGCGTTTTCAACTCATTCAAGGCATCCGTCAAGCTAGCAGCAGCAGAAATCATCAGTTCTACCTTTGCTGCATCGGTTTTGGCTGGCTCACTTGCTTGTGGTGCGGTTTGTGTTGTCGAGCAAGCCGTTAGCATTAAGCAAAATACTGTCAATATGGCAAACCAGTGCTTCTTCATAAAAAAAGACCTCCATAATTATATTTAGTTATAAGTAATTATAACTGGACATAACTAGATTATATGGATTCGTAATGAATAATCAATTGCGATTTTACGACACTTGTTTGACAATAGAGCAAAGGAGATAACGGAGGCGGGACATGAGTCAACAAAATTCTTACACCACCGAAGAAATAGCGAAAATTTTACGTATTTCCAAGCTGACGGTCTACGATCTCATAAAAAAAGGAGAGCTGCCCGCATATCGCGTCGGTCGGCAAATGCGCGTAGACGAAAGTGATCTGGAAGCGTACAAGGCGAAGGCAAAGGGAGTATACAGACAAGCCTCAGCCGTCAGCATCCCGCAGACAGAACAAGCCCAACAATCGGCACGATATGAGCAGACTGGTACAGGCCGCAATATCATTATTAGCGGGCAGGATGTGAGCTTGGACCTACTGGCGGGGCATTTGGAGAAAAAGGATGAGGCATACCGACCGCTTCGCTCGTACGTGGGCTCACTGAACAGCCTCGTGGCAATGTATACGGGTAAGGCTGATATCGTCAGCACGCACTTGTACGATGGGGATACCAATGAATACAATGTCCCGTATATTCGTCGCATTTTGTGTGGGCATCGTTTTGTTGTCATCAATATGTTGTCACGTTGGGCCGGATTCTACGTCCAGGCAGGCAATCCAAAACAGATCAAAGCATGGAGCGATTTTACGAAGCCGGGCATTCGCATGGTCAATCGGGAAAAAGGGTCCGGTGCACGCACGTTGATTGAAGAGCAGTTTCGACTGGCAAAGATAGCGGGGAGTGACGTGATTGGCTATGAACGGGAAGAGTCCAATCATCTGGCTGTCGCAGGAGTAGTAGCCCGGCGCGAAGCAGATGTAGGAGTGGGCATTGAAAAGGCGGCTTCACTCGTGGGAGTGGAGTTTGTCCCAACTGTGCGTGAGCGATATGACCTCGTCTTGTTGAAAAACAAGGACAACGAGCAGCTCATTCAGGCTGTTCTTGATGTTCTCGGGTCGCGTCCATTTCAAAAGGAATTAGAAGCAGTCGGGGGCTATGATCTTAGCCAGACCGGAAAAATTATGTACGAAACCTGGTAAATGCTAAAGAAAGCTGCCAATCATTACGATACAATGAGTGGCGGCTTTTTTTATTTTCAGCAGATACAGATCATTGTCAAATATGGCGGTTTCTCTACAGAATCTCCTGAATTTCTACTCAGTTTGACTTATATTTGCTACAATGAAACAAAAACATTTAGCGCCTGCCGCCGGGCGGTTTATTATTTGGGGGCTGTCATGAAATCACTACATAAAACGAGCTTACTGGTATGTGTGACGATCCTCATTTTTTTTGGCTCAGTTGGAGTCGTCGCGTATTGGCCAGCTATTTCTCAAATCATTGCCATGAATCATTCACCTGAGGAGGCGCAAAAGTTCGTTGATCCATTTTCTTATGATCCGCCTCTGCCGTCTTATGTTAAGGATTTGAACCCTGTCTATAAGATTCAAGCTGAATTACATACGTCCGAAGCAAAAATAACCGGAAGCATGACCTTGGAGTTCGACAATCCGAAAACGCCAGATGTACGATTGTATATTTACGATTACCTTTGGAACAAAATGACGGTGAAGTCGATTCGCTACAAGGACAAGCCGCTTTCTTTTGAACGTGGTCAATCACTGGTGAAGCTGGCAAATCCGCTTGGTAAGGAGCTTCGTGGCGCTTTAACCATTGAATTCGAGAACCCGGTTCCACGCAGGGGCACACGTTTTGGGGTGAAAGACGATATTTGGACGTTGACGACATGGTACCCGATGCTCGGTGCCCAAAACCAAAAAGGCGTTTGGTATGACCCACCGCAACGCGTTGATTTTGGTGATCCATTCGTTTACCACTATGGAGATTATGATGTGTCATTTACTTCTCCACAAGGCTACAAATGGGTTAGTTCATGGGGCAGAGGGCAAACGAAGTCAATCGGTGGCAATAAGCAGCAAGTCCATTATCAAGCAAAAAAATTGTTGAACTTTGGACTGGTGGGAAGTCCTCTTTATCACATTGAAACGATTCAATTTGCTCCGAATTTAACGGTTGACATTGCTTCCGTTGATAAAGGCAACATCGAAAGAATCAAAACCATTGCCCAATCGGTTTTTCCTACTTTCATCGATATGTATGGGCCGTTGCCGTATCCGAACGTGGCGATTGCGGAAACAAGTACGGGGACGACGTACGCCATGGAATACGCAAACCTCGCCGTATTCAAAAGAGACATGCATTACAACAATCTGATTGATCATTGGCTGCCGCATGAGGTAGGGCATCTTTGGTGGTACAACAGTGTGGCTACATTGGAGTCCTCGCACGGGTGGCTTGATGAGGGTCTGGTGGAGCTGGGTGTGTCCCATTACTTGCAGAAGCGTTATGGTGCCCAATCAGCTACGACTCTACTGGATACGTACAACCGGGATGTCAAACGTTTACAAGAGCGTTATCCAAATGGAAAGCTCGACAAGCCATTGCAGAAGTTTTCTACCGAAGAAGAGTTTAAGCTGACCTGGTATTCTCGGGGAGCACTCCTGTTCGACAACCTGCGCCGCAAAATCGGTGACGATGCCTATAAGCGATTCTTACAGCGCGTCCAGCAAAATTATCATGGCAGTGTCATTGGTGCAGAGCATCTCGATCAGGCGCTTGGACAAACCTTGCAAGGGGAAGCCAAATACTTCACCCTGTATACTTATAGTGCAAATAAGAATGGCTTTGGTGCCGTACAACTGGAACCTTATATCACCACAATCATCAATAACATGAGCTTTTATCCATCGATTCCTGCTCGGGTCACCCACAATACGGTTTATATTCCGTTGCGTGAGCTTGGCGAGAAAATGGGAGTAGCGATTAGCTGGGACGACAAGAAACAAATGATCCGCGTAAAAGGAAATGGACGCGAAGTATTTATAAAGGAGCGGGAGCGCTTTGCTGAAGTTGATGGCAAGCGAATAGATTTAGGCAGCCCGCTAATCGAAATCAAAGAACGTACAATGGTTCCACTGTCCTTTTTTGAAAAAGCATTGGGATATGAGACGGAGTATAATCAACAACAAAAAACAGTGAAGATTAATACTTACCCAACGATTGGAAAGGGGCAGTAATGAAATGAAAAACCTGGTGTTAGTCGGATTTATGGGAACGGGAAAAACCACGGTTGGCGCCGCACTCGCTGCCTCTTTAGAAATGAAGCATACGGACTTGGATGATGCAATCGTAGAATGGGAAGGTCGCAGTATTCCAGAAATCTTCACGGATCAAGGTGAAGCGTATTTCCGAGACGTCGAGACGAAACGTCTGGCGCAATTACTGGCAGTAGGATCTCAGGTAGTAACAACTGGGGGAGGAGCTGTATTACGGAAGCAAAACGTAGAGATGATGTTGGAGCATGGCATCGTAATCGCGCTGCATGCGACGGAAGAAGAGCTCATCAAGCGTTTGGAAAAGGATACAGGCCGTCCGTTGTTGGCAGGAGGAGTCGCGACAAGGGTAAAAACCTTAATGGCGGAGCGCGCAGGTGTATACGATTTCGCGCCCATTCAGGTGGATACGACAGGAAAGAGCCTTTCCGATATTGTACTGGAAATTAAGAGGCAAGTGGTTGAAAGAACACAGGACGGGGAACAATAGAGGGGACAGCGCTTGCGCCGTGGTGTGAACCGCGAGTAAGAAGGAGGTCAAGTGCGATGTCCTTTCAGGAATATTTAAAGTACCTGACGAAACTGTTTGTGCAGTACATGGATACTCCAAAAGATGAACGCCGTTTACGTAAGACTCCACGCGAGTCCTGGTCGTCACGCTGGTTTGGTGCCATTCCTATGTCCATACGACTGTTGTGGCGCAAATAAAATTCGTGGAACCTATCATGAACGAGGCGGAGGGTGCATATGGCGAGAGTAGCGGTAGAAAATTCCCTGTCTGAAGTGTGCAAGATGCTGCGTCAAAATGGTTACGAAGTTGTTGATTTAGGCAACTGGCAGCAGGTGGTAGATGCGATTGTCATTACAGGACAGGATATCAACGTACTGGGTGATCAAAACAAAACGATTACAGGAGCTCCCGTCATTAATGCAGAGGGAATGACCGCCCATGAAATTTTTCATGCCGTTCATGAGCGTCTCTCTCCTACAGAACATCGGTGAATAGAAAACGCAAAAAACAAGCTCTCCAACCGGTTATTCGGCAGGAGAGCTTGTTTCGTTTACGAAAAATCGTCCGACGCGATGGGCATAGGAATACGGGACAAAGCGCAGGCCCTCATCCCATACACCGACATAAGCATTTTGGTCATTCCATAAATGCAGGGACCCTACGACAAAGGGGGCCAAAACCTGTGACTGGTGAATCGGGACGGCTAATGTTACCGGTGAGGCATAATCTTGTTTCCACAATTGGTTCCAGGACACGTCTGTGTCCGCTGTACTCAATTGGCTGACCCACCCAATATGATCAAAAGGATCAGACTCGGCTGCGCTTAAAATTCTCATTTGAGTCAGGCGTTGACCATTTTGTATGAGCTGCTCGCCTGCAAAAGCATCGATAGCGGGCTCGCTAATTTGAAAAGAAGTGGGATACATCTCTCCCGTTTTTGCATTGACCATTTGTGTATCTGACTTCTGGGTGATCAGCCAGTAGGAAGCGAACCCGTCATAAACGGGCTCCGCCGCGATTTCCTTCGGAGCAAAGGCGTCATCGAACAAGATGTACTCCCCGACACCGTATTCCAGTAGAACAAATTTCTCATGGGAAGTGGAATCAGGTGATTCTCCTATCACCAAATACCCTACCTGCTTGTCCGCTTTTTTTATACTTACTAGCCATTGATGCTGCCCTGCACCAAGTGTTTGCACATCCGTCTTGGCGTCCTGCCATTGCTTGAATTGAGGGTCTCGGCTTGCGATTGCATCCATCCATTCTCGAATTTGTTTTTGGAACTGCTTGTCCCAGCTTGCTTCGTCTTGCGCATATGCTAGTGAGGAAAGCAGCATGAGAGACAAAAGAGCAGCGATAAAAGGGAGAAATCGTCTGGTCACAACTATGCACCACCTTTTGTAAAGGCTTAACCTATTCCTATTGTAACCAGCTATGACAAAAAGATTTGTTGCAACGTGTCTTTTCTGTTTCACATTTTCTCGTTGATCTTTTACATGATTCGCCCTGATGCGGGGAGATGTCGCATGCTTTTTGCTTTCGAAGACCGCATGAGCGGAGGAACGGAAGATAAATAGAACAAACCACCGTTGATGAACGAAACCTCGATCCGCGGCTCGTATTGCCATACCAGCTCGTCTTTTCGGCGTTGTCTCTCCTCATCTGGCGTGCTCTTTTTCCACTCTGCTAGATGAATCTCTGCGCGTGGGGTGGTTTGGATTCCGTTTGTACGTAAAAAGTCGAGGATTCGTCCGCCAGACGCCCGGTATTCGTCAAAAGATGTGGGCTGTTCGACAGAAGTTGGTCCAGCTGGATCAGGCTCAGGGTGGAGGGCTTCTTGTTCGAGTGACGGCTGCGCTTCTGTTCGCTCTACTGCTTCTTCGGTTTCGTCTGCTTTTGACTGTTCCTTTTCTGGTTCTCGCCTTGCCAATTCTTCATAGTACGCTTCCAAGATAGCCAATTCTTCGCTCAAACGTGTGCGCGCTTCCTCTGCCCAATGCTGATCTTCTTGTTCCAATGTATGTTCGACTTCCTGTTCTGCCATTTGGAGGGCTTCCTGTATGGTTACCTTTCGATCCAACGTGTAATAGTAGTCAGGGATCGCAGGGGTCAAGGAAAGTGAAAATAAAAACGAAGTGAAGTCCGTCACCAACCGCGGCTGATGCAAATTAATCCCCAGGTACAATAAAATGTCACGTCGCTTGTCACAGAGCAGAGAAACCTTCAAGTTCATCCCGAGCCAAGGAACGAGAGGGGTTGACCGACGCTTGCCAGCATTGCCTAAAAGCCCCCCTTGCTGCTCGTACATACAGACAAAGCTGCCATGCTTTTTGGTTGAAGCGAAAATTTGTTGCATACGGGTAGCCCCTAAATGCAGATGCTCGGATCGCAATCCTTCAGGCGTGCAATCCGGATGAAAAGTAAAGGTGAGCACCAATGGCTGATAAGCCAAGTTCATTTTATCCACCCAGCTCCAGTAAAAAGGGCGATTGCCGATATCTTTGTCCACCTCGACAGGGAGTTTGACTGTGAAATAATCCGGGTGAGATTCGACGATATGGGCAGAAAAAGTCGCCAAATAGCGCTCGACAAATTGTCTGACCTGTTGTTGCTGCATCAGGAGACCTCATTTCTTTTTCGTTTCCAACAAGAGTTTATTGGTCAGCCGCCTCAGATAGTGGTACGTCTTCTTTTGTTATTTTGCTTGCTCGAATCGCGTGTCCAATGTTATCGAGCTTTAGCGCCATTTCTTTGGAGGATTGAGAATCCATAATGATTTGAATCAGATTATCTTCCAAGGAGTGGTTTAGATTCAGGCGTTCCACAATATCATCGAGTTCACCGATGACCATTTCAAACAGGTCGATTTTTTCATACAGTAGTTTGAGAATATGCTCCTCGATCGTTCCTGTTGTCGATAAATTGTAAATGTGCACATCCCTTTTTTGTCCCAGCCGATGGACGCGGCCGATTCGTTGCTCCACTCGCATGGGATTCCAAGGCATATCGTAATTGATGACTTGATTGCAGAACTGCAAATTGATCCCTTCGCCGCCCGCTTCCGTCGCGATCAGGACTTGTGCACGATTTTGGAAAAGATCCGTCATCCAGTCCTTTTTGCTGCGTTTAAAGCCACCGCGGAAGGGGACAGAGGTAATGCCGTGGTCGTGCAAATACTTTTGTAGATAGTTTTGTGTTGCTCGGTACTCTGTAAAAATGATCACCTTGTCGTTGATTTGTTGAATGAGCTCAACTGTTTTGGCGGCCTTGGAATGGGTCTCTATTTGTTTGATCATCTCAACTAGCTCAAGAATTTGCGTGCGCAAAGGAGAGTCCTCGCCAGTACGCTGGTGCATGTTGTACAGTGTCATAAACGCAGCTTCCTTACTGGAGCAGACCTCACGCTGCAAGGTAATCAGAGCGAGAGAGTTGAAGCCACCAACCCCAAATCCTGTTTGGTATTGCTCGCGGACAAAGCGGGTCACCCCTTCGTACAAGGTCATTTCCTCAGGGGTTAGGTCAATCGGGATCGACTGAACACGACGGCTGGTGAATTGGATACCGCCATCACTTCGTTTGTTGCGAATCATGACCTTTTCAATTTCTTCCCGCAATTTCTCGCTGTTTTTGGATTGGCGTTTGCCCTCTACGTAATTGGTAGAGAAGGTGGATGTATGGCCGAGGTGACCTGGCTTTAACAAATTGATGAGGTTGTATAGCTCGTCCATCTCGTTTTGAATGGGAGTGGCAGTAAGGAGCAGGCAATATTTTTTGCGGATCTCCTTAACGAACTGATAGTTGCGGGTACGTTTATTTTTGAGTTTATGGGCCTCGTCGATGATAAGCATGTCGTAATCGATGTCGAGCACGTGACGTCTGTGTGGATCTCGTTTTGCTGTATCTATGGATGCGACAACGACCTCGTGCTGCCGCCACATATATTCCTTTTTTTGTGCGACTGCTGCAATGCCGAATTTTTGATGAAGCTCTTTTGTCCATTGAATCACGAGAGAGGCCGGAACCAGGACGAGAATTTTTTTAGCCAAGCCGCGAACCATATACTCCTTCATGATCAACCCTGCTTCGATCGTCTTTCCCAAACCGACCTCATCTGCGAGAATGGCACGACCACGCATTTCTAGCAGGACACGTTTTGCTGTCTCCAATTGGTGAGGAAATGGCGATAAGAGTGGAAGGTATTTCAGACATTGTAGCTGGTCAAAATCGTGAACAGCCATCGCTTCCTCGGCTTCCAATGAGAGCTTGAACAGCTCCCACTTATCCCAAGGACCATCTTCTTGCATTCGTTCTGTAAGCGGATTGATCCAACTCGTATCAAATGAAATAGGAACATTCGGCATATAAGATACTCCTTTTCATAGCTCTGCCATAACTTTCATGGTTAATGTCAAAAAACTGAACATTTATCTATTGTCAATGTGTTTTGTTAAGTTTTTCTGAATCTGACTGTTAATTTGTATATTTTCAACTTTGGACTCTCATGGTAGGATAAAGAGGTAGTACATCCACTAGTATGGAAATGTTAGCAAAAACTTATGTATGACCATGAAACAACCGCGAATGAAGGTAGTAGGGAGAGACTGCTGGAACGTTTGGCAGCGCCGAAGGAGCAAGCCGGTAACGGTGAATCTCTCAGGCAAAAGTACCTCTACTGGACGCAACTCTGGAGAGAGCTCACATTCATATGAGCCACCAAAGGGGAAACTTGCAAGTGGGAACGATATACCCCCACCTGATTCGCAAGGTAACTCTCAGGTACCAAGGACAGAGGAGGAGAAATGGGCACCATTATTTTGGTGTACCCGTTTTTCCCCCTCTGTTTTGTTTTGGATTCTTATTGTTCACAGGAGGTGCCACATGTCCAATTTGAAACGTACGCCACTATTTGATTCTTATGCAAAGTATGGCGCGAAAACCATCGACTTCGGTGGTTGGGATCTGCCGGTGCAGTTTACAAGCATTGGTCAAGAGCATGAAGCCGTTCGGACAAAAGCTGGTCTATTTGATGTTTCCCATATGGGAGAAGTGGACGTAAAAGGGGAAAACGCTCTTACTTATCTCCAGCGTGTGACTACGAATGACGTGTCTAAGCTGGCAGTCGGGCAGGCGCAGTACAGTGTGCTTTGTTACCCAGATGGGGGAACGGTAGACGATCTGCTTGTTTACAAGTATGCAGATGATCATTACTTGCTCGTCATCAACGCGGGGAATATCGACAAAGACTATGCGTGGCTAGAAGAACATCTGATTCCAGGCGTAACGATTGAGAATATTTCGCCACAAACAGCACAAATCGCCATTCAAGGTCCTCTGGCAGAATCCATTCTGCAAAAGCTGACGACTACAGACTTGTCTCAAATCGGTTTTTTCCGTTTTGAGCGTGATGTGCAAGTGAGCGGTATTCCAGGTTTGGTCTCCCGCACTGGCTATACTGGCGAAGATGGCTTCGAGATTTATTTGGATGCCGATCGTGCAGCAGAGCTGTGGGACATCTTGCTGGATGCTGGAAAAGAAGAAGGTCTGTTGCCATGCGGTCTCGGTGCGCGCGATACGCTTCGTTTTGAAGCCAAGCTGCCACTGTACGGACAAGAGCTCAGCAAAGACATTACTCCGATCGAAGCGGGCATTGGCTTTGCTGTCAAGGTAGACAAAGAGGTGCCGTTCATCGGTCAAGAAGTGCTGAAGGCACAAAAAGAAAACGGTGCCCCACGCAAGCTCGTAGGGATCGAAATGATCGATCGTGGGATTCCGCGCACGCATTACCCTGTCTATGTGGGGGAAGAGCTCATTGGCGAAGTGACGACGGGAACACAATCTCCAACCTTGAAGAAAAACGTCGGTCTCGCTCTCGTAAAAACCGAGCATGCTGCGATAGGTACACCAGTAGAAGTAGAAATTCGCGGAAAACGTCTGAAAGCAGAAGTTGTTGCCGCTCCATTTTATAAACGCCCAAAAAACTAAACGATACACCACATACATCCTTTTAGAGGAGGACAACGTCCGTGAAATACCGCTACCTGCCCCAAACTGATCAGGACAAGCGCGAAATGCTGGAAACGCTCGGCATTTCAAGTGTAGAAGAACTATTTGCTGATATTCCGGAAGAAGTACGCTTTAAAGGTGCATTGAATATTCCAGAAGCACTTTCCGAGCCAGATTTGGTGAAGTATTTTACACACCTCGCGAATAAAAACGTAAATTTCAGCACGCATGTTAACTTTCTAGGTGCGGGTGTTTATCAACATTACACGCCGAGCACAGTTAATCACATGCTGCTTCGCGGTGAATTCTTTACCGCTTATACACCGTACCAGCCTGAGATCAGCCAAGGTGAGCTGCAAGCTATTTTCGAGTTCCAAACGATGGTATGTGAGCTGACTGGCATGGAGGTAGCGAACTCCTCGATGTATGACGGCGCAACTTCTTTGGCAGAGGCAGCGATGATGGCTGCTGGTCACACTGGCAAAAAGCGCGTAATCGTTTCCCGCGCTGTACATCCAGAAGCGCGTGGTGTTTTGAAAACATATGCGTATGGACAAAACGTTGAGCTGGTTGAGGTAGGTATCAACAGCGATGGCGTTACGGATACAGCGGCTCTGGAAGCGCTTGTTGATGAAAATACAGCAGCGATCATCGTGCAGTATCCGAACTTCTTCGGAAACGTTGAGGACTTGGGAGCGATTGAAACAATTGCGCACGGAAAAGGCGCACTGTTGATCACATCCTCCAATCCGCTTGCGCTAGGTGTACTGGAGGCGCCGGGCAAATTGGGCGCAGATATCGTAGTGGGTGACATGCAGCCATTCGGTATTCCAGCATCCTTTGGCGGACCACATTGCGGATACTTTGCTACCACAACCAAACTGATGCGCAAAATGCCAGGTCGTATCGTCGGTCAAACGAAGGACGAAAATGGCAAGCGCGGCTTCGTATTGACGCTGCAAGCGCGTGAACAACATATTCGTCGTGAAAAAGCGACTTCTAATATCTGCTCGAACCAAGCGCTGCTCGCATTGGCTGCTTCCATTGCCATGACTGCACTCGGCAAGCAGGGTGTACAAGAAATGGCAATGATGAACCTGCAAAAAGCTCATTACGCCAAGAATGCCCTGCAAGCAAAAGGCTTGGAGATCGTATTCACTTCTCCATTCTTCAACGAGTTTGTAGTGAAGCTGAACAAACCAGTTGCAGAAGTAAACAAAGGCCTGCTGGCTGCTGGAATCATTGGAGGCTATGATCTCGGTCTCGACTATCCAGAGTTTGCAAATCATACCTTGCTTGCAGTAACTGAGCTGCGTACCAAAGAAGAAATCGACATATTGGCGGCTGAATTGGAGGCGATCACACGTGCGTAACGACCAGGAGAAAGCACTGATCTTTGAAATGAGCAAACCAGGCCGTGTGGGCTACAATTTGCCGGCATTGGATGTTCCGGAAGTAGAAGTAGCAAGCCTTTTGCCAAAGCACCTCATCCGCGAAACGCCGGCTGAGCTGCCAGAGGTATCTGAGCTGCAATTGGTTCGTCACTATACCGAACTGTCTCGTCGCAACCACGGGGTAGACAATGGCTTCTATCCGCTTGGTTCTTGCACGATGAAATACAACCCGAAAATTAACGAAGATGTTGCCCGTTACGCAGGCTTTGCGCAGACACATCCGTACCAACCGGAAGAAACTGTACAGGGCGCTTTGGAGCTGTTGTACAACCTGCAAGAAGAGCTGGGTGAAATTACAGGCATGGACGCAGTTACCCTGCAACCAGCTGCTGGTGCTGCGGGTGAGTGGACAGGTTTGATGATGATCCGCGCTTACCACGAGAGCCGTGGGGAAGCGCATCGTACCAAAGTAATCGTGCCGAACTCCGCACACGGTACGAATCCGGCATCTGCTGCTGTAGCTGGTTTGGATACCGTAACCATTGCATCTGACGAGCGTGGATTGGTTGATATTCAAGCGCTGCGCGATGCAGTAGGACCTGACACAGCTGCTTTGATGTTGACGAACCCGAACACTCTCGGATTGTTTGAAGAAGATATCGTGGAAATGGCGAAAATCGTCCATGAAGCTGGCGGCCTCTTGTACTATGATGGTGCGAATGCGAACGCGATTTTGGGAATCGCCCGTCCGGGAGACATGGGCTTCGACGTAGTGCATCTGAACTTGCACAAAACGTTTACAGGCCCTCACGGCGGCGGTGGCCCGGGTGCTGGTCCGGTCGGCGTGAAAAAAGTTCTCGAGCCATTCCTGCCTACACCAATCGTAGCGAAGAAGGAAGACGGAAGCTTCTACTGGGACAGCAATCGTCCGGCTTCCATCGGACGCGTAAAAGGCTACAACGGAAACTTCGGTATTCTCGTTCGTGCATACAGCTATATCCGTACGATGGGGCCAGAAGGCTTGCTGCAAGTTTCCCAAAATGCGGTGCTCTCCGCCAATTACATGATGCGTCGACTGGCAACGGCTTATCATCTGCCATTTGATCGCGTCTGCAAGCACGAGTTCGTTCTGTCTGGAGTGAACCAGAAGAAGCTGGGCGTACGCACGCTCGATATCGCAAAACGCTTGCTCGACTTCGGTTATCACCCGCCAACGATCTACTTCCCATTGATCGTTGACGAGTGCCTCATGATCGAACCAACCGAAACCGAGACAAAAGAAACGCTCGATGAGTTCATCGACGTCATGCTGCAAATTGCCCGCGAGTGCGAGGAAACGCCAGAAATCGTTCAGGAAGCTCCTCATACCACTGTCGTCAAACGTTTGGATGAAGCGACAGCGGCGAGAAAGCCAATCCTACGTTATCAACCGCAAGCATAATTCTAGATTCCAGGAAAAGTCGCCTGTTGTTACGGGCGGCTTTTCTTTCTGATTGATGCTATCATGGGGGAAGAAGAGGTAGGGGAGGGTTCGAACCGAATGAAGAGAAGGATTGTTTTTACCGGTGGTGGTTCGGCAGGTCATGTCACTGTGAATCTTGCGCTCATCCCCCATTTTATCAAGCTGGGCTGGGAAGTCGCCTACATTGGTTCAGTGACTGGAATCGAACGTGAGCTCGTCGCCAACCATCCGGATGTCCGCTATATTGGCATTTCTTCAGGAAAACTGCGACGTTACTTTGATTGGAGAAACATGAGTGACCCGCTGCGAGTCCTCAAAGGCATTTGGCAAGCCTTTCGCTTTCTCGGCAAATGGAAGCCGGATGTGATTTTTTCCAAAGGAGGCTTCGTTTCCGTACCGGTTGTATTTGGGGGGTGGCTAAACCGTCTTCCCGTTGTCATCCATGAATCTGATCTGACACCCGGTCTCGCAAACAAGCTGGCTGTCCCTTTTTCTAACAAGGTGTGCGTAACATTTCCGGATTCGCTTTCGAAAGTACCGAGAAGCAAAGGGATTCACGTAGGCGCAGTCGTGAGAGAAGAGTTGAAGCAGGGGCGAAAAGAAGCAGGCTTGGCGTACTGCTCCTTTACCACAAAAAAGCCTGTCCTGCTTGTCATGGGGGGAAGCTTGGGAGCGCGCCGAATCAACGAGGCGGTACGTCGCACATTGCCTAACCTGCTGGAGCATTTTTCCATTGTGCATATTTGTGGCAAAAATCAAGTGGATGAAACGATTCAGGTAACAGGCTACAAGCAATTCGAGTATGTTCAGGAGGAGTTGCCTGATTTGCTAGCGATGGCAGATCTTGTTGTGTCTCGTGCTGGCTCCAATGCCATTTATGAGTTTTTAGCCCTCCAAAAGCCGATGCTCTTGATACCGTTGTCCCGTGAAGCAAGTCGGGGTGATCAGATTTTAAATGCCCAGTCCTTTGAAAGGCAGGGCTTGTGTCATGTTCTGCTGGAAGAAGAGCTAACGGATGATCGCTTTTATCAAGCATTGAATGACTTGCAAACGAACAGGGAGTCCATCTTGCAGCGAATGCGCGAAGAGAATGAGAAGAAAACAGATGCATTGGCACAGGTCATGGCGATTTTACAGGAGACAGCTCGCTCAAAATAGCGCATCCGAGGCTTGCCGTCCCTCGTGCCAGAAGCGTACAATGAAGGCGTTGTGAATGAGGAGGTACATAGATGGAACAGTGGCGCTATATCGTGACGGAAGCCATGTCACCCGCAATGAATATGGCAGTAGATGAAGCAATTTTGCAGTTGCACAGTGAGGGGAAGGTTCCCCCGACCGTTCGTTTTTACACGTGGGACCCAGCGACACTGTCAATTGGTTATTTCCAGAAGGCCATCAAGGAAATCAACCTGGAGGAAGTTCAAAATAGAGGATTGGGCTTTGTTCGCAGAGCGACAGGAGGGCGTGCTGTTCTCCACGATCAGGAGCTAACATACAGTGTCATCGTATCCGAAGACCATCCGAAAATGCCTTCGAGCGTGACGGAAGCCTACAAAATCATCAGCTTGGGACTGCTGCACGGATTCCAAAATCTTGGACTCTCGGCGGAAATGGTCTCCTTGGCAAGTGAGGAGGAGAAGGAAAAGTACAATTCTCCAGGGTCATCGGCCTGCTTTGATTCTCCCTCCTGGTATGAACTCGTGGTAGAGGGGAAAAAAGTAGCGGGAAGCGCGCAGACCCGGCAAAAGGGTGTTATTCTTCAGCACGGCTCTATCCTACTTGATATGGATGTGGATTTGCTATTCTCACTCTTACATTTCCCGTCGGAGCGGGTAAAACAACGGATGATCGATAGCTTCCGACAAAAAGCAGTGACGATCAATGAAGTAAGCTCACGGCCAATCAGTCTCCAAGAATCGATCGAGGCGTTCTCGAAAGGCTTTGCATCTGGACTGGAAGTGGAGCTGACCCCTTCAACGCTTACGGACGAAGAACTCGCTTTGGCAGAAGAGCTTGTGCGTACGCGCTATGCCACGGACGAATGGAATCTGCGGCGTTAAACAATAAAGAAAAGCTCTCTCGGATGCATCTGCATATCGGGAGAGCTTCTTTTGATTACACGAGTACACTTGTGTTGATATGCTGTTCAAACAAGTCTTGTAGCGTAAGCACGACAGGTCCTGGTTGTCCGTTGCCGACAGCGACGCCATCTACCGAGATGAGCGGCATGATTTCCGCGGTCGTGCTTGTGAGGAAGACTTCATCTGCTTGCTTTAAGAAAGCAATGTCGAATGCTTCTTCATGGACAGTGATGCCATTGTTTCGAGCCAAATCAATGACCACTTGGCGAGTAATTCCGTGCAGGATCAGATTGTCAGCCTGATGCGTATACAACTCGCCATTTTTCACGACGAACAAATTGGAAGCGCTGCACTCTGTTATGACGCCGTTGCGGTGCAGAATCGATTCTTGGGCACCTGCATCCTTTGCGTATTGTTTGACTAGAACAGCACCTAGCAGGTTGAGTGTTTTGATATCACAACGCAGCCAGCGGATATCTTCAACGAGCTGAGCTGTCAAGCCTTTCTTCATATCGGCGACAGGGCGGTCCTTACGACGGACAAAGCCCATTATCACAGGCTGGATTCCGGAGGGAATATCGTGTACACGTGGAGCGGAGCCACGAGATACTTGCAAGTAAAGGCTAGCGTCGTCATTCTCCGTGATGTTGTTCTTGGTGATCAGCTGATTCGCTAAGTCTGTCAGCTCTTCTGCGCTCCATGGAAGCTCCATTTTTATTTCTTTGGCACTTCGAAACAATCGGGTTAGATGTCCATCCCATTGATACATGCGCCCCTTATAAATGCGTACTACCTCATAGATGCCATCCCCAAAGTTATAACCGCGGTCTTCTGGATGAACTGCGACTTGCCCTTCTTCTACCCATTTCCCATCTACATAGAGCATGGTACTTCCCCCTCAATAGATTCCATTCCGTTTCTTTCAAACGGTTTTTTATTGATTCCACCTTAGCAAAAGGCAAGGACATCGGTCAATTTGAAAGTCGCCTTTTCTTTATCAATAATTTTACGGAGTAAAGCCCCTTTCTATTAAGATTTCATATGGAAGGAAGTCACGCGAAAAATCGACGTTTTGGGCAGAACAAAGCGAAAGCTGTCCAGGGATGGCGCAGGATGAAGTTATTTGACTAACTATTCTGACTAGACTCAGTTTGTCGTAAACGCCCATAATAAAGAGCAAAGAGCGAAGGAAAGGGAGAATGCCATGCGATCTGTCCGTCATTACGCGCTATGTGCCCTGCTTGCCTGTGGAACGATATTGCCGATACCTTTCCTTTCCCATCGTGTTCATGCAGAGGAAGCTCAAGATTGGATCGATAGTGAACGCTTGTACAGCCATGTCGAGCAATTGGCAAGAACAGCCCGTCCACCTGCTACTGAAACGGAATTTGCGGCAGCTGTCTATGTGGAAAATACACTTCGCTCTTACGGGTACAAGACAAAGCTCGATCCTTTTTCTTATTATACGTACCGAAAGCCAACGACTCTATCCCTGACGATGGAAGAATGGCCGGGTCAAAAATGGACAGTAAGTGGATTTACTTTTGGGATCAATGGAACTGCGACAGCAGAGGTGGTGGATGCAGGCTTGGGTAGGGCGGTTGATTTTGCGAATGATGCCTCCAGGGGAAAGATTGCCTTGGTCAAGCGAGGAGAGATTCCGTTCGGAGAAAAAGTACGCCAGGCAGCGGCTGCCGGAGCTGTTGGACTGATCATCTGGAATGATCGGGAGGAAGGCTGGAATGCTTCCCTGGGCGAACCCTTGGATATCGCTGTTCCTGTAATCGCTTTGTCCAAGGCGGATGGTACGAAGCTCCAAAAACGCATCATGGACAAGCGGCCCGTAAAGGGAACCGTCAAGGTAGAAGGAGCCGTAACGACCAAGCAAACCTCTTATAATATCGTCGCAAGCCGAAAGCCCAATCAAAATGACACCGAGCAGGTCGTCATGGTTTCTGCTCACCATGATTCCGCCGGGTTATCAGCTGGGGCAAATCACAATGGCTCCGGTGTAGCGGCCTTGCTTGAGATAGCTCGTAATATGGCTGACAAGCCGATTGATACGGAAGTGAGGTTCGTCAGCTTTGGCGCTGTTACTTCGGGAAGCAGAGGCCCAATTGCTTATGCGAATGCCTTATCAGCCAAAGAGCGACAAGCCATGATAGCAGCCTTCTATGTCGAGGGGGTGGGCAGCCAAAAGACAGAGCTCGCTGCAACCAATCCGCTGGGTAACGAAAATCTGCCAATCCAACTCCTAAGAGCAGCGGGGTTGTCTCCTAGCGATAAGGCTGGAACGCGTGAAGGAATCGGCGCCGCAAGCTCTTTAGCCGCCGCAGGTATTCCTACCGCACTTGTGACGAGTGCGGGGACGAGACAAGCAACAGATGACTCTATCGCACAAATGGATTGGGAACAAATTGCAAAGGCGACGAAGGCGGTCCTTTCAGCGATTCACAAAATGACAGAACATACAACGCCAGCTTATCCGATGGGATCTCCAAATGGGGGACAGCTAAGAGCGGAAAGTGAGGCCCTGCAGTAAACGTCTCCTTCGGGGGACGTTTTTCATTTGTGGTAAAATGAGGGAGAGAAACCATGGATAGAGGAGGCCTACGTGACGATGAATCCGTTGAATATTTTGGTGGTTATCCTTGTGTTCTTGGTCGTGGTCGGAATAGTGAATTGGCTCCTATAGTGCGAAAAAAGTGGCCAAGACTCTGTCTTGACCACAGGAGCTACGAGTAAACGATCAGGTCAATTCGGTTGTTTCCAAACGTACCAGCCCATTAAGAACATGCCGCAATAGGTCGCTGCACTGGCGATTGCAGACATACTCCATGGAACAACGAGTGTGAGAAGAGAGAATACAAATACGGTAAGCAGCATGGCGACAATCAGCGGAAGCATTTGCAGATGTTGACGTGTCGCTATTGGATGTGACAACGAATAGAGTAGGGCGGCGATGATGACTCCGCCATGCACAAATGAGAGAATAGCGAGAAGCCAATCGCCACCTGGCATCATTTGAACTAAAATTTGTTTGATGGGCAGTACAGAGGCGTGGGAATCATGCCAGTGGGCAAGAAGAATAGCTTGACCTAACAGCGTGAACAAAAGGAAGATTCCGGCTCCGATGATTGCTCCACTCCGTACCGTTCGCTCATGGGACGCACGTACTGCCAGTGGTAAAGTCGTGGCCAAGCCGATGAGAAAATGCAAGGCTAGGAAAAATACGGCGTGAATCAGCCAGTTCACATTCAGTTGATAACCCAAGCTCGGTATTGGGACATGGGATTGTGCGCTGAAAATCAATCCGAATAATAATAAACCGCCGGATAGAGATATGGCTGTTGCAGTGACAATCCATCGCCAACGATTTAAGATAAAGAAGACGGCTGCAATGGTCAGAAGGATGAACCATAGAGGAGAGAACTCCTCCAAGAGGAAATCTGCCTGTTGGCCAAGCATGACTCCTGTATACCCCAATAGCAGAATGTGGGTGATGGCAGATAGGCTAGAAGCGAACGCTTCGCCAAACAATACGTAGTACAGCTCGTACAGGGAGCGAATTTGCTTGCGATGGCAAAAGGTCAACAGCTGGACGCCGAACCAGCCGAGGCCAAGAGCCGCAAGGGCAATGCCTATTGTCCCCCAAGAACCGAAATAAGTAAAAAAGCGTAACCATTCATATCCGCCCAAGTAGAATCCACCTAACGCAGACCCTGCAAAAAGCACAGCGATATACCAAGCGACTTTGTCCATAGGCATCATCCTCACTTGCAACTTGGTACAAGTGTATGAAGCAAACAGGCTTGTTCAGAACAGATGATATTAAATAAACATAAATGTTTACAAATTATACTTAATGGAATATAATGAGGAACATACCAGTATTTAGATTATCGATGGGGTGAAACCATGAAAATTGTAGGAATAGCCGGAAGCATGAATGCCAATTCTACGACAAAACAAGCGATTCATATTGTTCTTGAAGCCGCAAAGGCTGCAGGTGCCGATGTTGAAATGATTCATCTGGCGGACTGGAAGCTGCCGCTGTACGATGATCGTGACGATACCAGTACGTACCCTGAAATTGTCCATCGATTTGTCAAAGCGGTTTCTGAAGCAGATGGACTTGTGATCGGTTCGCCTGAATACCATGGCACAATGACAGGTGCTTTGAAAAACGCCATTGACTTCCTGGAAGGGCGCATTTTGCGTGACAAGCAGGTTGCCATCATTGGTGTCGCTGGTGGAAGCATGGGTGCTACGAATACGGTCAACACCTTGCAGTTAATCATGCGCAATTTGCATGCATGGCCGTTGCCATCTAGCCCTTCCATCCCAAGTGCTTACAATGCCTTTACTCCAGAAGGCAAGCTCAAGGATGAGCGATTGCAGGCGCGCATGGAGCAGTTGGGTCAACAGCTCGTACAATATGTCCAAATGATGAATCCAACAACAGAAAAACAGCAGCGATAGGTACTTTTCCCTTGCAAATGCTTCTCATTACGCGGTATCATATTTCTACGTGCCTTTTTTGGCAAGATGAAATAACGGTTTGGAAATGAGGGGTTCACAATGCCGCCGACGCCGAGTATGGAAGACTATTTGGAACGCATTTACAACTTAATTGAAGAAAAGGGCTATGCTCGTGTCTCCGATATTGCTGAAGCGTTGGAAGTACATCCCTCTTCGGTCACGAAAATGGTTCAGAAACTAGACAAAGACAAGTATCTCGTTTATGAAAAATACCGTGGGCTTGTCTTGACGCCAAAAGGGAAGAAAATCGGGAAACGCCTTGTGGACCGTCACGCTCTTCTAGAAGAATTTATGCGGATCATTGGCTTAGATGAAGAGCATATTTATCAGGATGTGGAAGGAATCGAGCATCACCTGAGCTGGGAATCGATTACATGTCTGGAGTATCTGGTTCAGTACTTCGAGGCAGATCCAAAGCGTATAGAAGAGCTTCGTAACATTCGTTTGTTAGATGAGCAAAAAGAGGAATAGTCTATATCGTTATCGTATTATAGCGCAAGCCGATCAGGCTTGCGTTTTTTTCTTTGTGGTAACGGAAAAGCTTTCGTCTTATACATGGAAAATGGGGAGGAATTTTAGGGAGGGGAAAACAAGGTGAAAGCGGATGCAGTCTTTGAAGGTGGCGGCGTAAAAGGAATCGCTTTTATCGGTGCCTTGCGAGTCATGGAGGAGAATGGATACACATGGGAAAGACTCGCAGGTACCTCGGCAGGCTCCATTGTTGCAGCTTTGCTCGGCGCAGGCTATTCCAGCCATGAGTTGAAACCGATCTTTGAAGAGCTGGATTACCTCCACTTTCTCAAACGCTCAGGGCTGGTCAGGCTCCCTCTCATCGGACCAATCTATGAACTAGTCGTGCGAGAAGGGATTTATCGAGCAGATCGAATCGAGTTGTTCATAGAGGAGTTGTTATTACGAAAAGGAGTGAGAACATTCGGAGATCTTCCTCCTGGTAAGCTGAAGGTTGTCGCATCTGATGTCACAAACGGAAAAATGCTTATCCTTCCCGATGATTTGGCACGGTATGGTGTAGAACCCGATCATTTCCCTGTGGCACGAGCTGTTCGTATGTCTTCCTCCATTCCGTTCTTTTTTCAGCCTGCAAAGCTGACAAGTGCTGGACATGTGCATTACATCGTCGATGGCGCATTATTGAGCAACTACCCCGTTTGGTTATTTGATGTACCAGGGACTCCGCGGTGGCCGACGATCGGTTTTCGTCTGACTGATGATCAAGACAAGAGAGAAGCGACTAGAATCAAAGGTCTTTTTTCCTTCTCCCGGGGATTGCTGGCAACTATGCTCGATGCTCATGACCGCCTGTATGTGGAAAAGGCAAAAGCCGTTCGGACGATTTTCATCCATACATTAGGGGTCAGAACCACTCAATTTCAGCTGTCAAAAGAAATCAGGCAACAATTGTTTGAGTCAGGGGAGGCAGCGGCTCACAAATTTTTGGCACAATGGGATTTTGAAGATTACGTCAAAGTGTTTCGCAATCATTCACCGAAAATACTGGTCTAACAAAAAAACAGGTCGCCGATTCAGGCAACCTGTTTTTTAGTGGGAGATATTATTTTGCGATTTTTCGTCTGGTTTCTCTTTTTGCTTCCCTTTGCTGCCTTCGATCACACGAAACGGATGATCTTTTCTAGGAGGAGTCGACTGCTTTTTCACTGCTTGCCGAGCGATGGAGGGCTTTTGCTTCACCTTGACCTTTGGTTGTCTAGGTTTGCCTGCTCCAGCGCCTTGTGAAAAGAAGGAGCCGGTTTGTAAATAGTTGCGCACGACCAAGAAAAGGACAACGGATAATCCCAAGATGACAATCGTACTGATAGGATCATTGAAGAGGGTGACCAAAAATCCGTAAATCGCCAATACAATCACGATCAGAATCACTGGTGGAATGCGGCGTAACATAGGGCTTCACCTCTATGGGAATAAAAATGCCTCACGTTATCCGGTCGTAACCATTCTTTCCTGCACGTGCTTCTGATCAAGCTCCCGCATCTTTTGGAAGGAAGCGATGGCTACCTCGACTTGGCTGTCATCTGGTTCACGAGTTGTGATCTTTTGCAACCACAATCCTGGATAACCAAGGTAACGTAGGACGGGTACATCACGGAGCTTGTTTGTCCACTGCAAAACCTCATAAGAGACGCCGATTACCAGTGGCAAAAGAACAATGCGTTGTACGACCCTCTCCGTCAGGGAGTCATAACTAAACAGGGAGTAAATCACAACACCGACGAACACTGAAAAAATGAGAAAACTGCTCCCACAACGATAATGCAGGGCGGAAAATTTTTGCACATTGGCTACTGTTAATTCTACCCCGGATTCGAACGCGTTAATCACTTTATGCTCGGCTCCATGGTATTGAAAAAGCCTTTTAATCAACGGCGTTTGTGCAATCGCTGTAATGTAGCCGAGGAGGAGCAAAATTTTAAATCCGCCTTCAGCTAACGTTTGAGGAACGCCATCCGGTACCCATTTTCCAAGTAAAAAGTCTGCCAGGAAAACGGGAACGAGTGTAAATACGAATTTCCCGAACAGGAAGGAAAGTACTCCGACAACAGCAACACCTAAAATCATGGTGAGCTTCGATGGACTTTCGGAGGCTTCTTCTCCAGACTCCTTACTGTATTGTTCAGAGGCGAAGTTGAGATGTTTGGCCCCATTGGCGCTGGCTTCGACCAAACCAACAATCCCACGCAAAAACGGAATCTTTTTTAGCGTAGTAATCCATTTATATTCGGACCTTGGGGATTCAAAATACTCAATTTCATGATTTTTTTTGCGAACAGCTGTAACGGTCGTGGTTTTGCCACCGAACATAACACCTTCGATGACGGCCTGACCGCCGTAGCTAGGTACGTTTTGTTGCGCCAATTCAATCACCATCCTTACCACTATATTAACGGAAATGGCGACTTGAAGCTACAAGGAGTTCGTATTTTTCCAACAAATGTAAAGCGGAAGTGAAAAGCTTAGAGGAAGAGCATACTAGAGAACAGAGGTGATGGAAATGGAAATAAGCAAGACAGGACGAAGGCACAAGCAAGCACGCATATCCCATACAGAAGAAGGCAGGCAAGGGAGTAAAAGAGTGTCCTTCTCGAAGATTTTGGAGGTGGCATTCTGGGGAACGATTATTTGGGGGCTCGTTCGATTGATGGCTCACTTTTTGCACATGACTCCGTACGGAGTCGGAGCATTTGCACGTCCCTTTATCGGTATCGAGGACGAAAATACGTTTGCGAGCGTGTGCCTTGGTGGTATCGTGCTGTTCGTTGAAACTTTCGTTGCTTCATTTGTATTCAGCTTGCTATTTAGTCGGATCCGTGCGTGGTGGTTGGGGCTCGTCTACGGGGCGGTCATGTTAGGGATAGCGGGTTTCTTCTTTCATATCGGAAATTGGGAGGTTGCCACCTTCAGTACGGAAGGCGCTTGGTATTTGACGTTTGGCTTGTTCATTGGGATGACAATCATGCTCGAGCAATCAGACGAGAATCATGCATGGAATGAGTACACAAGGTAGGAGGATTTCTCCGTTCCTTGTCAAAATGGATGTAACAATGTTCGAAATGTTGCTTTGGCGAATGACTACTTTGGATTCAGAGCGGCTTGTGGTAAAATGTTTCATTAATAAAAAAACTTTTATAGGGAGAGGGATGGTCGATGACTTCCGTCTTGTTATTGAACGGGCCCAACCTGAATTTATTGGGGACGAGGGAGCCGGATGTTTACGGAAGGGAAACGCTGGAGGATGTGGTGACAATCCTGACGGGTGTTATGGATGAGTTGGGCGGAAAGCTTGAGCATCTCCAATCGAATCATGAAGGTGTCCTCATCGACGCGATTCATCAAGCGAGAGGTGTCCATGACGGCATCCTGATCAATCCAGGCGCATTCACCCATTACAGCTATGCGATCCGAGACGCTTTGGCCAGTGTAGCTCTTCCGACGATTGAAGTACATATTTCCAATATTCATACACGGGAACCATTTCGCCATCACTCAGTCATCGCACCTATTACGATTGGACAAGTTGTCGGGCTGGGGATCGATGGATATGAATGGGCGTTAAGAGCGCTCGTCCGTAAAATCGAAAAAAAATAAAAGCTTTCAAAAAGGGGAAAAGGCTGCCATGAAACAACGTCTGCATAAATTGCGCGAGGCACTTACACAAGTGGGAGCAGAGGCGTTTATTACCGAAAAAACAGAGAATCGCTTCTACTTGAGCGGTTTCACCGGATCAACGGGATGGGTAATTGTCACGGAAACAGAAGCGTTTCTCGTCACTGATTTCCGCTATGTGGAACAAGCCCACGAACAAGCACCTGAATTTACAGTGATCAATAACGAAAGAAAAGCTGTGGAAGCGATGGCAAAGCTTTTGCAAGAAAAAGGGATCAAGCGCTTGGCATTCGAGAGCAGCGTGTCCTTTAGCACGTATCAGGAATGGAACAAAGGATTCAACGGAGTAGAGCTGGTGCCAACAAGCGGTCTGCTTGAAAAAATTCGCATGTTTAAAGACGAATCCGAGATGGTTATCATTCGTGAAGCGGTTCGTATCGCGGAAGCAGCATTTACGCATATTCAAGGCTACATCAAGCCAGGTGTGCGTGAATCCGATGTTGCCTTGGAATTGGAGTACTTCATGCGCAAGCAAGGTGCGACAGGCTCTGCTTTTGATATTATCGTAGCGTCAGGTGTGCGCGGCGCTCTGCCACATGGACGTGCGTCCGAGAAAGTGATTCAGGCAGGGGAAATGGTTACACTCGACTTTGGTGCTGCTTATCAGGGCTATCATTCCGATATCACACGCACATTGTCTGTGGGAGAGCCAGACCCGAAAATGCGTGAAATCTACGATATCGTTCTGCGTGCACAGCTGGCAGGTTTAGAAGCACTGAAGCCAGGTGTATCCGCAAAAGACGCTGACGCAGCAACGAGAGATCTCATCACAGCAGCAGGCTATGGGGATGCCTATGGACATAGCGCAGGTCATGGTCTCGGATTGGAAGTTCACGAGCTGCCAGGGCTTTCGACTGTGAGCACCTTCGTATTGGAGCCAGGTATGCTCGTAACGATGGAGCCAGGCATTTACGTGACAGGACTTGGTGGCGTTCGAATCGAAGACGATGTGTGGATTACAGCTGATGGCCATGAGAACCTGAACAAGTCTACGAAAGAGTTGCTCATTTTGCCTGTGTAATTTATACTTATTCTGTTATTGATTGATTTGGGAGGACTACCATGATCTCTGTAAACGATTTTCGTACCGGTTTGACAATCGAAGTGGATGGCAATATTTTTACCGTGCTAGAATTCCAACACGTAAAACCAGGTAAAGGTGCGGCATTCGTTCGCTCCAAACTGCGCAATCTGCGTAGCGGCAACACAACAGAAATGACCTTCCGCGGCGGTGAAAAAGTTAACCCTGCCCGCATCGAATCCAGCACGATGCAATACCTGTATGCGAGCGGAGACGAGTACACTTTCATGAATACTGAAACATATGAGCAAATGACGTTCACTCGCAACCAAATCGAGCGTGAGCTGCGTTTCCTCAAAGAAAACATGAACGTGCAAATCATGCAGTACAACGGAGAAACAATCGGTATTCAATTGCCGAATACAGTTGAACTCGTTGTAACTGAATGTGAGCCAGGTGTAAAAGGTGACACTGCTTCTAACGTAACAAAGAAAGCAACCTTGGAAACTGGTTTCGTAGTAAACGTTCCTCTCTTCGTAGAAGAAGGAGAGCGTCTGATCATCGATACTCGTACGGAAGCATACGTTTCCCGCGCGTAAAAGTACGGATTGCAAGAAAAAGCTGTGCCCAAATGGGTGCAGCTTTTTTTATTTGCTTCTCCTATCGATGTGGGATTGTAAAAATTATGCAATTCCACTACATTTAGTAGTACAGAGAAATAGTAATGTGGAGGGGCATGGCTTTGAGAACGGAACAAGAAATGATGAACATGCTGATTGATTTCGCTAGGAAGGATGATCGAATCCGCTTGGTAACCTTGGAAGGGTCACGCACGAACAAAAATATACCAGCTGATCCTTTCCAAGATTATGATGTTTCGTATTTTGTGACTGAGATGGCTTCTTTCAAGGAAAATGATCAATGGCTCGATGTTTTTGGGAATCGGATCATGATGCAAAAACCGGAGGATATGGAGCTTTTTCCGTCCGAGTTAGGGAATTGGTTTTCCTATCTCATGCTATTTGAGGATGGAAATAAAGTGGATCTGACGCTGATCCCGATAGACGAGACAGAGCAGTATTTTGCAGAAAGCGACGGTCTGGTTGAGATTTTGCTAGATAAAGACGAGCTTATCAAACACGAGGTGCTCCCTTCCGATCGCCAATATTGGACCCGGAAGCCAAGTGCCAGAGAGTTTGATGACTGCTGCAATGAATTTTGGATGGTATCTACTTATGTTGTCAAAGGTTTGGCGAGAAAAGAAATTCTGTTTGCGATTGACCATCTCAACGAAATTGCCCGACCAAATTTGCTCCGCATGATGGCTTGGCAAATCGGATGTGAGAAAGGATTTACCTTTAGTGTCGGGAAAAACTACAAATTTATCGATCGCTATCTTCCAAAAGAAGACTGGGAAGCGTTACTATCCAGCTATAACGAAAACGGCTACCCGCAGATGTGGGAATCGTTATTCATTTGCTATGAGCTATTTCGAAAGTACTCCAAAGCGGTGGCAGAAAATCTCGAATATCCGTATCCAGATTACGATGAAGCCATTACCAAGTACGCGGAACATATCTACCATTCATGGAAATGATGGATGGAACTCAACCGCCTTTTATCAAGGGCGGTTTTCTTATGTTGTCGAACGCTTGACCACTAAAGCTGGCGAGAAGAAAAAGCACAGGGCTCGTAGACCTTGACAACGCCTACCCAGTCGGAACTTAAAAAGGGGACCACGCTTGTCGAACACTTCTTCTTCGAGAAACATCCGCCCGTAGGGTGGCTTTGTTCGACGGTCCCCTTTTTAAAGTGGAGACGGCCAGTGAATCCCCCTTGCAGGCGTGTCAGAGTCGAAGAGAACTGTGCTTTTTCTTCTCCTCCACAATGTTGACTCAAACTTTTTTTAAAAAATGCATTCATTTTTGGAAAGAAAATACAAAATGATCCGTTAATCCATATGAACCTGCCAAAATGAACGCTGCGCAGCGAACTTTTTTGAAATGGGAGGATTTCCTTTGCAGGATGATTGGTTGCTCATACAACAGGTACAAAAAGGGAATCGGGATGCCTACGCGCACCTGGTCGACAAGTACAAAGAACGATTATACAGCTATCTTTATCGAATGACGGGACAGCAGCAGGATGCTCAAGACCTGACACAAGAGGCTTTCATCAAAGCGTACTGTCAGTTGGATAAATATAAGCCGACAGATGCTTTTTTGGCCTGGCTGTATCGGATTGCGTCCAACTTGTGTATAGACGCGTGGCGCAAGAACAAGCACTATGCCAAAACACCTTTGGAAGAGACAAGACTGATTGAATCTGATACACCGGAAAAAGCGTATTTGGAAAAAGAAAAGCAAGATACCTTGCAGCAGCAAATCATGGCGTTGAGGGAAGAATACCGCGTTGTGTTTATGCTGAAATACTTGGAACAGATGAGCTACAAAGAGATTAGCGAAATTTTGCATGTTCCGGTTACAACCGTACAAATGCGTATCCATCACGCCAAGAAAAAGCTCCGGGCTAGTATCGCGCAAGAAATGTCAGGAGGTGCAGCTATCTATGAATTGCTCCAAAACTGAAGAGTTGCGCAGGTATTTGACTGGTGAGCTATCTGAAGGTGATGCTAGACTGCTGGAACGACATGTCGAAGACTGCCTGCTCTGTCAGAGGCTGATGATGGAGGAAGAGGATAGCGACGAGGAGTTCCCGAGCCTGCACGTTCCAAGCGCGTTGCCCACAGATTTTACTTCCCAGGTGATGGCGGCGTTAGAGCAAGTGCAATTGCCAAAACCAAAACTAAACTGGAAAAAAAGGAGTGTAAACATTTTGAAGAAAACAGCGTTAGCTGTGGCGAGTGTCACAGCAATCATTACATTTGGGTCCATGGTGTCTCCGACTTTTGCGAGCTACGTAAACAGTGTCATACAATCCATACAAGGTATCGACCAAGGAATGAAGCAGGCAGCTGAGAAGGGTTATGTCCAGGAAATCAATAAAAAGGTGACGGATCAAGGAATTACACTGGTTGTAAAAGAAGTAGTTGCGGATCCAGTGCGGATGGCGATCATTGCAAATATCGTGGATCAAAATGGCAAGCGTATCCCGTTTGATGAGGAAAAAGACGGATTGTCCCTTACTTACAAAACCAAGTCAGGTGAAGACCTGAATCCTGGGGGAGGGGGCTATACCTACGGTGAGGAAGGAGAGTATCTTGTCGTCAGCCATGATATTTTCCGATTCCTGAAAGATAGCAAGGCATTGCCGGATGAGATCATCGTCGGTGTCGAAGCAACCATGTTAGGTGGGAAAGAAGGTAGCTGGAAGGTAGAGTTTCCAGTTGATATGAAAAAGGCAAGGGCAGTGGCAAACTACACCAAGATTGGACAAAAATATTTGACTCCGAATGGAATCGAGATCATGTTGCAAAACATTATGACGGTACCGAGCACAAGTATGATGGAGTTGGAAATAGACTGGACAAAAGAAAGAGAAGAACAAATCCAAAAATGGAAAGAGCAAAACGGTTGGATTGTAAAAGGGCCAAAAACAGGTGCATTCACAGAAGCCGAGAGGATGGAGAGGTATTTCATCGACATGGGGGTAGCATTCCAAATATTTGATGAAAAAGGGAATGTGGTAGCAGGATGGGACGATGCGTTGCATGAAGAACTTAACCAAATTCGAAAGAACAACGTAGAGCACTCGTACCGTGGAAAAGTGCATGATGACGGCAAAGGAGTTACGAAATGGAATGGGATAACTCCACTAGCAAAGGATCAAACGTACAAATTAAAAATGCACTCCCTGTACCTGTATGAGCCATCGAAATTTCAGGCATCCATCCCGGTGGATACCCTGTTAAAGGATAAGGTGGCCGTGACAAACAGTGACAGTACGTATACCTTAACGGGCTTTACCTTAAAAACAACGGAGGACGAAGAAAAAATCGGGGATGAGACCTATTTTGGAAAAGGTGCTCTGATTTCGTTCTCGGGTATACTGCCAGAAGGAATCGTCTACACGACTGAATGGTCGGCACAGGATGAGTCCAAACAAACTTACAATGTAAAGCTTCAAGGAACAACCTATACAAGAGGCAAGGACGGAAGAGTACATGTTACAGGAACATTCTTCATCCGCGACCTTGAAAAACAGCCAAAAGAGCTAAAGCTGTCACACGCTATTCAACAACGCCAATACCAAGACCTCAATTGGGAAGTTCCGTTTGACACGTCCAATAACACCAAACGCTAAAACGACATAGACAAATCCCCCTCCTGGATGTAAAAGAGGGGGATTTCGTTTTTATCTGCTTCCAAACCATTCCCACAGCTTCAACACAAACGCTGTAATACCAGCAGCCATCAAAGGCCCGACGGGAATACCCCGAAAAAACACAATGCCAATAATCGAGCCAATCACTAGACCGACGATCATATGTGGCTCCGAGCGTAGCAAATCGAGTCCTTTTCCATTCATCCAGGTGGCAATAGCCCCACCAGCCAGTGCGGTTAAGCCGACAACCGTAGTGAAAAGAGGCGTGACGTCTTTCCATGATATTTTTTCGCTGGCGAATGGAACCAGTACGGAAATGGTCAAAAAGAGCAGCCCGAGCTCCAATCCGCGTCGTTCTACTGTTGGGAAAAAACGCTCCAGTGCCGTTAGCTTCAACACCAACAATATACTTGCGGCAGTCGCAATAATCGGTGAGCGCCCAATAAGACCGATAACGATTAGGATGACCAGCATTACTTCTCCAGACATCATTGGCATCAAAACCCCTGTCCCTGTTCTCTTTTCACATTATGAGACAAGGTGTGGGAGTATGCGCTTCTCCTTGATGTAGGGAACGATTTGATACTGATCCACTTGAGCACAGTACCGTATGTCGCTTGCGAGATGGTGCTGGATGAGCCTTTTTCCTGTTGTCGTGTGGGGTAACAGCTCGCTCAGTTTTCCCGCGTAATAAAGGTAGCTCGCCTTTAGCACTTCACCCAGATCACAGATTTGGATGCTCGGTAACGATTGTTGTGCCTGTGCAATCATCAAGCCGGCAGCCAGACCGTCTTCCAGAGCGAATTCCGACCGGGTACCTGCACAGTACAGGGTTATGTCGAGATGATAAGAAAGAGCGTGCCGCATGCATGCAGTGGCATTCAAGAAGCAGCCGATCAAGAGAGCAGTGGCACGTTCTGCTTTTTGGATCGCGCGAGTCCCGTTCGTCGTGGTGAGAATAAGCTGGCTCCCCGTTTTCCCCAAACCTGCGATTTCGGTTGGTGAGTTATTGCAGTCGAATTCGGGGATTTTCTTACAGTGGCGTTCCCCGGCCAAAATACAGTCGCTCGTGCGCAGGGAGTTGGCTTGCCCAATGGTTTCGACCGGGATGACGCTGCGAAATCCATTACCTAATGCGGTGACAATCGTACTGGAGGCACGAAGCACATCGATGACGATGACTACATGATTGCTGATCTGTTCAAAACGAATTTCTTCCACGGTCGGCACCACCTCTATTCGCACGGAAAACACCTCCCTCTATCCATGATTAGGGCTGTATCGCCGCGCAATCCGCGCCGTAGCGTCTCCAAAGAGAATACATCCGTATAGGCAATATTTCCGAGGTTCACGTCGCTGCCAATGGCCTTGATGAAGCAGACCTGTTGATCCTTTTGTGGTGCTTCCCAGATTAGACGGGAGGCCTTTTCTTTGGCCGCTGCAACAATGTCTAAAACGAAGGAATCGTCAATCTTGCCATCCCCGTCACACACGCCGACGGTACCACTTTCTCTCGCTTCTACAATCACGTGACTGGCACCATTGTGCAGGTCAAAGCTAAGCGTCTCCAGCAATTCCTCTCGACAAGTGCGATAGTCGGCAGCTTTTTTTCCGACCTCTGTGTAGACCACTAGATCATTGTCTAACGCGTAATTGATGGCTTCCTGTCGCTGTGCAAAGGATAGAGGGAACGTTCCATCGGATATTTCCACCGCAGAAAAACCGAGAGAGCGAATCAGCTTCATATAATCTGCAATTGAATTGTGGCGAATGGCGATTTCAAAAAAAGTTCCTCCTGGCATGATGTGTACATCAAATTGTTTTGCAAGGGTCAGTTTTTGGTTGAGTATCTCGAGGGGGTACAGAGCAAGGGTGCCAAAACCGAGTTTGTATAGATCGATATAGGGAGCAGCCAACGCGAACAAGTCGGAATATGCAGTAAGTCCAAGGCCTTTGTCAATCACCATGGTTAAGCCCTTCACACGGGGCTTCTCTCGTATTTGCCCGGACGGGTTTGCCCAGCTATCAGGTAAAAACGATTGATCACACTCTACCATCGGCAAGTTCCTCATTTCTTCTAGGCGTATGGTTCAGTGTATGCCCAGTGAAGGGGAGGAGTGAGGGCAAAAGCCTATAGGGATGATTCAAAAAGTGCTGAAATGATGTGGTACAGGCATAGAGTGAAAGGAGGGGAGGACGAGACGGTATGTTAGAAAAAGCGATTATGGGTATGGCAGCACTTAGGGTCTTTTCAGGCAGTATCGAGATCATTGCAGCTTTGCTCATTTTAAAAGTGAACCAGGTCGAAAAAGCTCTGCTCATTAATTCAGGGCTTGCGATTGTTGGGCCAATTATCTTGATCACCACAACGACAATCGGTTTGTTAGGCATGTCGGATCGGGTTAGCTTCGCCAAAATAGCCTGGATTCTGGTGGGGATCTCGTGCATCTTGATTGGTGTCCGTAAATAATTACCCATTTCCTTCCATTCGTAAATGGCATCACGTTGGGGAACGATAAGTGGGAGAGATTGGATGGGAGGGAATGTGGATGCCAGAATCATTGGCGAATCGAATCGCATACTTGCAAGGGTTGGCAGATGGATTGGAAGTGGGGGAGAAAAGCCCCGAAGGAAAAATTATGGTAGAGATGATTGAGATTCTAAATGAGGTGCAGGGTGAGCTACGAGAGCTTCACGCGCGAGTGGAAGAGGCGGAGGATTATGTGGAGGCCTTGGATGAAGACTTAGAGGACATTGAGCTGTATCTTTTTGAAGATGATGATGACTTGTATGAAACCGTTGTCGATTGTGAGGATGATGACGACGAGTACGCGACTTTCTACGATTTGGATGATGATGAAAACGCACAACAATACGAAGCACAAGTAGATCCCCATCTCGATACGACTTACGAGTTTGCATGCCCTAGCTGCCAGAAAGAAATCTATCTGCACGAAGGCAAAGATGAGGAAGGTTTCAGACACTATGTAATAGAGCCGGTGGATAACAAGAAATCGGATAATCGATGATTCCAATAGGAAAAGCTTGCACTCGTCTTTCTAGCACGAGAGCAAGCTATTTTTTTTGCATAAATCTCGTCCACCTCTGCATAGGATGGAGGTAAGTCAAAGTGGACAAAGGCAGAAGGCTGCAAAAAGGAGGGTACCTGATGAATGAGATCTTGACGATATTGCCAGCAACTTTACGAACGATTTTGACGGCCCTTCCTATCGCGGTAAGAGAGAATCTGGAAGAGATTCGGCTTCGGCAAAACCAGCCGCTAGAAGTCCGGTTTGGCCAACAATCCAGCTATGTGACATCGTCGGGGCAAATCACCTCGATACCCGCACAAGGATGGCTATTTTCAGCAGAAGAGGCAGCAAAACTCTTAAACCAGGTCAGCCAGCATTCTCTTTATGCCTTGGAAGAAGAGTTGAAAAGGGGTTACATCACGGTAGTTGGCGGTCATCGCATTGGCATTGCGGGGAAAGTCGTGCTGGATAAAGGAGAAGTGAAGGGAATCAGAGATGTGACCAGCTTCAACATCCGGATTGCCCGCGAGAAAAAGGGCGCTGCCAAAATGGTCATGTCGTATTTGTTTGAGGATGGCAAATTGCAAAACACGCTGCTCATCTCCCCACCCCAATGCGGGAAGACAACCTTGTTGCGTGATATCGCACGAACCATCAGCTACGGGAGCGAGTGTTCTTCAAGTCGCAAGGTAGGAATTGTGGACGAGCGTTCTGAGTTGGCGGGATGCTTGCAAGGAGTTCCTCAACGAGATGTCGGTCCGCGAACGGATGTGCTGGACGCTTGCCCAAAAGCTGTCGGGATGATGATGCTGATTCGCTCCATGTCTCCTGATGTTCTGATTGTGGACGAGGTAGGAAGAGCGGAGGATGGCGACGCAGTCTGGGAAGCGATTCATGCTGGTGTAGCCGTCATTTGCTCTGCGCATGGAGCGAGCGTCAAGGAAGTTGCCGAACGCCCTATGTTAGGCAAGCTGATTCGATATGGTGCCTTTTCCCGCTATATCGTACTCAGCCGCGCAAAAGGTGTCGGAACGATCCAGGCCATCTACGATCAAAGCATGAACCTGGTTGAAAGGGAGAAGGCTACATGGTCAAGCTGATGGGAGCCGTACTCATCCTGTTTTCGGCGTCGATGGTTGGTTGGCAGATCGGCAAGTATTACGCGAATCGTCCCGTTCAGCTTCGGGCTCTGCTCGTTGCTCTACAAATGCTCGAAACGGAAATCGTGTTCGGGATGACGCCATTACAGCGAGCGTTTGTGAAGGTCGGTCATCGCGTTTCCGAAGAGGTAGGGAAAGTATTTCTTCTGGCCGCGGAATTCCTACAGACAGAAAAGGCGCATTCGGCTGAGGAAGCCTTGCAACAAGCAATGAATAGACTCTGGACCCAAACCGCCTTGCGCAGACAAGAGCGAGAGGTGCTTGAGAGTCTAGGTCAGGTACTCGGATCATCCGATCGGGAAGACCAGCAAAAGCATTTGCGCCTAGCTGTCACCCACCTGCGAGGGCTGGAAGAAGAGGCTCGTGCGGAACAGGAAAAGTACGAAAAAATGTACAAGAGTTTGGGCTTTTTAGGTGGACTCTTGGTCGTCATCCTGATGTTCTAAAGGCGAGGTGTTCACAGTGGATTTTGATTTGACACCTGTTTTCCAGATAGGAGCAGTAGGTTTCATTACAGCCATCCTGCATACAGTCCTGAAGCAGGCGGGCAAGGAAGATATTGCGCATTGGGCAACTCTGGTCGGATTCATCATTGTCCTGTACATGGTGTCCCATTACATCGGTGACTTGTTCTCCGAGGTAAAACGCGTCTTCCTGTTCAACTGAGGAGGGGCTCCAGATGGAGATTGTACAAATTGTCGGACTAGGACTGGTGGCTACGATTCTCGCGCTAGTCATTAAGGAACAGAAGCCGATGTTCGCCTTTTTGCTGGCGATCGCGAGCGGGGTCATCATCTTTTACTTTCTCGTCGGAAAAATAGCAGAGGTTATTCGGATTTTGGAAAGACTGGCGGTTCAAGCAGATTTGAACCTTGTGTTTCTGGAAACGATTCTAAAAATCATCGGAATTGCCTACATCGCTGAATTCGGTGCACAGATGACCCGAGATGCTGGACAAGGTGCGATTGCTTCGAAAATCGAGCTCGCTGGAAAAGTCCTCATCCTGGTTATGGCTGTACCGATCATCCAAATCATTATCGAAACAGTGATCGACTTGTTGCCGGCATAAGGGAGGTGGGATGTCCATGGCACACACTTGCAAGCTGATCCTGTTCTGGTTCCTGTTCCTTGCCTTGTTTCCAGTTGCCGTGTCAGCTACTGCGACACCCGCTGTGGCACCCGCAGCCGGTCCAATCAATCAAATCGTGCAACAACAGGTCGATCACTTGCAGCTAGACCGAGTCGAACAGTATTGGAAACAGTTGTTACGCGACTATAAAGGGTACTTGCCCGATTTGAAATCGGAAGGCTTTATCCAAATCCTCATGCAGCAAGGTGACTTCAGTATTTCAGGAGTCCTGCAAGGAATGGGCAAGTTTATCTTTCATGAGATTTTGATGAATGGCAAGCTGCTCAGTTCCATCATTATCATTACGGTCTTCGCGATGATTCTCGAAACGATGCAGAACGCCTTTGAACGTAATGCGGTATCGACAGTGGCGTACTCGATTACGTATCTCGTCTTGATGGTACTTGCGATCAACAGCTTTCATGTCGCCATTACCTATGCAAAAGACGCAATCGCGAACATGTCTGATTTCATGCTGGCCATGATCCCACTGGTAATCGCGCTACTTGCTTCGGTAGGCAATCTGGCATCCGCCACAATGTTTCACCCGCTGATTATCTTCATGATCAACACGAGCGGCATGATGATCTCTTACGTCGTGTTCCCGCTTCTGTTCCTCTCTGCGATGCTCTCTATCGTCAGCCTGTTTTCAGAGAGGTACAAAGTCACGCAGTTAGCGACCTTGCTACGCAATATTGCAATGGGTGTCCTTGGTTCATTTCTGACGATCTTTCTCGCCATCATTTCCATACAAGGAGCGACTTCAGCCGTTGCGGACGGGGTCACTCTCCGAACAGCGAAATACATCACGGGCAATTTCATCCCGATAGTAGGTCGTGTGTTCTCCGATGCGGCAGATACCGTACTCAATGCCTCGTTACTGGTCAAAAATGCCGTAGGCTTGGCGGGTGTTTTGATCCTGATCATGCTATGCGCGTTTCCGGCTTTGAAGATACTGGTACTGGCTCTGATCTACAATCTGTCATCTGCCGTACTCCAACCGCTAGGAAACAGCCCAATCATCAGTGCGCTAGGTACGATTGGGAAAAGTCTTTTGTTCGTCTTCGCTGCTTTGGCAACGGTCGGCTTGATGTTCTTTCTGGCGATTACGATCATGATTGCGGCGGGCAACATCTCCATGATGGTTCGGTAGGTGATGAGATGACGTGGTTAACCCTGTGGTTGAAAAAAATTATCCTGCTCGTCCTTTTGGCTGCCTTCCTCGATCTGATCCTGCCCAATACGACACTGCAACGCTACGTAAAAATGGTGATGGGCTTGATTCTCTTGCTGACGATCATTTCTCCCGTGTTCAGTCTGTTCAGCCTCTCGCAGGAAGATCTGGCCTTTCGTCTGGATCGATACCAACAAGAGCTGAACAAGCCTGCTTCGGCAGAATGGAAACGCATCACTGACAAGCTGCTCGGTCAACAGAACCAACAGATGACGGCTTACGTTCAGTCACAGGTAGCGTCCTCGGTAAAAGCCAGTGTCAAAGAGCAGTACGGCGTAACTGTCGATGATGTCACGATTACCGTCAATCAGCAAAATCCGGAACAGCCAATCCTTGAACGAATCGAGCTGGTAGTCAGTGACGCGAACAAGGAAGAGCAAAAAGGGCAGAGCACGATTGAACCGATTAAGCCTGTCCAGCCTGTTGAGATCACGATTGGCAAACCCATTGAAATGCAACCTGATCCCAAAGCAGATATGGCAGCAACAGCTCATTATGACAATCCACTTTACGCGCAAATCACAAACGATGTCGCCAAAGAGTGGGGGCTATCGAAGAGCCAGGTCGTCATCAAAGACGAATCGAGAGAAAGAGAAAAACAGTAGCGGATACAGTCAGTGAAGCGAGGTGAAAACAATGAACCAATTGTGGGAAAAGCTGAAAAGTCTGCTCATGAAGAAACAAGGCGAGACGATGCAGGAAGAAAAGAAAATCGTGGTGGGGAGCAAGGGGAAAAACCAAAAGCTAAAGCCGCTGCATTATTTCATCGTCATATTAGGAATTGGCGTTGCCATCATGATTCTGACGGACTTCCTCAGAGTGGAAAAAGACCAACCACTCGGATTTGGAGATATAGGGAGTGAGGCGCCAGGTCCTCCTGGTGGCGATGCAACTTCCCAGGTGTTGGGGGGATCACCGACTACAGATATCATTGCAGAGTATGAAAACATTTACGAGACACAGCTTCGTGAGATCCTCGCTTCCGTTGTCGGTGTCGGTGAAGTACAGGTCATGGTCAATCTGGAATCAACACCAGAGCTGGTTGTAGAAAAAAATCGCAACATTCGTTCCTCAACCAATCAGGAAATGGACAAAGAAAAGGCAACCCGCAATCAAAATGACCAGTCACGAGATGAGCAGGTCGTCATCGTGCAAGGCGGCAAGCAAGATGCCCCTGTTATTGTGAAGACGTTGAAGCCGAAAGTCCGCGGGGTCCTGGTAGTAGCAAAAGGGGCCGATAACATCCAGGTTAAAGCGTGGATCACTGAAGCCGTTCAAAAGGTTTTGGATGTTCCCGCTTATAAAATATCCATTTTGCCCAAAAAAGGGTAGGAGGTAATGGCGAATGATTCTGCGAAAGCAAACGGTTTGGTTGTTGACAATGCTTGCTGTCATGGTTGTGCTCTCTGGATATTACTTGGTGAAGGGACCGCAAGATCAGGTCCCAACATCAGGACAAGAGCACGCTGTCCAGAAGCAAGAGCAAATTTCCGGTGTGGTGGTTGAATCCAAGCAAGTAGATCACGCCCCACAAGCAACGCCTGTCGATCAAGCTCCAAAGGCAAACCCTGTAGAAGGAAAAACTGGCACGCAAGGAGCGAAGACTCCTGCTGCACCAGAAGCAAAACCAGCGACATCGAACACGGTCGTCCCAGTAGCAGAAACGGCGAGTGAAATCTTCCAAGGTTTCAAAATGAAACGCGAAGCCATGCTGGCGCAACAAAAAGACGAACAGCTAGCAATCGTAAACAGCACGGAGTCCTCTCCGCAGGCAGTCGCTGAAGCGATGGCCAAGTTTGAAGAACTGTCCAATATGGAAAGTGCTACGATGACTGCAGAAGAAATGCTCAAGGCAAGCGGCTATCAGGATGCGGTCGTTACTGTCCAAAATGACATTGCGACAGTCATTGTACAAAAAGATAAATTGAGCGCAAACGAGGTAGTGGAAATCATTGCCAACGTGAAGCAACACTTGAATATCCCGGCGACAAACATTAACGTACAATACAAGGCATCCTAATCAAGCTACGGTACTTTCTCGTTATAAGGGATAGGAGAAACGGGCATGATGGTAAGGATTTTCTCGCTTCTGTTAGAAAAGAAGCGGGGAAATCCTTTCTTGACGTGGTTTAGGCAACAGGCTACCATGGATTTATGGTTTGCCAAAAGGATACATACTGGACTTCACGAACCTCTATTGAAAGAAAAGAAGGAGTGCTTGTTCGTAATGAAAATGCATGAAATCCGTGAAATTATTAAGTTAATTGATCAATCATCCATTCAAGAATTTAACTTGGAAACAGAAGGTGCCAAGGTGTCTCTGAAAAAATCCAATGGTACGGAAACGATTGTCGTCACGCAACCAGCGGTTCAAGCGCCTGTTGCAGCACCCGTAGCACATATCCCGGCTCAGCCAGTTGTCGCGGCAGCGCCAGTCGCAGCAGAAGCTCCGAAAGCAGCAGCTGTACAAGCAGCGGATGACGCAAATCTCCACAAGATTGTATCTCCAATGGTAGGGACTTTCTATAGCGCACCAGAACCAGGCAAGCCGGCTTATGTACAAGCTGGTGACAAAGTGAATGCGAGCAAAGTTGTTTGCATTGTGGAAGCCATGAAACTCTTTAACGAAATCGAAGCAGAAGTAAGTGGAGAGATCGTGAAAGTGCTCGTAGAAGACGGCCAATTGGTTGAGTATGGCCAAGCATTGTTTTTGGTGAAGCCAGAATAAGGTGGGGGAGAGCGGAATGTTTCAAAAAGTATTGATTGCCAATCGCGGGGAGATTGCCGTGCGTATTATCCGTGCATGCCGCGAGCTGGGCATTCGTACGGTCGCCGTCTACTCCGAAGCGGATCGTGAAGCGCTTCATGTGAAGCTGGCCGACGAAGCCTACTGTATTGGTCCCAAGGCATCCAAGGAAAGCTATTTGAATATAGCAAACATCATGAGTGTAGCGACCAAGGTAGGGGCAGACGCCATCCATCCTGGTTATGGCTTCTTGGCAGAAAACGCCGATTTTGCCGAGATTTGTGCCGCATGTAATATTACCTTTATCGGTCCAGACCCAGAAGCCATTGTGAAGATGGGGGACAAGTCCACAGCGAAGGATACGATGAAAACGGCAGGTGTACCTACTGTACCAGGTACGGAAGGGCTGATCGAAGATGTGGCTGACGCTGTCGTTACCGCAAACAAGATTGGCTATCCTGTCATGGTCAAAGCGACGGCGGGTGGCGGCGGACGTGGTATGCGCGTAGCCGTTGACGATGAAGATTTGGAAAAAGCGATCCGTCAGGCGCAAAACGAAGCGAAAACGGCTTTTGGCAATCCAGGTGTTTACTTGGAGAAGTTCGTAGAAGGCCCGCGTCATGTGGAAATTCAAATCATGGCTGACAAGCATGGCAATGCCGTATACCTGGGTGAGCGCGACTGCTCTATCCAACGCCGTCACCAAAAGCTGATCGAGGAAGCGCCATCTCCGGCATTGAGTGAAGAGCTGCGTCGACAAATGGGTGATGCTGCTGTTGCGGCGGCAAAAGCCGTTTCTTATCACGGTGCGGGAACTGTCGAGTTTTTGTTGGACAAACATGGAAAGTTCTACTTCATGGAAATGAATACGCGTATTCAGGTAGAGCATCCTGTAACCGAGCTGGTGACTGGCTTTGACCTGATCAAGGAGCAGCTGACCGTAGCGGCAGGCCAGCCATTATCCTTTACGCAAGAGGATATCGTATTGGATGGCTGGGCTATTGAATGCCGTATTAATGCTGAGAATCCTGCGAAAAACTTCATGCCTTCGCCAGGTCGTATCACGGAATATTTGGCGCCAGGCGGCTTTGGTGTGCGCGTAGACAGTGCAGCGTATGCAGGATATTCCATTCCACCTTACTACGACTCGATGATCGCCAAGCTGATTGTGTGGGGCAAGGATCGTAACGAAGCGATTGACCGTATGAAGCGTGCGTTGGGTGAATTCGTCGTAGAAGGTATTACGACAACGATCCCATTCCATTTGAAGGTATTGGAGCACGAAGTATTTGTCAGCGGGCATTTCGATACGAAATTCTTGGAAACCTACGACTTGAACCTGGATGAAGAGTAAGTAGGGCTGATTTGTAAAAATACGGTGTGCTTGGTATAATGAATTACAAATTAGAGGGAGGTGCGAAGCATGGAAGAGTTTACTCCAGACTTAGATAGAACAGAACTTGGTAAAGTCCAGATCGCTCCCGAAGTGTTGGAAGTGATCGCCGGCATGGCTGCGTCCGAAGTAGAAGGTGTAGCGCAAATGAGCGGCGGTTTCGTAGGAGAAATAGCTGAACGATTAGGCCGTAAAAATATAGCGCGTGGTGTGCGTGTAGAGGTTGGCTCCCGCGAAGCGGCGGTGGATGTTTCGATCATTGTCAAATACGGACATCGCATCCCGGAAGTCGCTCGAAATATTCAAGATAGTGTACGCAATGCGATTGAGAGCATGACAGGTCTTTCTGTAGTGGAAGTAAACGTACATATCGTTGATGTTGAATTGAAAGCAGAAGAAAAAGTACCGGCTCCAGTACCGGTTGAAGAACACCAGCGCGTGCGCTAACAAGCAGCGGATGGATGCCCCCTACGAACAGGGGGCATTTTCCTCATTTGAAAACGTGATTTTGGTTTAGGCGTAGAGCATACATTCATGGAGTTTTCTGGAGCGTGCCGTGTTTGTCTCCTTTTTCAAACATGGCTGAAAGGAGAGGTGCTTGTGAACTTGTTTGACCGCTTTATCTTGACGATTTATAGCTTTGCGCTCATTGTTTTGTCCTGCATCGCGATAGCAGCGACCAGCGGATTGATCTCGCAAGATTTTTTCCGCCCATATGTGGATCAGATGCTGGCGGGTACGAACATCACCTATCTCATTGTCGCGATCATTTTCCTCGTAGTCAGCCTTCGCTTCTTTTTCAGTTCTTTCCGCTCTAACAAGCCTAAAGTAGAACGGGGAATCCGTCAGCGCAGTGATTTGGGTGAGGTCAACATTACGATTCAGACGATCCAGACCATTGCAGAGCGTGCCGCCCGCCGAGTAAAAGGCGTGCGCGATCTGAAAACGACAGTCAAAGCACTCGAGAGCGGCAATATTATCACCCTGCGTGTTTCGGTAGATGGAGAAACGCCATTGCCTGAACTGACACAGAAGCTACAGGCTGACGTGAAGGAGCAAGTCGAGGGGATTGCTGGTGTTGTCATTTCTGAGGTGACCATTGTCGTGACGGAAGTAGCACAGCAGGAAAACTACTCGTCTCGTAAACGGGTGGAATAGAAGGTGAAGTAAATGATGCGGGAGTTAATGTGGGAACACAAGGGGAAGCTAATGGGGGTTTTTGCCGGACTTTTTTTAGGCATCATCTACCTTCTCGTGGGATTTTGGGATACACTGGTTTTTGTTGTGTTTGTCGGGACCGGTTATTATATTGGACGAAAGCTCGATCATAAAGAAGACTTGCGTGAAATACTCGACAAGATTTTGCCAGGCAAGTTTCGGTGAAAGAAGCAAAGGCCGAGCTCATTTTAATTAGTAGGTGAATGAATGGTATGAAACGAAGAACAGCACGAGAAAAAGTAGTTCAATGTCTTTTCCAAATTGATATGGCAGAGGTTCCGCTAACAGATGCGGTTGCTCTCGTCATGGAAGAATCCGAGGAAAATGCACAGTATTTACGTTATCTCCTCGATGGTGTATTGAAAAACTTGACTGAGATTGATGCAGAAATCAAGAAGTATCTGCGTGGATGGCAATTGGAACGCATCGCCAATGTAGATCGCGCTATTCTTCGTCTGGCTTTTTACGAGATCATGTTTGAGCAAGACACACCTGACAAAGTCGTGATGAACGAAGCGATTGAGGTCGCGAAGCTGTTTAGCGACGAGCAGTCCCACAGGTACATTAACGGTGTATTGTCGAGCTTCTTGCAATCACGTGAAACCAAGCAGGCGTAATAGGTAGGAGATACAAGCATGAGTAAGGTAATGTTGGGAATCGACACGAGCAATTACCGGACATCACTGTGCTTGGCTGAGGAAGACGGCCGAATTGTCGCAGAAGCAAAACGCCTTTTGAAAGTAAAGGAGGGCAAGCGCGGACTGCAACAATCCGAAGCCGTCTTTCAGCATGTGATGAACCTGCCGGAATTAAGTGATGAGATGAAGTGGAAGGACTACGAGATTGCAGCGATTTGTGTAAGTGAGAAGCCACGCCCGCAAGACGGATCGTATATGCCTGTATTTAAAGTAGGAGAAGGCTTGGCGAAATCGTTGGCGACTTATTTGCGCGTTCCGCTGCACTTGACGACGCATCAAGAGGGACATATTGCGGCAGGGGAATACACTGCTGAGGTGCGTCCGACAGAAGACCGCTTTTTGGCTGTGCATTTGTCTGGAGGTACCAGCGAGTTGCTGTTGTGCGAGCGTCATGCAGCCGGATATACCATTGAGAAAATCGGTGGGACGATCGATCTGCACGCAGGTCAACTGGTCGATCGGATTGGTGTGGCACTTGGTCTGTCCTTTCCTGCAGGTCCTGCATTGGAGCAGTTAGCAAAGGAAGCAACAGGTGAGTTTCGTGTTTCTTCGGCGGTTGACGGACTTTCCTTTAGTTTTTCTGGTCCAGAAGCATCGCTTTTACGGGAAGTGGAGAAGGGGAGTACGAGCCCTGCTGAGATTGCGCGAGCGACAGAGCAATGTATTGCCAATGCACTAGAGAAGTCCTTGCGCCATGCAGTAGAGCAAGGCTACCCGAAGGACATCTTGATTGTAGGAGGAGTAGCTGCTAATTATTACATTCGTGAGCGGCTGATCAAACGACTGGAACACCCTGCCGTGAAGGCGAAGCTGTACTTCTGTGACCCCGTTTACTCCGGTGATAATGCCTATGGAGTCGCAATGTTGGGTTGGATGAAGCAAAAGGCGAACATTAAATAAATAAGAACTTTTTATAATTCGCCTTTACAGCTGAGGGAGAAATCGGTACACTTAACGTATCGACGTTGATAAAGGAGGCATTTTCTCCATGGCTGCAACCATTCTCCAGGGAAAAGAAGTCGCACAGAGTATTCGGGCCGAATTGGCGAACGAAGTAGTTGAATTGAAAAAACAAGGGGTCGTACCGGGTTTGACTGTTGTCATTGTAGGAGACGACCCAGCTTCTCACTCTTATGTACGGGGTAAGGCAAAAGGCTGTGAGGAAGTTGGTATTTCATCCGAGATCATTCGGAAGGACGCTGACATCACAGAGGAAGAGTTGTTGGTTATCATTCAACAGTTGAACGAAAATCCGAACGTTAATGGGATTTTGGTTCAGCTTCCTCTTCCTGCTCATATTTCAGAGCATGCGGTCATTGAAGCCATTGCTCCTGAAAAAGATGTGGACGGTTTCCATCCGATTAGCATAGGCAACATGGTACTGGGAAATGATACGATGCTTCCTTGCACACCGCATGGAATTATTGAATTGATCAAGCGCACAGGCACCCAGATGGCAGGCAAACACGCAGTGGTGATCGGACGTAGCAACATCGTTGGTAAGCCGGTATCATTGCTGCTGCAACAGGAAAATGCTACGGTAACCATGTGTCATTCTCGCACGCAAAATCTCGAGGAATACACCCAAAAGGCGGACATCCTCGTCGTTGCAACTGGTAGGGCTCATATGATCGGCAAGGAGCATGTTAAACCGGGCGCTGTCGTCATTGATGTCGGTGTGAATCGCATTGAAACGGGTAAGCTCGTTGGAGATGTCAAGTTCGACGAGGTCAAAGATGTGGCTAGCTTTATTACCCCAGTTCCAGGCGGTGTTGGCCCGATGACGATTACGATGCTGCTGAAAAATACTGTTGCGGCGGCGAAAAAGCAAGCAAAACAATAGAAGAAAATCGGCAACTTATTATAGAATGGATAAGGCATAAGCTTTATCCATTCTTTTGCATAGTCCTTGTTGCATGCACGGCAAAGCCAAGTTTTTGTAAAGGAGGGGCCGCATGGCATTACAAGATATTTTATCTGTCAGTGATCTCAATCGTTATATTAAGCTGGTGCTGGAAAAGGAACCCCACTTGCAAGATATATGGGTGAGGGGAGAAATCTCCAATTTTACTCACCATTCCAGCGGTCATATGTATTTCACGCTAAAGGACAAGCAGTCACGCATCAAAGTCGTCATGTTTGCGAGTTATAATCGCTTCCTGCGTTTCTTGCCCAAAGATGGCGCAAAAGCGATTGTGCGAGGGTCTATTTCTGCATACGAACGGGATGGCGCGTATCAGTTTTACGCCAAAGAGATGCAGCCAGACGGTCTTGGCTCGCTTTATTTAGCATTCGAGCAGCTGAAAGAAAAATTGGCGCAAGAAGGGTTGTTTGCAGCAGAGAGAAAGCGGATGCTCCCGCGTTTTCCCAAACGTGTCGGTGTCGTCACTTCTCCGACAGGAGCTGCCATCCGAGATATTTGCACGACGATTCGCAGACGATATCCGCAAGCAGAAATCGTACTTTCACCAGCCGTTGTCCAAGGTGCGGATGCACCTGCATCGATTGTCTCCGCTATTCGGATCATGAACGATCAGCCTGATATTGATGTTCTCATTGTAGGGCGTGGTGGAGGTTCCATCGAGGAGCTGTGGGCGTTTAATGATGAAAACGTCGCGAGGGCAATTGCTACTTCACTCATTCCCGTCATCTCCGCTGTAGGACACGAGACGGATGTGACCATCGCCGATTTCGTAGCAGATGTACGGGCAGCTACGCCGACAGCCGCAGCTGAATTGGCTGTACCGCATTATTTGGAATGGGTCGAAAGAGTGCGACAGCTCGAGATACGGATGCATCGAGCAGTACGTGGTACCATGACAGAGCAGAGAAATCGTTTGACACGCTTGGGCAATTCGTATGCGATGCGCCAACCGGAGCGGAGGCTGGAGGAAGCGGCAGAACGATTGGATCGGGCACATTTGCGGATGCGTCAATCCATGAAGCATTTGCTGGACAGAAGACGCGAACGCTATACGCGATTAGATGAACAGATCAAGCGCTATCGCCTCGCTGATCAAATTGGAGAGAAAAGAAAAAATCTGTCAAAGCTCCGCGCCACCTTGGACGAACGGATGCTGGGCCGTCTCAACCAAAAAAGAATGGCATTCGCAGCTAGAATAGCGACGTTGGAAGCACTGAGTCCACTAAAGGTCATGCAGCGTGGATTCTCACTCGTATACACCAATGACAGGCTCGTGAAATCGGTGGAACAGTTTGCCCCTGGCGATGAGATCATGGTACGATTAAGTGATGGCAGTGCGACTGCACGTGTGGAAAAAGTGAATCGGGAGGAGGAGAAGCAGAGTGGCTCGCAAAAAAACGGAACAAGAGACTGATGTGCAGTTCGAGGACGCGATGAAGCGCCTGGAAGAAGTCGTCAATCGACTTGAAGAAGGAGATATTCCCCTCGAAGAAGCGATTACGCTATATCAGGAAGGAGTGACTCTTTCCAGAATTTGTGGTCAAAAGCTGGATGCAATCGAAGCGAAGATTACCCAGTTGGTGGAAGAAGACGGACAGGTAAAGCAGAAGGCGTTTCGCGTGGAAGGAGAATCATGATCGGCGTGCATACATTCGAGAGTTATTTGGTGGAAAAGACCGCCTATATAGAGCAAAGACTCTTGCCAGCCCTTGAGCAGCAAGGAGTTCCGGAAAACTTGTACGAATCCATGAAGTATTCGCTCATGGCAGGCGGAAAAAGGTTGCGTCCCATGCTGGTGTTGGCGGTCCTCGAAGCATTGGACAAGCCGATTGAACGGGGCGTGGCATTTGCGGTTGCCCTGGAAATGATACATACGTACTCCTTGATTCACGATGACCTCCCGGCGATGGACGACGATGATCTTCGTCGCGGTAAACCGACCAATCACAAAGTATTCGGTGAAGCAACAGCCATTCTCGCAGGAGATGCCTTGCTGACGCGTGCGTTTGCATACATTGCAGAGGCTTACATGGATCGCACCGATGTTTCAGCGGCTACTACCGTGAACCTGATTGCGGAGCTGGGCAAACGTGCAGGAGCAACTGGCATGGTCGGCGGACAGATGGCGGATATCGAAGGGGAGAGCAAGCGCCTTAATCTGGATCAGCTCGAATTTATCCATCGTCACAAAACAGGTGATCTCTTGATCGCAGCCTTGCGCGGGGGAGGCTACCTCGCAGAAGCATCCGAAGGCCAAATGGAAGCATTGACACGCTATGGTGTTTGCATCGGTCTTGCTTTTCAAATTCAGGATGACATCTTGAATGTGGAAGGGGATGCCCAAGAGCTGGGGAAAGCAGTTGGCAGCGATGCGGATCGGGAAAAGGCAACGTACCCATCGCTTCTTGGTCTAGCCGAATCGAAGGCGCGTCTTGACGAATTAATTGCCGAGGCAAAAGCAGCGCTTGCGGATGCGGGAATCGAGAACTCTGCACTCAGCCCGTTGGCGGACTACGTGCGTGATCGCAATAAATAAAGGAAAGCTGGCAACCCATACGGGAACTGCCAGCTTTTTTTGTATACCTACCGATTACAAGCTTTTATCGTCAATGCTATTTAAGAATTGTTCAATCTCGCCAATCACCGATGGAATGCAGTCGTCCTCAAATGGAGAATAGAGCTTCGCCACTTGCACCAGCTCGAGGAACGATTTGCTTCCGCCTTCGCGGCAAAGCGTCAAATAATCCTCCCAAGCTTGTTTTGGCTCAGATTGAGATCGTTTCCAAAATTGGAACGCGCAAATCTGGGCTAGTGTGTAGTCAATGTAATAGAAGGGGCTTTGGAAAATATGGGTTTGCTGCTGCCAGAACCCGCCCTCTTCAAGATACGCATTCTGTGCGTAATTGCGATGCGGTAGGTACTTACGCTCAATTTCACGCCAAGCCTGTTTACGCTCTGCCGGGGTCATATCTGGATTCTCGTAGACAACATGCTGGAACTCATCAACAGATACGCCATACGGTATGAACTGGAGTCCGCTGCTCAGATGTGAGAATTTGTATTTGTCGGTATCTTCTTTGAAAAAATGCTCCATCCATGGCCACGTCAAAAATTCCATGCTCATTGAATGTATTTCACACGCCTCATAGGTTGGGAAATGATATTCAGGCACCTCAAAATCTCGGCTTACATACACCTGAAACGCATGTCCTGCCTCGTGCGTAAGTACGTCGATATCACCGGACGTACCATTAAAATTGGCGAAAATAAAGGGGAGCCTGTATTGGCTGATGTATTCACAGTAGCCGCCAGTTGCCTTCCCTTTTTTGCTCAATAAATCTAAACAGTCATTGTCCAGCATGAAGTTGTAAAATTCGTCCGTTTCAGGTGACAACTCGGCATACATCTTTTTCCCGTTTTCCACAATCCATTCCGGTGGGCCTTTCGGGCTTGGATTCCCTGTAGCAAAATCAAAGGAAAGATCGTAATACTCAAGTGTATCGACACCAATGCGTTGTCGCTGACGTTCGACGAGCTTTGATGATACTGGAACGATGTGCTCTAGCACTTGCTGGCGGAAACTGGCTACCATTTCTGCATTGTAGTCGGTACGATTCAGACGTGCATAAGCTAGCTCAACAAAGCTATTGAAGCCGAGTTTTTTGGCGATGCGTGTGCGTACCTTGACGAGCTGATCGTAGATGCGATCAAATTCGTCCGTATGTTGCCGCATATAATCATACTTCGCTTCATTCGCACGTTTGCGCATGTCTCTATCTTTCGCAATTGTAAAAGGAATCATCTCTGAAAGGTTTCGCTCTTCTCCTTCAAACATGATTTTGGCAGATGCTTTCAGTGCGACATATTGACTGGCCAAACGGTTTTCTTCCTGCAAATCAGAAATGACTTCCGGCGAAAATGTACGGAGTGTGCTCTCTGCGATGCGAAACAGCTGTGCACCCCATTTTTCTTCCAATTGTGCGCGGAAGGGAGAATCGACGATCGCCTGATAGTAGCGGGAAACGATGCCGGTATACACAGGAGTGGCTTCATCCCAGTAGTCCTGCTCCGCCTTGTAGAAGGAATCCTCTGTATTGATTGTGTGGCGGATTTGTGCGACATACCGCGCAGATTCCACTTCTTGTCTCAATTTGTTCAATTGAGCCATGATCGTATCTTGCTCGGAGAAACTTGAAGCATGTTGAAACGCTTCCAATAATTGTGTGAATTGTCCTTCAACTGCGTTCATATCCATGCGCTCATACTGAATTTGTGAGAACTTCACGGACGTCACCTCTTTTGTTCGGAGTATGTATTCAAAATTATCTTACCAGAAAATACAAGATATCGCCTTCATATTCGTATATGTTGATCAAAAGTGGTGTTTTTATTAAGAAACCGTTATAATGAATCAAGCTGAAAATAAGCGGAATCGGCTATAGCAATAAGGAAAGCCGGGTTTTCTAGTGGCTTGATTGATATGCAGCATGCACAATCGCCGGAGAACGAACAGTGGAAAGTGAGGAATACCAATGCTGCTTACTACTATAAATGATCCTCAAGACTTGAAAAAGTGCACGCAACCGCAGTTACATACATTGGCATCCGAGATCCGTCAGTTTCTAATCGAAACGCTTTCGAAAACAGGAGGACATCTCGCGCCGAATCTGGGAGTTGTCGAGCTGACGTTAGCTCTGCATTACGTTTTTGACAGTCCAAAAGACAAGCTGATTTGGGATGTCGGACATCAAGCCTACGTACATAAGATGCTGACAGGACGCCGGGAGATGTTTCCGACCTTGCGCCAGTACAAAGGTCTGTGCGGGTTCCCTAAAATGGTGGAAAGCCCGCATGACGTCTGGGAAACCGGGCATAGCAGTACTTCGTTGTCTGCCGCAATGGGGATGGCGACTGCTCGGGATTTGAAAAAGGAAAAGAACCATGTCGTAGCTGTGATTGGTGACGGTGCCTTGACAGGTGGTATGGCTTTAGAAGCCTTGAACCACATCGGTCATGAACGCAAGAATGTCATCGTTGTGCTAAATGATAACGAGATGTCTATTGCGCCAAACGTTGGTGCCTTGCACAACTACTTGGGGAAAATTCGCTCGACGGAGAACTATCAGTGGGCGAAGGATGAAGTCGAAGGCTTGTTGAAATCGATACCGGCTGTAGGGGGCAAATTGGCTCATATGGCTGAGCGCTTCAAGGACAGCATGAAGTACCTGCTCGTATCTGGCGTTCTTTTCGAAGAACTCGGCTTTACGTATATTGGTCCGATTGACGGACATAACATGGAGCTATTACTCGATACATTGAAGACGGCCAAGCATACAAAAGGACCTGTATTGATCCATGCCATCACGAAAAAAGGACTGGGCTATGCCCCAGCTGAAGCTGATTCGGTCAAGTGGCATGGTATCGGTACGTATAAAATCGAGTCAGGTGATACACCGAAATCCGCACCAACGTATACATCCGTTTTTGCCGATACCATGATGAAGCTTGCGGATGAAGACCATTCCATTGTGGCTGTGACTCCTGCGATGCCAGCGGGTTCAGGCTTGATCCCATTTGGACAGAAGTATCCTGACAGACTGTTTGACGTTGGGATTGCAGAGCAGCACGCATGTACATTTGCGGCAGGATTAGCGACACAAGGTTTGAAGCCGGTCTTTGCGATTTATTCGACCTTCTTGCAAAGAGCCTATGATCAGTTGATCCACGATGTCGCACGCCAAAAACTCCATGTGATTTTCGCCGTTGACCGTGCTGGACTCGTCGGAGCAGACGGGGAGACACACCAAGGGATGTACGATGTGGCATTCATGCGCATCATTCCGAATATGGTCATCATGGCACCGAAGGACGAAAATGAGCTGCGTCACATGATGAAGACAGCAGTGGAATATAAAGGTGGTCCGATCTCTTATCGTTATCCGCGATTGCCGACTCGTGGCGTCAAAATGGATGAAGAGCTGCAAGTGCTGCCAATCGGAAAAGCGGAGATTGTACGCGAAGGCAAACACGTGGCGATTCTCTCGTTCGGTCACGTATTCGAAATTGCGGAGGCGGCGGTCAATCAGCTTCAAGAAGAGGGAATCAAACCGATGCTGGTCAATGCACGTTTTTGCAAGCCGTTGGACGAAGAGCTTCTATTCCGTCTGGCAAAGGAAGGCTACGATATCATTACGGTTGAAGAAGGCAGTGAAATGGGCGGCTTCGGCAGCGCTGTCATTGAATGCTACAGTCGTGCAGGCTATCACGGCATGAATGTACAGATTGTCGCGGTACCTGATTATTTTGTTGAGCATGGAAGTGTGAAGGAACAGCGGCAAGAGGTAGGGCTCACAGCTGATCATATCGCTGCTCGTGTCCGATCCTTGATGCCAATTTCGAAGGGCGTAGTGGAAGCATGAGTGTAAGAAAAGAACGGATTGATGTTCTCTTGGTCGAAAGAGGCCATTATGAGACTAGAGAAAAAGCAAAAGCAGCCGTAATGGCAGGTCTTGTGCAGGTAGCTGGCGACCGCTGTGACAAGCCGGGAACCAAATTTGCCGAGGATGTTGCGATTACGGTGAAGGGCGAGGTACACCCGTATGTGAGTCGGGGTGGCCTCAAGCTGGAAAAAGCATTACGTGTCTTTGAAATCGACATGAAGGATCGTGTCATGATGGACATCGGGGCATCCACTGGCGGATTTACGGACTGTGCGCTACAAAACGGTGCCCGGCTTGTTTACGCCATTGATGTCGGGTATGGACAACTCGCGTGGAGCTTGCGACAGGATGAACGAGTGGTCGTCATGGAACGGACGAATTTCCGTCATATGGACCCGGATGCGTTTGAACATGAACGGCCAAACGCCGCATCGATTGACGTATCGTTTATTTCGTTGCGATTGATCTTACCAGTGCTGTACCGTTTTCTGACGGATGGCGGTGACGTCGTCGCGCTGATCAAGCCTCAATTTGAAGCTGGCAAGGATAGAGTCGGAAAGAATGGAATCGTTCGTGATCCAGACGTACACGAAAGCGTACTGACTGACATCGGTCAATTTGCCAGTGGATTGGGTTTCGCGCTAAAGGGCTTGGACTACTCTCCCATTACAGGGGGAGAAGGAAACATTGAATTTGTTATGCATGTCCAAAAAAGTGAAGGCGGCATGGATTCGGAAGCTTGGCTGCAATGCGTAACAGAGGTAGTTGCGTCTGCTCATGCGAATTTGAAATAGGATAAAAAACCAAAGCCTCGGGAGTTTTGTCACAATCGAGGCTTTTTATTTATGCATGTGAAGTTGTATACTTGTATATGAGGTTGTTCAAGAAGGATTTCCAACCAACCAGTTTTGGGGTGGACCACGTGAAGAAAATTGGAATCATAGCGAACAAAGGAAAACCCGAAGCACGTATCGTTGCACGGGAACTGCTGTATTTACTGGAGGACAGAGGGGCGCAAGTATTCCTGGATGACCATATCGCATCAGATGTAGGGCATCCAGAACTGGGCACATCTGTAGAAGAGATGGGGAAACAAGCGGATTTGGTTTGTGTATTGGGAGGCGATGGCACGCTACTCAGAATTGCTCGCCAGCTTGCCGGTCACTCTATCCCGATCTTTGGAATCAATTTAGGCACGTTGGGCTTTTTGTCGGAAGCGGAGCCGGAGCATCTGCCTCAGGCTGTCGACAATCTCCTTTCAGGAAAGTACGACATTGAAAAGAGAGCGATGCTGGAAGCTTGTTTGGTGCGAAAAGGAATCACACTGGGGACATACACGGCCATGAATGATATAGGGATTGCCAAAGGGTCATTTTGCCGGATCATTCAATGTGCAGTCTTTTTGGATGATGAGTACGTCGCGACGTTCAGTGGAGATGGTGTCATTGTCTCCACGCCGACAGGATCAACGGCATACTCACTTTCTGCAGGCGGTCCGATAGTGGCTCCCAATGTGGACATGCTATTACTGACACCAGTGGCTCCTCATTCCTTGACGGCTCGACCAATGGTATTGTCAGGCAATCAGACGATCCGGGTCGAAGTGGATGCCATTCATCAGGAGATGGGACTGTCCATTGACGGTCAGTTTGGCTATCGACTCGAGGGCGGCGATCAGATTTACATTAAAAAGTCACCGTGTGTTACCCCGCTGATTAAGTGGAAAAAAGGTGGCTTTTTCGAAGCGATACGAACGAAATTACAAGGGGAATGGGAGTAATCCATATGAACAAAGGGCAACGACATATTCGTATTCGGGATATCATCAGTAATCAAGAGGTGGAAACACAGGATGATCTGGTGGACCGCTTGCGGACTGCTGGCTTTAACGTAACGCAAGCGACTGTATCCCGAGACATCAAGGAACTACATTTGGTAAAAGTGCCGCTCCCTGATGGACGATATAAGTATTCAATGCCTGCTGAACAAAAATTCAATCCACTGCAAAAGCTGAAACGCATGCTTGTGGATTCCTTTATTAGCATTGACCAAGCCGATCATTTTATTGTACTGAAGACACTTTCGGGACATGCGAATGCGGTAGCTGAACTGATTGACAACCTTCCCTGGGAAGAAATCATGGGGACAATCAGTGGCGACAACACTATCCTGATTATTTGCCGTTCCAAAGAAAATACCAATGAAGTGACAAAACGCTTAATGGAAATGTTGTAGAAGGTGGTCGCTCGCGATGCTAGTGGAACTCTCGATCCGAAATTTTGCCATCATCAAATCAGTGACGATCTCATTCCAAAAAGGCTTAAACATCCTGACAGGGGAGACTGGTGCCGGTAAATCCATCATTATCGATGCGCTAGGACTGTTGTTAGGAGGCCGGGCTTCGGCTGATTTTGTCCGATATGGTGAGCCTCGTGCAGAAGTGGAAGGACTGTTTGAATTGCCGCCTGGTCACCCTGGACTTGACGTTTGTAAGAATGTCGGCGTCCAGATTGAGCAAGACGGAATGCTCGTGGTACGTCGAGATATCTCGAACCAAGGGAAGAGTATCATTCGAATCAATGGACAGCTCGTGACTCTCGCAATGCTGCGTGAGTTAGGGCCATGGCTGGTTACGGTACATGGACAACACGATACGCATATGCTGATGCAGTCAGACAAGCATATCAATTGGCTTGACGCGTATGGGGAAAGTGCGTTGGGAGCTGCGAAACAAGAGTACAGTACCCTGTATACGGCGTACCGCAAAACAAAGCAAGATCTGGAGCGAATGGCACGCAATGATCGGGAGCTGGTACAGCGTATCGATCTGTTGCAATATCAGCTCGATGAAATTGAATCGGCAACCCTTACGCCTGGTGAAGACGAGAAGCTCATGCAGCAGCGGAAAAAGTGGATGAACATTGAAAAAGTTTATTCAACGATTCAAGATGCATACCGTGCATTGCATGGTGACCAGAAGGGCATGGATTGGTTGGGACATGCGATGGGAGAGCTTGAGCGTGGTGTGAACTACGAAGAACAGCTCGTTCCGATTTTGGAGATAGTCCAATCGGCATACTATCAGATAGAAGATGTGGTGCATAACCTTCGTCAATTATCGTACCAAATGGATTTTGAACCGGAGCAGCTGGCAGAAGTAGAGCGCCGCCTTGATCAAATCCAGTCGCTAAAACGCAAGTATGGCAAAAGCGTAGACGATATTTTGGAGTACGCGGCCACGATTCAGGATGAATTGGATGACATGCATCACTACGAAGATCGCCTCCAGCAGGTGGAAAAGCAATTGCAGGAGTTCGCAGCCGATTTGGCAGTGGAGGCATTGGAGTTGTCGGTTATTCGTTCCGAATGTGCAGGAAAGCTCGCACAAGAAATCGAGCAGCAGCTAAAAGAACTGCACATGGAGCGTGCTCGTTTTGCCATCGACGTCAGACAGACACCGGATGATGACGGGGTAGAAATCGACGGAATCAAGCGCTTTGTAGATGCGAATGGAATGGATCAGATCGAGTTTTTAATTTCACCTAACCCGGGAGAACCATTGCGTCCCTTGGCGAAGATTGCTTCTGGTGGGGAGTTGTCTCGCGTCATGCTGGCCATTAAAACGATTTTGGCGGGCACGGATCAAGTGGAGACCCTTATTTTTGATGAAGTCGACACGGGTGTAAGCGGAAGAGCAGCTCAAGCGATAGCAGAAAAGCTTGCTCGAGTCGCTGGGCAGCGCCAAGTCCTTTGTATTACTCACTTGCCACAGGTCGCATCCATGGCAGACGCTCATTTTCTGATTAAAAAGGAAATGAGCGAGAATGAAACAGAGACGCGGGTGAATCGTTTGTCTGATGATGAACGGGTATCAGAGCTGGCTCGGATGCTAAGCGGGGCAGAGGTCACAGCAAAAACTGAAGAACATGCGCGCGAGATGATCCTTCTCGGCCGCGAACGAAAGACTGTCAGCTAATTTGGTTGGCGGTCTTTTTTTTATTGGAGGCAGGTACAACGATGTTCTCGTCAAGGGCTTGTGAAGGCTGGGTTTCTAATGTTTTGAGTGGGTTATTTTCCTGACATAATCCGCTTGGCTGGTGGCAACATTAAAGGTACACAAGGTGGAGGTGTCCCTCATGACCGCTTTCGGTCAAACAAAATGGACCTGACCGTTTTGTTTTGTAGGTGTAGGTAGGGAACGGTAGGAGTGATTACTGGTGATCCGACAAAACAAAAGAAAATGGATGGGAAGTCTCCTTCTCCTCATCACGGCGCTTGTCGTGAGTTCCACCCCGTTCCGCGATCTGTCCTCCTTTCCCCGTGAATTGCGTTTGATGGAAGGGTCCCACGAGCAACTGCGGGTCTCTGTGCCGGTAATGGGCACGCTAATCAATAGCAATCCTGATATTTTGCACGTTAACGGGACAGAGGCGCGTGAGGTATCCGTTGATTTGAGCAGGCCTATGTCTGTAGAACCGCGCAGGGCTGGGGAAGCCCAATTGCAGGTGAAGTGGCATAACATTCCGCTGACTGCTGTAAAAGTAAATGTATTGCCAGATCTGCGGTTGTACCCTGGTGGACAGTCAATCGGGGTGAAGCTGCAAACAGCGGGTGTTTTGGTTGTCGGTCATCATTTAGTAGACGATGGGAAAAACAAGTTTTCTCCAGGTGAACAGGCAGGTATACACGTCGGTGACATGATTATCAAAATGAACGACATGTACATCAATGACATGAACGACGTAAAGAAATTGATTAACGAAACGGGGAAAAAGAATCATTCCGTTCAATTGCTTGTTGTTCGTGGCAAGGAAAAGCTATCGCTCACTTTGCACCCGGCAAAAGATAAAAAAGACAGTGAATACCGTATGGGTCTCTATATTCGGGATTCAGCGGCAGGAGTAGGGACACTGACCTTTTATGATCCAAATTCCAAAGCGTACGGGGCATTAGGGCACGTCATATCCGACGTTGATACTGGTCAAGCCATTGTCGTTGGAGATGGCCAGATCGTGCAAGCAAGTGTCACATCGATTGAAAAAGGACAAAGTGGCAACCCAGGGGAGAAATTTGCACGTTTCTACAATGAAAGTGAAGTTCTAGGAAATATAACGAAAAACACCCCTTTTGGCATTTTCGGCAAAATGAAGGACGAGCCCAAACGCAGCTATTATCAGGAGCCGTTACCAATCGCTCTTGCTGAGCAGGTAGAGGAAGGGCCAGCCAAAATTCTTACTGTCGTGGAAGGTCAAAAGGTAGAAGAGTTCGATATTGAGATCGCAAACGTGGTCAAGCAGCATTTTCCTGCAACCAAAGGGATGATTATCAAAGTCACGGACAAACGCCTTTTGGAAAAGACAGGTGGCATCGTACAAGGAATGAGCGGCAGTCCCATCATTCAAAAAGGCAAGATCGTCGGTGCTGTCACGCATGTGTTTGTCAATGATCCGACTTCGGGATACGGCTGCTACATTGAATGGATGCTTCAGGATGCTGGCGTGAATGTCCGAGATACTGCTGAATCCCGAACCCATACACCCAAGGCTGCCTGAATGAAGTGCCGTCACGCGAACGAAGCGAGGCGGCTTTTCCGATTTTTGCAGTCCTTTGACGAATCGGTTCGGAATGAAAGAATTCTTTGTCGAAATATCAGTTAAATCATTCAATCTTTCGTCATTGGCAGGAATGGAATTTGCTTTGTCGAATAATTTTTGTAGAGAAAAAGATGGTATGGACTAATCCCTTTAGATTTGTTAACTTCTAGAACGCCACCTTCTTTCCAAAAGACCGTCCATTGTTAGGAGGAACGACCTTGAGCAAGATTGAAGTGTTGTTGGCAGATGATAACCGAGAATTTGTGAATCTGTTAGAAGAGTACATCAGTAGCCAGTATGACATGAATGTTGTGGGTGTTGCTTACAACGGCAATGAGGTAGTTCGACTGCTGCAGGAACGTGTACCCGATGTATTAATTTTGGATATCATCATGCCACATCTGGATGGCTTGGCTGTTTTGGAGCAAATTCAGGCCATGCGCTTAAGTCCTCAACCTAAAATTATCATGTTGACTGCTTTCGGGCAGGAAGAGATTACGAAGAAAGCAGTAGAGCTGGGAGCAGCTTACTACATTTTGAAACCGTTCGATATGGAGGTGCTGGCTCAGCGCATCCGCCAAATCATTACCACCAAGCCCGCCTCTTCTTTTGTTTCTTCTGCGAAACCGCAAGCTACCTTGCAAATCCGCGGTCGCAATTTGGACGCAAGCATCACGAGTATCATTCATGAGATTGGAGTTCCTGCACACATCAAAGGTTATTTGTATTTACGGGAAGCGATTACAATGGTATACAACGATGTCGAGCTGCTTGGTTCGATTACCAAAGTCCTGTACCCGGACATTGCAAAGAAATTCAATACAACCGCTATTCGTGTAGAACGTGCCATCCGTCATGCGATTGAAGTGGCGTGGTCCCGTGGTAATTTGGACTCCATTTCCAGCCTGTTTGGTTATACGATTTCCAACACCAAGGCGAAGCCGACCAACAGTGAGTTTATTGCCATGGTGGCGGACAAGCTGCGGATTGAGGCGAAGATTAGTTAGGATGTAGATACTTATTTTCAAGATCCTTAACCAATATAAAAGGACATTAGCATTTGCTTGCTAGTGTCTTTTTGTATTGGTGGGACTTAGAAGAGTTTACCGAATGGTTTTCTTTAAATTCCATTTTTCTTAGCATAAATTAACAAAAAATGGTTTGTGTCATCTATAATAGAAATCTAAACAGAGTAAAAAGCGAGGTACATAATGAAAAATCAAATCGAACAATGCCCAAAATGTGGAGGGAATGAGATTGGAAAAGGGAGGCAAGCTGGAGATGCGGCAGTGTTTCCTTTAGGCAAGATTATCTCTCTTGGTTCTGCCATCATTCATAGAATCTGTACGCATTGTGGTTATGTTATCGAGAGTCATGTGGAAAACCCCTCGAAATACAAAGGTTAATACGATCTTGGAGATAATGAAAAATGAGTAAACTATTATCCTACAAAGAAATTCATATTCGTTCTTCTACATCACCAATTGCCTATAAGCAGGCTGGTTATCGTCAAAGGTTTCTAACCATTGAGGGAAAAGAGATTGCCAATACAGGTATAGATTGTGAAACCTGTCTTTTTTATGCCAGCGCTTCAGGAATGGATATGAAAAGCGCAACAAAAATATCCAACAAATTAAATCAGGGGATAAATTCACTAGACCAAGAATTCCTATCTGATTTATCCTGTCTCATTCCCAATGGTCATTACATTGCAACTTTGCTGAAGGTGTATCCTAGGATGAAAAGAGATGCACATGGGACTGAGTACTACAAGGCTGGGTTAAGGAATATTAGCAGTATGAGGAAAATTGAAGAATATATAGTACCCATTCAATCCAGTGAATCATTAAATCCTATAGCAATTAATGATTACATGGACAGAGTGGATTTAAAAGAAACACCAACAGCGTTGAGCATTTCTTTCCTAGATATAAAATATCCGTTGAATCATTTTGATGAGATATGGGTTTATAGTCATTTTTTATTGGATGGCCATCACAAAATGTTCGCGGCAGATAAAGCCCAAAAACCAATTACCCTATTATCCTTTTTATCGATTGATGAGTCATTCGCAAATAAGAAACAAGTAGAAAAGCTTTTCCAAGTTTTAACCTGATGAATTGGCTATTGTGTCGGGACAAGAAATAAGCCAAGGTATTTTAACCCTGGCTTTGATTATCAATATACCATTTTACTAAATAGAATCACAGAGGTCACTTAGCTGTTTCTTTAGCTGGTGTAGTAGGTGGTTGTTCGGGGCTTGCAGCGGGTGCGTTTCTATATTCAAAGACCATTTCGGAGGTACTACTCAATCCGGTTTGTTCCATGCCTTTACTCGTCAAGGCAATTCTGCCAAATGCCGTAATAGTGGAAGGAATCCTTCCATCTGGTTTGATAATGGTCACAGAAACGGAGTTAATTTCTTCTTTCTTGTCTTTCGCTAAGGCCCTAGTATTTTCCACTAAAGCGCGCAATTCCTTTTCATCATTTGATTCTGTCGCTAAAGCAACCATCCACATTCCGGTGCTTTCGTCAAATCGGTCAATGGCTAATACATATGCAGGTAGTGGCACTTCTGGTGTGCTTGCCGTTTCACTACAACCTGGAAGGATTAGTGCTAGTGCAAGTAGTAAAGCTAGTCTAAATTTCAATCTGCAACTCTCCTCATTATGTTTTTGATGATTTTACCAAAGTTGGAGTATTTTCACTATAACTAAAAAATACTCTTTCCGGAGGAACTGAATCCATGTGCCTAGAATTATTCGTCATGATAAGAGAAACACCAGGAATTGAGCCTAATCCGATAGTCTCTCCTTATGTTTTGACAGGCAAGCTATCACGTGAAAAAAGTCCTCATTTTTTCAGGCATTTTCCGAAAAAACAGGCATGGTGGGTGACAACTGAAGAGGGTTGCGCTTGCAGGTTTAGCATTTCCAAGCATCCTGATAAAGTGAAATTCGGGATGTATCCAGTAGAGGAGAGGCCTCGTTATTATCAAGAATACGTAGAGGACTATCAAAAAAGAATTGCAAGAATGATGCATCTACATGCTTGGTGCGAGGAGCTACTTGATCACGACAAGACGCAGGTTGAACTGTATGGTTTATGGATAGGTGAGAATTTTACAAAAAGAAAACCTATTTACTCAACGATTGAAGACCTCTTCTCACCAAAAAAATTTCGTTTGGACGAGCAGCATTACATCCTGACAAAATGAACCATTTGATAAGAAACTGCCACAGTCCCTTGCGAGATTTTGATCCTCCTATGTAAAATAGAAAAGCATACGATACAAATACATACTACTAATAGCGAGGCAGGTGCTGTGAAAGTGCGCAATTTGGATGAAATTCTCGCCTTTAACCGTGAATTTGTAGAGAAACATGAATATGAAAAGTACCAAACTACCAAGTTTCCTGATAAACGACTGGTCGTGCTCTCTTGCATGGATACGCGGTTGGTGGAACTGTTGCCGAAAGCCATGAACATACACAATGGCGATATCAAGCACGTAAAAAGCGCCGGGGCAATCGTGTCCCATCCTTTTGGGAGTATCATGCGAAGCATTCTCGTGGCGATCTATGAATTGAATGCAGAAGAAGTGATGGTTGTCGGTCATTATGACTGCGGGATGAGCGCGATCGACAGCAAGCGCACCATGGAGAAGATGCTGGAGCGAGGAGTCTCGGCTCAAACGTTCTCCACGCTTCAACATGCAGGGATTAACTTACACAAGTGGCTGCACGGATTTGATCGTGTTGAAGAAAGTGTGAAAAATAGCGTAGATACGATTAAAAATCACCCGCTCCTACCACCGAATGTGGATGTCCATGGTTTACTTATTGACCCGGCGACGGGGAGATTGGACGTTGTCGTGAATGGGTATGAGCGAACGAAAGATAGTGAGTGATCCTAGCCTTGCTCCCATTTCAAGGAAAACATTTCTCCACAAAGTCAGTAAATGGGCAGGGGGATTGATTGGACTCGGTATAGCGACTGGCGTGTACGGTCATGTATGGGAACGAAAAGCACTGGATATCGTACGATTGTCCATCACGATACCGGGATTGCCAGAAAGCTTTAAGGGAACAAAGCTCATTCATTTCAGTGATGTCCATCTCGGTCATTATTTTGAACCGAAAGAGATGGAGCCAGTTATTGCCGCAATCCAGAGCGAAAAACCGGACTTGATTTGCTTCACAGGGGATATCGTTGATGAAGTGACGCGACCGCTATTCGCCGCCGTTCCCCTTTTCAATCAGCTTCTAGCCCCATTAGGCAAATTCGCCGTTTTGGGCAACCACGATTATCGAGCTGGTGAACAGCAAAAGGTTCGAGATGGCTTAATCGCGTCAGGCTTCGAAGTGTTGGATAATCGGCACGTTGTCGTACACAAGGGTGGCCAGCAGTTATACATGGCGGGGGTCGATGATATTTTCTATGGTGTACCTGATCTTTCAAGGGCGCTCGAAAATATCCCGCCGAAGGGCAGCGTAATCTTATTGGCGCATGAGCCTGATTTTGCTGATATTGCGTCAGAGCATCCCGTGCATCTCCAACTGTCCGGCCACAGCCATGGCGGACAAGTACGCTTGCCCTTCATTGGTCATCTCATGACGCCTCAATACGGACGTAAATATGTACAAGGACTGTATCGGGTAGGTGGCATGGCTGTGTACACCAACAGAGGATTGGGTACGACGATCTTGCCAGTTCGTTTATTTTGCCGCCCAGAGCTTACGGTGTTAACACTACAGTGAACTTTTGTTAATAATGTTCTTTGATCCATTGGACGAATTGCTGGAAAGCATCGTCCTCTTTTTTTGGGTGCAGGTAGGCGATGAGAGTGGGGCGCACTAATTCGCCGTTTGCGATATCGTAGGCAACTAATCTTCCGGTCGCCAGCTCTTGTTGGATGGTTCTTTCCGGCAGGATGGTGATCCCTAGCTGACGTTCGACCATTTTTTTAACAGCATTGAAACTGTCCAATTCCATAATAATATTCGGAAAAACGCCCTGCTGGGCCAGATAGCGGTCGATTCGTTGGCGATAAGGAGCGGTATGATTCCCGAATACAATCATTTCCTCGGTTCCCCATGCCTGAAAACCTGGAAACCCGCTTGCCCAAGGATGACTGGGTGCCATGACGAGCAGGAGTCGATCGCTGGGAAGGAATTCTTGATGGATGTGCGGGTGATACATTTCGCTCCCGAGAAAGGCAATATCAGCCGTTCCTGTTAGCAGAGCGCTAAGGGATTCCTCGTACAACGTAGAGCGGACGTAGCAGGTAAAGCCGGGATGAGCAATCCGGTACTCCCCGATAAGTCTCGGCAGTTCATAGGCGACAAAAGCTTTTCCTGCGACGATGTTCATCGATTGGCGCTGTTCTTTCTCCTGGATAAAGGAGCGCATTTGCTCAACGATGCTCGTCGCAACCGGTAGCAACCGACGTCCTTCGCCTGTAAGACTTACTCCTGAGGCAGTACGAACAAACAGCGCACCCCCAACCTGGCGCTCTAGCTGCTTCAATCGGTGCGTCAATGTTGACTGCGCCAAAAATAATGCTTGTGCAGCGCGATTAATCGATCCATGACGAGCAATCGTCAAAAATACCTCAAGACTTTCTCGATCCATTGTAAGATGCCTCCTATTCAAATTGTCGATAACTAGTTATCTGTATTCTATAACAAGGATGACAAACATTGGAATATGATAAAGGCAGGAGGTGTTCCCGGTGAAGAATGAGGAGATCAAACAAGCTGTTCAAGCACAATTTGGAAAAAATGCAGAGCAATACGTGCAAAGCAAGACGCATGCAAAAGGCTGCGACCTGGAACTAATGGTAGAGTGGATGCAGCCAAGAGAGAACTGGCGGGCATTGGATATCGCTACAGGAGGTGGGCACGTAGCGAGGACTTTGGCTCCTCATGTGAGCTTGGTCGTCGCCACGGATTTGACTCGCCCGATGCTCATGGCGGCATCTGCTGCCAATGAAACAGCACTTGTCAATAATGTGATGTATGTGCAGGCTGATGCAGAATCTCTCCCGTTTCTCGATGAATCATTTGAGATTGTCACATGCCGAATTGCAGCTCATCATTTTCCAGATCCGGCGGCTTTTGTTCGTGAGGTGAGTCGCGTGCTGACCCCAGGGGGTGTGTTTCTCTTCATTGACAATGTTTCGCCTGAGGACTCGTCGCTTTCCGCATTCATAAATGAAGTAGAGAAAACACGCGATCCCAGTCATGCTCGTTGTCTTTCCGTCGGTGAATGGCACGCTTTGTTTGAAGCGAATGGCTTGATTTTGCAAAAGCAACGGGAACGCAAAAAAAGGTTTGAATTTTTAGCATGGGTTCAGCGTACCTCCGAATCATCTGAGCAGGAAGTGAATGTGGAAAATCTGCTACTGAACGCTACAGATGAACAAAAGGAGTATCTTGGGATTACCACAAACGAAGGCAGAGTAATGACCCATCAGATTGACGAATGGATGGTTCTGTGCAAAAAAAGAGGAGGACAAGAAGACGATGACAACCAAGCATGAATGGATTGGGCTCGACCATGTACAATTAGCAGCACCAGCAGGTACAGAGGACGTAGCTCGCAAGTTTTTCGGTGAGCTTTTGGGAATGCCAGAGGTTCCAAAGCCAGCGAAGCTTCTCGTTCGAGGTGGTGTATGGTTTCAATGTGGGGCGCAAATGATTCATATTGGCGTAGAGGAAGGATTCATCCCTGCGAAAAAAGCACATCCGGCGTTCCTTGTGCAAAACATTGGTTCGCTGATGGAGCATCTGCAAGCAAATGGGATCTCATTTCGGATTGACGAAGAAATTCCTCACCTTATTCGCTTTTTCACAGAGGACCCATTTGGAAACCGTCTAGAGTTCATGGAGGCGAAGCAGGAATGACAATTGATTTTCACGCGGAAAAAAACCAGTTGAGCTATACGGGGAGAACCGCTGATGATTCGTGGAGTCAGACAATCCTGTCACTCGTCAATCCCGTGGGGAAAAATGTCGTGGACATCGGTTGTGGCGGAGGAATTTACAGTAAGGCTTGGTCTAGGCTAGGAGCTGCCTCTGTCACGGGCATTGATTTTTCCCGCGTGATGGTGGAAGCGGCGAGCGAGCAATGCGCAGACGATCCGAAGCTTTCGTTTGCACAAGGGGATGCCCGCTCAACCGGATTGCCGAGTCAGTGTGCGGATATTGTATTCGCTCGCGCCTTGATCCATCATTTTCCGGAACAAGACTTGCAGAAGTTTTTTAAAGAAGTTATCAGGCTATTGGCACCGGGCGGGATTTGCTTAATCCAGGACCGGACAATGGACGATGTCAAAATGCCAGCCTCACCGACTCATTTTCGCGGTTTTTTCTTTACTCGATACCCGCGCTTGCTAACGATAGAGCAGACACGAAGACCGGATGATACAATGGTGCAGAACACGATGAAGCTCGCGGGGCTTGAACAGGTGAACAAGACGACGCTTTGGGAGACAAGACGCGAATACAATAGCTGGTCTGAATTGGAAGCTGACTTACTTTCCAGAAAAGGCCGCTCCATTTTGCATGAATTAACCGATGAAGAACTGAAAGACCTCGTTCATACCATTCATGATCACGTAGCCGGGCAAGAAAAATGGAATGAGCAAGATTGCTGGAGTATATGGATAGGTAGCGCAGCTTGTGGCACAATAAAAGGGAAATAATTGTGAAACTTTTTGTTCACAAATTTGGATATGCTTGTCTCATAATACCTGAAGCTATATAATGGAATTGCCATTGTATTCCTGTTTGCGTTATCATGGTGAAGGAGTTGTCGTTAATGAAACTAGTTTTATTTGACGTCCTGATGTTTATCTTCACATTCTTTATCGCTTGGGGCTGTTTGAATTCCATCAAAGCGAAAAACACATTTGCAATCTTATTTGGCTTTGTATCTTTGGTGGTCTTCCTGTTCGCAGATGGTTTGATCATTTATTACCTGGCCAAGGGTGCGTAAGATTAAACTGAAAACGTTTCGCTTAAAAGAGGTTGTGCATTCGATGCACGGCTTCTTTTTTTTGTGAAAAACATCTCGATGTTTTTCATTGAACATGACGGGACCGCTGGCGGTCTGCAAAAAACGGTCTGACCGTTTTTTGCATGTAGGGAGGAAATATTTAGCATACTAAAGGCGGAGGTGGAAAAGTGGGCAAACGAAATGGTTCTGCAGCACATTCATACACCGCTGTCGTAGCGGCTGATCTGAAGACGAAGCAGTTGTGCAAACGTCTCCACTCCCATCATATCGCCATCATTGATCATCCGGACGTTGATGAGATAGCAGCACAGTCCCTACTGGAAAGAGGGGTTAAAGTCGTCCTCAACCTTTCGCCATTCATGACGGGGCAATACCCGGCTGAAGGGGCTCGCCAACTTTTAGCAAACGGTGTCACACTTTATGAGGTACTGGATGTAGATGTGTCGGATTCGTTCATGGAATGGATCGAGGGCAAGTATGCAACGATACGTGAAGAAAATTTGTACATCCTATTGGAGGAGAAGTGGGTCCATGTGTACAGGCTACAGCAGGTGACAGTTCCCTCTGTTTTGAACCGATGGCATGAAGCGCAGGATAAGTTGGATGACACACTCTCGTCGTTTATCGACAACACTCTGTTGTACGCCAGCAAGGAGAAAGACCTGTTTATGAAACCACTTTGCCGTGTGCAATTACATACAAAAATGGAACAGCGACACGTCGTAGTTGTCGTTCGCGGGAAACATTATAGAGAGGACTTACTGACGCTATCTTCCTATATTCGGGAATATCGTCCTGTTTTGATCGGGGTCGATGGCGGTGCAGATGCCCTCATGGAAGCGGGGTATCGTCCAGACCTGATTGTGGGAGATATGGATAGCGTCTCGGACAAAGCACTCCAAAGCGGAGCGGAGATCGTTGTCCATGCTTTCATGGATGGGACAGCACCTGGAACGATTCGCATAAAAGCTCTCGGTTTGCCTTTTCATGTTTTGCCAGCACCTGGTACGAGTGAGGATGTGGCGATGCTGCTAGCGTACGAAAAGGAGGCTGAGCTAATCGTCACGATCGGTGCCCATACCAATATGATTGATTTTCTGGAAAAAGGCCGCAAAGGCATGGCGAGCACGTTATTGGTTCGCACGAAGATTGGGACAAAGCTAATTGATGCCAAAGGAGTCAGTCATCTCTATCGGCCGAGCGAGTCATGGAAGCTGTGGGGTTGGTGTATAGTCGCGATGCTTCTCCCTGTTTCAGCCGCGCTCGTTATTAATCCAATCACCCGACATGCTGTACAGATGATTTGGACCAGTTGGCGGACTTGGACGTTATGAACAACGCACTTCATGGAGGTAGACATGATACCCTTCCGCTATCATTTGATATCACTGGCTGCCATATTTGTCGCACTTGGGGTAGGTATCTTGTTAGGAGGGACCGCAGGCCATTCATGGATAACACAAGGAACAAAAGGCATTCTTTCCAATATGGAAGCAAAGTACGATCGCGCTCTCAAAAGCAACCATGAATTAAGGCAGCAAATAAATCGTTTGCTGAAGGAAGTTGCGCGCAGCAACCAAGAAGTCGTCCAACTCATGAGCATACGCTATGTGGATGAACTTGCAGGAAGCAAGGTGTATGTTTGGCAGGAGGATGGCAACGTTGCTGAACAGATTACGCAACTGATGCATTCAGTAGGCATGGAAGTGATTTCTTATCACGAGGGTAATAATTGGGGAGATGGGGTGCTTTTGGTGGTAGCAAGACAAGTCCCGCTTTGGCTACGGGAAAAACAGGTGAATTCCTGGATACATGTCGTAGATGTGCCTGACTCTCCTGCAAAACAATGGGCACTTTTGGAGCAAGTGCAAAATAGATTGGCCGAGAGGAAGGGCTCACGTGAAAAAAGTTAGCGTCGTCATCCCAGCGTTCAACGAACAGGCTTCCATCGGTGATACACTCCGTGCCATCCGTGAACGTTTTTTTTGTGATGAACTAATCGTTGTTGATGATGGCAGTCAGGATGAGACGGCACACATCGCAAGCAAGTGGGCGGATAGGGTGATTCGAGCATCGCGCAATCAAGGAAAAGGTGCAGCTGTTCAATTGGGCTGGAAGTGTGCCAGTGGGGATGTGGTCATGCTTCTCGACGGTGATTTGCGAGACAGCGCAGCAGAAGCAGCACATTTGCTTACGCCTGTGCTACAAGATGTCTGTGATATGGCGGTAGCTGTTCTGCCACCTCCGCAAGTGAAAGCAGGTCTCGGATTAGCAAAAGGCTTGGCCCATCATGGCATCCGGATGTTGACAGGCTTTGAAGCAAAAGCACCTTTATCGGGACAACGGGCAATACGTCGCGAGCTTCTTGACCGATTGGGGAGTCAGGATAAGGGATTTGGCCTAGAGGTGGGGCTCACTGTCGATGCTTTGCGGGCAGGGTATCGTGTAGCGGAGGTCCCTGTCTTTTTTTCGCATCGTGAAACGAAAAACGATTGGGCAGGCTTCAGTCATCGCGGGAAGGAGTTTGTCGCGATTAGCCGAACGCTATGCTGGAAATGGTGGGAGGGCCAAGCGTGGAAACGAAAATCATGATGCTCATGATGCTCGTCGCGGTCGTTATTCCACTGGTGCTGGACCGTCCGCTGTATAAAATCGGCACGCAAAAGCTCAAAGCTCTGGGGATGAATCGGTTTAATTTCGAAGGAGAGCCAGTACTGACAGCAGGGGGGCTCATCCTCGTGTGTTCGAGCGTTATAACAGGGATCGTGCTGATCGGACTATTTTTGCTCAGAGGGGTCAAAAGCGAGCTTCTCCTGCACGGTTTATTATTTCTAACAGGTATGATCACCATGGCCTTTTGGGGATGGCGTGATGATCGTGCACCAGATCTAGATGCAAAAGGCTTTCGTGGACATTTTGGCGTGTTATGGCGAGAGAGGCGAATCACCAGCGGGATGTGGAAGTTAATTGGAGGGACAAGCACGGCATTTTGTCTCACTCTATCTCTTGCGGATTCGTTGTGGGCAGGCTTTGTTGCCTTTGGTTTACTTGCGCTCTCACCCAATATCATTAACTTGTTTGATTTGCGGCCTGGACGAGCGATTAAAGTATTTTGGTGCTTGACAGCATTGGGAGGAGCTTTTGGCCTGTGGACAATAGGAGCCAGTACGGCGATGGCAAACTGGATTTTTTTGATCCCTGTCTTCCTTGCAAGTATGCTCATGTTTCCCCATGACGTTGGAGGCAAAATCATGCTCGGAGATACAGGGGCGAATGCCTTGGGTTTTGCAGCAGGCTTTTCCTTTGTCATCGGGACACCGATTTATGTTCAGGCGAGTATGCTCGTGCTTTTCCTGTGTATGCAGATTGCGGCAGAATTTTGCTCGTTTTCCCGCGTGATTGAACAGGTCAGTTGGCTCCGACGACTCGATCAATGGGGGAGAGTTACAGAAGCTGAAAATAAAAAAAACCAGACTGGCTCGTCCGGTTTGGTCTAGTCCTCGTCATCAGGTTCAGGAACCATGAAACGGGGCTGTACGCGATTTTTTTTGCGTTCATGATGGAGAATAAATCCGGCAATAAACCATACAGGGATAGCAAAAGCCAGTATACCTAAAATGAGTTTTCCCCATAAAAATCCAACATCCGGAGAGGCAGAATAAAAAAATGCGTCACGGATTAATTTGATTCCGTACATGGCGATTGCCGCCGGGATTACCATAATTAAGAGTGCAATGATTTTCTGAAATACCAAGGGTTTTCACCCCTTTCTCGAATGCGTAAACAACTACAACAACCACAGTATGGTCATTTCATCATAGCGAATGCCAACAGCCTTGTCCACCGTACCTGTTGCACACGAACGAGCGCACGTTAGGGAAGAACGCCTGTCCATCAACGGTTTGTTGGAGTACAATGGTAACGAGTAAGATCGTAAACAGTAGGATCGTAAAGAGGTTGTTCAAAAAGTGAGGGATCTCTCGCATGCACAAGCTGCTCATCGTTGGTGCGGGACGTGGTGGAACAGCACTCCTGCGGATGCTAAACCAGATGGACCGATTACAAGTCGTTGCTGTTGTTGATCAGCGGCCTGACGCCCCAGGCATACTGCTCGCTCAATCATTGGGGATTCCTGTCGACCAGGATTATCAGCCTTATTTGGATGAGGATCTGGATGTCATTTTAGAAGCTACAGGGGACCTGGGGGAGTATGAGCATCTCAGGCGATTAAAGAAAGATAAGACGGTGCTCATCCCGGGAACGTTTACGAGAATCGTCATGAAATTGATTCGGGAACGCGATAAGCTGATTGCAGTCTTGATGCAAAATCAGCGGGAGCGGGAAACGATGCTGAACTCCACGCATGATGCGATTATCGGGGTCAATCGCCAAGGAATTATTACGTTGTTCAACAAAGCCGCAGAGCGATTGATGGGCATCGAGGCGAGTGAAGTGCTGGATACAAAAGTTTCGGAGCGTATACCGAACACTCGGTTACATATCGTATTAAAGACAGGCTCTCCCGAATTGAATCAAGAGCAGGTATTGCCGAACCAGACGCGGATTATTACAAACCGCGTGCCCGTTCGCAACGATCGTGGGGAAGTTGTCGGAGCTGTTGCCATTTTCCGTGATATTACAGAAATCATGGCGTTGGCAGAAGAAGTGACGAACTTGAAGGATTTGCAGAGCATGCTGCAAGCGATTATTCAATCATCGGACGAAGCGATATCAGTCGTTGACCAATACGGGAATGGGCTTTTGATCAACCCGGCCTACACGAGGCTTACGGGTTTTTCGCAAGAAGACATTATCGGAAAACCAGCGACGGTAGACATTTCTGAAGGCGATAGTATGCACATGCAAGTCCTGAAAACGAAGAAGGCAGTGAGAGGCGTCCCTATGAAATTGGGACCAAAGCGCAAGGACGTCGTGGTCAATGTTGCACCTGTTGTGGTCGATGGGGAGATGAAAGGAAGCGTTGGCGTCATTCACGATGTCTCCGAATTCAAGCGCCTGACAGAAGAGCTGGAGAGCGCTCGCCGTATCATCCGCAATTTGGAGGCAAAATATAGCTTTGCAGACATCATCGGCTATAGCGAATCCATGCAGCAAGCGATCGAGCAAGCCAAAAAGGCGGCGTCCACACCAGCAACTGTCCTTCTTCGTGGGGAATCGGGAACGGGGAAAGAACTGTTTGCCCACGCCATACATAATGAAAGTGAACGAAAATACAACCAATTTATTCGGGTTAATTGTGCAGCGATCTCAGAGAGCCTCTTGGAGAGTGAGCTTTTCGGTTACGAGGAAGGCGCGTTTACAGGTGCCCGTCGAGGAGGAAAGCGGGGGCTGTTTGAGGAAGCGAGCGGCGGAACCATCTTTTTGGACGAGATCGGCGAGCTATCCATGAGCATGCAGGTCATGCTTTTGCGCGTTCTGCAAGAGCGCGAGGTTGTGCGAGTCGGTGGAACGAAGCCGATCAACATCGATGTTCGCGTCATTGCGGCTACCCATGTGAATTTGGAGGCTGCGATTGGAGCGGGACGTTTCCGTGAAGACCTGTACTATCGTCTCCACGTCGTACCGATTCATATCCCTCCACTCCGACAGCGCTTGGAAGATATTAAGCCGATTGCTATGCATCTGCTACGAAAAGCCAATCTGGAGTACGGAAGAAATGTAGAGGAGCTGCATGAAGAAACATTGCAGATGCTTCTGTCCTATCACTGGCCAGGCAATGTACGCGAGCTAGAGAATGTACTGGGCAGGGCGATGATTCATATGAGGATTAACGAGCGAATCATTATGCCCGAGCATTTACCTCCACTGGAAAGAAGAATCGTCTCGACCAAAAAGGAAGAGCTCCCGCAGGAGGGTTCCACGGGCACCACGTTAAAAGAAGCGGTGGAAAAGGCAGAACGTCAGCACATATTGCGGGAACTGGCAGCAGCCAAAGGAAATCGCACCCTTGCAGCCAAACGCCTCGGAATCGCGATTCGCAGCTTGTACTACAAGATGGAAAAATTGGGCATCATGGATGTGCAGGAAGAGTAAGAAAAGAGACTACGCAAAATATTGCACGCAAATCTTTGCGCGTATATGCAAAAAAATGCAGACTTGACGTAGGGACACTCATTCCGCGTCCTTGTAAATAAAGCGCTTTCATAAGTTTGGTTTTGTTGGCATGACTTTTGCATATACCTCTTGTCGGGAAATTCTCCAAATGGAGCCCACTGTTACGCCAGCTTACCTAAGCGGAAAACGAAAGATACTAGGGAGGTTTCTTCAGTGAACATCTTTGACTACATGCAAAAGTACGATTACGAGCAATTGGTATTTTGCCAAGACGAAAATTCCGGTTTGAAAGCAATCATTTGCATTCATGATACGACATTAGGACCAGCACTCGGTGGTACGCGCATGTGGCCGTATAAAACAGAAGAAGAGGCGATTGTAGACGTACTGCGCCTTGGTCGTGGGATGACTTACAAAAACGCAGCAGCAGGACTGAACATCGGTGGTGGTAAAGCAGTCATCATCGGTGATCCACGCGAGCATAAGAGCGAAGAGCTGTTCCGTGCTTTCGGTCGCTATATTCAAGGTCTGAATGGCCGTTACATCACAGCTGAGGATGTAGGAACAACGGTTGCAGACATGGATATGATCCACTTGGAAACAGATTTCGTAACAGGAGTTTCTCCTGCATTTGGTTCCAGTGGCAATCCATCCCCTGTAACAGCTTACGGTGTCTACCGTGGAATGAAAGCTGCTGCTAAATTGGCGTTTGGTTCCGACTCTCTCTCCGGACGAGTGATTGCTGTACAAGGTGTAGGAAACGTAGCGTATAATCTGTGCCGCCATCTGCATGAAGAAGGCGCGCATTTGATCGTAACGGATATCAATCAAGAAAACGTAGATCGCGCAGTGAACGATTTCGGTGCGAAAGCCGTTGGCGTTAACGAGATCTTTGGCGTAGAGTGCGATATCTTCTCTCCTTGCGCATTGGGTGCGATCATCAACGATGACACGATTCCGCTCTTCAAAGCAAAAGTGATTGCAGGGGCAGCTAACAACCAGCTGAAAGAAGAGAAACACGGCGACCAAATTCACGAAATGGGTCTGATCTACGCACCTGACTACGTGATCAATGCTGGTGGTGTAATCAATGTGGCAGATGAGCTACAAGGCTATAACCGCGAGCGTGCATTGAAAAAAGTAGAAACGATCTATGACAACATCCTGAAAATTTACGAAATCGCTGAACGTGATGGCATGGCTTCCTACAAAGCTGCTGACCGCATGGCAGAAGAACGCATTGCAAGTGTTGCAAGATCACGTAATACTTTCCTGCAAAACGGCAAGACTGTTTACAAGCGCTAATCTCGTTTCTCTAGTAAGTTCATACTCCTGTCCGCTCTTCGATGGAGGGCGGTCAGGAATACATAAACGATTTTCTTTGAATATTCATATTCTCGTTAATACGCAGGTTAGCTTTCCGAATGAAAGGAGAGATCGTGGTGTCTCAAGAGTTTGATTTAGTCGTCCTCGGGGGAGGTACCGGCGGTTATGTAGCGGCAATCCGCGCTTCCCAATTGGGAATGAAGGTAGCAATCGTGGAAAAAGAAAAGCTCGGTGGTACTTGCTTACACCGTGGTTGCATCCCATCCAAAGCGCTATTGCGCAGTGCAGAAGTATTCTCCACCCTGAAGGAAGCTGACAAATACGGAGTCTCGGCAGGTGCAGTAGGCTATGACTTCACAAAAATACAAGAGCGTAAGCAGGGCATTATCGACCAACTTCATAAAGGGATTCAATACTTGATGAAAAAAGGCAGCATTACTGTCTTTGAAGGCTTTGGAAGAGTGATGGGGCCTTCCATTTTTTCTCCGCAGGCAGGTGCTGTGCGCATTGAAAAGGAAAACGGGGACCAAGAAATGATCGTTCCACGATTCCTAATGCTAGCAACGGGTTCACGTCCACGCACACTTCCAGGTTTGGTCATCGACGGAGCTTATGTGGTAACTAGCGATGAAGCATTGCAGTGGGAGCAATTGCCTGCTTCTGTTGTCATCGTTGGTGGCGGTGTCATCGGGATTGAGTGGGCTTCCATGCTCAATGATTTCGGGGTAGAAGTGACTGTTGTGGAGTACGCCGACCGTATATTGCCGTTTGAGGATGAAGAAGTGAGCAAGGAATTGGCTCGTCTTTTGAAAAAGCGGAAAGTCAACATCGTGACGGGAGCAAAGGTGCTGCCTGAATCGTTGGAAAAAGGGGAAGGCAAAGTCTCTATTCAGGCGGAAGTCAAGGATGGAGTCCAAACCTTTGAAGCTGAAAAGGTACTCGTATCAGTAGGACGCCAAGCGAATGTAGAAAACATCGGTTTGGAAGCAACAGAAATCAAAGTCGAGCGCGGAGTCGTCGTGGTTAATGAATTTTTCCAGACTGCAGAGCCCCATATTTATGCGATTGGTGATGTTATTGGTGGTCTGCAATTGGCGCATGTTGCTTCGCATGAAGGAATACTTGCGGTAGAGCACATGGCTGGACAAAACCCGCACCCGATGGATTACACCAAGGTTCCGAAATGTACGTATAGCCGACCTGAAGTCGCAAATGTCGGACTCACTGAAAAAGAAGCAAAAGAGCAAGGCTACGATGTGAAAATCGGCAAGTTCAGCTTTAAGCCGCTGGGCAAAGCGCTGATTCACGGTGAGAATGACGGCTTTGTGAAGTTGGTCGTTGATGCCAAGACGAATGATTTGTTAGGGGTTCACATGATCGGTACACATGTGACAGATATGATTTCTGAAGCGGGCTTGGCCCGTGTACTGGATGCGACTCCGTGGGAGATCGGTCAGACGATTCACCCGCATCCATCTTTATCCGAAGCAATCATGGAGGCAGCTCAGGCTGTCGACGGAAAAGCGATACACAATTAGCAAGGAGGGTATGTAACGATGACAACCAAGCGACATGAGCAAGTGGGATTGACCGATGCGCAAGTCCTTGACATGTATTATTACATGCTATTGGCCAGAAAAATTGACGAGCGCCAATGGCTGTTGAATCGTGCGGGCAAAGTACCGTTCGTGATTTCCTGCCAGGGGCAGGAAGCAGCTCAGGTGGGAGCCGCTTTTGCCATGGAGAAAGACAGAGATTTCTTGTGCCCGTACTATCGCGATCTTGGTTTGGTGCTGGTCTTTGGCCAAACAGCCCGTGATTGTATGTTGTCCGCTTTTGCGAAAGCAGAAGATCCGAATAGCGGTGGTAGACAGATGCCAGGTCACTTCGGTGGCAAGAAGTACAATATTTTGACGGGTTCAAGCCCTGTGACGACCCAAGTCCCACACGCAGTCGGTATGGCTTTGGCGGGTAGAATGAAGCAAGAAGATTTTGTTGTGTATGCTTCGTTCGGAGAAGGCTCCAGCAACCAGGGAGACTTCCACGAAGGTGCGAACTTTGCGGGTGTCCACAAGCTCCCGGTTATCTTTTTCTGCGAAAACAACAAATACGCGATCTCTGTACCACTGAAAAAGCAGTTGGCTTGTGAAAGTGTAGCAGACCGTGCGATTGGTTACGGATTCCCGGGAGTCAGTGTGGACGGAAACGATCCGATTGAAGTATATCGTGTCATGAAAGAAGCGGTTGAACGTGCCCGCAGTGGTCAAGGGCCGACGCTGATCGAAGCCGTTATGTATCGCCTAGTTCCGCACTCTAGCGACGATGACGATCGTGTGTATCGTACGAGAGAAGAAGTGGAAGAAGCGAAGAAAAAGGACCCGTTGATTGTTTTCGCTGAGTATTTGAGAGAGATTGGACTCTTGGATGAACATAAGGAAGCAGATATGCTTGCTCGCGTACAACTGGAAGTGGATGAAGCCACTGAATATGCAGAAAACGCGCCATATCCAACACCAGAATCGACTATGACATACGTATACGGGGAATAAGGGGGGATCTTTTATGGCAGTCATTTCTTTTATTGATGCAATTACAATGGCGATGCGTGAAGAAATGCGGCGTGATTCCAACGTGTTTATCCTCGGAGAAGACGTTGGCGTTCGCGGTGGGGTTTTCCGTGCGACAAACGGATTGATTGAAGAGTTTGGCGAGGAGCGCGTGATTGATACGCCACTGGCTGAATCCGCAATTGTCGGTGTAGGGATTGGTGCGGCCGCTTACGGTATGCGCCCAATCGCAGAGATTCAGTTTGCGGACTTCATCATGCCAGCAGTGAACCAAATTGTCAGTGAGGCGGCGAAAATGCGCTATCGTTCGAACAACGACTGGCATTGCCCGATCACGATTCGTGCCCCATTCGGTGGCGGGGTTCACGGTGCACTCTACCACTCGCAATCTGTGGAAGCGATGTTCACGAACACTCCTGGTTTGAAAGTAGTGGCACCTTCGACACCTTATGATGCAAAAGGTCTTCTGAAAGCAGCTATTCGCGATGAAGATCCGGTACTCTTTTTCGAGCACAAGCGCTGCTATCGTTTGATCAAGGGCGAAGTGCCTGAGGACGACTATGTGCTGCCGATTGGCAAAGCGGACGTCAAGCGAGAGGGGACAGACATCACAGTGATCTCCTACGGCTTGACTCTGCACTTCGCTCTGCAAGCTGCGGAAAAGCTTGCACAAGAAGGCATCAGCGCGCATGTTCTCGATTTGCGCACACTGTATCCGTTGGACAAAGAAGCGATCGTAGAAGCGGCTTCGAAGACAGGCAAAGTATTGATCGTACACGAGGACAACAAAGAAGGCGGTGTAGGCGGCGAGGTAGCTGCTATTGTAGCGGAGCATTGCCTGTTCGATTTGGATGCACCGATTAAACGTCTTTGTGGTCCAGATGTACCAGCTATGCCATACAGCCCGCCGATGGAAAAATACTTTATGCTGAACCCGGAAAAAGTATTGGAAGCAATGCGCGAGCTGGCCAACTTTTAAGGCGAGGAGGACCAAGGATCATGGCAACGAAAGTACTAATGCCCCAGCTCGGAGAGAGCGTGACCGAGGGCACCATCAGCAAATGGTTGGTCAATGTAGGAGACACAGTCAAGAAATACGATTCACTGGCTGAAGTAACGACGGATAAAGTAAACGCAGAGGTTCCTTCTACCGTTTCAGGACGCGTTACGGAGATCGTTGTGCCAGAAGGCGAGACAGTCGCTGTCGGCACATTGATCCTCTATATAGAAGAAAGTGGTGCAGAAGGTGGAACTGCAACGCCTGCTAGCACGACGGAAACTCCGGCTCCACAAACGCCTGCAACCGAGCAGCCAAAGGCAGCTACACCGGCTGTATCTATTCAACAAGCACCAGTCGTTGATGGTCCAAAACAACGTTATTCACCTGCTGTTGTCATGCTCTCACAGCAACATGGCATTGATTTGTCCCGCGTTGTAGGGACTGGAGCAGGCGGTCGCATTACCCGCAAAGATGTCCAAGCGATTATCGACGCGGGCGGCCAAAAGCCAGCTGAGACAGTAAAAGAAACAGTCGCGCAGGCTCCCGTAGCGGCGGTCGAACAAGCTACTGTCGTTTCAACACCTGCACCGGTAGCACCTGCTACGACTTCTGCTGTTTCCGTAGATATTCCGGTTGCAAGTGGTGATCAAGTTGTACCTGTAACGTCGATTCGTCGTACGATTGCAAACCGGATGGTACAGAGCAAGCATGAAGCTCCACACGCTTGGACGATGGTCGAAGTAGATGTGACCAATCTCGTTAACTTCCGTAATCAGGCAAAAGGCGAATTTGCGAGAAAAGAAGGACTCAACCTCACGTTCCTGCCGTTCTTTATCAAAGCGGTTGTAGAAGCGTTGAAAGAGTTCCCGATGATCAATTCCACATGGGCTCATGACAAAATCATTGTGAAAAAGGACATCAACATCTCCATCGCAGTGGCTACGGAAGAGGCTCTCTATGTTCCTGTCATCAAGCATGCTGACCAAAAATCAATTCTTGGCATTGCGAAGGCAGTCGATGATCTGGCAGCACGCACCCGTGCAGGGAAATTGACGATGGATGACATGACAGGCGGGACCTTTACGGTTAACAACACAGGCTCCTTTGGCTCTGTTTTGTCTCAGCCGATTATCAATGCTCCGCAAGCTGCGATTCTTAGTGTCGAATCCATTGTGAAACGCCCTGTCGTCATTAACGACATGATTGCAGTGCGTTCTATGGTTAATCTGTGCATGTCCTTGGATCACCGCGTGCTGGATGGTCTGGTTTGCGGGCGATTCCTGCAGAGTGTGAAACAAAAGCTTGAGAATGTAGGACCGGATACAAAGCTGTACTAGAGTGTCGAAAAACCAGGTCAAGCAAAGACCTGGTTTTTTTGATAAAAGAATCACCAAAAAAATTTTCCAAATGGATCATTTCGTATGTAACTTTTTCCGAGTCATCTTCGTCTTAACAATTGGAGCCAGGAAGTCTCATAAATGACATAGAAATGATTCCCACCTGATAGCATTTGTGGTAGACTGGTAGCGTCATGCTAGAGGGTTTTCCAGATTAACGGTAATTATGGGAGGAAAAACATGGAGAAAAGTAAAAAAGCACTACCAATAGTGCTGGCATCAGCGCTGGCAGCTACACCTTTTGTTGCAGTACCGCAAGCATATGCTATTGAAAAATTGGATGTATCAGCTGACAACGATGGTGCTGGGAAAGAAAGTGACTATGATATTAAATTCACGCTTGAAGAAGACCTGTCGAGTGGAGATACCATCACAGTTGAGTTCGATGATGATTTCGATGTGGATAAAAAGATCAGTAAAAAAGATATTTCCGGTATAGATGTCAAAAAAGTTGAAGTGGATGACAATGAAGTGATCATCACGGTGGATGAGGATTTTGATGAAGGAGATAAAATCTCATTTACCATTAAAAACGGGATCACCAATCCTGATGATAAAGGTACATATGATGTAAAAGTAGAAACCGAAAATGAGAGCTCTGACACAGACGAAGTTGAGATCAAAAAAAGCAGCTCCAGCAGCAGTAGTAAGTCTAAAAACGATTACAGCGTTACGCTGAGCAGCAAAGCAGCAGGCGATAAAGTAAGCCTCAAGCTCGGCAAAATTTCTCTGAAGGGTAGCGATGAGCTGGAGACGAACTCCACCATTACCGTCACTTTCCCAGAGAAAGGCATGCTGCCTTCGAGCATTGATGAAGACGATGTAAAGGTAAACGGTACGAAAGCGAAATCCGTTAGTGTTAGCGGTAGCTCGGTAGATATCAAGATTCCGAGTGGAGCAGACTCAGATGATTACATTACGTTGGAATTTGACAAAGCTGCTGGCATTGAGAATCCAAGTTCCGGTGACAAATATGTTATCAAAGTGAAATACGATGGTACGACATATGAGTCAGACACATTCGAAATTACGAAAAACGGCTCCAGCTCAAACGCTTCTGACAGCTTTACGGTTAATCTGTCTGATCCAGGAGTAGGAGCTCGCACTAGCTACACGTTTGATGCTGACTTCGGCAGCAAAGAGTTGAAAGAAGATGGAGAATTGATTCTTGAGTTCCCGTCGTCGGATATGGTACCGGGCATTTTGACAGCATCCGACTTCTTGATCAACGGGAAAGCAGCGAGGAAAGCAACTGCAGTCGGAAATAGAGTCGCCTTGGTTGCACCAACAGGCTTCAAAGCGACTAGCAAAGTGAAGGTTGAAGTTACTTACGGAGCGTGGATTTCGAATCCAAAAACGGCTGGCAGCTACACGTTGAAGGCTACTGTTTCCGGAAGAACTTTGGAATCCAAATCCTTCAGCATCGGTGGCTCTTCGGTGACCCCGACGCCAACCAATCCGACGCCTACTAACCCAACAACTCCAGTACCTACACCAAATACTGGTGTTAACAATAGCACCGCAACCATCGCATTGACACAAAATGCACTTGGCAAGCAGACGGGTGTGAATGTAGCAATCAAAGGAATGGGTGTTGGTCTGCAAAAGCAGCGTGATTTCATCGAGATCGTATTCCCAGTGGGCTACAAGGTACCGGCTTATATCGCGCCAGCTAACATCTCTGTGAATGGTGTAGGTTCGAATTTCGTTGCCGTTCGTGGACAAAACGTTCTGATTTATCCGTCTCAGGATATTCCTGCGGCAACAAACGCTAACATCGTGATCAATCCAGCAGCGAACATCGTAAACCCTGCTGTGAAAAACACATATAGCATTAGCGTATTTACGTCCGAAGAAAGAGGTTTGTTGTTTTCTCGTATTGTTGGTGTAGGAATGCCTACCCCGGCTCAAACAAAGCCTGTAACGACAACACCACAACAGCCGCAACAACCATCGACTACTATTCCAATGAACTCGGCTGCCTTTAAAGTGAATGCAGCAAACTTCACCCTGCATGGAAAAACGTATCCTCTCTCTGTAGCTCCTTACATTGATGGAAATACGACCATGGTTCCAGCTCAATTCTTTAAAGAAGCACTGGCACTGACTACGCAATGGAACAATTCAAGTGTTGCTGTTATCAGTGGAACCAAAGTCGTGAAGTTTACAGTTGGGTCGAAAACAGCAAAAGTAGGGAAAACAGATATTCAACTGCCAACACCTGTTGTCCTCAAAAACGGCATGCCAATGATTCCAATCCGCACAGTAACGGATAATCTTGGTTACAAAGTTGGCTGGGATGCGAAAACTTCCAGCGTATACGTTTATAAATAAAAACGAGCTAGGACAAAAGAAAAACCCCTTTCCGCTTTTTGGTCGGAAAGGGGTTTTCATTGTTTTATCACTCGTTTATTGAAAGTAAAAAAACGTGGGAACGATGAGTGAGAGTATTAGAATGCCGATCAGGATTTTGGCAAAGAGCGATTGGTGTCTCATTCTAATCAAACCTCCTTTCAAGGTAGAGGAAATTATCAGGTGATTCTGTAAGTGGCTGTGCTAGAATGAAGAAAAGGATATCATTGGCTTTCTTTTTTTGCCCATGCTGAAATTGTACCGAATTGCAGCCAATGAGACAACCACTTACAAAAGGATGATCATTCATGAGCGCACCGAAAAAAATTGCCCATATCGGCATTGCGGTAAAAAGCTTGGATAAGACGCTTCCCTTTTATACCGAGCAATTGGGATTGGAGTTGGTTGGAACCGAAATCGTAGAGAGCGAACAAGTACAGGTGGCATTTTTAAAGATCGGCGAAAGTCATATTGAATTACTAGAGCCGTTGAGTGATGAGAGTCCGATAGCAAAATTTATGGAAAAGCGCGGAGAAGGCATCCACCACATTGCTTTTGATGTAGATGATGTTACGGCTCGGTTAGCCACATTAAAAGAGCAAGGTGTACCCCTTATTCACGAGATCCCCAAAGCGGGTGCGCACGATGCGTTGATTGGATTTTTGCATCCGAAGGCAGCAAATGGCGTTTTGTATGAGCTGTGCCAATATCCGAAAGAATCATAGGCGTTTACGTAGTAGAAAAAATTTTTTTGCGGTATACTGGAACTTGTGAATATGTACCAAAATCGGGCAGTACAATCAGGAGGTAACGAGTGTGAGTACGATCAACCAAGAGCGTTTGTTAAATGAATTTTTGGAGCTCGTCCAGATTGACAGTGAAACGAAGAACGAAGCAGAGATCAACAAGGTGCTCAAAGAAAAACTGATTGAGATGGGCTTTACCGTAGAAGAGGATGACGCAGCAGCGAAAACCGGACATGGTGCCAACAATCTGATCGCAACGTTGGAGGGAACTGGAAAAGGCCCAACCATCCTGTTTAGCAGCCATATGGATACGGTCGTACCAGGAAACGGAATCAAGCCTCAAATTCGCGATGGCTACATTTATTCTGATGGAACAACGATCCTCGGTGCAGATGACAAAGCAGGAATCGCGGCGATCTTTGAAGGTATTCGCAGCTTGAAAGAGCAAAACCTGCCACATCCAACGATCCAAGTTGTATTGACTGTGGGAGAAGAGTCCGGACTTGTTGGTTCCCGCGCAATGGATTCCAGCCTGCTGAAGGCAGAGATGGGCTTCATCCTCGATTCGGAAGGTCCAGTTGGAAAAATTACAGTAGCTGGTGCTGGTCAATACCGCATCGTAACTAAAATCCACGGCAAAGCAGCGCATGCAGGTGTGAATCCAGAGGATGGCATCAGTGCTATAACGGTTGCTAGTAAAGCTATTTCCCGTATGCCGTTGGGCCGTATCGATGCAGACACAACAGCAAACATCGGTCGCTTTGAAGGTGGAAAAGCGTACAATATCGTAACGGATTATGTGGAAATTTGGTCCGAGGCTCGCAGCTTGGTAATGGACAAGTTGGAAGCGCAAGTGAAGAAAATGACAACAGCATTTGAAGAAGTGGCAGCTGAGATGGGTGCGACTTGCGAAAATGAGGTTATTTTTATGTACCACGGCTACAAATTCAACGAAGAAACGCCAGTTGTACAAAAAGCGATTGCGGCAGTTAAACGTGTAGACCGCAATCCTGAGCTGGTTGCAAGCGGTGGCGGAAGCGACGGTAACGTATTTAACGGCTACAACGTGCCAAGCGTAAACTTTGCTATTGGCTATGAAGAAATCCATACAAAAAACGAGCGCATGCCAATCGCTGAATTGAACAAAGCGGCTGAGCTGGTGCTTGCTGTGATTGCAGAAGTACAAGAGTAACCTAAAGAGGTCGGAATCTCCTTGCGAGGGGTTCCGGCCTTTTTGTTCGTTCGTTTACTTGTTTGCATGATTGAGACAACCACTGTTCATCATAGACTGAATAGAAAGCTCGGGGACGAGGCAGGAATGAAAGGGGGAGACTGAGTGCTCCGTTTGGTGGTAGGGACGGTCCAAAAAGTTCTGGAAAAGCAAAAAGGGATGCAGATACTCGAAGTCCGGATAGAATCGGTTGCGGGATTCAAAATGGAGAGAGTGCTGTCTTTTTTGCAGGAGGATTATAAAAGTGGCGATTTACTTTTGATCAATACAACCGCTGTTCGCCTTGAATTGGGGACAGGTGGTTATCACTTTGTCGTAGGAAAGGTCACACAACCAGAGGAAACGGATGTCCTTCCGAATGAGTGGGGGCATGTCATGAAAATGCGCTATTCGCCATGGCAGCTCGCGGTTGATTCGGTAGAAGAACAGGCCAGTCCTTACCACTATTTGTTTCTGCAAGAAGACTTATCCTTGGAAGGTACTCCTGTTTTGATCAGCGAGCTGCACAGTCTTCTACCGGTTGCTGTCCTTGCCCTGCGTAAAAAAAATCCAAATGCCCGTATCGTATATGTGATGCCGGACGGCGCATCTTTGCCGATTGCCTTGAGCCAGCACGTCCATCTATTAAAAGCAATCGGGGGCTTGGATGCGACAGTGACGACTGGTCATGCGTGGGGCGGAGATCGTGAGTCTTTGACGATTCATAGTGGCTTATTGGCAGCACGCCAAGTAGAGCATGCCGATATCATAATTTGTATGCTGGGACCTGGGGTAGCTGGTACGGGTACATCTTATGGCTTCTCGGGAATTCAGTTAGCTGAGGTCATTCATGCCGTATCCACTCTTGGAGGAATACCCTTTTTTATTCCCAGAATCAGCTTTGGGGACCAACGTGCCAGACATTACGGTGTCAGTCACCATACCATATCGATCGTAAACAGATTTGCTCTTTGCCCTGCTCTGGTTACAATCCCGATTTTCGGGGATGAAAGAGATGAAGTCCTTTCGTGGCAAATGAAGACAATAGAAGTTGGGGAGAAGCACATTTTTATCAAGGGAAAAGTCCCAGACCTGTCAGAACTGGCATCACTGGAAAAGGGGTATGGCTTGTCCTTTTCTACAATGGGGCGGAATTGGCAAGAGGACCCTGCGCCTTTTCAAACGGCATGGATGGCAGCCGATTTTGTAGGAAACAGTCTGGGCTATATCGTCCAAACCGTTAACGACGTCCCGCATTTGCCCGTCTCAGCAAGTACTCTTGAAGGGTTGCGTCTTTATTTGACCAGGAACGAAGCGCAGCCTTGATCTCCCAAGCTTTCCCTACCATACGCAATTGCTTTTCGCTAACATATGTTTTCATTCATGATCTCCTCCGATACAATAAGGTGGACAAGCTCTATGCTCCCAACTTATGGAGGGAATCGACGATTTAGAACGACTTCACGAAAAAAGGATGATGACGACCGTGAGTAAATATGATCACTTATATGAAAAAACCATTTCGAGTCAACCGATTTATGACGGAAGAATTATCAAGGTCAAGGTAGATGAGGTACTTCTGCCAAATGGCAACACAGCGAAGCGAGAAATCGTGAATCACCAAGGAGCGGTTGCTGTATTGCCGATAACAGATGATAACAAAATGGTTGTGGTTCGACAGTTCCGCAAGCCATTGGAGCGTACGATTGTAGAAATCCCAGCGGGAAAACTGGAGCCAGGGGAAGAGCCGCTCGCATGTGCAATTCGCGAGCTGGAGGAAGAGACAGGCTACGTTGCGAGTCAGTACACACCGCTTAGCTCTTTTTACACATCGCCAGGCTTCGCGGATGAAATATTACATGTTTTTGTGGCTACTGGTTTGAAAAAAGGAGAAAGCAAGCCAGACGAGGATGAGTTTGTTGATGTGCTGGAAGTGACACTAGAAGAAGCACATGCTCTGCATCAAAGTGGAGAAATTCGAGATGCCAAGACAGTAGTGGCATTGTTTGCATGGGAAAACAAAATGCTGCGTGAGCGTCGCTAGTACCATGCTTACCTCGTATTTTTGTGACATGCATATTCACATCGGTGGTACGTGGACGGGTAAACCTGTGAAAATAACGGCTTCTCGCCAAATGACTCTCACCAAAATTTTGGAGGAGGCCTCAGATAAAAAAGGGATGGATGTCATTGGGATTATCGATGCACATTCGCCGGAGGTTCAGGATGAGCTGGTAGATCTGTTGGAAAAGGGATTAGCGACTGAACAGGCGGATGGAGGAATTTCCTACAAAGATACGTTGTTAATCTTGGGGTGCGAAGTAGAAATCAAAGAGCCAGGACGTGGTGCAGCTCATTTTCTCGTTTATTTGCCGAAGCTGCAAGAAATGAAGCAATTTACCGCATGGCTGTCTGAACGCTGCAAAAATGTGCAATTAAGCTCTCAGCGTATTTACACCTCACTAAGGGAATTGCAAGCCTGTGTCCACCAATTGCAGGGCCTTATGATCCCGGCCCATATTTTTACGCCACATAAAGGGATGTACGGAAGTTGTACAGATGCGATGGCAGAAGTGCTTGATCCTTCGCTCGTTTATGCGGTTGAGCTGGGATTGAGCGCCAATACCACAATGGCGGACCGCATATCCGAGCTCCATGACAAAACCTTTCTCACAAACTCAGATGCCCATTCTCTGGCGAAGATAGGCCGGGAATATCAAGCGATGCATATGCAAGAGCGTTCTTTCGCAGAGTGGGTGAAAGCGATTAAGCGCATCGGTGGAAGAGGGGTTCATGTGAATTATGGTCTGCATCCCGAGCTTGGAAAGTACCATCAAACGGCTTGCCAAGGGTGCCAGTCCTTACTCGCGGCGGATGCCTCAGGCAAATGTCCGGAATGCGGCTTCCAACGAATTGTGCGAGGGGTTGCAGCGCGTATTGATCAGCTGGCGGATGTAGAGGCTGGCCAGCATCCGACGTTCCGTCCTCCTTATATCGAGCAAATCCCGTTGGAATTCATTCCGGGAGTTGGTCCGAAATTATTGGATAAGCTGTATCGGTCGTTTGGTACACAGATGAACGTGCTGCATCGTGCGACCGAAGAAGAGCTCACCCATGTGGTCGGCGAGAAAATCGCTTCACTTATCGTACAAGCACGAGAGGGAAAGCTCTCCATTCAAAAGGGCGGAGCCGGTACTTACGGGAAAATCGTCCCGATGTAGGTTGTCATAGGGTGGAACTCGTCCGCATAAGCTGTACAGTAATCAGCCAAGCGGGAGGCGACGAAGCGTGCGTTCACGAGTCGGACAAACTATCCAATCCTATGCGAAAGAGCATCAGTCACTCTACTGGTTCACGATCGTCCTGTTTACGATGGGCATTATTTTCGGAGCCGTCCTCGTCAATTCACTGCCATTATCACAGAAGCAGGAGCTGTACGGTTTTCTGCAATATTTTTTCAACAGTCTTGGCAGTGATGGCATCCCTGAGACCAGTGCCCATTTTCAGCAGGCGTTTGGTCATTATGCCAAAACCATAGCGATCATGTGGGTGCTGGGATTATCCATTATTGGGTTGCCTATGATTTTGTTGATGCTCTTCTTAAAAGGAGTCGTGGTTGGTTTCACTGTTGGTTTTTTGGTGAGTCAGCTCCAATGGCAAGGGGTAACATTTGCCATGGTGGGTGTTCTCCCGCAAAATTTATTAGTCGTCCCTGCCCTTTTTATTGTAGGCGTCAGCGGAATTTCGTTCTCGCTTCGACTCATACGGACGAGAGTGCTAAGTAAAAGGGATGTCATCATGCCGCATTTTATGGGCTATACCGTTCTTGTACTTAGCATGCTGGCGGTATTAACGATTGCAGCCTTGTTTGAAACCTTCATCTCCCCAAGGCTGATGCAGCTCGTACTTAATTAAGAATAATTCTCAGGTAAGAACTTATGCATTTGACTTATTCGATGCCCCTCTACTATAATAGGAACAGGTTTCATGCGAGCGGGGAGGGGCATTAATGTTGGAAGAAAAATTAGAGAAAATTAAGCAGCAGTTGCATTCACAAAACTACAAGCTGACACCACAGCGTGAAGCCACTGTTCGCGTGTTGTTGGAGAATGAAGAAGATCATTTGAGTGCGGAAGATGTTTACTTGCTGGTGAAGGATAAAGCACCGGAAATCGGGCTTGCAACCGTATACAGGACATTAGAGCTGTTGAGCGAACTGAAGATCCTTCATAAAATGAATTTTGGCGATGGCGTAGCTCGTTACGATCTTCGTGATGATAATGCTGCCTATCACCATCATCACCTCATTTGCCTTAATTGTGGTACGGTGGATGAAATTTTTGAAGATCTGCTTGTCACAGCAGAAGAAAAAGTCAAGAATGTTTACAACTTTTATATTACCGACCACCGATTGACCTTCTACGGGATCTGCAATCGTTGTGTAGATAAAGTGAACGTGGAGGACTTCAAATAAAGTCGACTTCTCTGGGAACGGAGAAGTTTTTCTTTTTTCCTTGGGAGCTTTTGTAATGGCAGACCTATTCCTGTGGAATCCTAGGAGAGGATCGATTCGAATGGAGTAGGGGACAAGTGCATATAAATGAAAGAAAGTCTGTAAGGAGGCTTACGGATGAAGGTCTCTTATCGCCGCTTGATGGAGGGGCTTCGTTTCTTGCTTTTATTCATTACCTGTACCTTGCTCTCCTATGGCATCATTACATTGCTGGCGGACAAATTTCTCCCGGCAAACCCTTATCATGAACCGCATGGTAACGCGGTGAAGGTAGTAAAAGTGATCAATACCTCTCAGACACAGGATTTTGACGGATATGTCGCACGACTACAGCTCTTTTTTTTAACGGGAGAGTAATGCAGGTTTGAGTTTTTTATCTGGAGAAGCAGGAGTTTCTTTTTCTTTGTGGAAAGCTATACAAGATACTTATCAGCTAGAAGGGGACACTTCATGGACAGTCTGATTGATCAGTTTATTCATTTCCTGACTGTGGAGAAAGGGTTATCGAGAAATACCCTGGAATCCTATCAACGGGATATGGTGGCCTTTACCTCGTATTTACAAGAGCAAGGTGTCACTCGCGTAGAGGATTCTACTCGGACGCACATCATTGGGTACTTACTTGTTTTACGGGAAAAAGGACGTGCTACAGCAACGCTTTCTCGCAACATGGCATCGATACGGGCGTTTTATCAGTTTCTCATTCGGGATAAATACATAGATAAAGATCCATCCATCCATCTGGAAACACCGAAGATCGAGAAACGCTTGCCGAAAGTGCTCTCTGTTGAGGAAGTGGAACGTCTTTTGGAAAGTCCTCCTGTCAATCATCCTGCCGGGCTGCGGGACAAGGCAATGCTTGAGCTCTTATATGCGACAGGCATTCGTGTCTCGGAGTTAGTCAATCTGGATAGTGCTGATGTGAATCTGGATATGGGCTTTGTCAAATGCTTGGGAAAAGGATCAAAAGAGCGAATCATTCCGTTAGGCTCAGTTGCCATTCAAATGGTTCGCCACTATTTGCAGGCAGGGCGCCCCAAGATGGTAAAAGGAACTGGCGATACTGCATTATTTCTGAATCACTTGGGCAAACAAATTACACGGCAAGGTTTTTGGAAAATTATTAAGCGATATGCCCAAAAATCAAACATCCGTGCTGAGATTACACCCCATACGCTTCGCCACTCTTTTGCCACTCATTTATTGGAAAATGGAGCCGATTTGCGCTCTGTTCAAGAGATGCTTGGGCATGCTGATATTTCAACTACCCAGATTTACACACATGTAACCAGAACGCGGATTAAGGATATCTATGCCAAGACACATCCGCGAGCATGAGTATGAAAAAACGATCGACTCCGCCTGATTGTCGGGCGGAGAAAAATTTTCTGAATCAGGTCAGACGTCTGACGACTTGATGATAGAAATGAATGACTGGTAAACAGGAGGCGTTAAGATGCAGTATTCTCGAGTTTTTCTGATCGTCATGGACAGCGTAGGGATTGGCGAACAACCTGATGCGCCTAAGTTCAATGATGCAGGAGCGAATACCTTAGGTCATATTGCGGAACGAGTGGCAGGATTTTCATTGCCCAACCTGCAAAAATTGGGTTTGGGAAATATAGCACCACTAAAAAACGTTGAACCAGTAGCAGCTCCTATGGCCCATTATGGGAAAATGCAGGAAATCTCCATGGGGAAAGATACGACGACGGGTCATTGGGAAATCATGGGTCTGCATGTGTCTACTCCGTTTAACACGTATCCAGACGGATTTCCCCAAGAGTTGATCTCGGAATTTGAGCAGCGTATCGGTCGCAAGGTGCTCGGGAACAAAGTCGCTTCTGGAACAGACATTCTCGACGAGCTTGGCGAAGAGCATATGAAAACGGGTGCAGTGATTGTCTATACATCTGCGGATAGTGTATTCCAGGTGGCAGCACACGAAGAGATCGTTCCGCTTGAAGAGCTGTACCATATTTGCGAGGTAGCCCGTGAGTTGACGCTTCGTGATGAATTCGCCGTTACTCGTGTCATCGCGCGTCCATTTTTGGGGCAGCCAGGCAATTTTAGCCGCACAGCAAATCGTCATGATTATTCCGTGAAACCATTTGCTCCGACAGTCATGAATCGTCTGCAAGATGCTGGTCTTTCTTCTATTGCCATTGGCAAAATCAGCGACATCTACGCTGAAGAGGGTGTTACCCAATCTATCCGTACCAAAGATAACATGGATGGTGTAGATCAAATTTTGGGCACGATGAAACAATCGTTTACGGGACTTTCCTTTGTCAATCTCGTGGACTTCGATGCGAAGTTCGGTCATCGCCGTGATCCAGAAGGGTATGGTCAGGCATTGATGGAGTTCGACGCTCGTATTCCAGAGCTTTTGGAAGCGCTACAAGAAAATGATTTGCTGGTAATCACGGCAGACCATGGTAACGATCCTGTACATCATGGCAGCGACCATACCAGAGAATACGTTCCGCTGCTTGCTTATCACAAGGGTATTCAAGCTGGACAACATTTGGGTATCCGCGAGACATTTGCGGACTTGGGTGCGACCATCGCAGACAATTTTGGAGTAACTGCTCCCGTGATTGGGAAGAGCTTCCTTAATCGTTTATAAAGGTAAAGTAAAAATAAACATTTATATAATAGAAGAAACACAAAAAAGGAGAGAGTTAAATTGGCAAATTTCCATGACGCAGTAGCATATATCGAACCGAAATTGACAGAAAAACCAACCATTGGTCTCGTACTCGGATCAGGACTTGGTGTATTGGCAGATGAAATCGAAAACCCAGTGATCATTCCTTATCATGAAATCCCTGGCTTCACTGTGTCCACCGTTGTCGGCCACAAAGGACAACTCGTGATTGGTAAGCTGCAAGGCAAACAAGTCGTTGCCATGCAAGGTCGTTTCCACTTTTATGAGGGGCATGGACTGGATGCTGTTGTTTTCCCAATCCGTGTCATGAAGCTGCTCGGCGTAGAGACTATTATGGTGACCAATGCGGCTGGCGGAATTAACGAAGGCTACAATCCAGGCGACCTCATGCTGATTTCCGATCACATCAACATGACGTTCCGCAATCCTTTGATCGGTGCAAATGATGAACAACTGGGAGCGCGTTTCCCGGATATGTCTGAGGCTTATTCCAAACAGCTCCGCAAGCTCGCTCATGAAGTTGCGTCCGAGCAAGGAATCCAGCTTCGTGAAGGTGTATACGCAGGTTTGCTAGGTCCTTCCTACGAAACTCCTGCGGAAATCCGTATGCTTCGCCTGTTAGGCGGGGATGCTGTAGGGATGTCAACTGTACCAGAAGTAATCGTGGCACGACACATGGGTGTGAAGGTGCTCGGTATTTCGTGCATTAGCAACATGGCAGCAGGTATTTTGGAACAGCCTCTGTCCCATGATGAAGTTATGGAAACAACAGAGAAGGTCAAATCTCAATTCTTGGCTCTGGTCAACGGTATCGTAGCCAAACTGTAAGTAACGGATTCGGAGGGATTAACAATGCGTATGGTCGATATGATCGCCAAAAAACGTGATGGCGGAGAACTGACAACAGAAGAGATTCAATTTCTGGTGACAGGCTATACAGATGGAAGTATTCCTGACTACCAAATGTCCGCATGGGCAATGGCAGTCTTTTTCCGTGGCATGACGGCGAGAGAGACGGGAGATCTAACCTTGGCAATGGCAGGGTCAGGCGAACAGCTTGACCTGTCTTCTCTACAAGGAATTAAGGTAGACAAGCATAGTACAGGCGGAGTAGGGGACAAAACTACTCTTGTTGTTGCGCCACTGGTAGCGGCAGCGGGTATTCCTGTGGCAAAAATGTCTGGAAGAGGCCTTGGATACTCAGGAGGCACTATCGACAAGTTGGAGTCCTTCGCAGGTTTTGAAGTAGAGCGCACACGCGAGCAATTTTTGCAGCAGGTGCGTGATATTGGCGTGTCCGTAATCGGACAGTCTGGCAATCTGACACCTGCCGATAAGAAGCTGTATGCTCTACGTGACGTGACAGCTACTGTAGAGGCTGTGCCGTTGATTGCAAGCTCCATTATGTCCAAGAAGATTGCGGCTGGAGCAGATGCCATCCTGCTTGACGTAAAAGTAGGGAAGGGCGCTTTCATGAAAAGCATTGAAGAGGCAGAGACGTTAGCAAATGCGATGGTTGCAATCGGCAGCCAAGTAGGACGTAAAACGGTGGCGGTTATCAGCGATATGAACCAGCCGCTTGGCTTTGCTGTGGGCAATGCACTGGAAGTGAAAGAAGCGGTGGAGACACTTGCAGGTAGAGGTCCACGCGATTTGACCGAGCTGGTGTTGTCTATTGGTTCCCGTATGCTTGTAATGGGGGGCCTTGTTGGTGATGTGGAAGAAGGACGCAAGAAGCTCGAAGACCTGATGGCTTCCGGAAAGGCAGTAGATAAACTGGCGGAAATGGTAGAAGCTCAAGGCGGCAATAAGCAGGACGTCTATGATTTGTCTCGTCTGCCGCAAGCAAAGATCATTCATACCGTTACAGCCGAACAGGACGGCTTTGTAAGTGCGATTGATGCGGAAGCGATCGGTCATGCTTCTGTTGTCCTGGGTGCTGGCAGATTGACAAAAGAAATGCCAATTGACTTGGCAGTAGGTCTTGTTCTGCACAAAAAACGCGGGGATCAGGTGAAGGCTGGAGAAGTTTTGGTCACCATCCATGCCAACGAAGACCAGCTTCTGAAAAATGCGTTGAAAGAAATGGAAGGTGCCTTCCAGATTTCGACGGCAATCGACGGAGAACAACCGTTGATCTATAAAATTATCGAAGCATAGATTGTAGGATGTTAGTTGATCAATCAAATAAAACAAGGCGTGCACAGCACATGGGCACGCCTTGTTTTATGAGTAAAAATACAGTTTCTCGAAAAAATATTGTTGATTAAATCTAGTTTTTCATATTCAATAGTAAGATGTAAGTCGTTTTTTTATTATATAAAAAATATTTTACTGTTCGGATTGACTTTATAAAGTTTTATTATTCTACTTGTCAAATTTCGTTGACACCGCTATCATTTCCGATTACTTTTATTGTATTAGACTGTTTGTAAAAGATTGTTGCGAAATTCGTAAAAAAATGATGGAGGTTCCCAGAAAATCGTATTTATGAAAAAGCTGGACCATGTCGACAGACAGATTCTGCAAATCCTCCATGAAGATGGGCGTATCCCATATACAGAAATCGCCCATCAGCTAGGCGTGAGTGAAGGAACGATTCGATCACGTATCACTCGCCTTTTACAAGACGGAGTCTTCCAATTCGTAATACAACCCGATCCAGAGAAATTAGGATTACATGTGCAGGCTATCATCGGGTTAACCACAAAGCTAGGTTTGCAGAAAGAAGTGGCAGAAAAATTAAGCAAATTTTCTGCAGTACGCTTTGTAGGCGCTTATAGCGGTAAGCACGACTTGATTATCCAAGCGTGTTTCCATAGTAATGATGAGCTGATCACCTTTGTCAATGAACGACTCTCTCAAATTGAAGGAATTGCAGCTGCGGACGTTTCACTGGAACTGAAGCAGTACAAAGACACCTTCTCTTTCGTTCAAGACGACGAGGTGACCCTGCAATGAAAGGGGTTGATGCCTTCCAGCCGAAGTCAAGCAGCTTCGTATAGTTTTCGTTTTTTTTCGTCCTTTATTTTCAGAAAAAAGACAATAAAGAAAAACGTACTGGGGGTTATTGCGTTGAAAAAGAATGTGTTTGCACTTGTGAGCTCGATTGCTGTATTAGGAACCGCCCTGGCAGGGTGCGGAGGAGGACAACAAACTGCCGCTCCACCGGCAGGAGGTACACCAGCACCTTCACAGCCTGCAACACCAGCTGCTGAGAAGAAGCCACAAGTTTTAAAGATGAACCTGCACTCGGAGCCGCCTACAACTGATCCAGGGCTCGCAGAGGACACGACTTCAGGCGCGATTATCTTGGCAACCTTTGATGGCTTGACCCGCATTGGAACCGATGACAAGCCGCATGAAGCTGCTGCTGAGAGCTATACCGTCTCTGATGATAAGCTCACTTACACATTTAAAATCAGAGAAGCGAAATGGAGCAATGGCGATCCTGTAACAGCACATGACTTTGAGTATGCTTGGAAGCGTGCTCTCGATCCAAAAACAGCTTCCAACTACGCATATCAGCTGTACTACGTGAAGAATGGCGAAAAAGCAAATAAGGGCGAAGCAAAGCTTGATGAAGTAGGCGTGAAGGCACTTGACGATAAAACGCTGGAAGTTAAGCTGGAGAATCCGACTCCATACTTCCTGGAATTACTCGCATTCCGTACCTACTTCCCAGTTAACAAAAAAGTACTGGATGCAAATCCGAAGTGGGCAGGCGAAGCAAGCTCGCACGTCGGTAACGGTCCTTTCAAAATCGAATCTTGGGAGCACAAGAGCAAGATGGTGCTCGTGAAGAACGAAAATTACTGGGATAAAGACAATGTAAAGCTCGAAAAAATCGAATTCTCCATGGTAGAAGACGAAAATACAGAGCTCTCCATGTTCGAAAATGGCGAAATCGATTGGGCTGGCGCACCGATGAGTGCTTTGCCAACAGATGCGATTTCAGCATTGAAAGAGCAAGGCAAGATTCAAACCAATCCAATCGCGGGTACGTATTGGTACAAGTTCAATACCGAAAAGCCGCCATTTAATAACATTAAAGTAAGAAAAGCATTTGCCTACTCGATCGATCGACAAGCCTTGATCGACAACATTCTCCAAACGGGCCAAATCCCGGCAACAGGCGCTGTACCTCCATCCATGGTACTGAATCCAAATGGCTATTTCAAAGACAAGGATCTAGAAAATGCGAAAAAGCTTTTGGAAGAGGGACTGAAAGAGGTTGGCATGAGCAAGTTGCCAGCGATTACCTTATCCTACAATACATCTGAGGCTCACAAGAAGATTGCTGAAGCCATCCAAGATCAATGGAAGAAAAATCTCGGCGTAGATGTGAAACTCGAGAATAAAGAATGGAAAGTTTACCTGGAAGATTTGCATGAGGGTAACTTCCAGATTGGACGGATGGGCTGGCTGGGTGACTTCAATGACCCAATCAACTTCTTGGAACTCTTCAAGGATAAAATGGGTGGAAACAACGATACACGTTGGGAAAATGCAAAATATAAAGAGTTGTTGAACCAATCCGCTAAGGAATCCGACCTCGAGAAACGTAAGAAAATTTTGGCAGATGCGGAGCAGATCCTGATGGATGAAATGCCAATCATGCCAATTTACTGGTACACACAATCTTGGGTGCAGAAACCAGAGGTCAAAGGTGTTCACCAAACGGGCCTGGGTGACGTGGATTGGAAAGGCGCGTACATCGAGTAATTTCATAACGAAGGAAACGGGATTTGCAGCAGAGGGTATGTGGTTGCACATATGCCCTCTGCTATGCAAGCCCTTCCCATAAATACCAGCTGGCATGATTGCCAGCAAAGAGAAAATAGAGAGAGAAGCTTTATTGCAAGAGATCTAAGGGTTATTTACACAGCCGATTTTTACACTGTGTCGGCAGCGTTCCGCAGTGTAAAGATGGGACGTGAAAGCAATCAAAAATCTACCAAGGGGGTAAGTTAGTTGATCCGTTATCTCGGTAAGCGCATCATTTTTATGCTCATCTCGCTCTTCTTAATTGTAACGGCCACCTTCTTCATCATGAAAGCAGTACCAGGTGGTCCATTTACATCCGAGAAGCAGGTCCCGCCGGAAATTAAGGCAGCACTAGAGGCAAAGTACAAGCTGAACCTGCCGTTGCATGAACAATACTTTGAATATTTAAAAGGTGTAGTAACTTGGGATCTCGGTCCGTCGTTTACGGAGAAATCTTCGAATGTTAACGACATGATTGATCGTGGTTTCCCTGTTTCTGCTCACTTGGGAGCACAAGCTTTATTGCTCGCTATCTTTGGTGGAATTACGTTAGGGGTTATCGCAGCACTAAACCATAATAGATGGCAAGACTATTCTGCAATGGTTATCGCTGTTTTGGGATTATCGGTACCAAGCTTTATTTTGGCGTCCTTTTACCAATACATTTTCGCTATTCAATTGGGCTGGTTTCCAATCGCGAAATGGGAAGGATTCGAGTACACCATCCTTCCTTCATTGGCACTCGCCGCATCACCGATGGCATTTATCGCGCGTTTGACGCGTTCCAATATGATTGAAGTTATGGGTCAAGATTACATCAAAACTGCAAAAGCAAAAGGATTGCACACTGTTGCCATTACAGTAAAACACGCAATTCGTAATGCGCTCTTGCCAGTTGTTACTTACCTGGGTCCACTGATTGCCGGTATTTTGACAGGTGCATTCGTTATTGAACGTATTTTTGGTGTTCCTGGTCTTGGTCGCGAATTCGTATTGTCCATTACAAACCGCGACTATACGGTAATCATGGGTACGACCGTGTTCTACTCTATTATCCTGGTTGTGATGATTCTGATTGTTGACATCGCATACACCTTGGTAGACCCACGGATCAAACTTTCGGACGCAGGAAAGGAGTAATGACACGTGCAAAACTTGACAAAAGAACATTTTGAGCCAATTTCCGTTGACCTTCGTCAAGCAGAATCAATCAAGCGCCCTAGTCTCTCTTTCTGGTCTGACGTTTGGCGCCGTATGAGAATGAATAAAGTTGCAATGGCTTCCATGATCTTTATTATTGCTTTGATCGTATGTGCCATTGTGGTTCCGTGGCTTACTCCACAAGATTATTTTACGACCGATTTGGCTGGGAAGAACAAGAAGCCATCTGCTGAACACTGGTTTGGTTCAGATGACTTGGGTCGTGACGTATTTGAGCGCATCTGGTACGGTGCACGAATCTCTCTGCAAGTAGGTCTTGCCGCAGCGTTTATTGATCTGATCATTGGTGTGATCTGGGGCGGTATCGCAGGTTTCTATGGTGGCAGAGTAGATGAAATGATGATGCGTTTCGCGGATATCCTGTTTGCGATTCCTTACCTGCTGGTTGTTATTTTGTTGATGGTTGTGTTAGAGCCTGGTGTCGGAACGATTATTATTGCCTTAACGATAACGGGATGGATCGGTATGGCCCGGATTGTGCGTGGTCAGATCCTTCAATTGAAAAACCAAGAGTTTGTTCTGGCAGCGCGCTCCCTTGGTGCTGACGCTAACCGTCTGATCTTCAAACACTTGATTCCTAATGCTTTGGGTCCAATCATCGTAACATTGAGCTTGACTGTACCTTCCGCGATTTTCGCAGAATCCTTCTTGTCCTTTATCGGGTTAGGGGTTTCGGCTCCGATTGCATCGTGGGGAACGATGTCCAATGAGGGCTTGCCGGCCATGAAGTACTATCCATGGCGTCTGACATTCCCGGCAATCTTTATTTCATTGACCATCTTGGCATTTAACTTGTTCGGTGACGGTCTGCGAGATGCAGTAGACCCACGCCTGCGTAAATAGGAGGGATAGTCGTTATGGAACGCATTCTTGATGTAAAAGACCTGCACGTATCCTTCCATACGTATGCAGGTGAAGTAAAAGCAGTCCGCGGTGTGAATTTTCACGTCAACCGCGGAGAGGCTGTAGCGATTGTAGGGGAGTCCGGTTGCGGTAAATCCGTAACCGCTCAAACCCTCATGAAGCTGATTCCTATGCCTCCAGGTGAAATTAAAAAGGGACAAATTCTCTTCAATGGCGAGGATATCGTCAAGAAGTCGAAAAAAGAGATGGAATCGATCCGCGGTAAAGATATCGGGATGATTTTCCAAGATCCAATGACTTCCTTGAACCCAACGATGACCATCGGTAGCCAAATTACCGAGGGTTTGATCAAGCACCAAAACATGTCGAAAGCTGCAGCACGTGATCGTGCTATTGAGTTGTTGACCATGGTTGGTATTCCGCAACCTGAGAAACGTGTGGAGCAATATCCACACGAGTTCTCTGGCGGTATGCGTCAACGTGCTATGATCGCGATTGCTCTCGCTTGTTCACCGAAGCTGTTGATCGCAGATGAACCGACGACAGCTTTGGACGTAACGATTCAGGCGCAAATTTTGGACCTGATGAAAGAATTGCAAAAGAAAACAGGCACTTCCATTATCTTGATCACGCATGACCTTGGTGTTGTTGCCGAGATGTGTGACCGCGTAATCGTTATGTACGCAGGAAAAGTGATCGAGACTGGAACCGTTGACGATATTTTCTATAATCCGCAACACCCTTACACCAAAGGCTTGCTTCGCTCGGTACCACGTCTTGACTTGAACCGTGACGAGCCACTGACACCGATTTTTGGTACGCCGCCAGACCTTCTGCGTCCGCCAGTTGGCTGTGGATTCACTGCGCGTTGCGAATCAGCGATGCGTGTGTGCCAAGAGATCGATCCTGAGCTGAACGACATCAGCACTACTCAGCGAGCAGCTTGTTGGCTTCAACATCCGCTTGCTCAGAACCGTGCGTAGAAGGAGGGATATCAGTGGATAAACGTGAAAATTTGATTGAAGTACGCAATCTAAAAAAATTCTTTTCCATTGGCGATAACACGCTGAAAGCTGTGAATGATATCTCGTTTGAGATCAAACGTGGAGAAACACTGGGCATAGTAGGAGAGTCAGGCTGTGGAAAGTCCACTGCTGGTCGCACTATCTTGAGACTGTATGATGCGACTGAAGGGGACGTCCTGTTTGAAGGAAAGAGCATCATGAATTTGAACCAGCAGGAAATGAAGGCGATGCGCCGCAACATGCAAATGATTTTCCAAGACCCTTACGCTTCGTTGAATCCGCGTATGACAGTCGGGGATATCATTGGCGAGGCACTGGATATTCATGGCCTGGCATCTGGTCAAAAGCGCAAAGAGCGCATTCAGGAGCTCCTTTCCTTGGTGAGCTTGAATCCTGAGCATATGAACCGCTTCCCACACGAGTTTTCAGGTGGTCAGCGCCAACGTATCGGAATTGCCCGTGCATTGGCAGTAGAGCCAAAATTCATCGTGTGTGACGAGCCAATCTCTGCTTTGGACGTATCCGTACAAGCACAGGTTGTAAACCTGCTCGAACAGCTGCAAGAAAAAATGGGCTTGACCTACATGTTTATTGCGCATGACTTGTCCATGGTAAAATACATTTCCGACCGTGTAGCGGTTATGTATCTGGGGAAAATGGTTGAGCTGGCAGAAAGTGATGCTTTGTATGAAAAGCCACTCCATCCGTATACGCAAGCGCTGTTGTCTGCGATTCCGATCCCGGATCCAGAAATTGAGCGTAACCGTGAGCGAATTGTACTGCAAGGCGATGTACCTAGCCCAATGAACCCACCAAGCGGTTGCCATTTCCGTACGCGTTGCCCGAAAGCAATGCCGGAATGCGCTGCATCCGTACCTGTGTGGAAAGAAGTAGAGCCAGGACATTTCGCTGCTTGTCATTTGTATAACTAAATCAATTACAAATAGCGAGTTCCGAGGCTACTCGTGCAGCCCGGAACTCGTTTCCCTTCATAAGGGAGGTTTTACCTCTGAAAAAAATGGGTATTGTACCCAGAGGCAGTTTTTTCAGGGGTATTTTTTCGGAGTTCTTGCACTGGAAAATCGTAGCAGTGATAAAGGGGGCAAGTAGCATGAGCAAATTTTTGTCGCCACGATGGAAAAAGAAGGAGGGAATATCGAATCTCTTAAAAAAAGTGAACCTGACTAGCCAAGTAGCATCGGAAAAGCTAAAAGGCTCACTTGCCACAAAGATGATTGTGTTTGGTCTAATTCTTGTACTTATTATTATCGGTTCTTTGCAATACATAGCCCTTTCCTTTTCGAAATCAACATTGTTTAGCATAACCTCTAACCAAGCGAAAATGCTGGCTGACCAGCATGCAAATAGCATGGAAGATGACTTGAAAGCGATTGTGAACTCGACCAAATCGGCAGCATCCAAACGTGTGATGATGACAGAGCTGCAACCGCTTATCATGGAGCAATTTACCCTATTGCGTCAGGCCCATAAAGAAGTATCCCGAATCTATTTGATCGACACAGCTACCGGGAAATCCCTATATTCCTTGACCGGAACAAATGAGATTGACTTTAAGCAAAAGCAATACTTCCAAAGAGCGCTAACCACGAAATCTTTGGTCGTTTCTGATGAAGAAATCGTTGAAGGTAGCAACAAGAGTTTTCTTTATATTGCGACACCCATTGGGGAAAAGGCCGATGAAACAAGCCGGTTGTTCGTTGTTGGCTTTACGATTGATCAAATGATTCAAAAGATTCCTGAGATCTCTTTCATGGAGAATGGCTACGCATTTGTCGTTCGCCAAGATGGTTTGGTTGTGGCCCATCAAAATCCGAACAACAACAACAAGCTCGTGCTGGCTGGGGACAAAGATTATGAAGAGATGCTGGCCCTGATGAAGCAGGAGACAAGTAACAGTTTATTGTACTCGGACCATGGAATTGATTCATTTGCAGCTTTTGCACCGATTCCCTTGTTGAAATGGAATGTCGTTTTGTCTACGGGAACTGACGAGGTGTATGGTGAAGTAGACGGAATGTGGCTGTACTTCGTACTCTTCAGCTTGCCGATCATCGGACTCTCGGTTTGGGCGATCTGGTGGTTTGCGAAACGGATTCGACTGTCACTGTTCGCGATCGCGCAGGATATGGATCAAATCGGCGCGGGACATTTTAATATCAACGTAAAAGTAAACGGAAATGACGAGCTGGCTATGGTTGGCCGCAAAATGAATGACATGGCGGCTGAACTCCGCAAGCTGATTGCCCTTGTACAAGGACAAGCGACTCAACTGAACGTAGCGACAGATGAGCTGACTCTATTTGCGCAAGAAAACAAGGGAGCCATTAACGTCATTACGGATAATATTTCAACGATTGCCCAACGCGTCTCTACACAGACGAATGAAGTGCAAGCAACGGCTAATACCGTCTCGGAAATATCGGAAGGCGTTGAACAGGTGGCTGTGGCTGCCGAATCTACATCGGTTGCCACGACCCGTACGTTTGAGAGAGCGCAAGGCGGTATGGAGTTAGTCGAGAACGTAATCAATACGGTAAGACGTGCCACTAGTGAGGTAGAGCGTACTGCTGGGCAAATGCACAGTCTTCGTGAGCGGGCTCGTGAAATTACGAGCATCGTTGAAATGATTACGAGTATTGCATCGCAGACGAATTTGTTGGCGCTGAATGCAGCCATTGAGGCTGCGCGTGCTGGAGATGCTGGACGAGGCTTCTCGGTTGTAGCCAGCGAGGTTCGCAAGCTCGCAGAGGATAGTAGCTCCTTCTCTGAGCGTATCGCTGCCATTGCCCATTCGATCAATGATGAGGCAATGGATATGAGTAAGCATATGGACGAGATCGTTACCATGGTGAGTGGAGGCTTGCAGTCTGTAGAGTCTGTGGGTACCGCTTTCCATAATATCGTGGCAGAGATTCAATCGGCTGCCGAGCAAAGCGAATCGATGACGGCGACCTCGGAAGAGATGGCGGCTGGTAATCAGGTAGTGACGAACTCCATGCAACGTCTTGCCACCATGTCGGATGAAATTAGTGAATCCATTTCAGGTGTGGTAGAGACAGTGGATGAACAATTGAATTCGATTGCACGCATTAATGAAAACGTAGAGCAATTGAAAAAAATGGCGGATGAGTTAACCCAAAATGTGAGCCGATTCGTCATTTAAGAAAGTGTCCCTTCTGCTAGTAGCGGAAGGGATTTTTTCGCTTTCGAGAAGATAATCTTGCCGTTTTTGTGTGAATATTTTCCTTTCATGATGGTGAGAATAAAACCATGAATGGAGGGAAGAGACTGCTATGAAACGGAATGGATACCTCGCTCTATGCTTCCTTATGTGCTTTACCATCTTTTCTCCGATGGCGATTGCCAAAGAAAAGGCTGGACAGCAAAAGAGTGACAATCATTTTGCCCCACAAGCTTCATCCGCAGTGATGATCGAAGCGGATACGGGAACAGTCTTGTATGAAAAGAACGCCAATGAAAAAATGCCACCCGCCAGTATCACCAAAGTAATGACCATGCTTTTGATCATGGAAGCGGTGGAGCGGGGAGAGCTTAAGCTTACCGATAAGGTTCGAACAAGTGAAAGAGCAGCATCGATGGGCGGGTCGCAAATCTTTCTACAGCCCGGTGAAGAAATGACGGTAGAGGACATGTTGAAAGGGATTGCGATTGCCTCAGGGAATGATGCTTCTGTAGCGATGGCTGAGCACTTGGCTGGAACGGAAGAGAGTTTTGTCACGCGAATGAATGAACGGGCACAGCAGCTCGGCATGAAAAATACGCATTTTGTCAACTCGAATGGACTTCCTGCCGCGAATCACTACTCATCGGCAGGAGACATTGCGATCATGTCACGCGAGCTCTTAAAACACGAAGGCATCACGAAGTTCACTGGTACGTACCAAGACTACTTGCGAAAAGATACAGAAAGCCCCTTCTGGCTTGTGAATACGAACAAGCTGGTGCGCTTTTATGAAGGGGTGGACGGTTTGAAAACAGGGTACACAGGCGAAGCGAAATACTGTTTAACAGCGACTGCCAAACGCAACAACATGCGTGTCATTGCAGTCGTTTTGGGTGAGCCTGATGTAAAAACACGCAACAATGAAGTATCGACCATGTTCAATTACGCATTCACGCACTTTAAGGTGACGCCGATGTACAAAAAGGGAGAACCTGTGCGCACACTCGTAGTTGATAAGGGTCAGAAATCGCAAATCAATGCGGTGACACCCCATGCAGTTAGTTTGTTGATGAAAAAAGGAGAATCGGCTGATACCTTCCAGAAGGAAATTGTCATCAAGGAAGCGGTTCACGCACCGATAGCAAAGAACCAAGTAATCGGCCACATTTTCATCCGTACAAAGGATGGCAAGGAAGTAAATCGAATCGATCTGTTTCCAGAAGATCAGGTAGATAAAGCCAACATGTGGGAGATTCTCAAGCGAACCACCAAGAGCATTTTGATTAGCTACTAGCAGACAGCATGAGCGCGAAAAGAATCGAGTTGCCCCGAATGGAATGGCGCGGCTGCTCGATTTTTTTGTTCTTTTGTCGGCTGGCAGGAATTGGTTTCGCCGAGGAAGAAAGAGAGTTTCTATCAAGGGAGAAGGAGTGTGGCAGCTATGAGTTTACGAGTTGCGATGGAGACACGGCAGGACGTGCTTGTGATCCGTTTGCAGGGTGAGCTTGATCATCATACGGCAGAGGAGTTGCGCAAGAAGGCGGATGATCTTTTGCGTACCTCTACTATCCGTCATATTGTGCTGAGTTTAGCTGACTTGACGTTTATGGACAGCTCGGGTATCGGGGTTATTTTGGGAAGATACAAGCAGATTTCTGCCCGATCTGGAGAAATGTATGTCTGCTCGATCAATCCAACGATCTATCGAATATTTGAGATGTCGGGGTTATTCAAGGTGATCAAGTTTCGCGAAAATGAAGCGGATGCTTTGCATGTTCTGGGGGTGGCGTAATGATGGTACAGCGTAACTTTATGTCAGTGTCGTTTGCAGCATTGAGCCAAAATGAAGCATTCGCACGTGTAGCGGTTGCAGCCTTCATTTCGCAACTCGATATTACGATGGACGAGCTGGAAGAAATCAAAACCGTTATATCCGAGGCTGTTACGAATGCCATTATCCATGGTTATGACGAAAATCCAGAGGGTGTGGTACAGATCTCTGTGCGAATTCAAGAGGACAGCATTGATCTGATTGTGGAAGACAATGGACGTGGAATTGAGGATGTGGAGCAGGCTATGCAGCCACTCTATACGACGAAACCGGAGCTTGAGCGCTCTGGGATGGGCTTTACGATTATGGAGAATTTCATGGATTCTTTGGAAGTGGCAACGGTTGTGGGTAAGGGAACAACTGTCCGCCTCACCAAACGCCTGGCGTTTGCCAAAGCCTTGCAAAATTAGGGGTAGTGCCAATGGGTGCCGATATTAAAAACGCGAGTCAACCATTTCTGACCAATGACCAAGTAAAAGAGCTAATCGCCAAGAGCCAAGCTGGCGACACTGAGGCACGCGAGCTTCTCGTCAACAGCAATATTCGGCTGGTCTGGTCCGTCGTCCAGCGCTTTATCAACCGTGGATACGAAGCGGATGATTTGTTTCAGATCGGTTGTATTGGCCTATTGAAGGCCGTAGACAAGTTTGATCTCTCCTATGATGTTCGATTCTCAACCTATGCTGTGCCGATGATTATCGGGGAAATTCAACGCTTCTTACGCGATGACGGTACAGTAAAGGTAAGTCGATCACTCAAAGAAACAGCCAATAAGGTACGACGCACAAAGGATGAGCTGTACAAGCAATTCGGTCGCGCACCCACGATTGCTGAGGTTGCGGACGCGGTGGGGATTACACCAGAAGAAGTCGTGTTTGCCCAAGAGGCAAATCGGGCACCTTCTTCCATCCATGAAACGGTTTTTGAAAATGATGGGGACCCCATTACACTGATCGATCAGATTGCAGATGAAGGGGTCAACAAATGGTTTGAAAAGATTGCGCTCAAGGATGCGATCAGTCGATTGAGCGAGCGGGAACAACTCATTGTCTACCTGCGCTACTACAAAGATCAGACGCAGTCGGAAGTAGCGGAGAGACTGGGAATCTCGCAAGTGCAGGTATCGCGCCTCGAGAAGCGCATTTTGCAAACGATCAAAGACCAAATTGAGCACTAACAGATCCAAACACTCCAGTCACTATGTGGCTGGGGTGTTTTGTTTTGTGTATAACGACTCGACGCTTCTCATTAAACAGATGCAGTCAGCAAATAAACGGTCATTTCCGTTTATCTGCATGGGTTTTGTGCCTCGGCACATACTAGCGAATAATCAGGTATGTGATGGAAGGGGAAGGTACCATGAAAGACGCGTTGTTTCTGCGCCTGAGAAAGCGATTGGCGGTAAAGCCACAAGCCATGATTACGCTTGGGGACATTTGCCAGCTTTACTGGGATGGAGAGCGCGAGGAAGCGTTAAAGCGGATGCCCATTTACCAGACAAAGCCAACAGATGGCAATTTGATCATCATCGATATCATGCAGGTGATTAAAAGGCTGCGTTCAGTCTATCCCGACGTGGAACTGGACGTCCAGGGTTCTCCCCAAATCATTGTGGAGGTGCTTAGTCCACGAAAGAAAGCAAACCCGATTTTGGTGGGGATGGTGTGGCTTCTGCTGTTCATTGGCTCAGGATTGGCGATCATGAATTTCCATACCGATGTCAGTATGATGCAGGTTCACGAACGAATCTACTATTTGATTACAGGTGAAAAAAGTCATCAGCCCTTGTGGATGCAAATTCCATACTCTATCGGAATCGGCTTGGGGATGATTCTGTTTTTCAATCATATCTTCCAGAAAAAAATCAACGAAGAACCTAGTCCGCTAGAAGTTGAATTGTTTATGTATCAGCAAAGCCTGGATCAATACTACATACAAAATGAAAACAAGGAAAACCAACGGACGAAGAAATGAGCGTCATCAAGTGCTTGTTGCTTATTTTGATCGGGCTGGGTGGAGGACTTGCAGTAGGGAGCGGGCTGGTCGCGTTTATTACCGTTCTGGACATCATTCCTAGGTTGACACAATTAACGAATGCTCAACGATATATCCGCTCGCTGGAATGGGCTTTGGTGGCAGGAGCGCTTTTTTTTACGTTTATTGATTTTTTTCATTGGGGAGCTCATTTGCCGGTGATTGTTTCTTCGATTTACGGGATATTTGCAGGGATATTTGTGGGGACACTCGCCGCAGGCCTAACGGAGGTACTGAATGTCTTCCCGATATTAGCGAAGCGAATCCACATGGATGGCAGTCTTCTCTTTCTGTTGATGGCCGTCGTTTTGGGAAAAGTGACGGGTTCCTTACTACAATGGCTGCTCCATCTGTGAAATGGTAAATACCACTATTCATAGGCATCTTTAGAAAAAGGAAGGATATAGGAAGAAAGCATACACAGGGAGTGAAAGGGCATGGCAACCAAAACAAAATCCAAAAATTCCGGATCGATGCAGATGACCAAACAACTGTATCAACAGCAGGCTTCGAAGTTCCAGCCCAAACGAAACGTTCTGCTGAACTCGTTTCGTGCTTTCTGGGTAGGAGGGACCATATGTTTGTTGGGTCAGGCCATTCAAAATATGTATATTACCTTCTTCGGATTTACGGAGAAAACGGCAAGCAATCCGACCGTTGCGACGCTTATCTTTCTATCTGTTTTGCTGACAGGATTAGGCGTGTATGACAATATCGGGCAGTATGCTGGGGCAGGATCAGCCGTGCCTGTTACAGGCTTTGCCAACTCGATCGCTTCTGCTGCCATCGAACATCGGAGCGAGGGGTTGGTGCTCGGCGTTGGCGGAAATATGTTTAAGCTCGCTGGTTCGGTCATTGTATTTGGGGTTGTTGCTGCTTTCATTGCGGGAATTATAAAGAGCCTGTTCAACATGCTTTTCTAAGGGAGGGCTGCGGGTGTCAAACAATCAACCAGTGAAACGAGTCAATCGGCAAACCTGGCACTTTGATCAAAATGTTCGTCTGCAAAGCTCGGCAGTTGCTGTGGGACCAAAAGAAGGCGAAGGACCACTGGCGCACTTGTTTGATAAAATTCACGACGATATGTATGCAGGCCAACAGACATGGGAAGACGCCGAACGCCAGATGATGGAGGATGCAGTCAATACCCTGTTGCAAAAGGCGAGCATCACAGGCAAGGATGTGGATCTCATTCTCGCTGGCGACCTGTTGAATCAGAACATCACGACCAACTTTACAGCAGAAAAGTTGGCGATGCCTCTACTCGGCATGTACGGAGCGTGCTCAACCTCGATGCTCACACTGGCAAATGCGGCGGCTCTGGTAAACGCAGGCTATGCAAATAAGGCGATCGCTGCTTGCAGTAGCCACAATGCCACAGCGGAGAGGCAGTATCGTTATCCCACGGAATACGGAGGACAGAAGCCCCCAAGTGCCCAGTGGACGGTGACAGGAGCAGGTGCAGGATTGGTTGGAATCGGGGGAAATGGTCCACGCATTACATATGCGACGATGGGAAAAGTAGTGGACATGGGGATTAAAGATCCGTTCGACATGGGGACGGCCATGGCTCCAGCTGCTGCATCAACGATACAGACACATTTTGAAGATACGGGGCGCTCCCCACAATCCTATGACTTGATTGTGACTGGCGACTTGGCTGCTGTCGGGTACCCGATTCTAAAGGAGCTCATGTTAACCGAAGGCTATGATATGGATCAAGTCTACAATGATTGTGGGTTGATGATTTACTCCCCAGATCAGGATGTATTTTCAGGTGGGAGCGGTTGCGCAAGCAGTGCCGTGGTCACGTATAGCTACATTATTGATCAGCTAAACCGTGGTTTACTGAAAAATGTATTGGTTTGCGCCACGGGAGCACTTTTAAGCCCGGTAAGCACTCAGCAGGGAAATTCGATACCGTGCATCGCACATGCGGTTGCGCTTGAAGGAGGCAGCTAATGGAATACCTGATTGCTTTTGTCGTAGGGGGATTGGTTTGTGTAGTGGGTCAACTCCTTCTTGATGTTGGCAAGCTAACGCCTGCTCATGTCATGAGTACGCTGGTCGTGGCAGGAGTCTTTCTCGATTTTATCGGCGTGTATGACAAATTTATTGATTTCGCAGGCGCAGGTGCGACTGTACCGATCACGAGCTTTGGTCACTCTTTGTATCATGGAGCCATCAGCGAGGCCGAACAACATGGATTGATCGGTGTAGCAACAGGGATTTTTGAGGTTACGAGTGCGGGTATATCGGCTGCGATCGCATTCGGATTTTTTGCTTCTCTCATTTTTAAACCCAAAGGGTAAGTCTAGGCAGTAAAAGGCGGTGACCCAGCATGGACCCAGTACGCCGGAAAGTCATATTGGTGACAGACGGTGATCATATTGCCCAAAAGGTTATCGAGAATGTCGCCAAACAATTTGGTGGTCGATGTATCTCACTGTCTGCCGGGAATCCGACTCCACTGCGAGGGAATCAGATGGTCGAACTGATTAAGATGACACCTTATGATCCTGTTATCGTCATGTTCGATGACAACGGAGATTACGGCAAGGGGAGAGGGGAACAAGCACTCGAATACGTAGTGAAGCATCCTGATATTGAAGTAATTGGTGCGATTGCAGTAGCCTCGAATACACAATGGGTCAAAGGTGCGACGGTCGCTTATTCCGTCAATAACCAAGGACAAATTGTAGACGAAGCGGTGGACAAGGACGGGTACGCAGACGAGCAACTTCAGCATCATATTTATGGAGATACCGTAGACATCTTGAATTCGCTGCATGTACCCAATGTCATCGGGATTGGAGATATCGGCAAAATGGAGGGGAGGGACAGCTTGCAAAACGGTTGCCCCATCACGAAGAGAGCGGTGCAATGGATAATGGAAAGGAGCGGCGCTCATGGCACAGGTCACTGAAAAACGTCATCCCATCTCGCCTTATCTGGAAGAGAATCAGAAGTATTTGAACGACAGACTTGGTGTCGGAAAGAGTTTTGATATTGGTGTCCATGATTTTTATGTGGGTCATACACGCATGTTGTTGTATTACATAAACGGCTTCGCGGAAAGCCTACTGATTTCGCAGATCATGCGTGAGCTGAATGATGTACGTGAGCGGGATATGGCTGACAACGCTTTCGACCATTTGTTTCACAAATTCATCCCTTTCTACCAACTGAGTAAGGTAGATACGACTGACGAGTTTATGGATAAATTGCTCGTTGGTCAAGTAGGTCTGATCATTGACCGATCTTCCCACGCCATTATCCTCGATGCCAAAATCCTGCCAAATCGCACACCGCAGGAGCCAGATACGGAGAGGATCGTACGCGGAGCGCATGACGGTTTTACAGAAGTACTCGTAACCAATACGTCTCTTACCCGCCGAAGAATACGTGACGAACGGCTCCGATTCGAAATCATGCAGATTGGGGAGCGTACCAAAACAGATGTTGCGGTTGCCTACTTGCACGATGTAGCGAATGAAGAGCTCGTCCATACGTTGAAGGAGCGTCTACAAAACATCCAGATTGACGGGATCCCGATGGCAGAAAAAACCGTCGAAGAATTTATCATAGGAAAAACGTTGAACCCTTTTCCATTAGTCCGATATACAGAACGTCCCGATGTGGCTGCTGTACATCTATTGGAAGGTCACGTACTGATTTATGTGGATACTTCGCCAAGTGTCATGATCACACCCGCCACCTATTTTCATCATGTCCAGCATGCGGAGGAATATCGGCAAACACCGGTAATCGGTGCTTATCTGCGCTGGGTTCGTTTTCTGGGAATCTTTGCATCGGTTTTTATATTACCGATCTGGTTGCTTTTGGTCATGCACCCTTCCATGATACCGGAGCCGCTTCATTTCTTAGGGATCAAAAAGATGGGCAGCATTCCTATTTTGGCACAATTCGTGATCGCTGAGCTTGGTCTGGACTTGATGCGGATGGCCGCCATTCATACGCCTGCGCCACTCTCGATTGCCGTAGGTTTATTGGCCGCGATTCTGGTCGGGGACGTGGCGATCAAGGTAGGACTCCTAGCACCCGAGGTTATTTTGTATTTGGCAGTGGCGGCAATCGGGATGTACTCGACTCCCAGCTATGAGCTGAGCTTGGCAAATCGACTTATTCGCTTGTTTTTGATACTTATGGTAGGCTTTTTCTCTACGCCTGGACTGATGATCGGGATTACGCTCATCCTGATTTTCTTGGCTTCCACTCGTTCGCTCAATACGCCTTACTTATGGCCATTCATTCCATTCAACTACAAAGGGATGAAAGATATTGTGGTACGGCTGGCTGTGCCGAGCAAAAACAACAGGCCGAGTATCGTTCGCTCGCAAAATTCCTCTCGGCAATAATATTCTGAAAACGGATGGGATCACCCATTGTCAAACGCACAACCTTGTAGTAAATTGTAGGGAAGCCTTACGAACAATAGTTTCTGTATGGCAACTGACGCTCCTTGTTGGTTGCCTTTCTTTATAAAAAGTTGTCTATATACATCATCGGTGCGAACGAATTGGGGAGGAAACGGAACATGTACTTACACGGGACAAGTCGAGTGAATGAACAAGGAAACTTGGAAATCGGAGGCTGTGATTCGACACAGCTAGCTGCTACTTACGGAACACCTTTATATGTGTATGACGAACAACAAATTCGCACCAAATGCCGGGAATTTGTCAATGCGTTTCACAATACGGGTTTTTCGTTCCAGGTTGCTTACGCGAGCAAAGCATTTTGCACGATGGCGATGTGCAAGCTGGTTGAAGAGGAAGGTTTGTCACTCGATGTAGTATCTGGCGGCGAATTGTATACGGCCCTGCAAGCTGGATTCCCCGTAGAGCGTATCCATTTTCACGGCAACAACAAATCTTATGATGAGTTAATCATGGCGCTTGATGCCAAAATTGGCTGTTTCGTTGTGGACAACTTTTATGAGCTGCACATGCTGGCACAATTGGCCGAAGAGCGAAACGAAAAAGTCGCCATTCTCTTGCGTGTCACGCCTGGTGTAGAAGCTCATACCCATGAATACATTTCTACAGGGCAAATTGACTCCAAGTTTGGCTTTGATGTGCAAAACGGTCAGGCTCTTGAGGCGATTCAATTCTCTCACGAAAGCAATCATCTCCATTTATTAGGAGTTCATAGCCATATTGGTTCACAAATATTTGAAACAGAAGGCTTCCTCGTCGCTGTCAAACGGTTGACAGAGCTGTTGGGCGAAGCAAAAGAAAAGCTGGGATTCCTCCCAGAAGTACTGAATGTAGGAGGCGGCTTCGGTATTCGGTATGTAGAAGGCGATACACCGCAGCCAGCGGAAACGTATATCAAAGCCATTACAGATATCGTTCGCCAAGAACTCACGGCGCTTGCGATTCCTCTACCTGAGATTTGGATCGAACCAGGTCGCAGTATTATAGGCGATGCAGGGACAACCTTGTACCGAATTGGGTCACATAAGAACATTCCCAATGTCCGGAAATATATTGCGGTCGATGGTGGGATGACAGACAATCTGCGACCAGCTTTGTACGATGCAGAATACGAAGCAGCGATTGCGAACAAAATGAATGCACCTGCCACTGAAGTTGTATCCATTGCGGGCAAGTGCTGTGAATCAGGTGATATGCTCATCTGGGATGTGAAGCTGCCAGAAGCGCAAGCAGGCGATATTCTCGCCGTCCCAAGTACAGGTGCATACGGTTATTCGATGGCGAACAACTACAACCGGATCGCTCGTCCGGCAGTTATATTTGTAAAGGACGGAGAAGCAGAAGTAGTCGTAAGACGCGAAACGTACGCAGAAGTAGTCGGTAATGATGTTTTGCCAAAACGCGCACAGCTTCTGCGTTAAATTTCATAAAAAATGCACAGACCTTCCTGATTGTTTGGGAAGGTTTTGTATTTCCTTCATCTCTCATTCATGATTGCTTAATGTTTTCTCGGCATAATGGAAGGGTGAGGGGGAGCGATTCATCATGTTGTCGACTCTTATGAAGCGGTTTCGACGAATACCCTATATTTCATTGGACAAACGCCAATGGATGAAGGCGATGATTCGGCAAGAAGTGGAGAGAGAGAAGAAGGTCGTCATGTTTTATATAGATATCGTCAAGCTGACAGAGGTAGAGAATCGCTACGGAGATACGAGTGCCAAGAGAGTTCTTCATATATTCGAAAGCATTTTGCCAGCTGTAGCTCGCCAAGCATTTGAAATCAAAGGGAGAATCATCGCAATTCAAAAGCTGTGGGGAGACGATTTTGCCATCTACACTTCCTTTTCGAAAATGATGAGTGAGGAAGACTGTCAAATGCTATCGATTCATTTTCAGGAGCTGGCTGAACGGCAGTTAAATCGACAAGTGAGCTTCGTCAATCGCGAGGAGCTTCGTGTCCATATCGGCTACTCGGAAATCATCGGAGAAGATATCGTGAAAGAGATGTATACCTCTGTCAAACATGCCGTACATATGGCCAAGTATGGGATTACCTCCGAAAAATATGCGCACATTAGACAATTTCACAAGCTGCTTGCAGAAGAAAACGTTCAGATGCACTTCATGCCGATCATTCATTTGCCAAACGGCGAAGCTTTGGGATGGGAAGCACTGGCGCGAGGACCAGTCAACAGTCTCTTTGCAACTCCGGCTGCCTTGTTCAATTATGCACAAGAGACAGATACTTTGTTTCGCTTGGAGCATATATGTCGCAAACGGGCATTGGAGCATATCCGCTACCTGAAGCCTCATGAAAAACTGTTCATCAATTTGGACCCACGTGCGATTGACGATCCGTTTTTGTTGCGTGGCAAAGTGCAGTTGCTTTTGGCAGAGTATGAGCTGACACCACAAAACATTGTGTTTGAAATTACAGAGCGCCACGCGATTACGAATTACGCTGCCTTTCGAAAAATCATCGAGGAATACCGCAAGCAGGGCTATATGATTGCCGTAGATGATGCAGGAGCAGGGTACTCCAGCTTGGAATCGATTACAGAAATCTACCCAGACTTTATCAAGCTCGACATGTCCTTGATCCGCAATGTCGATGTCGATCCGATTAAGCAGGCGTTGTTGGAAACGTTTGTATCCTTTGCTGACAAGGTGAACTGCAAAATCATAGCAGAAGGGATCGAGACAGAACGTGAACTGGAAACGCTCATGGACGTCGGTGTCATCTACGGACAGGGTTACTATTTAGGCAAGCCGGATAAAGGGATGGCGCAGCTATGTGGAAAGGCAATGAACTTTCTGCGGTTTACGATGGAAAAGCGGGTTGAGCAGGAAGCATCAATACTGCCCACTCCGGCTATGACGGAAATCTTGACGAAGACAATCAGTGTTGAAAAGCATGTGAAAGTAAGACGTATCCATGAGATTTTCGAACAAAATCAGCGAATTGAAAGTGTGGTTGTGCTGGAGAACGACATACCAGTCGGGCTTGTGATGCGGTTTTCTCTGTATAAAATTCTCGGTGGTCAATACGGAATTGCACTGTATTATGAAAGGCCCGTTTCTCAAATCATGAATACCAATCCGCTAAAGGCTAGCAAAGACGACAAGTTGGATGAGGTAGCGAAGCGGGCAATGGCCAGAGATGCGTATCATTTGTATGATGTGGTCATTATTATTGATGAAAATGGTGAGTACATCGGTATCGTAACCGTGCAAAAGCTGTTGGACAAAATGGCTTCCATCAAACTCGAGATGGCGAGCTCAGCCAATCCGCTAACAGGATTGCCGGGGAACGTACAGATTGAAAGAGAATTGAACCAACGGCTAAAACGGAATGATCATCAGGTGGTCATCTACTGTGATCTCGACCGTTTCAAATGGTTTAATGACCGCTACGGGTTTGAAGTGGGAGATCAGATCATTGTTCGAACCGCGAACTTGTTGCGGGAAGCCTCGAAATGGTACGGAAGTGGGTCTGACTTCATCGGTCATATTGGCGGAGATGATTTTATCTTGATTACGACAGCGCAATGTGCCAATGATGTTGCTTTGTTTATCATGGATGCTTTTACGCCATACTTTTCGGACATTTATGAAAAGCGCAGAATGGGGGACGGTCAGGAGCTCTCGATGTCGATGGCAGGTGTCGTCCTTTACGTGGGGAAGTACATCAATGCAGAACAAATTGCAGAGAAGGCAGCGTACGTGAAAATGGTCGCAAAAGCGAAGGCGGGGACCGTTTTTATTACCGATTGTGAGTTGCCTGGCGAAGAGCAGATCCGCATCGAGGGATAAATTGGACGCCAATCGATCTCCATGGTAGAATGGGTACGTTAACTTTACAAGGTATGGAGGTCAACATATGAAAAAGGCGCTCATCACCATGGAAAATGGTAACCAAATCGAGCTGGAGCTGTTCGATCAAGAAGCTCCGGGCACAGTTGCAAACTTTGAGAAATTGATCAACGAAGGCTTCTACAACGGTCTGTCCTTCCACCGCGTTATCCCTGGCTTCGTAGCACAAGGCGGATGCCCATACGGAACAGGTACAGGCGGTCCTGGTTACACAATCAAATGTGAAACAAATGGAAACCCACACAAGCATCTGCGCGGTTACCTGTCCATGGCACACGCAGGAAAAGACACAGGCGGAAGCCAATTCTTCATCTTGTATGATGCTTTCCCTCATCTCGATGGCGTACATACGGTATTTGGTCGCGTCACTTCCGGTATGGAACACGTTGATGCAATCAAACAAGGCGATAAAATGGGTACAGTTAAAGTAGGCGAATAAAAGTTTCGTGAAATGAACACCGATGAGGGAAACCTTGTCGGTGTTTTTTCGTCAGGATGCATGTTAGGGCAGTTTTGAATGGGGTTGTAAGCCTATCTATCTGCTGGTATGCTAGAAGATAGACGATTTTTATCTGGGGTTGTTCAAAAAGATGACTTTTTGAACGCGCATGATTGGAGGAAGCAATGGATCTTTTTCACTTTGATTGGAAAACGGTACCGTTTCGCTTAATTGCGTTCGTTATCGCTTTCACTTTGCATGAATGGGCGCATGCCTTTGTTGCTTGGAAGCTGGGTGACAATACGGCGAAATCGGAGGGCCGCTTAACATTAAATCCAATCCCGCATATTGATCCATTTGGTTTGATTCTCATTCTGTTTGGTCCATTTGGTTGGGCGAAGCCGGTGCCGATCAATCCACTTCATTTTCGTGGGAACAAGCGATTAGGGATTGTTTACGTTTCGGTGGCAGGTCCGATTATCAACCTGATACTATCGATCTTATTCTGCGTCGTGTACATTCTTGTACGCTATTCTGGAATGTTGGTAGGAATGAATGAGAAAGCAGCCTTCGCCATTCAGGTAACGCTTGAATTTAGTATCATTATCAATGCTGCACTCTTCGTCTTTAACCTTTTGCCGATCCCACCATTGGATGGCTACAAAATTTTACGCTTCTTGTCTCCTCGCAGTTGGGATTCGAAGTACTATAATTATGAGGTATACGGACCGTGGATCTTGCTCTTACTGATTTTCATTCCAGGTGTCAGCTCTACTATTTTTGGGATTCCGCTTGCTATTGTTAGCACCTGGATTCAACAGATTGCAGTGAACATCCTAAGCGTGTTCATCTAACGGAAACGAGGGACGACTTTTGGCTTACAGCATCAAACTTGATTCCTTTGAGGGACCACTCGATCTGTTGCTCCATCTGATCGACAAGGCTGAGGTGGACATCTACGACATACCGGTAGCGGAAATTACGGAGCAATACCTCGCGACGATTGACAAGATGCAAGAGCTCCAACTGGATGTGGCCAGTGAGTTCGTAGTCATGGCGGCTACGCTCCTCTCTATTAAAAGCAAGATGCTGTTACCGAAAAAGGAGGAGCATGTCTTTCAGCAGTTCCTCGATATGGATGTAGACGAGATAGACCCGCGTGAAGAACTGGTTGCGCGTCTGTTGGAGTACAAGCGCTATAAGATGCTCGCCGAGAACCTGAGAGAAATGGAAATCGGTCGTAATCAAGTCTTTACGCGTCCCGCAGAGAATTTGTCTCCTTATGTGCGTGAAGAGGATCATACCGTAACAAATGTGACCCTCTACGATTTGATCAACGCGTTGGAAAAGCTGGTAAAGAAAACGAAAGAAAAAGAACCGATGACCACGGTGTCACGCGACGAAATCTCGATCAAGGATCGGATGACCGAGATACGCCAAGCGGTACGCAGCGGTGGGATGGTTCGCTTTTCTGAGTTGTTTACGCAAGGTGCGACGCGTACAGAGATTGTGACGACCTTTCTCGCCTTGCTTGAGCTGATGAAGGCCAAGCACATTACCTGTGTACAAAATCAATTGTTTCAAGACATCATCATATGTGAAAACGGAACGGAAGGAGCCCATACTGATGGACTATGACAAGCTGAAAGGCGTAATCGAGGGCTTGCTGTTCATCTCGGGTGATGAAGGAATCGATGCTAAAGAAATCAGTGAAATCACTGAGGTGACGGAAGAAGAGGTCATCGATTTGATCGAAGACATGAAAGCTGACTTCCGCCGGGCAGGACGCGGTATTCAAATCGTGGAAGTGGCAAAAGCGTATCAGCTGACCACGCTGCCCGAGCATGTACCCTATTTTGAACGGCTAGCAACATCGCCAGGTCAGTCAACGCTATCCCAAGCAGCATTGGAGACTCTCGCCATTGTTGCGTACAAGCAGCCACTGACCCGTTCGGAGATTGAAGAAATCCGTGGCGTTAAATGCGAAAAAGCACTGAACACCCTCTTATCTAAACAACTCATTCGCGAAGCGGGGAGAGCAGAGGGAATCGGACGCCCCATTTTGTACGCGACCACCAAAGAATTTTTGGAGCATTTTGGTCTACGGGAACTGGGGGATTTGCCAGAACCGCCTGTCAATCTTGATATTGAAGAAGCGCGTCTAGAAGCATCAGCGCTATTCGGAAAAGCAGAAGAAGCGACAAACGACTAGTTACAGCCCGGACAGTTTTTCGTACTATCATACGACTCGTCCCCATATACTATGGTACAAACCTGTGTATCGTGGTATAACGACGGCTTTTCTCTTGTCTTATAGACAAGGTTGAGTCCAAGTTTTCAAATGGGGAGGACGTTTATGAACATACGAAAATATCTGTCCGGCGTACTCGTCGTTTTTCTTTTTATACAGATGGTTCTTACGCCGGCAGCAGTGGTAAAGGCTGCTGCAGCTCCACCTGGCTTGTCAGCAGAAGGGGCAGCACTAATCGATGTCGAGAGTGGACGGATTCTTTATTCCAAAAACGGTACGAAAAAAATGAGGATTGCGAGTCTGACCAAAACGATGACAGCAATCGTAGCAATCGAGATGGGCAAATTGGATGCACAGGTAACGGTACCACCACAAGCGGTAGGGGTGGAAGGGTCATCGATCTACTTGAAAAATGGGGAGAAGCTCACGCTGGAAGAACTGCTGTACGGTTTGATGCTGCGATCTGGCAATGACGCGGCCGTCACCATCGCAATGCACATTGGAGGGTCAGTGCCCGGATTCACTTACTTGATGAATGAAAAGGCGGCCATGATTGGAATGGAGTATACGAATTTCACCAATCCGCATGGTTTAGATGACAGTAACCAGCATTACTCTACTCCGGAAGACATGGCAAAGCTGTCCGCCTACGCCTTACATAATCCGGTATTTCGTCAAATCGTCTCCACGAAAGTCAAGGATATTTCATGGGAAGGCGAACAGTGGGACCGGCGCCTGCTGAACAAAAACAAGATGCTTCACCTCTACAACGGTGCTGATGGTGTGAAAACGGGATACACAAAGCTCGCGAAGCGCTGTCTGGCTTCCTCTGCCACACGGAATGGAAGGCAGTTGGCGACGATTACTCTAAATGCTTCTGATGACTGGAACGACTCGGCCAAGCTGATGGACTGGGGTTTTGCGAATTATCCGCTACAAGAACTGGTCAAAAATGGGCAGGAAGTAAAGCCTGACACGCCAGTCACACTTGAAGCAGGAACTCATCTTGTCACAACAAACGCTTTTCAGTATCCACTGCAAACGGCAGAGATAGAGGCGATTCACAAGCGTGTCGTTATGGGAGAATCAACGGTAACATCAAAAATGAATGGTCAACTAGCGGGATTTCTTCAACTTTATTTAAAGGAAAAGAGGATTGGGCAGGTTCCGTTGCTGGTTCGTGTGGATACGCCGACGTTAGCAGCTCCGCAAGCTTCACGCTCAATGTGGGAGCAGTTTTGGGGAATAGTGTCAGGGGGGCTGTGGAGTGCTTAATGTCATCTGGCTCGGGCTCATTGTCATTAGCATTGTTGTAGCGGCCGTGACAGGGCGGATGGAAGCGATCAACGCAGCAGCGTTTGAGGGAGCCAAGACGGGCGTAACGGTTTGTCTCGGACTTCTCAGTGTTCTCGCCTTTTGGATGGGAATGATGCGGATTGCTGAAAAGTCAGGACTCCTTGAGCTATTGGCGCGGGTATTGTCTCCGATCATCCAAGTCCTTTTTCCCGATGTACCAAAAGGGCATCCTGCCATGGGCTATATCCTCTCAAATATGAGCGCAAACCTGCTCGGGCTTGGAAATGCAGCAACTCCAATGGGGCTAAAAGCAATGGAAGAGCTCCAAAAGCTAAATCCAGATAAGCAAAACGCTTCGCCTGCCATGTGTACGCTGCTGGCGATTAATACGGCAAGCATTACGATTATTCCTACGACGATGATCGCGATCCGCATGCAGTATGGCTCCGTGAACCCCGTAGAAATCGTAGGTACTACGCTGTTATCTTCCTTTGCTGCCACCATTGTCGCCCTGTTGATTGATCGAATGTATCGTTATCGGCATATACGAAGACACAGATAGGGGGAGTCCTTATGTACCAATGGGTATCCCTGCTCTCTCTTTGGGCCATTCCCGTTACGATTGCCTTTGTCTTGTTGTATGGGTGGCGGAAACAAGTCCCCGTCTACGAGACGTTTGTAGATGGAGCAAAAGGCGGCTTAACCACTACGATTCGCATACTCCCGCACCTGATTGCCATGATGGTCGCGGTGAGTATGTTTCGGGAGTCAGGAGCATTGGATCTACTGCTTCGCGCCCTTAAGCCGCTTCTTGATCTGCTTCATTTTCCGGAAGAACTGGTCCCGTTGGCGCTGCTCCGTCCATTGACGGGTACAGGCTCACTTGCGATTGCAACAGATCTGATCGCGCAGTACGGTCCCGATTCTTTTTTGGGTAGACTGGCTGCTACTATGCAAGGGAGTACAGATACGACACTGTACGTCCTAACCGTTTATTTTGGCGCAGTTGGCATTCGTAATTCTGCGTATGCACTAAAGGTAGGCTTGTGGTCGGACCTGGCAGGTGTCATCTTCTCGCTGCTCATTGTCTCCTACATTTTCGCTTAAAAGAGCTCAAATAGAGTAGGCATGGAAAACTTCCTCTTCGTTATGGGGAAGTTTTTCCCTTTTTCTTGTCCACACTAGTAAGAATGGGTATGATGTTGTAGAGGTGAACCAACGATGGAACGTTTACAGAAAGTATTGGCGCATGCTGGAGTCGCCTCTCGTCGCCATTGTGAAGAATTGATTGCGCAAGGCAAGGTGCAGGTAAATGGCCAAGTTGTACGAGAGCAAGGAATAAAAGTCGATCCGCTCAAGGACAAAATTGTGGTGAATGGTCAGCAGGTTAAACTGGAGCAACATGTCTATCTCTTGCTGTACAAGCCTACGGGTGTCATAACGAGCGTCACAGACCCGCAAGGCAGAAGGGTAGTGATCGATCTGTTGAAGGGAATTCAAGAACGGGTATATCCAGTAGGTCGCTTGGATTACGATACTTCCGGCTTGCTGCTCTTGACGAACGACGGGGAGCTTGCCAATAGACTGGCCCATCCAAGCTATGAAATCGATAAAGTGTATCGGGCATGGGTAAAGGGAATCCCCAGTCCGGAAAAAGTGCGCAAGCTGGCAACCGGCATTCGTTTGGAAGACGGTATGACTTCTCCCGGTCAGTCAAAATTGTTAAAGGCAGAGTCTAGCAGCCAGCGGGCATTGGTAGAACTGACCATACATGAAGGTCGAAACCGCCAAGTTCGCAGAATGTGTGAGGCGATCGGTCATCCGGTGTTAACATTGGAGCGAATCCGTTTAGGGTTTCTCACATTAGATGGACTAAAGCCGGGCGAATTTCGCAAGCTCACTCATGAGGAAGTGGAGAGCTTGAAGCGGGGATTGGTTCAAAAGAAACGCAGCCCGCGTTCGAAACATTGATTCGTTCAAAATCTGTTCATAAGTTGTGCGCTGTCGGAAAAACTAGGAACGCTATAATAGAATGGAAAAAGGATGCAATTTATTAGCAGTAGATGGGAGTAGGCGTCATGAACAAAAGCAATCGTACATATGTCAGGATCGCGGTATTGGGTGTTTTGCTTGTAGCGCTGGTCTTTGCACTTTATTCCAGCTTTGTGAAGGACCCCGGTGCTGTAAAAGTAGGAAGCGATGCTCCGAATTTTAGTTTGGAACAATTGAATGGGCCAGAGCTGACTCTGGAAAGTTTGAAAGGAAAGGGCGTTATCCTGAATTTCTGGGGCACATGGTGTGAACCCTGTAAGAAAGAAATGCCAGCATTGCAAAAACAATACACGAAATTCAAAGACAAGGGATTGGTTGTACTTGGCGTCAATATCGGAGAATCGCCAGTTGCCGTAGACCCATTTGTAAAGCAGTTCGGGATTGACTTCCCTATTTTGCTCGATCGCCAATCGGAAATTACAAAGCTGTATCGAATCGGTCCGATTCCGACGACCTTTTTCATCGATCCAGATGGAGAAGTGAAGGAAGTTTTCATCGGGCAGTTAGATGAAGCGATGATTGAGTCGAAAATAACAAAAATCTTGCCGTAAGTGAGGAGCAATGATGGATCAGCGAAAATGCGAATGCGGTCATACCAACCCGGTTGGGACGCTGCTCTGTGAGTCTTGCGGGAAGCCTTTGAATGTTGAAGTCCACGAGCAGACATCGTTTCCTGACATGCGTTATGAAGGAATGGCAAGACGTTCTCAAACGAATAACACGAAGGTAATCGATCGAGTCTGGAACTTTTTTTCTTCGGTCAAAATTGCAATCGGTATCATTATTGTCATTTTGGTGGCGTCCGCAGTTGGAACCATCTTTCCGCAGCAAATGTACATACCAGTACCCGTACCGACAGAAGCAGATGTTGCCCGCTTTTATACAGAAACATATGGAACGATTGGAACGATTTTTTACGGCCTTGGATTTCACAATATGTACTCGTCCTGGTGGTTTGTGACGCTTTTGGTTATGCTCGGTACCGCTTTGGTTATCTGTAGTTTGGACCGGGTAGTACCGCTGTATAAAGCGTTAAACAAGCCGAGATTGAACCAGCACAAGTCCTTTTTGAAAGGGCAAAAGCTGTTTGCAGAGGGTGAGCTTGCTCCAGAAGCCAATCACGAAGCGATACTGGACGCCTCTGCTCTGGCATTGAAAGAAAAAGGATACCGCATTTTTCGCACAGAACGAGCGATTATGGCTGAAAAAGGCCGTTTTAGCCGTTGGGGTCCTTACATTAATCACATTGGATTGATTTTGTTTTTGGTCGGTACCTTAATGCGAAGCCTGCCTGGCTTTTACTTGGACGAGTACGTCTGGGTGCGTGAGGGACAAACAATGGCGATTCCGAATACCCCTTATTACATAAAAAACGAGAACTACACGACAGAGTATTGGTCAGAAGAAGAAATGCCGGAGCAACTGGAGCTTAAGGGCGGAGCCATCGTGAAGAGCTACCAGACAGATGCCATTTTGTATGAAAATAAAAGCGCTGACGTTCCAGGGAAAAAGCCGGATTTGGTAGAAGTGCAGAAGGGGCCGATCGTCGTGAATCATCCGATGGAGCAGGACAGCCTCTACATTTATCAGAGCGGCGTGCAAGAGATGCAGCTTGGAGCGCTCAATTTTACAGTGGTCGATTTGAAAAACAATAAAAAAGAGGTCGGCCTTATCAAAATTGATCTGTACAATCCACAGCCCGAACAAACCATTGCAGATGGGTTCACGGTACGGATTTTGGATTACTTCCCCGATTTTATAATGGGGAAAGATGGGAAGCCTGCGACGAAAACCAATTTGCCAAAAAATCCGATGGTCGCATTGGAGCTCATTGGAGACAATGGCAATTATAATGAAAAATTGGTTTATCTAGAAGGAACCATTCTTACGCAGAAAAATGATCCTCGTTACGGACTCGATATCAAAATGCCTGATTTGGTCGATATTGCAGGGCTGAATGTACGGGTGGACAAAGCATTGCCACTGATTTATTTCGGTTCGTTCATTTTCCTTGCGGGCGTTGCAATCGGTGTGTTCTGGCAACATCGCCGGGTTTGGGTACAAACGCAAGAGGGAAGTATCATGGTAGCGGCTCATACGAATAAAAACTGGTTCGGTCTTCGTAGGGAAGTAGACGGGCTGGTTAAACAAGCGGAGCTCCCTGTCACGATAGAAGATAAAACGAAGGCCAAGGCCTAAAGCTTCAAAGGGGGTACTAACAACGTGCAGCTCATCCAACTGAGTGACTGGTTATTGGATATCGCGTTTTTGCTTTACGTGATCTCGTCTATCTTCTTCGCTGTAGCCGTGACGGGAAAAAACTGGGCAGGGCGTGATCCCAAACAACATGAAGGGCGCTATGGACGGATTGCGTATTGGTTAGCCGTTATCGGTTTTGTAGCGCAAACAGGGTATGTGGCTGCTCGCTGGATTGCCGGCGGCCATAGCCCGACGAGTAACATGTTTGAGTTTATGGCATTCTTGGATTACTGTATTATCTTGGCCTACTTAATTATTTACCGGATTTACAAGCTGACCTCGATTGGTGCGTTTGTCCTTCCGCTTGGGGTCATCATGCTCGCGTATTCGTACGTGTTCCCGAAGCAAATCACCCCATTGATTCCGTCTTTGCAGAGTTACTGGTTGCATATTCACGTGACTACCGCTGCACTGGGTGAAGGTATTTTGGCGGTTGGTTTTGCAGCGGGTCTCATGTATTTGATCCGTACCGTTCCGCAGCATATTTCCACCAAAAGCACGAAATGGCTGGAGATCGTGCTGGCTGTGGTTCTGATGCTCGTTGGATTCATTTTGATGGATTCTACGTTTGCGCGGATGGATCAAAAGACAGTATTTGAGATGAAGAAAGAAGAAATGAATGCAGTGGGTCAGAAGGTAAAACCAAAAGTGGAGTACATTCTGCCTGCAATTGTTGCGCCTGCTGATTCAACCATCATCAAGGAAGGCCCAATGTCACCACTCTTTGAGGCGCCTACCTGGATGGAAGGAAAAGACGCCGCACGCAAATTGAACACGATGCTGTGGTCAGTCCTGACAGGGGCAATTTTGTATGGCGGCTTGCGTTTAATTTTCCGAAAACGATTAGGGGCTGCTATCAAGCCTTCAGTTGAGGGCGTCGATCCGGAGCTTCTGGACGAAATCAGTTATCGAGCAATCAGTATCGGATATCCGGTGTTTACTCTCGGGGCCCTTATCTTTGCGATGATTTGGGCAGAAGAGGCATGGGGACGATTCTGGGGGTGGGACCCGAAGGAAGTATGGGCATTAGTTGTCTGGCTCTTCTACAGTGCCTACCTGCACTTGCGTCTATCCAGAGGATGGATCGGTGCAAAATCAGCATGGATGTCCGTCATCGGCTTTGTCATTATTTTGATTACACTGGTCGTGGTCAATCTGGTCATTGCTGGTCTGCACTCTTACGCTGGGGTGTAGAAATTCCTCGAAAAGCTGGTTTTACCACCAGCTTTTTGGACTATCTTCTAACAGTTTTACGATAATATGAGAGCAAGAGGTGTTCCAGATGGAGAAAATGGCACGTATTCTCGTTGTAGACGATGAAGAGCGCATTCGCAGACTTCTGAAAATGTACTTGGAAAGAGAAAACTTCCTGATTGATGAAGCAGATAATGGAGAGCAAGCTGTCGAAATGGCTGTGGGAAGTGACTATGATATCATTTTGCTCGACTTGATGCTGCCAGGTATGGACGGGATCGAGGTATGCCAGCGTGTTCGTGAATTCAAGGCAACCCCTATTATTATGCTGACGGCAAAAGGGGAAGAAACGAACCGCGTTCACGGGTTTGAGGCAGGGGTAGACGATTATGTCGTGAAACCGTTCAGCCCACGTGAGGTCATGTACCGGGTAAAAGCGATTCTTCGTCGTTCTTCGGCAACAGCGTATTTGAAGACAGAGACATTCAACAGTCATTCTGTTCTTGTTTTCCCGGAATTGACCATTGACCACGATGCACACAAAGTCATCGCAAGTGGCCAAGAGGTGAGCCTGACCCCAAAAGAATATGAGCTGCTGCACTACCTGGCATTGTCGCCGGATAAAGTGTTTACGCGTGAAGAACTGTTGAAAGATGTGTGGCACTATGAATTCTTTGGCGATTTGCGTACGGTGGACACGCATATCAAGCGTCTCCGCGAAAAATTGAACCGTGTCTCTCCACAAGCAGCCAATATGATCGCCACGGTTTGGGGCGTCGGATACAAGCTAGAGGTGCCAAAGTAAAGTGGACGTTATTTTTCGCAGTGTAGTCGGAAAGCTATGGATGACGATTATTGCTTTATTTGCTCTCGTCTTGACGATCTTCAGTTTGTTGCTCGTTCAATCCTTTGACAGCTTTTATAGCAATCGGCAGTCCAAGAATTTGCATGATCTGGCAGATGGTATCGCAGTCGGTTTGGCGCAAAGTCCAGATATGACAGCCGCTATGGAGATGGCTTCCAGGTTTGGCTTGGTCCATCATACGGGCATGGTCATTCTAGATGAAAAAGGAAAGCAAGTCAGTATGAGCGAAGGGGCTGGGCTTCCTCGTATTCCAATAAACCTTTTGCTCCAAAATCCTGCATTGGGTTTGACTGATGCGCTGGCAGGCAAGCATCCAGCAACCAAAACGATATATATTGATGTGAATAAATCCGCTGACCGTACAAATAACAAGCATGAACTTCTTGCGGTTGCTGTTCCTTTAGAAATGGGAGCAGGGAAAACGGGCGCAGTGGTCATGTATCAGGCGATTGAAGATTTTGATGATACGGTTAGGGAAGTCAGATTTTTAATCTTTGTGGTTGGCGTCATCGGATTTGTCTCTACCACTGTATTCGCCTTTTTCCTCTCATCGCGTATTGCGACTCCATTACGTCAGATGAAAGAAACGGCGCATCGCATTGCGGAAGGAGACTTTCATGCTGAAATCCCGATCAGGACCCAAGACGAGACTGGTGAACTGGCGGCGTCGTTTAACACGATGGCAAGCAAGCTCAATCAGTTAGTCGATGCACTGTCCAAAGAGAAGGAGCAGCTGGCGAGCGTTCTTAGAAGCATGGTAGATGGTGTTGTGATGATAGATGCGAACGGTAAGCTGGCCGTAACGAATCCGCCAGCGGAACGATTTTTGCGAGATTGGGATTTCGAGCATTCGGATGAGCCTGTGCCGCTGTTCCCGTTCTATCAGCAGGTTTTGCAAACCGGACAGGAAGTGACAGAGGATATCCCTGTTCAAGGGCGGATATGGTCTGTTGTCATGGTACCTTTGAACGATAAGGATCAAATCCGTGGAGCGGTTGCTGTTCTTCGAGACATCACGCAGGAGCGTAAGCTGGATAAGATGCGTAATGATTTCGTGGCAAACGTATCCCATGAGCTGCGAACACCTCTATCCATGTTGCAAGGGTACAGTGAAGCGATTGTGGATGATATCGTTGCGACACCGGAAGAGCATAAGGAATTGGCGCAGATTATCTATGATGAGTCAGCGCGTATGACCAAGCTGGTGAATGAATTGCTTAGCCTGGCACGGATGGAAGCGGGGCATGTTGAATTGTTCCAGGAGACGATGGAGCTGCGCCCATATTTGGAGCGCATTCAACGTAAATTCACCAATCTGGCGAGAGAACGCGAAATCCATCTCTTCCTTGAAATATCGACGACGCATACCCATGTGCTCATTGATCCTGATCGTATGGAGCAAGTGCTAACGAACTTGATCGATAATGCGCTGCGACATACGCCAAGTGGGGGAAGCGTCACCATTCGGGCTCGCGGGGATAAAACATTGCTGGTTGAGATCAGCGATACAGGCAGTGGCATCCCACAAGAAGATTTGCCGTTTGTTTTTGAGCGATTCTATAAAGCTGACAAGGCTCGTACACGTGGACGACTTGGTGGGACTGGTCTTGGACTAGCCATTGCGAAAAACCTAGTCGAAGCACATGGGGGCACCATTAATGTGCAAAGTAAACTGGGTGAGGGAACGACTTTTACAATCGCCTTGATGCTGCATAAAAACAAATAGGAGTGTAGAGAGAAATGATCAAAACGATCTTATTTGATGTTGACGGGGTTATGTTGAGTGAAGAGCGATACTTTGATGCTTCTGCATTGACAGTGTGGGAATTTTTGTACAGCCCACAGTATGTAGGGCTTGCAGGCGAGGAATTCACAGCTTCTCCAGAAGAAGCGCAAATCAGACGAGTGCGCGAGCAAGTTTTCGCTCACGATGAAGTGCTAAACTTTATCAAGTCACGTGGAATCAACTCCAACTGGGACATGGTTTTCCTCGCGTTTTCCTATCAGTTGATTCGTTTGATTGAAGTGGTTAAAACGCAAGTTCCAGAAGCAACGAGCCTTCTTGTCGAACAAATTGATCGACCGCAACTGGCAAAAGTGAAAGAGTGGGCTGCCACTTATGCGCCTGATTTCCAAGTAGACTACGCAGCGTTCACCGCTGATTTTGCCAAAGGTTCTGCACAAAAAGCAGAAATGCTGCTCTACTTGAACCAGATTGCAAAAGAGCGTTGCGGTATTGCAACAGAAATGTTCTCTCGCAATAGTGATCTATGGCAGTTGATTCAAAAGACATTTCAAGAATGGTATCTCGGTGACGAACGTGTGGCGGCATCGATTGGGCGTGAGACCATGCAGCCAGGCAAGAAGGGCTTCTTGGCAGACGAGATTCCGATTGTACCACCTGCAGAAATGGTCGAGTTGTTCCGCACGTTAAAAGAAAAAGGATACACACTGGGAATTGGAACAGGGCGTCCTACCATTGAGACGCATGTTCCCCTCAGTGAGATGAACATACTGGAATGGTTTGACCCGAACCGTGTCGTAACTGCCTCTCACGTACTCGATGCGGAAGAAGCATTTCCTAGCTTTGCGCCGATGTCCAAGCCACACCCTTATTGCTATGTAAAAGGGTTGCTCGGACTCGATGCACCGATTAGCGATGCTGTCCATTTTTCACTACCAATCGAAAATGGAGAAGAGGTGCTGATCGTCGGCGATTCACTCGCTGATTTTCTAGCGGCTCGCTCAATCGGTTGCAAGTTTGCAGCGACATTGACTGGACTGTCTGGTCAAGATGCGCGCAGCAAGTTTGAAGAGGAAAAAGCAGATTTTATTCTCGATGATGTGCGCGATATCCTTTCCATTCTGTAGATAAAAAAACTCCGCCGTATGTAGAAACGGCGGAGTTTTTTTATTCCCAACTAATCGATTGCAAGCATTTGAAGCGAAAGGCATGAATCAAAAAGGATTCAATCATGTTGAGACGGACGATTACTTCGAAGGAACCATCCTCTCGTGAAAAAAACAGGACATCTGTATAGTCTTTGTTCCCTTCAAAATAACGACGAACTTCTTTGACACGAGCTCGCATGGACTCAGATTTTACGACAATATGGTAGGTAGCATCTTGCTGTGAAATTTGTTCCTTGATCTCGATTTCCTCTTGATTATAGGTGTAATGGAACAAGAGTGATTCCTCCTCACCAAATAAAATAACGTAGATAAACGTAGACATGAGCAATCAAGATAGACAGGATCATTAACGGGAAGGCGATCTTCATAAAGCTGAAAAAGCCGATATGATGTCCTTCCTTGGCAGCCAAGCCAGCCACAATCACGTTGGCACTAGCCCCAATCAAAGTACCGTTACCACCTAAACACGCCCCGAGTGCAAGGCTCCACCAAAGCGGCTCCAAATTGGTGATCCCAAGGGAGCCCATTTCCTTGATCATCGGAATCATGGTAGCAACGAATGGGATGTTGTCAACAAAGGCAGAGGCGATTGCGCTCAACCAGAGGATTAACAGGGAGGTTTTGAGTGAATCTCCACCTGTCAATTTCATCGCTTCATTGGCGAGTTTTGCAATCACACCAGTTTCAACTAAACCGGAGACGAGAACAAATAGACCAATGAAGAAAAAGATCGTATTCCATTCCACTTTGCTTATCGCATCTTCTAGATAGTGTTCTCCTGTTAGCAGAAGTAAGAGAAAAGCACCTGTCAGAGCGATCGTGGCCGATTCTAAATGAAGCGCTCCGTGCAGCATGAAGCCTAGAATCGTCAGCGCCATGACGGTTAAGGACTTTTTCAGTAAACGGCTGTCGGTAATCTCATCACGCTCATTTAACTGCATGATTTTTGCACTCAACTCAGGTGATGTTACTAACTGCTTACGGTATATGAGCACCAAGCAAACAACGGTGACAGCCATAATCACGATGATAATTGGACTCAAATTCACGAGAAACTTCATAAAATCAAGCTCCGGCACAGAACTGCCAATCATGATATTCGGTGGATCACCGATCAAGGTAGCAGTTCCTCCAGCATTGGAGGCGATAATTTCACTGATTAAAAAAGGAATCGGATTAAGCTGGAGCTGGCGTGCGATGCTAAACGTCACAGGTACGATGAGAAGTACAGTAGTAACGTTGTCCAAAAAGGCGGAGGCAATGGCCGTGATCAAGCTCAGGTAGACGAGGATACGAATCGGTTTGCCCTTTGCGACCTTTGCTGCACGGATGGCTACATACTTGAAAACACCGGTCTGCGCCGTAATGGCAACCAAGATCATCATCCCAATCAGTAGGCCGAGCGTGTTGAAGTCGATATGGTGAATTGCTTGTTCCTGTGTAATGATCCCGAACAAGACCATGAGAATTCCGCCGGACATGGCGACAATGGTTCGATGTAACTTTTCGCTAATAATAAATGCATAGGTAACTAAAAAGATACCAATAGCGAATAATGCCTGATTCGTCATAAGAAGCTCCTTCCTTGGTGTGCAGAATTATCTTGTCCCATTATAGCTCTAACCAAAATCAGGGTAAAGAAAAAGACCCGGCAGAAGGCCAGGTCTATTCTCTGTGAAAGGGAGAATCTACAGCTCGATTTGTGTAACGCTTTTCACTTCCGCCAGCTCGCCCATCGTATCGAGAAGCTCTGGCGTCAATGGTTTGTCGACAGAGAGCATCATGATCGCGTCTCCACCGATATCACGGCGTCCTACCTGCATCGTTGCGATGTTCACGCTGTTTTCACCCAAGATGGAACCGACACGTCCAATCACACCTGGACGGTCATTATGGTGAATGTAGAGCAGATAGCCCTCAGGTGCTACGTCAATCGCAAAGTCGTCAATTTTCACAATACGTGCACCGTAACCATTGAGTCGCGTTCCAGCCACTGTGCGTGTCTCTTGCGTCGTTTTTAAGCTAACAGTTAGTAAGTTCGTAAAGCCCTTGTTTTGTGCTGTCTTTTGCTCCGTTACGGTGATGTCTCGCACCTTTGCTAGAATTGGGGCGTTCACATAGTTGACTTCCTCGCCTAGACGGAAGGACAGTACACCTTTGAGGACTGTGCGAGTCAGCGGGGACGTGTCTACATCCGTCAATTCACCGCTATATTTAATGGAAATTTCCGAAATGGAACCTACTGTCACTTGGGCAAGGAAATGGCCCAGCTTTTCACCCAACGTAAAGTACGGTTGGACTTTTTCCATCACGTGCGCAGGAATCGAAGGCAAATTCACGGCATTTTTGAATGGCTCGTTACGAAGAACCTTCAGGATTTCTTCCGATACGTCTACGGCCACGTTTTCCTGTGCTTCAATGGTCGAAGCTCCCAGATGTGGAGTCGTTACCACTTGAGGCAGACCGACGAGAGGGTTGTCTACAGGTGGTTCTTCTTCGAAAACATCCAGAGCTGCCCCCGCGACTTTTCCAGTGGTAATCGCCTCGTAGAGAGCCTTCTCGTCAATGATTCCCCCGCGAGCGCAGTTGATCAAGCGAACGCCATCTTTCATTTTCGCGAATTCACGCGTGCTGATGATATGGTGGGTTTCTTTTGTCAGCGGAGTATGGACCGTAATGAAATCTGCTTTGCGGCAAATTTCATCCACAGTTGCGTTAGTTACACCCATTTTTTGCGCACGTTCCTCGGTCATGAAAGGATCGAAGCCCATGACGGTCATGCCAAATGCTTTCGCACGCTTCGCAACCTCAGAACCGATACGGCCCATACCGATGACTCCGAGTACTTTGTTGTTCAACTCAACCCCTTGGAAGCTTTTGCGATCCCATGTACCGTCTACTAGCTTCTTGTGAGCTTGAGGGATGTTACGAGCGACAGCCATCAGCATGGCAAACGAATGCTCTGCGGTGGAGATGGTGTTGCCGTCCGGAGCGTTGATGACCGGAATACCTGCTTGGGTGGCAGCGTTGATATCAATGTTATCGACCCCAACACCCGCGCGACCGACTGCCTTCAGCCTTTTGCCGGCAGAAAGTACTTCTGCTGTTACTTGGGTTTGGCTGCGTACGAGGAGTGCATCGTAGTCGCCAATCACATCGATCAGTTCAGCAGGGGAGAGGTTTGTTTGACGAACAACTTCTACATCAGAAGCGTCCAAGAGCTGTTGAATTCCAAATTCGCTAAGTGGGTCAGTAATGAGTACTTTATACATGTGCGATGAGCACCTCCTGAGCAGCTTTTACACCAGCACCCAGTTCAACTGGAGCACCGATTTGGTGAAGCGACAATTCAATCGCAGAAATGACTTGCAGGACATCCAATGGCTCACAATAACCCATGTGCCCGATGCGGAAGATCTTGCCTTTCAGGTGCTGCTGGCCGCCAGCAATTGTGATATTGAATTGCTGCGTTAACATTTTGCGGAGAGCTTCTGCATGAAAGGTACCCTCAGGATCGCAAGAAGTAACGGTCGTAGATGCGTACTGATCTTCTGCCATCAGTTTTATGTTTAATGCCCTCATCGCTGCGCGAGTCATGTCTCTCATTAGTTCATGGCGCTTTACGATAGCTGGCAAGCCTTCTTCCTCCATGATATCCAATACCTCGGCGAGACCGAAAATGAGGGATACAGCAGGCGTATACGGTGTTGTTTGCTCGGCCAAGCTCTTGCGGTATGCTTTCAGGTCCAAATAGAAGGCGAGCGATTTGTTTTGCTCAATCACTTGCCATGCGCGTTCACTCGCAGCGAGGAAGGCAAGGCCTGTTGGCAACATGAAAGCTTTTTGCGAGCCAGTTACTACGATATCGACACCCCAAGCGTCCATTTCGCATGGAACCGCACCAAGGTTACTTACCGCATCCACAATGAAGAGGGCGTCCGAATGAGTGCGGATTGCTTTCGCCAAGTCAGCAATCGGATTTTCTACCCCAGTGGATGTTTCACAGTACGTAGCAAATACGGCTTTTATTTGTGGCTTTTTTTGCAGGAATGTTTCAATCAGCTCAGGTGTAACCGCCTTGCCCCAAGGCACTTCCACGCGATGGGCGATGATACCGTAACGCTCGCAAATTTTTGCAAAGCGCTCACCAAATGCACCGCTGACGAGGACGGCAGCTTCATCGCCTGGTTGAAGCGTGTTTACGACGCCCATCTCCAGTGCACTCGTTCCGCTACCTGCCAAGATGTATACGTCCTGCTTGGTGCCAAAGTAAGGCTTCAGTCTTTCAGCAGTACGGGCAAAAAGAGCGGAAAATTTGCCGCTGCGGTGTCCAATCATCGGTTGGTTCATCGCCGTTTGGACACGTGGTGGAATAGGGGTAGGGCCAGGGATTCTCAAAATCATTTTGTCTGCAAACATGGTTCTCTCCTCCTAAATAAGTGCATATCAAAAAAACCTCCCGTTCTCACACTGCTCCTATTACAGAACAGTGAGGGACGAGAGGCTTTGCTTCGCGGTGCCACCCTCATTCGCTCCTTTTTTCTCAAAAAAGAGCCTTGGTAGGTACATGACCTAAAAGAGATAACGGTTCTACCGTTTGCGTCTACTTGGATGGTGAATCCATTTTCAACGCAGCAGCTCAGAAGTGCTTAACCGTGGGAGAAATCGCCGATTCGCAGCAACCATCGGCTCTCTGGGGATTTCTCAATCACAGCGTTTCTTCGTCATCGCTGTTGTTTTATAAGGTGTTTCGTAAGATTTGTACTTAAGATATCACGTCAAAATAACACCGTCAAGAAGAAAAACGAGAAAAAATGAACATTAATTATTTTATATCGGTTATCGTTCGTGAATAATGCTCAATTTCATGCTGGAAACACTACAAAAATGACCAAAACACGAACGTTAAGATGTTGACATCACAAAAAATGGAAAAAACGCATTTTAATGTTCGGATTTTGCTGTTGCTATTATTTTATCGAAAAATGACAAAAGAAAGAACGGGAAGTTGTCGATCATTCGTTCAGTGGAGGAGAGGAGGGCATAATGAAAAACCTCTTACATACCGAAGTACGTAAGAGGTTTCTTCCATTAGTAGATGGAATACTATTCCACTTTAATAGAGTCGGTCGGGCATCCTTCAGCAGCATCACGAACATCGTCATGCAGGATATCCGGGATTTCAACGCTGTTAGCATTGTCATCCAACTTGTTGAACGCAAGGCCCTCATCGTCGTAATCAAAGACGTCAGGAGCCGTGGCGCCACAAGCACCGCAAGCAATACAAGTATCTTTATCTACCCATGTAGTCATCGTGGTTTCACCTCCCATACCGAAGTGGTACGTCCACTATCATAGATCATTGTATGCTCTTGGTGACAAGATTTCAAGATTGAATCAGTCTAAAAATGTACGACTACTTATAAAGAGGGATTTCAGGTGCCCTTAGCACGGAGTAGAGCTGTGTATTCAAGCGTTTAAAATCTCCCGCAGATACTGCATCTGTCGCGTTCAAAATCTTCACGGCAGCGGCTAAATCCTTGATTCCTAGTGCCTGAACTTCGTTGGATGCAATGAGCAAATCAAGTCTTGCAGTCAAGTCTTCAGGACTATAGCTGCTCCATTGATTGCTTTTTGACATGGCGACAGCTGCGAGATAGGTGCGGTAATGGAACGGATACTGCTTCCATTGTGCGGTGTTAACGGTTCCAGGCAATTGCTTTGGCATGCCTTGCTTCACCACATAAGCCGATTCCCAAGACGCGATGGAGTGATACACCATTTCCTGTGCGGTTAGCCAGTTATTTTGGAAAAGCGTCAGGCTAGCTCCAATGGAAGCAGGCGTAGCTTTATTTTGATCGGAACGAATCTGCTCCATACTATCCAAATACGCCCGTACACTGTTCGTAAAGGTGGCGTGAGCTTGTCTCAGCATGGGTGACGTCGGCAAGGGAACGTTTTTCTCCAGCTCTTTCCTTGTCTGGTCAGCTAAACTGCTGAGATGCTTCAAACCTTCGGTCCGTTCACTTTCGTTCATTTGATTCCATTTACCCATCGTATCAAAATGTGCTTGCTTCAGATCAAGCAGCGGTGCATAAACGGCATAGTAAAATCGGATAAAGTCCTGTTCGTTGTACAGCTTTTGCTCACGTAGCATTTTTTCTTTTTCGGCTTCCTTTTTCTCAGCTTCGAGTACGGCGGCTTGTTCCGACTCCAATTGTGTCTTCATATAATGGGCCCCGAAAAAAAATCCACCAACTGTGCATGCAAGTGTTATGATGATCATGTACGCCATCATAAATTCAGTTCTTTTCAATCGTTTTGTCATACTATCCTCCAAATACAATGATGCAGTTTACTTCGCTTACTTTGAGCTTTGAAAAATATAGAATGATGTAAGGAGTACCAATGAACAGTCGGAACAGTGCGGCAGAGGAGCAGGACCTCTTATGTGCGGTCGCCTTGAATGCCATGTTACCTCTGGCCAATGAACGAACGCTGCAATCAGCCTACTACATACTGCGTGGCAGAAAAGCCAATCAGACACTGCAAGATGTGCATTTGTATACCCTTTATCCGTATTATCGGATGTTTTCCCGTTTTCCAAGAGAGGATTGGGAGAAAATAGTTTCAACTTTATTTCAGGCGCGCTGGATTTTACCTGTTGATGCAGTTGGAATAAACTCGAAACCGACCTTTACCTTTTCTGATACAGGATTGCAGCATGCCAAACACATGTACCAAAAATATCGGTTTGATGTATGGTTCGCACCTTTTACCCAGTCTGATTTGGCGGAGCGAATCGAACCATTTTGGAATAGACTTCATCTTATGGTGCAGACGATCTCGCAAATGCATCAGGGTGATCTCGGTTTCATTCCGGTCGTTTCGGACAAGCCAGCACAGCGTTGGGTAAAAAACCAATTATCTGATGGGACATTGCGACATGCTTGGAAACAGCAATTGTCTGATGAGCTATATCGATTATGGGAGCCCCTGGATGAAGGTGTGCAGGAGCTTTTGTTTTGTCAACTGTCAGGAGTTGGACAAGTTGGCAAGACCATGGGGCAAGTAGCAGAGATTCGCCAAACGAGTCGTAGCTATCTCATGCTGCAATTTCGATATGGGCTAGCCGCGTCGATTCAGACGTTGCTTGCAGAGAGCAATCATTATCCTCTTTTATCAAAACTGGTTACAGAATCCCACAAGCTTGATCCACGTCTCACCGAAAGTGCTGCCCGAACGTACGCAATGCTTCAGACTGGCTGTGACAAAAAGGAAATAGCGAAGAGACGACAAATGAAAGAAAGTACAATAGAAGATCATTTGGTAGAGATTGCCCTGCGCTGTCCGGAATGGGACATGACAACCTATTTACCGAATGAGCTGGCAAAAGAGATCGTGGAAACGAGTGAGCGACTCGATACAAGCAGACTCCGGCTCATCAAGGATCAATTGGAAGCAACAGTGACGTATTTGCAGATCCGATTGGCATTGGCACGAGCGACGAGGGGGGCAAAATGAATAAACAGCTCATGTACGACAGATTAAAGCTGCATTTTGGATATGACTCGTTCCGCCCCGGTCAGGAGCCTATTATTGAACGTCTACTACATGGACGAAGTGTTCTCGGGCTATTAGCAACAGGTGGTGGGAAATCAGTGACGTATCAGCTGCCAGCAATGCTTTTGTCGGGTCTGACCGTCGTGGTTTCCCCATTGATCTCCTTGATGGTCGATCAGGTGCAGCAGCTTCGAGCGCGAAAAAAAATTCCGGCAACCTATTTGAACAGCATGCAAGATCCGACAGAGTCCCGCGAAATCTTGAAAGGGCTCTCGGAAGGTGCGTACAAGCTTCTGTATATTTCTCCTGAAAAGCTTCAACAGACCTATGTCCAACAAGTGTTAAAGCGAGCGCGGGTGTCCCTGATCGCAATTGATGAAGCGCATTGCATCTCGCAATGGGGACATGACTTTCGCACAGATTACTTGCGATTGCCTGAAGTCGTGAAACAATTGGGAGCACCTCCTGTTCTGGCTGTGACGGCGACTGCGACGGCGTCTGTTCGCGAGGAAATTTGCAACTTATTTTCCATTAAAAAGGAAGATATTGTGTTGCAGTCCCTGAATCGGGCAAATATCGCCTATGATCTGGTTGAAGTTGGGGAGGAAACAGACAGGCGTTCGTATGTATTTGATCAGATCGATTGTTTGCAGGGGCCTGGAATCGTTTACTGCAGCACGCGACAAGCAGTAGATGTGTTGGCAGCCTCTTATCAACTAGAAGGGAAAAAACGCGTTCACGGTTACCACGGGGGCATGAACAGCATGGAGCGAATGCTGATCCAATCCCAATTTCTCGCAGGAGAGCTGGATGTTATTATTGCAACCAATGCATTTGGTATGGGAATCGACAAGCCAGATATTCGCTACGTCATCCATTATCAAATGCCAGCCAGTTTAGAGGCATACGCACAAGAAATCGGGCGGATCGGCCGTGACGGCAAGCCCGGGTATGCGCTGCTTTTATTTTCGTGGGACGATTTGCAGATTCATCAGCACATGCTGGAGAAGGAGTACCCGACACAAGTACAAGTTCAAAAATACGAGCAGTTGTGCAATACTGGAGTACCTTTGACGAACGAGGCCTTGGCGATGATGGATATATCCGAAGAGATGGGCGCTCTCCTTGCCTTTTATACGGAAAGAGTGCTGGGCTTAAACGAAGCTGCTGCTGCGGGAGAGTCCTATCCAAAGGCTCATATCATTTGGCAGGAAACAGAAAAGAGAAAAAGCTTTAAGCAAAAAAAGCTGGCAGAAATGGTATCTTACGTAAGAGGAGAAAACTGTTTGCGTGCAAGCATTAATGCGTATTTCAAAGAAAAGGATCATCAATTTGATCTGTACTGCTGTAAGAATTGTGGCCTAACTATGGATGCGTATTTCCAAACGAATGACCATACATTCGCAAAGAATGAACAAATCAAATGGAATTTGCGGCAGGCGTTAGACACTCTTTTGCCGAACAAATAAAGGAGAGAAACATCGAGTGAAGGAAGATCGGCTAGAGGTGGATGAAGCCACTCTTCGGCTGAATCTATGGTTGACACAAGGAATCGTGATAGGAGTGGCTGCTGCCGGTAGCTTATTCGTGCTGGGCTGGGATGCTACTCTGTCCTTGTTTAGTTTGCCAGGCTGGAATGCCGTACTGTGGGCCGTGTTTGTAGCCGCAGGTATTATCATCGCGAGTATTGTGATGGATCGTTACTTGCCGAAGCGATGGCAGGATGATGACAGTATCAATGAAAAAGTTTTTGGCGCCATGTTACCATCCACCACGGTTCTCGTCTGTATGGTAGTAGGGGTTGGAGAGGAATGGCTATTCCGTGGAGTGATTCAATCGCTTGCCGGGAACTTTTGGAGCAGCCTTATTTTTACACTGATCCACGTACGTTATTTGAAAAAACCGCTCATGATCATAAGTGTATTTGGTACAAGCTTGATCTTGGGGCTCTTGTTTTCTCATTATCAGTCCCTTTGGCCCTCGATTGTGGCTCATATCCTTATTGACGTCATGTTAGCATTTTATCTACAAAAAACAATCAAGAAAAAGGGGGAGGAAGAGTGAATCTTGAGCATAATCCATTACCACCCCGACGCTCCCGTCATACTCGCCCTAAAGCGTCGTTCTCGTTTAAAAAGTGGATTCAACCGGGATTGTACTTGTTTGGATTCGTCTTTTTCGGGTTGATTGGTTTTGAGTTGTACAGGGCCAATATCCCACATGAGTCAGCAGCTTCTGGTAGTGTTGAAGTGAAAAATGCTGAAGGGAAAGAAGGTAGAAAAGCGATTACCACCCCGCAAGGGAGTAAGGCAGGAGAAAAGGAGCCTGTATCTGTCGTTCTCACTCCTACGCCTGATTCTAATGCAAATGTGACCACCCCTCCTGACAAAGCGAAAACGATCGAATCAAAGCCGGTTGAACCGACGGTGAAGCCGACAACAAGCGCACAGACAGCAGCTGTGAGCCCAGTTCCAGCCAAAACTTCGACTGGTACAACTGTAAGCAAGACAAACCAGATCACGAGTACTTCTCCTATCACAGTTGTTACACCGGGAAAACCAGCTTCAACACCACCTGTAACAAAATCAAAGATCGTCAAGCATGTGGTGAAGAAGGGGGAAACGTTGTTTATGCTGTCCCGAAAGTACTATGGAAATAACTCGAACGTAAGACGAATCGCAAAATACAACGGGCTTCATTCAGAAGCAGGGCTCGTCGAAGGAAGAGTTGTTTTGGTTCCACTCGTTCAGTAATGAGATCGTGCTCCACTGGTCATGCTATCGGGAAAAGGATAAGCAGGTGGATGCAAGTGGAGTATGATACAGTCATTGTCGGCGGCGGGATTGCAGGGCTTCAAACTGCCATTCAACTTGCAAGATGCCTTCGACGCGTTGCAGTCATTGACATGCCAGGTGGTCGATCAACAATCGCCAAAGCCTACCGAAATATCCTCGGATTTTCGGAAGGGGTTAGTGGCGATTTTTTGCGTCATGCAGGCAAGGAGCAAGCACAAAAATACGGAGCAATTTTGATAACAGATGAGGTAACCAAGCTTTCTACCGACCCAAGCGGCTTATTTTCGATAGGTACAAAAAGTGGCATACATACACTTACTTCGCGAACGCTGGTTTTGGCAACCGGCATGCGTGATCCGTTCCCAGCCATCCCTAGCTTCTCCGATTGTGTAGGGATATCGATTTTCTTGTGTCCCGACTGTGACGGCTATGAAACAGTTGACAAAGCCACGGCAATCATTGGAGCGGGCCCACACGCTGTTTCGATAGCGGACGAACTTATTTATTATACCAACAGGTTAACAGTCATTAACCATGCAGAAATGCAGGTGGATACGCAGACTGTCTCTGAACTGAGCAAACGAGGGATCATGTATCGGGAGGAAAAAGTATATGCTCTTCATCATACGGCGGGGCAATTGCAAGAAATCGAGCTCTCTTCAGGTGAACGGTTGTCTGTAGAAAGAGCATTTCTTGCTTTTCCTGGTGCGCATGCTTTGACAGAGCTTTTACGTGGTTTTTCCGTGCAAATTCATGAAAAGGGCCACATCCAAACGAACCCGCGAACAAAAGAAACGGATCATCCCAACATCTGGGCTGTTGGCGATATCAATGAGCATTCTCAGCAAGTGTCGATTGCCATGGGAGATGGGACACAGGCTGCCATTTGGATTCAAAAGCGGCTGCGTGAATTGGAGAGGTAAAAAAACGCCTGATTCTGGGCGTTTTTTCATGTACAAACCTTTATGAACGAGAAGGAACCCGAACTAGCAGAACCAAATATAAATACAGAAGAAGAGCAATGAAGGGGAACTTTTCCTGGGAAAGCGCAGGAAGTGACAGACAACAACAAAGTTTCTTTTTTCATGAGTGGATTCGACATCGGCAGGCGAGTGCTGCGTAGGTGTCATGGTAGCTTTGTTCCAGTAACTAAATGTGATATGATAGGACTACCCCGTATTTTCCAGTCCATCAAAAAATGGATGAATGCCAACAGGTATTCGCCGGAGAATGTGGAGAACTCTTACAGGCTTACCATCATATTTTGTAGTACGACTGGATGGCGAGGAGGGACAGTCATGCGTGTTGAACGCCTTGGTCAAGATAAAATACGAATCTTTTTAACCTTTGACGACCTCTCAGAGCGCGGGATAGAAAAAGAAGACATGTGGCGTGACATTCCTAAAGTTCATGAACTGTTCAACGACATGATGGAACAGGCTTATCACGAATTAGGGTTTGAGGTATCAGGGCCTGTTGCAGTTGAAGTGTTCGCCTTGCCAGCTCAGGGAATGGTCGTAATCGTAACGCGTGGCAAGACGGGCTCAAAGGACGGAAAAGAGGAAGAATTCGAAGACGAGGATGTATACGAGCTAGAGGTAACATTGGAAGAAAGCGATTTGATCATGTATGCCTTCCGGGACTTTGAGCATATGGTTGAAGCCGCCCACCGCATTAACGCCCTTTTGACCAATGGCGGGGCTGCCTACTTCTACCAGGGGAAATATCATCTGGTGCTGGAGGAAGTCGACTTGGATCAGGAGCGTTATCACAAGCTAATTGCGATCCTCTCTGAGTACGGAGAAGCGACGCCGATAACGATTTATGTGTTGGAAGAATACGGGAAAGTGATCGTTGCCGACGATGCTGTAAAAGAAATATGCAGGCATTTCACGTAATCAAAAAAGAAATGTCTGGGAATATAAAACAGCACCTAGTCAACCAACTAGGTGCTGTTGCTGTCTGTATCGATTATGCTAGGCCGTCAAAAAAATCAGCCTCTTTACCTTGAAGGGTATAGTTCGGAAGGCTGTGCCAAGCCAAGATGTAATGATTGTTTGGCGGAACTGAATCGTGCTCGCCTTTTGTTACACCTGGAAACACGCGCTCTACTGATAAGTGCTGTGTTCTGTGTGCCCGCAAGGCATCAGCTACTTTCGGCATATATTCAGGTGCGTGAATGATCGTCGTAATGCTCTCGATTGGATCTGTATAGGGTGGCTTCATCGTACCAAATCCTTCGTCGGATGAGCGAGTCGCATAATAAAGCTTTCGCACACTTGTTTCTGGGCCTAAAGAAAGGACAGCCTGGGTGGTAGCATGACTAATTGCTAAGTGGTCAGGATGTCCGGAGATGCCATGCGGTGCAAACGTGACGACGATTTCCGGTTGGATCTGGTGAATAGCCTGGTGGATACGAGTAACGAGCTCATCTACGGGCACTGTGTTTAAGAACTTATCCTGATATTCCCAGACGTCTACCTGATCGAATCCAAGTATGGCACAAGCGTCGCGAAGCTCCTGCTCGCGAAAGTGGGGGAGTTCTTCCGGTGTGCATAATGGTGGTTCGCCAGCTTTTCCTGCTTGCCCTTTTGTTGCGCATAATAGATGTGTGCTGGCCATTTTGGTCTCACTATATTTGGAAATGGAAATCCCACAAGCAAACGTTTCGTCATCGGGATGGGCAAAAATAAACAAAATAGACTTTTTTTTCATAAAAACACCTCCATGAATAAACTTCCACATTACCTTTTCCATTATGGCATAAATTCACTAATCCTGTAATGAAAGAAACAAGTTTGGGGACAATAGAAGCATGGCTGGACGTGCATTTGAAGCTACTTGTACAAAACGGCGTCTGTAAAAGCGATTTCAAAATGGTTGGTAAATAATTGAATGATTATGCAAAACAAGGCACGAAAACGTTTTCGAAATGGAAAAAAAACATTTTTAAGCTTCTCATAAATGATACAAGCGTGTATACTAAAGGCGGCATTGACCGAAAACATTTTTGAGGTGGTAAGTAATGGGTAATCAAGACGTGGTAACCGAAAGCACCGAAGGGAAAGAAAAGCAAGAATCATTGAACTTGCTCCATTCAACTCAAACGGTGATCAAGGAAGCACTGGAGAAACTAGGTTACCAAGAATCGATGTTTGAACTCTTGAAGGAACCGCTACGCGTTTTGACTGTACGTATTCCGGTTCGCATGGATAATGGCGAAGTAAAGGTATTTACGGGCTATCGTGCACAGCACAACGATGCAGTAGGTCCGACCAAGGGGGGCATTCGTTTCCACCCGGAAGTTACTGAGGATGAAGTTAAAGCACTTTCTATCTGGATGAGCCTCAAAGCAGGTATCGTCGATCTGCCGTATGGCGGTGGTAAAGGCGGTATCATTTGCGACCCGCGTGAAATGTCCTTCCGCGAACTGGAAAGACTGAGCCGCGGTTACGTTCGCGCAATCAGCCAACTTGTGGGCCCTACTAAAGATATTCCGGCTCCGGACGTCTTTACGAACTCACAGATCATGGCGTGGATGATGGACGAATATAGCCGTATCCGTGAATTTGACTCGCCTGGTTTCATTACGGGTAAACCAATTGCGCTGGGTGGTTCCCATGGCCGCGAAACAGCTACTGCAAAAGGTGTAACCATTTGCATCCGTGAAGCAGCAAAGCGTCGTAACATCGATGTAAAAGGTGCTCGCGTAGTTGTACAAGGCTTTGGTAACGCTGGTAGTTACTTGGCAAAATTCATGCATGATGCAGGCGCTAAAGTCGTAGGTATCTCTGATGCATACGGTGCGCTGCATGATCCAAACGGTTTGGATATCGACTACTTGTTGGATCGTCGTGATTCCTTTGGTACAGTTACAAAACTGTTCAACAACACGATTACCAACAAAGAGCTTCTTGAACTGGAATGCGACATTTTGGTTCCGGCAGCAATCGAAAACCAAATCACAGCTGCAAACGCTCACAACATCAAGGCGTCAATCGTAGTAGAAGCGGCAAATGGCCCAACTACTTTGGAAGCAACTAAGATTTTGACTGAGCGTGGAATTCTTCTGGTTCCAGACGTACTTGCTAGTGCTGGTGGTGTGACTGTTTCCTACTTCGAGTGGGTACAAAACAACCAAGGCTACTACTGGTCTGAAGAAGAAGTAGAAGAGAAGTTGGAAAAAGTAATGGTTCGTTCGTTTGAAAATGTATACTCCATGTCTCAAACTCGCCGCATTGACATGCGTCTGTCTGCTTACATGGTTGGTGCCCGCAAGATGGCTGAGGCTTCTCGCTTCCGCGGTTGGGTATAATTCTTCAAACAACCCTCCATATATTGAGAAAACATGGCTCCGCCGTTTTGGCGGGGCCTTTTTTATTGCGTGTGGCTGTAGTGGAGAGAAGAATATTTCCAGGCTAGGCTCCGGGCTTCGTCCTGCTGAGGGATGAGACTGTCCGCTCCGAAGGGATTCGCGGGGAAACGCAAAAGTGGTAGCCGCTACGTCGCGAGGGCACGGTTGCGTTTCTTTTGCCCGCAAATCCCTTCTCCGCTTGGTAGGACTTCACAAGTCGCTACGCCTGGAAATATTCTTCTCTAGCGTAACAGGTAACACTCCTCAATCTTTTAAGGCATTTAAAACCTGTCTAAAACGGTAAGCTCGTAGAGGAAACAGGAGAAAAAAGCGAAGATATTAGGGACACCGACCGAGACGCAATGCAAAAAGCGAAACACGCTCTTAAGCGTCCACCTCTGAAACACATCCTGAAGGGACAACTTTGGACGCGGTTTCGCTTTTTACATGGAGTCGTACAGTCAATCCCCCAGCGGGTGACCCTAGAATCTGAGCGTTTTCTCCTGTTTCCTCCCCACCACAACAGCACCGAACAACATGTTTCCAAAGACAAAAAACCTCCTGAAAAACCAGGAGGCTTACGTCGTATGATTTACTGGTCGAACAACAGCTGCAGCTCTTTGAAAGTCCGTGTTTTTTGCAGCGTTACAATTAGCTTGAGACGAGCCTTTTGCCCATTTAAGCCATTGGAGAAGATGATGCCCATCTCTTTTAGCTTGCGGCCTCCACCTTCATAGTCATAGATATCCTGCACCTGGCCATTGTAGCAGCGAGAGACGAGGACGATCGGTACGCCTTTGTCCAGTAATTGCTGCAGGGTAGGGATGATAGCGGGTGGAAGATTTCCCAATCCAAACGCCTCTACCACGAGTCCATCAATTTGCTGCTCCAATAAAAACTGTAGCCAAGAAGGCTCCATGCCAGCAACTGCCTTGATCAACGGGACATTCGCATCAGCATGGGTAATGGCATAATGCTCGCGATCCAATGGAGCGTGGTGGTATTGCACGCTTTTTTTCGCAATGGTTCCAATCGGTCCGTATTGTGGCGACTGGAAGGTAGCGACATTGCTCGTGTGTGTTTTCGTTACGTGACGTGCCGCGTGAATTTCGTCATTAAAAACAACGATAACCCCTTTGTTCAAACTGTCGGAATCTGCAGCTACACGAACGGAAGAAATGAGATTGACTGGCCCGTCAGCTCCGAGCTCATTACTGCTGCGCATGGCGCCGGTTACGACAATCGGGACGTTGACCGACAAAGTCAGATCCAGGAAGTATGCGGTCTCCTCCAACGTATCAGTCCCATGGGTAATGACGATGCCATCATAATGATCTTGTTCAAAGGCTTCCTCAATATCGAGACGCAGCTGATTCATGATCGCAGGAGTCATATGAGGGCTAGGTAGGTTGAGTACATTTTTCATGGTGACATCCGCGTGTTTTTCTAAAAAAGGAAGGATTTTGTTGACTGCTTGATCATCCAATGGCTTTACGCCTTCTGAGTCATCGACAGACATGGCAATTGTACCGCCTGTGTTCACTACCAAAATTTTTTTTGACATGATCTCTCTCCTGTAGCGGGTTTTCATCAACCATTATTCATGGTACGATGAATGATAGTATTGTGTAAAGGAGTAATAAAAGATGATTGCTTTGATCGGCGCGGCAGTTGCCCCCGGTATCGCCATCTTAAGTTACTTTTACCTGCGTGACAGTCTCGAACCGGAGCCGATTTCAATGGTCATCCGGTCGTTTATCTTTGGTATGCTGCTGGTCGTACCGATTATGGTACTACAGTACATCATGCAGAATGAATGGAACTGGCGGGATGGCATTGTCGCGGAAGTTTTCCAATCCGCTGTCGTGGAAGAATTTTTTAAATGGATGGTCATCTACTTTACGGTTTATAAACATTTCGAATTTGATGAGCCATACGATGGAATTGTTTATGCGGTTGCGGTGTCACTTGGTTTTGCTACGTTGGAGAATTTGTTTTACCTCATTATCAATGGAACAGATATCGCCATCTGGCGTGCCTTTCTGCCGGTATCCAGCCATGCGCTGTTTGCGGTGTGGATGGGCTATTATCTCGGACGGGCCAAGTTTTCCAAGGACGCCAAACATGAACGGCTTTTTTTATGGATGTCGATTACCTTGCCGATCGGCTTGCATGCTTTGTACAACTTGATTTTTTTGGCGGTCCAAAACTGGTTGGTAGTGATTGTGCCATTCATGCTTGTATTGTGGTGGCAGGGCTTAAAAAAGGTACAAAGAGCACACGATTTCGGTTCTAAAAATCTCTCTTCACGTCCACAATAGACGGTAAGGAGGAGACGTACGTGCTAAAAACCGATCGAGCAAAAGTGACAATTCAATGCAATGTATGTGGAGAAAAGTTTACACTGCGTGGTCATCGAGAACCTGGAGGGCAAATAGAAACAGGGTTCAAGCAGTGCCTTTGTGATAACGACAAGCATTTTCGGATTGATGAGTCCTGATCTTTTCCATCCCAACTAAAAAAGTGTGACGAATCTATGTGGGCCGATGCAAAGAGCATCGGTCTTTTTCTATATCCAGATTTACATGCATAATCCACTCTTCCTCCACCAACACTATGCAAAGATTTCAATACATGCCAAGGAGGATTCAGCCGTGCGTACAATCTGGATCGCAGGTGTGTTGGTGATGTTGGTGGCAGCGGGCTTAAGTGGATACAAGGCTGTCTGGAAGGAAGAGAATGTAGCTGCCGTACAAGAGGAGCAGATAGCTGCACCTGCAGCAAAGGATAAGACGGTCAAAACCAAAGCCAGCTTCCATCCTTCACGAGTCTCTGACAATGATTTAAAAATCATGGCGAATGCTGTTTACGGGGAGTCAAGAGGAGAGCCGTTTGAAGGGCAAGTTGCTGTCGCTGCCGTTATATTGAACCGCGTCAAGAGCCCTACGTTTCCTGATACGCCCTCGGCTGTAATTTTCGAACCACGTGCTTTTACAGCAGTTGCTGATGGTCAAATATGGCTTACACCGAATGAAAGTGCGATGAAAGCAGTGAAGAATGCACTAAACGGCTGGGATCCGACGGGAGGCTGCACGTACTATTTTAATCCGGATACAGCAACATCTGGTTGGATTTGGACCAGGCCGCAGGTGAAAAAGATCGGGAAACATATCTTTTGCAGATAATGGATGCATAATCAAAGGAGGAGTGGCAAGGGATGGTATATGGAGCAACAGCACGTGTGTTATTTCCCGTTGCCCTAGTTGCCTTAATAGGCGCTGGCGTGTGGGGATATCAGGAGCATAATGAGAAGAACTCGGTCTTGATCAAAGCGGAAAACTCATACCAACGGGCTTTCCATGATCTCACTTATCATGTGGACAAGCTGCACGATGAGCTTGGCAAATCGCTGGTGGTCAACTCGCGCAGACAAATGACCCCTATCTTGACGAGTGTTTGGCGCCTTTCCTATGCGGCACAAGCGGATGTCGGACAACTGCCATTGACCTTGATGGCATTTAACAAAACAGAAGAAATGCTGTCGAGGGTCGCGGATTTTTCCTATCGTGTCGCTGTGCGTGACCTCGACAAGCAGCCATTGAGTCAGAGTGAATATAAGACATTAAAGAGCCTTCACACCCAAGCAAAGGAAATCCAGGATGAGCTGCGCAAGGTACAAACCGTCGCGATGGACAAACAATTGAGATGGATGGATGTCGAGACGGCTTTGGCCTCCAATAAAAACAAAGAGGACAATTCCATCATCGATGGATTCCAAACCATTGAGAAAAAAGTGCAGGAATACCCTGATTTAGACTGGGGCGTCGGAATACAGAGTCTCGATAAGAAAAAGCAGCAGCGAATCAAAGGGATCGATGGCAAACCAGCTACAAAAGAGGAAGCAGAGAAGAGTGCTCTATCGTTTCTAGGGTTGAAGCCAGGAGATGCGAAAGTAGAAGTAAACGATAATGGCAAGGGGCAGGAATACTCGGCGTATAGCGTACATGTCACGCCAAACGGGCACAAGACAGGTATTAACCTTGATGTTACCAAACGCGGTGGAAAAGTCGTGTGGATGATGAACGAGCGTGGAATTGGCGAGGAAAAGCTGGACATGAAGCAGGCGGAAGAAAAAGGTCGAGTGTTCTTGCAGAACCATGGATTTGACAATATGCAGGTCTCTGAGATTGACAGCTACGACCGCAACGCACTCTTTACGTTTGTGCCAGTTCAGGATGGCGTCAGAATTTATCCGGACGGAGTGGTCGTTGAGATAGCGTTGGACAACGGAGAGGTTACTGCCTATAATTCGACGGAGTATCTGTTTAATCACAAAAAGAGAATTCTCTCCAAGCCCCGTCTCTCGAAAGAAGAAGCAAGGAAAAAAGTCAATCCGAGTGTAAAAGTGACGGATCAGCGACTTGCCCTAATCGAAGGGAAAAACGATGGAAAAGAAGTGCTGGCGTGGGAAATGACAGGCAGCTTTGAAGGGAATTCGTACATGGTCTATATCAATGCCTTGAATGGAGAAGAAGAAGAAGTTGTGAAAATGGAAACGGGATCGGGATCGGGACAGAACGAAGGACAATAGTCTTAAAAAAATAGGGGGAAAGCTAGTTTTTTAGCGGCTTTCCCTATTTGCTGATTCGAAACAAAAGGGTATATAATGGAAAGGGTGATAGGAAGGGGAGGAACAATTACTTTATGATGCTTCCACGAATAGGACAAATAATAAGACTAAACTTCACGAGTTCCTCAGAAGAAACGGAGCTGCAAACCTTCAAAAGCCGTGTGGCTGATTTGAAGGAGGATGTAGCTTCTATCGAGTTGCCGACCAGCGAAAACACTGGACGGACTGGGGTGTTTCAACCAGGGACAGAATGCTTGGTTTGGTATGTTGGTGAGGATGGCTCACGCTATGAATTCCGCTCTGCGATTGTCGGCAGACAAAACAATCACATTCCTGTTCTGCTTCTGCAACTGCCGGCTAAAGAGGAGATTGTCCGCACACAGCGACGAAACTACTTGAGAATTGACACCACGGTAGACATCGCAGTCAAACTGGATGATCCGATTCGCCGTTATCATTTTCTAGCACGAACGTTAGATATCAGTGGTGGTGGGCTGTCTTTTAGCTGTGAGGAAAGCTATCATTTAAAGGAAAAAGACAACTTGCACGTCTGGATTTCCCTTCCAAGTAAAAATGGACAGGTTCAACATGCTTTTGTTGTGATGGAAATCGTCAGACAAAAACCGGCGGAAGAAAAAGGTTTGCACCAATGGATTTCGGGTAAGTTCACCCAGATCAGTGAGCAAGATCGAGCAAAAGTGGTTAGAGCGTGTTACGAGAGACAGCTAGAGCTTCGCAAAAAAGGCGTTGTGGATTGACGCTTCATCAGAGGAAGTGACCCTATTGACCAGTCAGTACAACGATCGTTTTCGCAGCTTTTCCAAACGGGTAGAAAAAGGCATCATGATTGGAATTGTCGTATGTGCGATTGTACTGACCATAGGCGAAGTCCTCATTCAGTACGTACCTGCAAGATTAGTATTAATCGAAACAGAGCGCTTGGAAGGCGTGTCCAGAGAGCCCTAAAGGTTTGCGCATGCTTCCATACTATGGTACTATTATAGACAACATAGAAAACGGTCTTGGATCGTTTTTTCATCACACAAAGAATGGGAAAGGGCTTCGACAGAAGCTTTTCTTGTTTTATTCCCATCCGAACTAACGTACATAGCAGGTGAGAAGTAATGAACATTGCCATTGATGGACCAGCGGGAGCAGGCAAAAGCACTGTCGCCCAAAAAGTAGCGGGTCAACTGGAATACGTGTACATTGACACGGGTGCCATGTATCGTGCCCTCGCTTGGGCAGTCCACCATCATCAGCTCCCTATCAGCGATGAGTCTACAGTTTCCGAACTTTTGCAAAAAAACAAGGTTCAACTAGTTCGGGAAAACGGACAGCAACATGTATACTGGAATGAAATCGATGTCACGAGCTGGATACGTTCCACAGAAGTGAGCCAGTACGCCTCCATTGTAGCGAGCTACGGTTCTGTACGTGAACAAATGCTTGTGCTCCAGCGACGATTGGCGACGCAAGGCAATGTCGTCATGGACGGCAGAGATATCGGTACTCATGTTTTGCCAGACGCTGACGTGAAGATATTTCTGACGGCCTCCATTCAAGAGCGTGCAGAACGCCGCTGGAAGGAACTACTCGCAAAAGGTACCCAGACAGACTTGGCTGAGCTGGAAAAAGAAATCGAAGAGCGAGATCGACGAGACATGCAGAGAGAAGTCGCGCCGTTGCGTCAGGCGGAAGATGCCGTTTTGGTAGACACAACAGGAATGACCATTGATCAGGTGGTCGATCGCATCTTGCAAATCTGCGAGCGAACGGGAGAGTCAACCCATTGAGTTACTATCGTTTATTCAGAGGTTTTTTTCGCATCATTTTTTCGCTTGTCTTTCGTTGGCAAGTGATCGGGCGTGAACATATACCTAAGGAAGGCCCAGTGATCCTTTGTGCCAACCACATTTCTTTATGGGATCCACCTCTTCTCGGGGGTGGCATCGAACGTCAGGTTCTTTTCATGGCCAAAGAAGAGCTGTTCAAAATTCCGGTCTTATCCTTTCTCATTACCAAATTCGGTGCATTTCCGGTTAAACGGGGTGCAGGAGATCGTGCGGCCATTCGCACGACTCTCAAATTGCTGGAAGATGGAAAAATCTTTGGAATCTTTCCTGAGGGAACCCGCAGCAAAACAGGGGAACCAGGGGAAGCGATGCCAGGTGTGGCGATGTTCGCTCTCAAGTCAGAAGCTGTGGTCATTCCGGTAGCCATTATCGGGCCATATCGACCGTTTCGTTCCATCAAGATCGTTTACGGTAAACCGATCGATCTGACTCAACTGCGCGAGGCCAAATCAAGCGCTGATACGTTGAAGGAAACAAGCGATCTGATTATGGAGCACATCAAGCAATTACGAAACCAGCATCTCTCTTAGCAAACGGTATAGAATTGCTAAAGGGACGAATACTAAAACTGCTGGAACTTACTGGCTTCATCAGTACTAACTGCCAGCCATCAGGCGACAGTTAAAAATATACATGCTCCCGCTTCGTGTAGTGAGGTTGTACACAACCTGTACATAGACGTTTGGGACTGGATGGTATTAAGGAGGTCTTTTGAATGATGGAAGAAACGAACGTAAGCTTGACGGATGCAACAACGATTTCCGTAGGAGATGTTGTAAAGGCAACCGTAACAAAAGTTGAGGACAAACAAGCGCTTGTAGATCTAGGTTACAAGTACGATGGTCTGATTCCTATCAGCGAACTGTCTCCACTGCATGTTGAAAAGGTATCTGATGTAGTAGCGGTTGGTGATACTTTCGAAGTGAAAGTCATCAAACTAAACGACGAGAAAGAAGAGCTCGTTGTTTCCAAGAAAGCAGTAGCAATGGAATCCTCTTGGTCTGATCTTGAGCAAAAAATGCAAGCGGGTGAAATCATTGAAGCGGCTGTGAAAGAAGTAGTGAAGGGCGGCCTTGTTGTTGATGTAGGCGTTCGCGGCTTCATTCCGGCTTCCATGGTAGAGCGTCATTTTGTTGAAGATTTCTCCGACTACAAAGGCAAAACATTGGCTTTGAAAGTAGTAGAAATGGATAAGGAAAAGAATAAAGTCATCCTGTCCCACAAAGCGGTTTTGGAAGACGAAGTAAAAGTGCAAAAGCAATCCATTATGGATAAAATCCAAGTGGGGCAAGTGTTGGAAGGAACGGTTCAGCGCATGACCGATTTCGGCGTATTCGTGGATATCGGTGGTGTTGATGGATTGGTTCACGTATCTGAGCTTGCTTGGAACCGTGTAGATAAGCCGTCCGATGTCGTGAAAGAAGGCGACAAGGTAAAAGTGAAGGTCCTCAAAATTGACCGTGAAAACGAGCGCATTGGCCTTAGCATCAAGGAAACGCAAGCAGGTCCATGGGCGAGCGTTGCAGAAGATTTTAAAGCGGGCTCTATTTTGAATGGAACGGTAAAACGTCTGGTGTCCTTCGGTGCATTTATTGAGCTGGCACCTGGAATCGAAGGCCTCGTACACATCTCCCAGATTGCAAATCGTCGGGTGAATACACCTAGTGAGGTGTTGAAAGAGGGTCAAGAGGTACAGGTGAAGGTTTTGGATGTTGTTCCACAAGAACAACGCATTAGCCTCAGTATCCGTGCAGTAGAAGAAGACCGTGTGGAGCAGGCAGAACGTGCGAGCAAGCGTGAACAGCAACAATTCACGCAAGAAAACAACCAACCAATGGGCGTGACATTGGGCGAGTTGTTCGGTGATCTGAAAGACAAGTTCAAGTAAGATAAAAAGTAGGATTCATGGGGATACGCTCTGGCGTATCCCTTTTTTCTGAGAACGAAAGTCTAGGAGGGGTACAATGGATCGTCGTTCGATTAGAAAATTGGACCATATTCGAAATGCTCTTATCACCCTGGAAAATGGGGCAAATAGTTTTGATGATGTCAGCTTTGTTCCGAACAGCTTGCCGAATGCAGCACTTGCAGAAACCTCACTGGACACCGTGATCGCATCCTTGCGACTCTCCTCACCGATCATGATTAATGCGATGACGGGTGGAGCCGGTGGGACTACCCAGATCAATCAAAAACTGGCGATCATTGCGAGGGAACGAAATCTGGCGATGGCTGTTGGCTCACAAATGGCCGCTTTGCGTGATCCAGATGTTACGGATAGCTATCTGATTGTCAGAAGGGAACATCCACAGGGGATCTTGTTTGCAAATGTGGGGGCAGAAGCGACAGTGGAGCAGGCAATAGCAGCGGTGGAGATGATGCAAGCGAACGGATTGCAAATCCATCTGAATGTCATGCAAGAGCTGTTAATGCCTGAGGGGGATCGGGATTTTCGCGGCTATCTGGAGCGGATTCAAGCGATCAGGGAGAGTCTGGATGTGCCAGTTATTGTCAAAGAAGTCGGCTTTGGAATGGCAAAGGAATCAATCGAGAAGCTCATAGAAATCGGGATCAGAACAATTGATGTGGGTGGAAGAGGCGGAACAAATTTTGCTCAAGTCGAAAATATGCGAAATGATCAGCCAAATGCCATGTTCGAGGATTGGGGATTCACGACGGTGGAGAGCTTGCTGGAAGCGAATGCTGTCGGTCATCCAGGAGTGTCATACATAGCAACAGGTGGTGTTCGTCATGGACTCGATGTAGTCAAAGCCGCTTCTTTAGGTGCGTCCGCTGTCGGGATGGCAGGAGCAATGCTGCGTCTGGTTCAACGTGAATCTCTGGAAGATTGCTTGTCTACCGTCGACAGATGGCATCATCAAATTCGTGTGGCGATGACGGCACTAGGAATGAAAGGTCTGGCTGACGCCGTTTGTACGCCTGTTATGATCGCGGGAAAAACAGCAGAGAGAGCGAGGCTTCGTCACGTGCAATTGGAGAGACTGGCGCAACGTTAGGTAGTGGACGAGCATTCGATTCATGAAATTTCCTTGGTTGAGGCATACTTTTGGGAGACAACCATCATTTTGAGGAGATGAACATGAACGAGGGAACCGTTGCGATCCTTATCCAGTGGTCTTTGCTGTGTCTTGTCTGGATGGGAAGCTTTGACTTGCAGCTGCGAAACATGAAGATGGAACGCAGACGAGTGCTCGCAGTGATCAGCGCATTTTTAATTTGTTCGTTTGTTAGCTGGAAAATCTATTTTGCCCCTATTCAAGTTAGTCTAAGTGGAACGATATTGCCACTGATCGCAAGCATTGTCCTTTACACCAAGCTCATTTCTAAAATACGCAGATTGTACTTGCTGAGTGCGCTGGCAACGGCTCTTTTGCTATTTTGGCTACGCTGGCTGTTTTTTACCGATCCGATCTTGCTGTTTTGGGATGAGCGGATCATCGTACCTGCTGTTGGAGTCAGTACCATTTTTTTGATGAGCAGAACACATCTGGGACAGCTGTTTCAGCTGACGCTCTCCTTGCCTCTCGCAGATGCGATACATTCGCTATATTTTTGGAAATTGTCGGGTTCCTGTCAGTGGGGATCCGAGTATGCGCAAGATTTGCTTTGGAGTAGCCTATCTCTTTGGGTTCTCGTCAGCATAGTCTGGTCTGCGATTCGTCGTAACCTTGGTAGAACAGAAACAGAGTCTTCCCATTCCGATACGGGTAGGTGACGCTAGGGTGTTGAAGGGATTGCTAGCATATGATTATGTGTTTCCGTTAGTTCTGGGGTTCCTATTCGGCATTTTGTGCCGGATTCATCTTTTGCGAACAGATTATCGACAATATCCAACCTATCCCCACGGAAAAATTATTCACGTTTCACTTGGCGTGATCGCTTCCGCGCTCGGAGCGTTAGCGATTCCTGCTCTGCTCAAGGAGAATTACACGGCAGTCACATTTTTGACTTTGGCTGCTCAACAATTCCGTGATGTCAGGAACATGGAACGCACTACGCTTAATGAGATCGATAAACGGGAGCTGGTGCCCCGTGGTGGCCCCTATATCGAAGGAATTGCAATGGTGTTTGAAGGACGCAATTACATGGTCATGTTTACCTCTTTGGTGACAACGACGGCTACCATTCTCTTTCATTGGTGGGGAGGTGTCATTGCAGGTGTCATCGCCTTGCTGATTTCTCGCAAGCTTCGCTCTGGCAAAACACTATCGCTGATTGCAGAGATCGAGCCGGGGGAAGTGAGAATGGAAGGAAGGGACTTGTATGTGAACGACATTTACATCATGAACGTCGGGTTGGCAGATGCTCAAGAGATCATACGTGAGCAAGGCGTGGGTTTTATTCTGACACCGCGGGATGCCAATGCCAAGGTCACACTTGCTCACCCTGGACAGCGGCAAGCGATTTTGCACGATGCCGCAACGCAACTCGGCGTATATACCGATACGGGAGAGCCATCGCTAACACCCTTGGTAAAACGTGATATAAAGTCGGGGAGAATGGGTGTATTTTTATTGCCGCAAGAAAAAGATGTGGAACGTGCAACATCCGTCATTCGTGCAGTCCCTATTCTCGAAAGCGTCTTCCGAATGCCAACGAAGACTAGAATGATGAAAAAGGAGCTGTAGGCCATGACAGGAGTAATCTTGGCGGCGATTACGACGAACAGAGACAGGATAGCGGGTGGTGTGCCGATTTTTATCGAGTCTACTACGGAGCTTATGCAGCAAACAGCTTTCACGCTGGAAAAGATACTAGACGGGATGGTGCATGAAGTAAGCGCCGATACCCTTATCATTGTTCGGCATAAGTAGTGTATGGTATGATTAGCTAGTCAAAACGTAAATGAGAGAGAGTGTTGTTGATTATGGGATTACCAGTGGTAGCCATTGTGGGGAGACCCAACGTGGGGAAATCCACGATTTTTAACAGATTGATTGGCGAACGAGTCGCGATCGTGGAGGATATGCCGGGAGTAACCCGTGACCGCCTGTACGGGAAAGGTGAATGGTTAACGCATACTTTCCATGTGATTGATACCGGTGGAATTGAGTTTGGCGAGACCGACGAGATTCTTACACAGATGCGTTACCAGGCAGAGCTTGCGATTGACGAAGCAGATGTCATCATTATGATTGCAGATAGCCGTACAGGTGTGACAGATGCGGACGTTGAACTGTCACGGATGCTGAATCGGACGGGAAAACCTGTCGTACTCGCAGTGAACAAAGCGGATAATCCGGAAATGCGCGCGGATATTTACGATTTTTATTCCCTGGGCTTAGGCGAGCCATTCCCTGTCTCGGGTAGCCATGGTCTTGGCTTGGGAGATATGCTGGAAGAAGTGTGTCAGCATTTCCCAGCAGAGGATGACGAAGAGAAGAGAGACGATGTTATTCGTGTATCCATCATCGGTCGTCCAAACGTCGGGAAGTCTTCCTTGACGAATGCGATTCTCGGTGAAGAGCGAGTCATTGTCAGTGAGGTTGCCGGAACGACCCGTGATGCGATCGACACGCCATTTGAGCGTGATGACCAAAGCTACGTTCTTGTAGACACGGCAGGTATGCGCAAGCGTGGAAAAGTGTATGAAACAACGGAAAAATACAGTGTAATGCGTGCGATGCGTTCCATTGAAGATTCCGACGTCGTTCTTGTTGTCATTAACGGGGAAGAGGGCATTATCGAGCAAGACAAGAAAATCGCAGGTTATGCACATGAGGCTGGCCGTGGTGTCATCATTATCGTGAACAAATGGGATGCGATTGAAAAAGACGACAAAACGATGCAACGCTTCACAGAATTGATTCGCGAAGAGTTTAAATACCTGGATTATGCTCCGATCCTGTATGTGTCTGCAAAATCGAAGCAACGTGTCCATACGATTCTACCGAAGGTCAATGAAGTAGCTCAAGCACATTCTATGCGCATTCCTACCGCGGTTCTCAATGATTTGGTAACAGATGCGACGATCCGTACGCCTCCACCATCTGATCGCGGCAAACGCTTGAAGATCAACTATGCGACACAAGCAACGGTGAAACCGCCGACGTTCATTCTGTTTGTGAATGATCCGGAACTCATGCACTTCTCCTATGAACGTTACATAGAGAACAAGATCCGTGAAGCATTTGTGTTTGAAGGCACACCAGTTAGAATCTGGACACGGAAAAAAACGTAGGGAGAGAAAAACGCCATGGTGTTATTATCCTGGGTGCTTAGCTATTTAATCGGTTCTATTAGCTTTAGCTATCTTATCGCCAAAAAAGTCGCAGGAATTGACATTCGTTCTCATGGCAGCGGAAATGCCGGTGCAACCAATACCCTCAGGGTGTTAGGAAAAGGCCCCGGCATTGCCGTTCTCCTTCTTGATGCAGTAAAAGGAATAGCTGCAATGGGACTGACTCACCTGATGACGGGGGATCCGGCAGCGTACGCAGTGGCAGGATTGTTCGTTATCGCGGGTCACAATTGGCCAATCTTTTTTGGATTTCGCGGAGGGAAAGGCATTGCGACCACGTTAGGTGTCGTATTAGGGTTTTCTCCCTTGGCATTTTTGATTGCTGCCGTGATGGCTGTCGTAGTCATTGCGATCACTCGCTTTGTTTCATTAGGGTCATTGGTTATCGTAACGGTTATTCCATTTACCCTTTATTTGTTGGACAAACCCATTTCCTTTATTTGGGCGAGCTTGGCGATCGCAATCTTTGCTTACATTCGTCATTATAATAATATCCGCAATCTTCTTTCAGGTAACGAGCGGAAACTAGGAGAAAAGTCCAACCGGAAGCTGGGATAATGTACGAACGGACATGAGAAAAGTGGAGGGGGACGTATTGATTCAAAATGTTACGGTGATTGGTGCCGGAAGCTGGGGAACGGCACTTGCTACAGTCTTGGCGGACAACGGTCATCAGGTCACGCTTTGGGTGCGGGATACCAGGCTGGCAGAAGAAATAAACAGCAAGCATGTGAATGAAAAGTACCTGCCGGGAGAAAAGCTATCAGCTAACATAGTGGCGACGACCAACATTCAAGAGGCTGTAGTAGGGAAGCGCATTGTTCTTCTCGTTGTTCCTTCCCATGCCATGCGCCAAATCTGTCAGCAAGTGGCTCCGCACCTGGAACCGGATGTCCTTTTGATTCATGCGACAAAAGGCTTTGAATTGCAAAGCTTGAAGCGAATGTCAGAAGTTATTTCGGAAGAGGTGCCGAAAGAGATTGCGTCCAGATTGGCTGTGTTATCAGGACCGAGCCATGCCGAGGAAGTAGTCAAACGGCAACCAACGACAGTTGTGATGGCGTCTGAATCGAAAGAAAGCATGCTGCGTTCTCAGGATTTGCTGATGAATACGAATTTTCGTGTGTATACCAACCCGGACCTGATTGGCGCTGAGATCGCCGGAGCGTTGAAGAACATCATTGCACTTGGTGCAGGGATGTCGGATGGCTTAGGGTATGGAGACAACGCGAAGGCAGCCCTGTTGACCCGTGGCTTGGCGGAAATTAGCCGGCTGGGCATCAAGCTCGGTGCTAAGCCGCTTACGTTTTCAGGTTTGGCTGGTGTTGGCGATTTGATTGCCACATGTACGAGTAAACACAGCAGAAACTGGCGTGCAGGCTATATGCTCGGACAAGGAAAAAAACTCGATGACGTACTGGCACAGATGGGGATGGTCGTCGAAGGCGTTCGCACGACAAATGCAGCCTTTTCGTTATCGCAACGCGAGCAGGTTGAAATGCCAATCACTACGGTTCTGTACGGCATGCTGTTTGAAGGAAAAGAAGCTCGTCAAGGCGTGGAAGAACTGATGGGGCGCGGAAAAACCTTTGAAATGGCGTACCTCAATCCCGATGCCGAATAAGTCATGAATGAAGTATCACCGATTTAGGCTTCTGCACATACCATAGGGTGAAAGCCCATGTGCAGGAGGAGATTTCACATGAATAATATGTCGAAACGACTTTTTGAGCGCTTGCAAGGGAAAGCAACGGAAAATGTCGATGAAGAAAAGCTTCGCTCACTAGCCGGTCAGGTCAAGCGCAGTGATTTTGAAGACGAGACCAAGCTGCGTCAAATCATTCGCACGCTCGCTACCCTTAGTGGCAAGCAATTAACTCCTGAAAAGGAAGATAAGGTCATTGAGATGTTTCGCAATCAGGAAATCAATCTGGGTGACATGTCGACCTTGACCAAGCTGCTCAAATAAGAGAAATGGGCGATTATGCCCGTTACCTGCAACAAAAACCGTCATACAGTAAGACTAGGAACAATCATGGCTCTACAGGGACATGGCTGACCTACAGATTGCAAGAAAAAAAGAGGGATCTTATCCCTCTTTTTTTCGTTCCTTGGTGCTGCCGCTTACCTGTGTAATCAGGTTCTGGACCAAAGGGGATTGCAGGAGACCCAGTAATTGCCCGATATCTATATTGGCCAAAAGGTTGCCTAAGCCTGATTCCTGCGGGGGTGGTGTTTCTGCTGCCTTTTGTGGCTCTGGGGCAGCTTTGCGTTTGCCAGCAGTAGCAGGCTTTTCGGCAACAACTTCAGGCTCAGGTGTGCGTTTTCCGAGGTTCTCAATCATCTCCATCGCCCCGTACAACGAATCCATCGTGTCTTCTACCTGCCGAATCGTGCTGCCGATTCCTTTGATATTATGGCGCATTTTTGAAACAGAGGTGCGTAAATCAACCGCGGGCAGGATTTTTTTCGGTGAAATAGAAAGGGAGACATTTTCGACTTGGTCGCTTAATTTTTTGCTGGGTATAGGCGCGTATGGATTCCGCCATTTCCGATTACTTACTTTATTACTCAACATTTCATCCCTCCAATGGGCGAATTCATCAGGATAGTCTATGCGAATGTCTAGTATTAGGTTCGCAAGCGTCAGACGATGAGGGGGAAATATGGTATAATAAAGCAAAAAATGCAAAGGATGCTGCAGTCCCGATGTATATTGATCCTATGACAAAGATGAACATTTCCTTAATCGCCATTGGACTCATGTTCGTCTGCAATTTACTTATGATCTTTGCCAGGAAAATAACCAATGGGTTCTTGCGGTTCCTTGTGAAGACCATCGCATTCTTACTATTACTCGTCGTGCTTGTCATGATTTTGATTGTGATTTTTGTCTAGGGAGGATAAACGATGTCAACAATCACACTACTTACTCGTGCAGGCAGTCATGAAGTCTCGATCGAGTTGAATCAATCCATTGTTGATCTTGCGAAAAAGAATAACATTGTGTGGGGCCATGCATGCCAAAGAGGGGTATGTGCACAATGCCGTACTCAAGTTTTGGAAGGGGCAGAGTACTTAAACGAAGTGACACCAGAAGAAAAACTGCGATTGCGAAAGGCTGAACGCACAGACGGCTACAGATTAGGCTGCCAGACAAAGGTTGTTTCATCAGGAACAGTCAAGGTAGCTCATCGGCCGTACTAGTAAAGGAAGTGACGGAATGGGGAAAGTAACCTTTCTCCCGAGCAAGAAGAGTGTAAAGGCGCGGACAGGGCAAACCTTGGTCGGTGTAGCTTCGTCAGCTCGCGTCGTAATCCCGCAGAGATGCGGTGGACACGCATCTTGTCTGATGTGCCGCGTGGTCGTTGAGAATGGCCTGCTGTGCCCGCCAACGGCACTGGAAAAGCGAAAGCTGCCTGAAAAGGATCTGGCGAATGGGATTCGTTTGGCCTGTCAGGCAAAAACGACAGAAAAGGATTGTACAGTCAGGATTCCAGAAAGCAAGCTGAAATCAGTGGTAGCGGCTGCACTCGAGCGACAACGCAAAGAAAATGAAGATGGAATGTAAGAGGTGTATACATAAGATGTGGCAATCGTGGCGAAAATCGTTCAAGCTTGTGATCAGTTTGACGATTCTGACTACCCTTTTATCTGGATGCTTGTATCCGGATGAGCGCAGAGCAGAGAATCAAATTCCTAGTACCTTTTTTGTAGATGCAACGCAAAAAGCGGTTGAGCAATTCCAGAAAGACACAGCAGTGTTGCCAATCGAAACGAAATCCCTTGATACTCCTATTTTTGAAAAATACGAGATTGATTTCCGCAAGATGATTCCGAAATACATGCCGGATGTACCTGGGAATGCATTTGAAAAAGGCGGCGTATACAAGTACGTACTGATTGATGTGGAAACAAAACCCACAGTCAAGCTCATTCACTTGACCGCTGTCAGCACAGTGGGGGATGTACAAAGCGAAGTAGACCGTTACAAGAATCATTTCGAAAAGCTGCCTATACTCGCTGACTTGGGGAATGGATACTATTCCATTGATCATGACCGGCTCGGTTTAAAAGCGTGGCAAGTACCGTCGACAATGGGGACTTACTTATTGCCACTGATCATGAACGCTGAAGGACAAGTCGGAATTGATTACGCTGCGGATATCGCGAAATTGCTTCGGGATACAAAAGTAACCGTGCCGGAAAAAACAGACCCGAGGTATGTGCTGGCGCGCAATTCCATGTTCGTACCCGCGAAATCGTTTCCATATGAAATGGTCGATGGTGATCCGAAACTTCTCAAACTAAATTAACTTCGTGAAAAACGACTCGCATCAGGGTCGTTTTTTTTTTGTTCTAGTTAACACAAAAATACATATATTTGTACTGTCCACAAAACTAGTACGAGATTCCCTACGAAAATACTGGCGGTCAGGGATAATTCGGAAAATCGGTCATAGTGTAAAAATAGACAAATAGAAGGAGGTCATCGATGGTGGAACGAGTCGACATCTTTAAAGACATTGCCGAGCGGACGGGCGGAGACATCTACCTCGGAGTGGTAGGCCCTGTTCGTACGGGAAAGTCGACCTTTATCAAGCGGTTTATGGAGCAAGTTGTCATCCCGAATATCAACTCTGAAGCGGAGCGGATAAGAGCGACAGATGAGTTGCCGCAGAGCGCTTCAGGACGAACAATCATGACAACAGAGCCCAAATTTGTTCCGAATCAGGCCGTTAACGTACATGTGACAGAAGGACTCAGCATCAATGTCCGCCTCGTTGACTGCGTTGGCTATACGGTAGAAGGGGCAAAGGGCTTTGAAGACGACAATGGCCCAAGAATGGTAAATACACCTTGGTATGAAGAGCCTGTACCATTTGAGGAAGCGGCCGAAGTCGGAACACGCAAGGTTATCCAGGAACACTCGACAATCGGGATTGTTGTGACAACGGATGGCAGCATCGCGGAAATACCGCGTGTAGGATACATCGATGCAGAGGAGCGGGTTGTAAACGAGCTGAAGGAAGTCGGAAAACCGTTCGTGATCGTTGTGAACTCGACGCGTCCGCGCTCTGATGAAGCACAAAACCTTCGGGTACAACTCCAAGAAAAATACGATGTACCAGTCGTTGCTTTGTCGGTTGATCATATGACCGAGCAGGAAATCTTGCTCCTCATGAGAGAAGTCCTGTTCGAATTCCCAGTTCATGAAGTAAATGTCAATCTGCCGAGCTGGGTAATGGTGCTGGAAAACGGGCACTGGCTGCGTCAGAACTACGAGGAAGCTGTACGTGAGACCGTGCAGGACATCCGCCGGTTACGCGATGTGGACCGTGTCGTCGGCTTCTTCAATGACTATGACTTCGTAGAGAGAGCCTCTCTTGCTGGTATGCACATGGGGCAAGGGATCGCAGAGATTGACCTCTACGCGCCAGATGAACTGTATGACCGCATCTTGATGGAAATTGTCGGAGTAGAGATAAATGGCAAAGATCATTTGCTGAAAATCATGCAGGAGTTCGCACATGCCAAGCGCGAGTTTGATCAGGTAGCGGAAGCATTGCACATGGTCCGAAGTACGGGCTACGGTATAGCAGCCCCGTCGTTGCATGAAATGACCTTGGACGAACCTGAACTAATCCGCCAGGGACCGCGCTTTGGTGTCAGACTTAAAGCAACAGCGCCATCTATTCACATGATTCGGGTGGATGTCGAGTCTGAATTTGCTCCAATTATCGGTACAGAGAAGCAGAGTGAAGAGCTTGTCCGCTATCTGATGCAAGACTTTGACAAAGACCCGCTTTCCATCTGGAACTCCGATATTTTTGGACGCTCTCTCCATTCCATCGTAAGAGAGGGTATTCAGGCAAAAATTACTATGATGCCAGACAACGCCAGATACAAATTACAGGAGACATTGGGTCGAATCATCAACGAGGGATCGGGTGGCCTGATAGCGATCATACTCTAATAAATAGTTCCAAAGTCCTATAAATAACAAATAGAGGGAAGGCATCTGACATGACGAGATGCCTTTTTTTCTTGTATTTCGTTCAATTTCGACAGGAGGGGCTTGAATTTAAGAAATCGGTGTATTACTATAAGCTTGTCAGATCGGTAAAAACAACCATTCGTGTATAAAACGCTTCGTTTCGGTTAAGAAAAATAATAGCTAGGACTTGGTGTTCTTTGAGGGGAGGTGAATATAATGAACAAAACAGAACTGATTGCAAAAGTGGCTGAAACCACAGAACTCACCAAGAAAGATGCAACAAAAGCAGTTGATGCAGTTCTTGACGCAATTGCAGATGCATTGAAAACTGGTGATAAAGTCCAACTGATCGGCTTTGGTAACTTCGAAGTTCGTGAACGTGCGGCTCGTAAAGGTCGTAACCCACAAACTGGTGAAGAGATCGAAATCGCTTCCAGCAAAGTACCTGCGTTTAAACCAGGTAAACAACTCAAAGACTCCATCAAGTAGTTGTTTCTTTTGAGAACGAAGCACTTACATAAAAAAATCCACATTGATAAAATGTGGGTTTTTTTCTATCTACATACAGTTTGCCTATGAGAATTCTGGGATATCTTTTTGTCTTTTTTTAAACGATATGGTAAGATTGGCTTTGATTGCGAGCAGGCACTAAGTCTGGCACTGATTTGGAGCAGGCAGACCTTAGTGATGAGAAACAAGGCGTATGCCGTTACGTAGGAGGTACAATGATGAACGTCGACTTAGATAAAATACAGCAAGCTGTTCGCATGATCCTAGAGGCAGTGGGGGATGATCCTGATCGTGAAGGAGTGCTGGATACCCCTAAGCGAGTTGCGAAAATGTACGCCGAAGTATTTGAGGGCATGCATATAGACGAAGAGCAGTATTTCGAGACTGTCTTTAGCGAAGATCATGAGGAAATGGTGTTAGTAAAGGACATTCCGTTTTACTCTATGTGTGAGCATCACTTGGTTCCCTTCTTCGGAAAAGCGCATGTCGCTTACGTACCGCGTGGAGGCCGCGTAGTAGGACTGAGCAAGCTCGCGCGTGCGGTCGATACCGTGGCGAAACGTCCGCAGTTGCAGGAAAGAATTACAGCGACAGTAGCTGACTCGATTATGCGCAAGCTCGATCCGCACGGCGTAGTTGTGGTAGTAGAGGCAGAGCATATGTGCATGACAATGCGTGGCGTGAAAAAGCCAGGCTCAAAAACGATCACCTCTGCTGTTCGCGGTATGTTTGAGAAAGATGCGGCTGCGCGTGCAGAAGTCATTAGTTTGATGCGCTAATCAGAATGCAAAAATAAGGAAATTATATTGACTCTATAGGTAAAATATTGTATAGTACGGATGTACAGTCGGGATGTGGCGCAGCCCGGTAGCGCGCACCCTTGGGGTGGGTGAGGTCCAGGGTTCGAATCCCTGCATTCCGACCATCTACATATAACAATCAGAAGCCTTGAACAGAGGCTTCTTTTTTTGTGTATAATTGCTACTCTCCCAAGTAGTACCAATTTGCTATTGGCTTCCTGATCTTTCTTTTTTATAATGATAGGTAGACAAGCTAGGGAAGGGTTGTTCAATGCTATGAAGGTGCCTGTATCACTTCAACCATATTTGCAAACATTACCGCAAAACCATGATGCCTCTTCGCTTTCATATGGAGACGAGGGGCTCTTCTCGGACATCTTGCAGTCCCAGTTAGCAACAACCGGCCAGCGGGTAATCAGTTCGCAGGAGATTTTGGCCAAACTAGATGGATCCAGGAGCTGGAAGATTCCTACGCAGATTCAAAATGAGCAGTCCTTGTCTTTTGCCAAAGGGCCATCTGTTCCTACTCCGGAAATCTTGGACAAGATTGATCAGACAGCGAAAGCGATCGGAGTGAACGTTGATCTGGTGAGAGAGGTCGTTAGGGCTGAATCCAATTTCAATCCGAATGTAGAATCTCACGCAGGGGCAAAGGGCTTGATGCAGCTGATGGACAATACGGCAAAAGCCATGCAAGTCCGCAATGTATACGACCCTGATGAAAACCTTGAAGGTGGAACAAAATATTTAAAATCGCTTTTGGATCGTTATGATGGAGATGTGAAAGTAGCACTTGCTGCTTACAATGCTGGCCCAGGTCGGATGAGTCGTCTGGGAATCAGCAGTGATGACGAGCTAGAAGCGAAGTTTGACCAATTGCCGCAAGAGACACAGCGCTATGTAGACAAGATCATGAGCCGTCTGGAGTCAGAAGGGGCATCATACTAGACGTACGCGCATACCGTATTGGTCAGGAGGAAACACATTGGCACAATCATCGGGATTTAATCAGGATTATTTCGTAGTCAAAGCGAAGGAAAATGGCGTTCATGTGATTGGATTAACAAGAGGCACTGATACGCGTTTTCATCATACAGAGAAGCTCGATAAAGGCGAAGTCATGATTTTTCAATTTACGGAGCACACCTCTGCAATTAAAGTGCGAGGAAAAGCAGTGATTTACTCGCAGCATGGCGTCGTGGATACGACCGAATAAAGAACAAGTCGTTTTGCTAAGAAGCAGGCATAGCCTGCTTTTTTTGTTTGTACAATGGAGGAGAGGAGGGATGTCTATGCCGCGCCAATTGTTGATGGCGATTGCTGTTTCCACTTTCTTGGCTCTGATGCTGTCGCTCGTTCCCACAAATCAGTGGATGCAAGCGGATATACCGACATTTCAGTCAGCACGTGCCATTCACTTAAGCGAGCAAAATGCCCTTGATTTGTTTACAAGGATGTCGACACATTATAATATTAAGCGTATAAAATGGGAAAACCCATCGATCTATGTCGATTTTGTGGTGAAACCTGACGAAAAAGTAGAGTTAAACACCGTCTATCAAGATTTTTACCGTTTGACATACGACTTGTATACCTATGCAGACAATGTCGGGCCCGTGTACTATCGCTTGTTGGAGGAGACGGATCCACCAAAAGAATCGAGATTATTGATTGCCATACAATCGACAACTGGAAATCTTGCAGGACAAGACAAACCTTTGACCGATCCTTCGGATATCCAGACCTTTGTAAGCAGTACATTTCCTATTCGAATCGAGCCGTATTTTTATGAGCGAATTAGTCCCTGATGGAAGAAGTATGGTATGATAGTAGAGACGGCCTTTTGACCGGACGGCAGAGGAAGACCGAAGAGTAAGGAACAGTACGGAACAGGCAGACATCTTTAGGTTGTGCAGCTTGTGGAGGAGGACGCATGAGCAAAGAACTTTCCCCGAATGTAGAGGTTCGGTCCATTATCGAACAAATCTACAAGAGAATCACCCATTCCTATGTAGAACATTATGTTGACGTTCCTTCCATGGCGGAAAATCGTCTAGAGCTGTTGTACCTTTTTTTGCTGGAACAAGGCATGCCGAAGGAAAAGGCTTCGGTTTTATGTACAGCAACTGGGCTAGTCCAATTGGGACTGGACACCCATGAGCTCGTGAAAAATGAGTACGACTCCTCACAGAGCGCGGAGCGAAACCGACAGCTGACCGTACTTGCAGGTGATTATTACAGCAGTCGTTATTATCACCTTCTGGCTTCAGCGGGTGAAATCCAAGCCATTCAAGTGTTGTCGGCAGCTATTCAGCGAGTGAACGAAGCAAAAATGAGACTCTACATCGCTGGGCGAGATAGCAAGACTTTATCAGATGAAGAGTACTGGGAACTGCGAAATACGATTGATACAGGCTTATACGTGGCTGTTGTAGAGGAGTATGCTGATTCAGCTGATCGCCGTCGTTTCTGGAGTGATCTGATGAAGCAAACAGCCAAGGTAGAGAGTGTGATCGGTGAGTGGGAGCAGCTCAAATGGCAAGAACAAGTCCCTTTTGGTTTTGCCCGTTTTTTGCTGCAAAAACCCGGGGCTACACTCGCGCAAGTTTTGTCAGGTGTTGAGGGGAAAGCCCTCGAATTAATCGGGTTATGTGAGCAAATGGTGCGTACGCTGCATCCTGCAGAGACGCGGAACATGCTTGCATCCATTACGGCACGGTACTCCCATCGGATCAGTCGCTTGAAGAAGGTAATTGAGGAGATGTAGCCAAGTGAACCAGACACAGATGAATGAGAAAGCAGAGTACGTTCACTCCGTTTTCGAGAGCATTGCAAACGATTACGACAAAATGAATCATGTAATCAGCTTTGGCAGTCATATTGCTTGGCGTAATTACACGATGAAGCAGATGAATATCCAGTCAGGGCATACGGCTTTGGATGTTGCTTGTGGTACAGCAGACTGGACGATTGCATTGGCCAAGGCTGTTGGAAAAGAAGGCAGTGTTGTTGGCCTTGATTTTAGCCAGAATATGCTGGATGTAGGAGCATATAAAGTGGCGAACGCAGGTGTTGGCAACAATGTAAAGCTAGTGAACGCAGATGCAATGAATCTGCCTTACGAGGATGATACATTCGACTTCGTGACAATCGGATTTGCCCTGCGAAATGTGCCAGATGTCCAGCAGGTGTTGAATGAAATGGCACGTGTAGTGAAGCCAGGGGGCAAAGTCGTTTCTCTGGAAGTGTCCAAGCCACCATTCATTCCGTACCGGAAGCTATTTTACTTATATTTCTACAAAATCTTGCCATTGATCGCGAAGCTGACAGTCAACAAATACGAAGAGTATGCATGGCTGCCACAATCCCTGACCAATTTCCCGGACAGCCGCGAGCTGGCAAGCATGTTTCAGAAAGCAGGCTTGGACCCGGTTCAGGTCAAATTGTTTATGGGCGGCGTATCAGCCTTGCATATTGGCACAAAGCCATAATATGAGGAGTAAACCGGTATTTCTTCACTAGATAGGAAGTGTCATAAATGGGTCTACGTAAATTAAAAATCATCTTGGAAATGATTAAATTCGAGCACTCCCTTTTTGCCTTACCTTTTGCTTTTATGGGAGCTGTTTTGGGAAGCATTGTGGTAGAGCATGCATGGCCTACTTGGTCGGAAATTTTTTGGGTGACGGTAGCGATGGTGGGCGCTCGCAGTGCTGCGATGTCCTTAAATCGTGTCATCGACCGGCTAATTGATGCGAAAAATCCTCGGACCGTCACACGAGCGATTCCTGCTGGCCTCATTTCGATTGTGGAAGTCATTTTGTTTATCGTGGTGTCCTTTGCGGTGTTGTTCATAGCTGCATTCCAGTTAAATGATTTGGCTGTGAAATTGTTGCCGCTCGCTGTGTTCGTTCTGGTGCTTTATTCTTATACGAAACGCTTTACTTGGCTTTGTCACTTTGTTCTCGGGGTTGCCATTGGGTTTGGTCCCCTAGGGGGCTGGGTAGCGACAACGGGTCAAGTAGATGGCATCGGCCTTCTATTGTTTGCATCCGTTATGTTCTGGACAGCAGGCTTTGATATCATTTATGCATGCCAGGACGCTGATTTTGACCGAAAAGAAGGACTTTTTTCCATGCCGAGCCGCTTCGGAATTGCCAATGCACTTCTGATCGCCCGCATATGCCACGTTCTTACTTTCGTTGGTCTGATGTCGTTGTATGTAGTTGCAGACTTGTCGATTTGGTTCCTGGTAGGTGTGCTCATTTCTGGTGCGATTTTGATCTATGAACACACGCTGGTGAAGCCAACCGACCTGTCCAAGCTAGATATGGCATTCTTTAATATGAACGGCATCTTGAGTGTCGTGATGTTTACCTTTACGATGATTGATTTGGTGATTGCATGAACAACCAAAAGTGGGCTGTCGGGATAACAGGTGCAAGTGGTGCTATCTATGGTGTTCGAGTCGTCCAGGAGCTTTTGCGTGCTGGACATATCGTTCATTTGATGATTACAGAAGCAGGCTGGCAAGTATTTCGTGATGAACTGGATTGGCACACGGATGATAGAGAAGCTCTTTTGCAGGAGAAGCTGCAACAAGACTTTTCGGGTGAGCTACATTATTGGGGACTGCGAGATTTTAATTGTCCCGCAGCCAGTGGTTCCTATCGCTGTGACGGTATGATCGTAGTACCGTGCTCGATGGGGACTGTTTCTGGCATCGCACATGGCGCATCCGGCAATTTGCTGGAGCGCGTTGCTGATGTCATGATCAAGGAAGGGCGGCGATTGGTCATTGTTCCGAGAGAGACGCCGCTCAATGCGATTCAGCTCGAGAACATGCTCAAATTAAGCCGTCTGGGAGTCAAGATTCTGCCTGCCATGCCAGGCTACTATCAGAAACCGCAAACCATGGATGATCTGATTAATTTTGTGGTAGGGAAAACTTTGGATGCAATTGATGTACCACATTCGCTATTCCGGCGTTGGGGGGAATAAACGCATGCAAAAGTCTTTGCGTGTTGGACAAATTTTGTACACCAATGTATTGCCGGTTTACTTCTATTTTGATCAGGCTAAATTCGAAGACCGAATCGAATTCATCCGCCAAGTTCCTGCCCAGTTAAATACTGCAATGGCAAAAGGCGAGATTGATTTGGGACCGATTTCTTCGTTTAGCTATGCAGAGCATGCCTCCGAATACGTGGCATTGGCAGATCTGTCTGTCAGTGCCAAAGGGAGAGTAGGCTCCCTTTTCTTGTTCAGCAAAAAGCCGATTGAACAAGTAAACGGTGCCAAAATAGCCTTGACCAACACATCGGCTACCACAGTGAATCTCTTAAAGATCATTCTCCATAAGTTTTACGAATATGAGATTTCCTACGTTACACAGGAACCTATTTTGCATGAAATGCTGGAGGATGCTGATGCAGCGCTCTTGATCGGGGATGACGCCATTACCGCTGAGCGAACGGCCAAAGACCTTCATGTTTACGACCTAGGAGAGCTGTGGCATCAATTTACGGGCTATTCCATGACCTTTGCCATTTGGGCTCTTCGTCGAGCAGTTATTGCCGATCATCATGACTTGATCGCGGACGTCCATGCCTCTTTTTTAGAGAGCAAAAGGAAGACAAGGGCAAATACAGCCCCATTGATTGACTACGTTCACACGCATTTCGGTGGAGAGAAAGAGCAATGGATCCACTATTTCCAAGGATTACAGCACGAATTCGGTGACGTTCAGCGGATTGGACTGGAGTACTATTACCGATGCGCAGCGGAGCTGGGACTTCTATCGGCACCTGCAACCGTCGATCTGTGGCAAGCTGGCGGCCGACAGACCAATACTACGTTGACGAGATAGGTGGAACGGATGAATCTAGTCGATATTTACTTCAAGATGAAAAAAGATGTCCAATACATAGAAGATGAACTGGAGAAAGCAATTGATACGCCGGTTCGAGAGCTGTATCTATCCTCGACTCACTTGCTCAAGGCAGGAGGAAAGCGGATTCGACCCGTTTTTGTTTTGCTTGGCGGTAAGTGGGGCAATTACGACGTCAAAAAATTGAAGCATGTGGCCGTTCCTCTCGAACTGATCCACATGGCTTCCCTGGTGCATGATGATGTAATTGATGATGCGGATAAGCGCCGCGGGAAAGATACGGTTCGAATGAAGTGGGATAACAAAGTAGCTATGTACGCCGGCGACTATATTTTTGCACGGGCATTGGCCATTGCCTCCCAGCTCCCGATCCCGCAATTGCACCAAATTCTTTCGAATGCAATCGTCGAGGTTTGCAAGGGAGAAATCCAGCAAGTAAAGGATTTGAATAACTGGGACCAAAACTTCCGTACCTATTTACGCAGAATTAAACGAAAAACTGCGCTTTTAATTGCGATTAGCTGTCAATTAGGAGCAGTGGCAAGCGGCGCGTCAGCTGATATGATCCGGAAAATGTACTGGTATGGCTACAATGTGGGGATGGCTTTTCAAATTACCGACGACATTTTGGACTTTACAGGGACGGAGAAGCAATTAGGGAAGCCGGCTGGAAGTGATTTGGTGCATGGAAACATTACGTTGCCTGCGCTTTATTCGGCTCATCATGGAAAAGCACGTGCGCAATTCCAGGAATGGATCGCGAAAAATACGTTTTGGGATCATACGGATGAAGCAGTTCGTATGGTGCGAGAAGATGAGGGCATTGCCTTTTCGCAGCGCCTCGCCGAACGCTATATCGCCCGTGCGCATGCCATTCTCGCCGATTTGCCTAACAACCAAGCTAAGACATCCCTGACAGGTATCGCTAATTATATCATCGATCGCAAATTTTAATGATATTTTGACGGTCTGCCTGTTGCTTGACCACGCTAGTTTTGATAAAATTTTCGTTGGTGTCCTATACACCAATACATAGCTCTAATGGAGGCATACATACAATGGAAAAAACATTCCTTATGGTAAAACCAGATGGCGTACAACGCAACCTGATCGGGGAAATCGTATCCCGTTTTGAGAAAAAAGGCTACCAACTCGTAGGTGCTAAGCTGATGACAGTAAGCCGCGAACTGGCTGAAGAGCATTATGCAGAGCACAAAGAGCGCCCATTCTTCGGTGAACTGGTTGACTTCATCACTTCCGGTCCAGTATTCGCAATGGTATGGCAAGGTAACAACGTAATCACAACTGCTCGCGCTATGATGGGCAAAACAAACCCAGTTGACGCTGCTTCCGGTACGATCCGTGGCGATTTCGCTACTTCCGTTGGCATGAACATCATCCACGGTTCTGACTCTCCTGAGAGCGCTGAGCGTGAAATCGGCCTGTGGTTCTCCGCGGAAGAAGTTCTCTCCTTCGAGAAAACTATCCAACGCTGGATCTAAGACTGTTCGAGAAAGCCCCATTATTGGGGTTTTCTTTTTTTTGTCAAAATCTTTGTCAAAACAGATAGGATAATGACGAAATATAGCGAATGAAAATAGGGAGTTTGCAAAGGGGGTACGATTCAGCATGGAAGATAAGGACTTTCTCCAATTTATAGCTAGTGTGAAAAAAATGACTGGAATTGATCTTGCCCTCTACAAGGAAGCACAGATGAAGCGCCGTCTAACCTCGTTGAGACAAAAGCGGGGGTACACCACATTTGCCCAGTATTTCGATGCCATCGCTAAAGACAAGGAGCTTTTCTACGAGTTCCTCGATCGGATGACCATCAACGTATCGGAATTTTTCCGTAATCCAGGCCGGTGGGAAGTTCTCGAGAATAAAATTTTGCCACGCTTGGCAAAGCAATCCCCACGGGTGAAATGCTGGAGTGCGGCATGCTCGACAGGGGAGGAGCCGTACACACTTTCACTTATTTTGTTACGTCAGAAGTTGGATGCGACCGTGCTCGCTTCCGATATTGATGAGGGTGCACTGGCAAAAGCAAAGCAAGGGGTATACACGGACCGTTCCCTGCAAGATTGTCCGAAAGACCTCGTTACGAAGTATTTTGAAAAAGATACACTCAGCTATCGCATCACGGACGAAGTGAAGAGAAAAGTGACGTTCAAAAAACATAATTTATTGGCGGACTCATTTGATTCTCAATTTGATTTAATTATTTGCCGGAACGTGATGATTTACTTTACCGAAGAAGCAAAGCATGAGCTGTATCATAAGTTTAGCCGGGCACTAAAGCCTGGTGGGGTACTCTTTGTAGGCAGCACAGAACAAATTTTTCAGCCGCAGCAATACCAACTGGAGACAGAGGATACGTTCTTCTATCGAAAAATGGGTTGATTCAGGTTGGCCTTGGTATATCTCTGCTGTTTTTTCCCTAGACTAGGAATACCTACTTTGCAAGAGGAGGCAGCAGATGGACAAACACAAGGTCATCGAGGCATACCGTCGAGGGCTGATCACGCTGCAGGAATGTGGTCAGATATTAGGGGCGGAGAGGACACAACTAGATGATTTGATACGCGTGGATCACACTCGCAAACCACTGAGCCCCAATCCTTTTTTCAACGTGTAGGAAAATATAAACGCTTCGTTCGATCGCGATAGCGTAAAGAGAGCGCTTCTCCTTATTCGGAGGGGCGTTTTCCTGTAAGACCAAAAGGTTTTTCGCAAACGTTTGTCACTTTTGTATTTCCACGGCGTACTAGGTATGATATTATAGCGCTTAAAAGTGATAAAGGACAGCACCCCGAAAAGAGTGCCTTTAGGGGATACAGGCTGCCAGGAGGATGGAGGAAGGATAGAGATGCGTTACTTGACAGCAGGGGAATCCCACGGGCCGCAATTAACAGCTATCATTGAGGGCGTACCGAGCAACCTGCCGATTTCCATTGAGGAAATTAATGAGCAGTTGGCACGTCGTCAGAAAGGCCATGGCCGCGGCAGAAGAATGCAGATTGAAAAGGATCAGGTGAAAATTCTTTCTGGTGTCCGTCATGGATATACAACCGGAGCTCCTATCACACTGGTCGTTGAAAATAAGGATTGGACGCATTGGCAAGGCATCATGAGTGCTGAGCCTGTAGAGGAAGGCTCTGAAGAAAAGCGTCGTGTTTCCCGTCCACGTCCTGGACATGCTGATTTAAACGGGGCGATTAAGTATCATCAACGCGATATGCGCAATATTCTGGAACGTTCCAGCGCTCGTGAGACTACTGTCCGCGTAGCTGTTGGTGCAGTCGCTCGCCAATTGCTGGCTCAATTTGGTATCCGTATTGGCGGACAGGTACTCCAGATTAATGAGATCGTGGCGAAGCGACAAGAAGTAAGTCTGGACGAGCTGATTGCGCGCACAGAAGAATCGCCAGTGCGCTGCTTGGATAAAGAAGCGGAGCCGCTGATGATGGCAGCGATTGACAAAGCAAAAGAAGACGGGGATTCCCTCGGTGGTACCGTAGAAGTAATCGTGGAAGGCGTGCCGATTGGCTTGGGTAGCCATGTGCAATGGGACCGCAAGCTGGATGGACGTCTTGCACAAGCGATAATGAGCATTCAGGCTTTCAAAGGTGTCGAAATCGGAATCGGATTCGAGGCAGCCGGTCTGAAAGGCTCGCAAGTTCATGACGAGATTGTTTGGAACGAAGAAACTGGCTACAGCCGTAAAACGAATCGTGCAGGAGGACTCGAAGGCGGAATGACGACAGGAATGCCTGTAGTTGTTCGCGGTGTCATGAAGCCGATCCCTACCTTGTACAAGCCACTGATGAGTGTGGATATTGATTCGAGAGAGCCATTCTCAGCGAGCATTGAGCGTTCCGACAGCTGTGCTGTTCCAGCGGCAAGTGTGGTTGCGGAGGCAGTGGTAGCATGGGAGATCGCGAATGCCATGTGCGAAAAATTCCCTTCTGACTCTCTCGACGACATGGAAGAAAACGTACGTCAATACCGTGCGTACACGGAGAAATTCTAATGAGCGTGGAGAAGCTGACTGTTGAGCTGGGCGAGCGCTCCTACGAAATTGTGATAGGCGAGGGTCTTTTGGACCAGGCAGCAGCGTTGCTAGTAGAGGCAGGGATTGCTTCTACTAGCAAGCTGATGATTGTCACAGATGAGAATGTAGCCGTTCATTACTTAGAGCCTTTGCTGGGTGTATTGCGGCAGCATGGGTATCAAGCCCACTCAGCTGTCATTGCTGCTGGAGAACAATCGAAGAGCCTGGCTGTCTACGAGCGATTGATGACAGAGGCAATTGATGCAGGACTGGACAGGAAGTCTGCTGTATTGGCTCTCGGTGGCGGAGTCGTCGGTGACTTGGCTGGATTTGTGGCTGCTACGTACATGCGCGGCATTGATTTCGTACAAATGCCGACTACCTTGCTCGCACATGATAGCTCGGTTGGCGGAAAAGTAGCGATCAATCATCCACTCGGAAAAAATCTCATTGGGGCTTTCCATCAGCCCAAAGTTGTTATTTATGACACGATAGCCTTGCATAGCTTGCCGAAGCGGGAAGTCGCAGCAGGCTTTGCAGAAGTTGTGAAGCATGGACTTATCGCTGACGCTGCCTTTGTCGATTGGCTGGAGGACAACGCTGATAGGCTATGGCAGCTCGATTCAGAATTATTAGGGAAAGCCATTGAAAAAGGTTGCGCAGTCAAAGCGGCTATTGTTTCTCAAGACGAGACAGAGCAAGGGCAGCGTGCATTGCTGAATTTGGGTCATACGTTTGGTCATGCGTTTGAAGCACTGTCTGCTTACTCCACCCTGAATCATGGGGAAGCTATCTCCATTGGGATGTGTTTGGCTGCAAAGGTAGCGGAACGGATTGGTTTTGCCGAGACAGGTGTATACCATCGCACAAAACGGATGCTGGAATTGTTCCACCTGCCAACGGCGTGGCCGGGCAATCTCTCGCCAGAAGCTGTGCTGGAAGCCATGAAACGAGACAAAAAGACAGTAGGCGGAAAGCTGGCCTTGGTGCTGCCTAGGGCAATCGGGCAGGTTGAAGTCGTCAAAAATATAGAAGAAGAACTCATACTGGGAGTTATGAGAGAAGAAGTGGAGGGATAAGGATGGGAACGAGAGGAATCAGAGGCGCGGTCACAGTGGAAGTCGATATGCGCGAAGAGATTGTCTCCGCTACCAAATGGTTGCTGGAGGAAATGGTAAGCCGCAACGAAGTAAACCCCGAAGACATTGGCAGCATTATTATTACGACGACAGAGGACCTCTGTGCGACCTTCCCCGCTCAAGCGGCCCGTCTGCTTGAAGGAGAAGCTTGGCAATACGTCCCACTCATGTGCGCAAGAGAAATCCCGGTGCCAGGTGGCTTGCCGCTTTGTATTCGTGTCATGATGCATGTGAATACGGACAAGACAGCAAAAGACATTCATCACGTCTTTTTGCGTGATGCAGTCAAGCTGCGCCCAGATTTGACAAATCGCGGTTGACAATTAGGGCGCTCTCTTTTACCATAAGTGAAACGAGAGCGCCTCGTTTTTCCGGTAATAAGCAAAAGCCGGCTGAGAGCAGAGAATGAGTTGAGCAGAGTTGAGATGAGTTAGGTTGAGGAGAGAAGAGAAGGCTGGGTACATATTGACACCCAATCCAGGTCTCTTTGTCTGGATTTTTTTGTATACTAAAATTTCTCCCCCTACCTCTCGCTCTAGAAGCGGGTGTAGAAAAGGTGGATGCCTCATTCCCTTTTCTCTCCCACTAATTGAGGAGATGAGAGTCCATGTATTTCCCTTCCCTTGCCGAGGTCAAGACCCTTTCGGCGTCGTATTCCCTTATCCCTGTAAGCATGAAACTGTTGGCAGATCAAGAGACTCCGATTCGTTTGTATCAGAAGATTCGCAAAAGTGATTCCTTTTTGCTGGAGAGCGTAGAGGGTGGTGCTCGCTGGGCGCGTTTTTCGTTCATTGGCATGAATCCTTTTCAAATCGTGGAAGCAAAAGGTGAAGAAATCACGGTTTCCTATCGCACTGGTGAAAAGCATGTCCACACAGGAAATCCCGTTTCCTTTTTGCGTGAAGAAACCGATCGTTACAAAAGCCCAAAGCTGCCCGGGCTGCCTCGTCTCAGTGGTGGTGCGGTAGGCTTTTTTGGCTACAATACGCTGCGCTACTTCGAAAATTTGCCAGCACATCGCAAGGAAGCTGTACGAGTGCCGGATATGCGCTTTCTGTTTGTCGATGAGATGATCGCCTTTGATCATTTGAAGCAGGAGATTCAATTGATTGTGAATCTCCATGTTGAGCCAGGAGACACTGCGGATACAATTGGCGAAAAATACAAGCAAGTCTGCGAACGAATCGAGGAGCTGGCTACCAAGGTTATGGCTCCGCTTGAAATGGATCAACGCATTCAAGTAGCAGCAGATACGCCAGCGCCATTGACAGTACAGCCAAATATGACGCGTGAGCAATACGAGCAGCTAGTCGTGCAGGCGAAAGAATACATCGCAGCCGGCGACATTTTTCAAGTCGTGTTATCCCAACGTTTTTCCGTAAAGACGGATGTTGATCCTTTTGCGGTTTATAGATTGCTGCGTACATTGAATCCTTCCCCGTACATGTACTATCTCGAATACGAGAGCGAGACAGTCGTCGGGACTTCACCAGAACTACTCGTGCGTGTAGAAGATGAAAAAGTAGAGATGCGTCCGATTGCAGGAACGCGGAAAAGAGGGGCAACCCCACAAGAAGATGCTGCGTTGGCGGCTGATCTTTTGGCAGATAAAAAGGAGAGAGCCGAGCATTACATGCTGCTGGATCTGGGGCGCAACGATGTAGGAAAGGTCTCTACTTACGGAAGCGTGAAAGTGGAGGAAGCGTTGGTTATTGAAAACTACTCCCATGTGATGCATATGGTTTCGCATGTGACCGGCAAGCTTCGTGAGGGACTGCACGCTTTCGATGCATTGCTGAGTGCTTTTCCGGCCGGTACGGTATCCGGTTCTCCCAAGCTACGGGCAATGGAAATTATTGCAGAGCTTGAGCCTGACGCACGTCATCTGTATGCGGGAGCAATTGGCTACATTTCATTTGATGGTTCACTCGATAGCTGCATCACGATTCGAACGTTGTTCTTTCAGGACGGTTACGCACATGTGCAGGCAGGTGCAGGCATCGTAGCGGACTCGGTCCCTGCGAGTGAATACCAAGAGACGGTGAACAAAGCAGCAGCGATGCTCTCTGCGTTGGAAAAAGCAGAACAGCTATTTGTCAGAAAGGTGGAGTTGTCATGCTAACATACGCGCTGGAACAAATTCTGCTTGGGAAGCACTTAACACGGACGGTTGCAGAAGAGGCTATGGGCGAGATTATGGACGGAAAGGCAACTCCAGCTCAGATTGGTGCATTTTTAGCGAGCCTTCGCTTGAAGGGCGAGCAGGTGGAAGAGATTATCGGCTTTGCCAAAGCCATGAGAGCGCGCGCGATGAATTTTCCCATCGAGCTTCCAGGTCTGGTAGACACCTGCGGAACAGGTGGAGACGGAAGTCATACCTTTAACATTTCGACGGCGAGTGCAGTAGTCGCAGCAGCTGACGGTGTACGCATCGCCAAGCACGGAAATCGTGCGGTTTCCAGCAAAAGCGGAAGTGCTGATGTGTTGGAAGCGTTGGGAGTCCCCGTTAATTTATCTCCCAAGGACGCCGCAGATTGCCTGCGTGCGACCAATCTCTGCTTCCTGTTCGCTCCTCTGTACCACCAAGCGATGAAGCATGCGGCTGGCCCGCGAAAAGAATTGGCGATTCGCACGGTGTTTAATTTACTTGGGCCATTGACGAATCCCGCAGGAGCTAGCCATCAGCTGATGGGCGTCTATGATGCTAAGCTGCTTCCGAATGTAGCCGCAGTCTTACACGAGCTCGATGTGAAAAGAGCGCTCGTTGTAGCAGGCTCGGATGGACTGGATGAATTGACTGTCACCGGAACGAGTCATATTGCCGAGTTGCGGGATGGGCGTATTTTGACATATGAAATCGAGCCAGAGCAGTTCGGCCTGCGCAGACATGAGAAGGATGCTTTGCGTGGCGGTGATGCCAATGAGAATGCCAAGATCATTCACGACGTGTTTTCCGGAGCACGTGGGGCAGCACGCGACATCGTTTTGCTGAATGCGGGAGCGATCCTCTACCTCGCAGATCGGGTTAGCTCGATTGAAACTGGGGTTATACGTGCAGCGGAACTGATCGACGGCGGACTGGTCATGCGGAAGCTGGAGCATGTTCGTCACATCGCAGGAGGTATGATTCATGCTTCGTAAAATCGTGGAAAAGAAACGCGAGGAGATCGCACGTCTTTATACAGATACAACCGTTTCAGCATTGCTTTATGCAACGAAGGAAGTTCAGCGTCCACGCGGATTTCGTCAAGCATTGGAGACAAGTGTACGGCCTGTAAGCGTGATTGCCGAAGTGAAAAAAGCATCCCCGTCCAAAGGGTTAATCCGACCTGATTTCCAGGCAGTGACCATCGCGAAGGCTTATCAGGCCGCTCAAGCAGAATGTTTGTCTGTTTTGACAGACGAGTCCTTTTTTCAAGGGAGTTTAAGCTATCTACGGCAAATTCACGAGGTAGTTGATCGCCCGTTACTCAGAAAAGACTTTCTTCTGGATGAAATTCAAGTCGTGGAAGCAAGAGCAGCAGGCGCTGATTGTGTGTTGCTCATTGCTGCGATTCTCGATAGGGAAACGCTTCGCCACCTGAACCAAACTGCCGAGGAGCTGGGCATGGATGTACTGATTGAGGTCCATGACAAACGCGAATGTGAGCTTGTTTTTCAAGCGATGGAACCGAAATTGCTTGGGATCAACAATCGAAACTTGAATACGTTTCAAACGGACCTTGCCGTTACGCATGAGTTGATTGCAGAACTACCTGCGTCACTGACGATCGTGAGCGAAAGTGGGATTTCGACACCGGCGGATATTGAGAATGTACAAAGTGCAGGAGCCCGGGCTGTGCTGGTTGGAGAGCATTTCATGCGCCAAACAGACGTCGAGCGCGCAGTTATTGATCTCGTGGGAGAAGCGGCACCGGGGGTGAGTGTATGACTCGCTTGAAAATATGTGGGATCAAGCGGACGGAAACACTTGCACTGTTAAAAGAGCTGGAAGTCGATTACGTAGGCCTTGTTTTTGCCCCAAGTAAGCGACAAGTTGATGCCCAGACTGCTGGACAATTGCTTGCAGCCGTTCCGGGTCACCCTCCTGCTGTTGGCGTGTTCGTTAATCCGACGATGGAAGAGCTGGAGGAAGTACTAAGCGAGGCACCGTTATCCGTGATCCAGTTGCATGGACAGGAGACGCCACAATTTTGCCAGCAAGTTCGGGAGCGGTTCGCTCTTCCGGTGTGGAAGGCGTTGGCTGTGGGCGGAGAAGCGGATGCTGCTTTAGCAATTCAATCCTATCAGGGTATTGTCAGTGCCTTTTTATTTGATACATATGACCCTGGTCAAGCAGGTGGTACAGGCAAAAAGTTTTCGTGGGAACAAATTCCTGCATTGCAAGCAGCATGTGAGGCAGCAGACTGCATCATAGCTGGAGGGATTCATGCGGAGAATGTCGGAGAATTAATGGGACAGTATCAAGCAGGGATAGTCGATGTGTCTAGTGGAGTAGAGACGGATGGCGTAAAAGACGCTCAAAAAATAAAAACATTGGTAGAGAGGGTGAAGGCGCATGAACAACATTCAAACAACTACGCGAGTCGTGCCTGACGAAAACGGACGATTTGGTGCCTTCGGAGGCAAGTTTATTCCGGAAACCTTGATGAATGCGGTGACAGAGCTCGAGATCGCTTTTGAAGAAGCGCGTCGTGACCCGGCATTTGTTCAGGAATTGAATGGACTGCTCAGCGAGTATGCTGGACGCCCAACCCCGCTCACCTATGCAGAGCGTTTGACGAAAGCGGTCGGCGGTGCCCAGATCTATTTGAAAAGAGAAGATCTCAACCATACGGGCGCACATAAATTGAACAATGCTTTGGGCCAAGCATTGCTTGCCAAACGGATGGGCAAAAAATCAATTATTGCCGAAACGGGTGCTGGTCAGCACGGAGTGGCAAGTGCAACCGTGGCGGCAAAGCTTGGCCTCTCGTGCAAGGTATTCATGGGGGAAGAAGATATTCGTCGCCAGTCATTGAATGTTTTTCGGATGAAGCTGCTTGGAGCAGAAGTCATCCCTGCGGTATCCGGCTCTCGTACACTTAAGGATGCGACAAACGAAGCGATTCGTCATTGGGTTTCTCACGTAGAAGAAACGTTTTATGTCATCGGATCTGTGGTTGGCCCGCATCCATACCCATACATGGTTCGCGAATTCCAAAAAATTATCGGAGAAGAGACGCGCAGTCAAGTCCTGCAAATGCTCAGAAGGCTTCCGGATGAGGTCGTTGCTTGTGTTGGTGGAGGCAGTAATGCGATTGGTATGTTTTATCCGTTCATCCAGGATGAGTCTGTCGCGCTCAGAGGGGTAGAAGCTGCTGGAAAAGGAGTGGATACGGAAAAGCATGCGGCAACACTAACACTCGGACGCCCGGGAGTCATCCACGGTTCCTTAACCTACTTGTTGCAAGATGAAAGCGGTCAGGTGCAAGAAGCGCATTCGATTTCGGCTGGCTTGGATTATCCAGGAGTAGGACCTGAGCACGCCTATCTCAAAGACACTGGAAGAGTGACCTATACTTCGGTAACAGATGCAGAAGCACTCGAGGCAGTCCAAGTGCTTTGCCAAACGGAAGGCATCATTCCAGCGTTGGAGAGCGCACATGCCATAGCTGAAGCGATAAAACGTGCGAAAGAGATGTCTTCAGACAAACTAGTAGTCATCTGTTTATCCGGTCGAGGCGACAAGGACGTACTGACTATTCAAGAAGCGCTGACAGCAGAAGGGGGAGAGTAATCATGACGACAGCTCTTAACAGAATCGATCAATTATTCGCGGATCGTGATCGCAAACGATTCATCCCATTTCTAACCGTAGGCGATCCTACAATAGAAGCAACCTTTCATCTCGTAAAAGCGATGGTCGAAGCAGGAGCAGATCTCATTGAGCTCGGCGTCCCTTACTCCGATCCATTGGCAGACGGCCCAACGATTCAACGGGCATCAGAGCGCGCGCTGAAAAATGGCGTGACGATCGGGGATGCTTTGCAATTGGTGAAAAGGCTACGCGAATCAGGTATGGAGGCTTGCATCGTCCTGTTCACGTACTTCAATCCGGTTTTGCAGTATGGCATTGAGCGCTTTTTTGCCGATCTTGCTGCTTATGGGGCGGACGGTGTTGTCATTCCCGATTTGCCGATTGAGGAAAGCGGTCCAGCAGTAACCGCAGCAAAACAGAATGGCATTCATGTCATTTCACTCGTGGCACCAACTTCCAGTTCCAGAATCAATACGATTGGCGCGCAAGCAACCGGATTTCTTTATTGTGTATCGTCGCTCGGTGTGACGGGTGCCCGCACGGACCTGCGAGAGGATTTGGCAGATTTTCTGGAACGAGTAAAGGCAAGCACATCGGTTCCTACTGCGGTGGGCTTCGGAATATCCACGCCGGATCAAGTACGCACAGTAGCACCCCATGCGGATGGTGTCATTGTGGGAAGCGCCATTGTACAGCAAATTGAGGAACATGCTGAGCAGCTGAAAGACCTCAAACAAATGCCAGTAGCTGTAGAAAAAATAAAAACCTTTGTACATCAGTTAGCCAGTGCGCTACAATAGTGGGAAAAATGTGACTGGAGTGAACGTGGATGCAACCGAAACAACGCATACTCAATGCCCCGGTATATCAACCTGGCAAGCCCATTGATGACGTGAAACGTGAATTTGGTTTAACCGAAGTCATCAAACTGGCGTCCAACGAAAATCCTTTTGGTTCCTCACCAAAGGCGAAAGCTGCTATTTCGGAACAGTTGGACAATTTGGCCCTTTATCCTGATGGTGCAAGCCTTAATCTACGCTGGGATCTTGCTGACTTCCTCGGGGTCAAACCAAGCCAATTGTTTTTCGGCAACGGGTCTGATGAAATTCTGTTGATGATCTCTCGTGCTTTTTTGAGCGAAGGAACAAATGCAGTCATGGCGACGCAAACGTTCTCGCAATATCGCTCAAATGGGATTATTGAAGGTGCAGACTTGATTGAGGTGCCGTTGAAAGATGGCGTTCACGATCTCGAAGCGATGGCGGCTGCGATCAACGAACAAACGAAGGTCGTATGGGTATGTAACCCGAACAATCCGTCAGGCACGATTGTAACAACATCCGAGTTGGAAGCTTTTATGAAAAAGACTCCAAAAGATGTGCTCGTCGTTTTGGATGAGGCTTACTACGAGTATGTGGTTGATCCAGAATATCCACAAACAGTACCGATGCTCGCTGAGTATCCGAACCTGATTATTTTGCGTACGTTCTCCAAAATTTACGGTCTGGCTGCTCTTCGTATCGGCTACGGGATCGCGTCAGAAGAGCTCATTTCCTCTCTGGAACATGTGCGTGAGCCGTTCAATACAGGCACACTTGGCCAAGTAGCAGCACGTGCGGCGTTGAAAGACCAGGAATTTGTGAAATCATGCCGCGATCGTAACCGTGAAGGCATGAAGCAGTTTACCGATTCCTTTGACGAGTGGGGGCTTTCCTACTATCCATCTCAGACCAACTTTATCTTGGTTGATTTGAAAATGGATTCCGATGAGGTATTCAAAAAGCTGCTCTCGCAAGGCATCATCGTTCGCTCTGGTAATGCGCTAGGCTTCCCGGGTTTTCAACGTATTACCATCGGGACCAAAGAGCAAAATGATAAGATTCTTTCCGTCTTAAAAGAAATCGTGACTGGAGCATTGAAATAAAAGGACGAAGATGCCGGGCATGCCTCGGCATCTTTGTCTAAGAGAGATAAAGGAAGGATAGAGAGTGGAGATGAAAAAAACCACTATTACTGTAATCGGCGTCGGGTTAATTGGCGGTTCCATTGCGCTGTCGATGCGACGCGATCCAAATATTCGGGTAGTCGGCTACGATTTACGTCAGGATTGTTTGGATAAAGCACTGACTCTAGGTGTCATACACGCTGGCACAACTGATTTGCAGACCGCAGTTCGAGAAGCGAATGTCATCTTCCTCGCATCACCTGTAGAGCAAATCGTTCCAACCATTCGCTCGTTAGTGGAAATGGAGCTGCAGCCGGGTGTGATCATTACGGATGTTGGAAGTACAAAAGCAGGCATTGTCACACAAGCGGCGGATGTCATTCCCGATCATGTTACGTTTATTGGTGGACATCCGATGGCCGGCTCACACAAATCCGGCGTGGAAGCTGCTTCTGACCGTCTGATGGAAAACGCCTACTATGTTTTGACACCAGCGCCGGGAACATCTGTAGAAAAAGTAAAGCAATTGTCTGAACTACTTACACTCACTCGTGCAAAAGTCGTGCAAATGGACGCGGCTTCGCATGATCAGGTCGTGGGTGCGGTTAGTCATTTCCCGCACATCCTTGCTTCTGCTCTGGTCAATCTAGTGGCAGGGTATGACGAGGAAAATGCTTGGCATACCACGCTTGCTGCTGGTGGCTTCCGTGACATTACACGCATTGCTTCGAGCAACCCCCAGATGTGGCGTGATATTTTGCTGCAAAACCGTGACCCGATCCTCAAAATCGCAAAAGATTGGGCAAACGCATTGGAAGATGTCGTTCACCTCGTAGAACAGGGAGATCCAGAAGGAATCGAGCACTTCTTCAAAACGGCACGAGAATTCCGCGACAGCTTGCCTGAGCGCAAAACGGGTGCATTACCTCCTTTGAACGATTTGTATATCGATATCCCGGACCACCCTGGCGAAATCGGACGGATTACGACATTATTGGGAGCAAGAAATATCAACATCACGAATCTTCAAATCAGAGAGACACGAGAAGACATTTTTGGGGTGCTACGCATTACGTTCCATTCGCAACAAGAGTTGGAAAAGGGAGAGGAAGTTCTTCGCTTTTTCGATTACAATGTATACAAGCGCACATAAGTTTTTTTATGCAAACACACTTTACAACGAAGACGCTTCACAGCACGACTGGTGATCTGGGAGAGCGTGAGAGAGAAGAGGAGTGGAAGTAATGCTTCGCGTACAACAAGCCAAACAAATCAAAGGTACCGTTCGCGTGCCAGGAGATAAGTCCATTTCCCATCGTGCAGTTATGTTTGGAGCTCTAGCAGAAGGAACGACAACCATTGAAGGCTTTTTGCCGGGTGCCGATTGCTTGAGCACGATTAGCTGCTTTCGTCGGATGGGGATCGAGATTGAACAACAAGGAGATGCCGTAACCGTACAAGGAAAAGGCTGGTACGGCTTGCAGGAGCCATCTCAACATTTGGATGTAGGGAACTCCGGTACGACCATTCGCCTAATGGCAGGGATCATGGCGACACAGCCTTTCCATGTGGTGATGGAAGGCGATGAGTCTATTGCGAAAAGACCAATGCGCCGTGTAATCGGACCGCTCCGTCAAATGGGCGCCAAAATCGATGGAAGAAAAGACGGTGAATACACACCGTTATCCATTCGAGGTGGGAAGCTTCAAGGGATCGCGTATCAATCTCCAGTGGCAAGTGCACAAGTGAAGTCAGCTATTATGCTGGCAGGGTTGCAGGCAAAAGGCGTGACGAGTGTAACAGAGCCGCATTTGTCCCGCGATCATACGGAGCGTATGCTGCAAGCGTTTGGTGTACAAGTCGTGCGTGATGGCTTGACTGTTTCCGTAGAGGGCGGACAAAAACTAAAAGGCCGTGCCATTTCTGTTCCTGGTGACATTTCTTCCGCTGCCTTTTTGATTGCAGCGGTAATGGTCGTACCTGGCAGCTCTCTTCTCATTGAAAATGTCGGAATCAACCCAAGCCGCACGGGCATCATTGATGTTGTCAAGGCGATGGGGGGAAGCCTGGAGCTTTTGAATGAGCGAATCGTAAATGAAGAGCCGGTTGCAGACCTCCTCGTGACGCATTCGGAGCTGCACGGGATTGAAATTGCCGGAGATATTATTCCACGTCTGATTGACGAAATTCCGGTAATTGCGGTCATGGCAACGCAAGCGAAAGGACAGACCGTGATCCGTGATGCCGAAGAGCTGAAAGTAAAGGAGACAGACCGTATTGCCACGGTGGTTAGTCAACTGTCCAAATTCGGCGCTAAGGTGACACCTACCGATGACGGAATGATCATCGGAGGAAAGACAGGATTGACAGGGGCTATCATCGATAGCATGGGGGATCACCGAATTGGCATGGCGATGGCAATCGCAGGTCTCATTGCCGAGGGTGAGACGAAAATCGAAAACGATGAGGCGATTGATGTATCGTTCCCTGGCTTCCATGACTTGCTTGTGAAAATCAGCCAATAACGAAAGAATGATAGAGAAGTCTGTTCCTTTATAGGGTAACAGGCTTCTTTTTTCGTGCAAAGACAAAGCGTTCCGAATTTTAGCAAAAATGATTTGACAAGCGCTTACATTCCGTTTATTATAAAACTACAGTATGGTTTCTCTCCACTCCTATCCAATATAAGAAAGCACGTGTGTGCTACCGTCGTTTGAATGCGCTTACATCAACGACGGTCTTTTTTTTGTTTAAAAAGCGGATTGGCTCGAATGAGTACTTTTTCCCCTTTTTGTGCATATGCTCGTACAAGGGTAGTGTGTGCAAGATAGGTGGGAGGGGGACGGGCTATGCTGGAGCAAGGGATGGTCATACGCGGGGGAACAGTTGTCACAGCACGAGGAATGAAAGAAGCAGATATTTGGATCCGTCATGGGAAAATTGTACGAATGGCTAAAGATACCTTGACGAAAAACCCCTTCAACGATTTATATGAAGAAATAGATGCTACTGGTATGTATCTTTTGCCCGGTTTTGTCGCACTCCTGACACATTCGTTGTATAAAATCAAAGATGTTGATGTCTATATAGAAGCCATGCGAAATCTCATCAGCATGGGATGTACAAGCCTGGTGGACGTCTTCAGGCCAGAGCGTTGGATGAGCAGACCGCAGATTCACTATCAACAAACCCAGCATTTCAACAGTTTGCTGGATTATGTTTGGCATGTGGAAATCGATGTCGCCGATCTTTACGGTGACCGCTTAGCCGAGTGGATGAACCACGGCTATTCTTCGTTTCATGTCACGATTCGAAATCCAGAAGAAATTTCCACAATAAAATGGGAAACGCTTTTGCAACTTCAAACGTCTAAACAAACGATCCTGCACATGCAGGTACAAAATGACCCGTTTCTAAAAAAAGAACAACGGGAACTTATTCGACAGATTTGGATGGAGGCTACTCGTTATTGGCGGTTGCGTACTGTCATGACAGATTCTCAAGCGGCCTTTCATTTTGAAGAAAATGACCCGTACCTGCATATTTTTCGTTTGCCGGCTGAAGTGACAGATCAAGGTCTACGTCGCTTACATCGTCAATGGTTTGGGAGTTGCCAAATAGCCTCTCCGATACACGATGTACGGATTGATACACGAAAGAGCTGGTGTACGTCAGAAGAATTGCTTTGCTTGCTAGTCAGGCTCGCTTCGACAAATGTTGCAAAAGCAATTGGTCTTTATCCGCGAAAAGGAAGCTTGACAACTGGCGCAGACGCTGATATCGTTTTCCTGAAAAAGGAAAACTGGTTGACAAAGAATGATCTTTCCACTATTCTCAATTTTAGTGAAATGCATCTTCCAACATCTGTTATGTCGAACGGTAAATGGATATATCGAAATATGCGATTTATCCCTTTGATTGGTATGGGTAAGTGCTTATTCGACACGAAGCCCTACTCTTATGTCATATAACCCCGGTTTGGGGGTTTTTTCGTGAATGGTTTCCAGTAGACAGACGTGAAAAAGAATCGTAAGGTCGCGCAACTTTTTACATCCCCAGCAGTCTAATTATGCAAAAGGCCGCTGAGGGATCGGAATCGCAAGGAGGTAATCTCTGATCATGACCGATTCCCAGCTTATCCGAGAGATTAAAGAAGGTAATCTGGAATGCTATGCTGAACTGATTCGTCGATATGAAAAAAAGATCCTCTCATTTGTTACTCATCTTTTGCGTCAGGCACATTTAGAGCATATAGCGGAGGATATATGTCAGGAGACGTTTTACAAGGCGTATAAGAGCATTCATTCTTTCCGAGATGTAGAAGCTACATTCTCCACCTGGCTCTATACGATTGCACGCAACTCCGTACTAAGTGAATTGCGCAAAAGCCGCAATTCTGACGTGTATCTGGATGATACGTTGCAAGTGCCTATGGCATCTCCCAAGACACTGCCTGAGCAAGTTTTGCTCCGGAATGAACGGGAGAGCATGGTAAGACTGGCGATCAACAGCTTGCCAGAGAAGCAACGCTCAGCACTGATATTACGAGAGTACGAACAAATGGATTACACAGAAATCGCTACGATTCTGGATTTAACAGTGAGCTCTGTGAAGTCTCTACTGTTTCGAGCGCGGCAAAGTATTCGTGGACAGTTGGAAAACTACATCCTGGACCCTCATTTGGATGAAGCTGAAGGGATGAATCGATGATGAGATGTGAAGAAGTTCAGGAAATTCTGCCTGAATACGCCGAAAATCTGTTGCCTGAGGTGACCCAACGCCGGGTTGATCACCATATGGCTTCATGCTATGCCTGTCGTTCCGACTATGAGCTTTGGTCGGACAGTGATGAGTGGATGGAAATGGATAAAGAAGAATACCATTCCGTAACCCCATCCCGTTCCATTGTAGACGCTGTGATGGCCCGTATTTTATCGGAAGAGCGATGGGCGATCCCGATTGGCAGAAAAATTTTCAGCGTGACAGCGAGAATGCGACGCATGGCTGCGAGTGTAGCTGTCTTGTTGCTGATGGTCTTTTCTTTCACTTTATATGTGAATTCAAGTACCACGGAGCAAGCGAATTCGCTCGTGATTAACGGAGAAGTTATGGAAATTAACACACCAAAGGCTCAAGTCATTTCTTCTTCTATGCAAACAGATGACGGTACGTATGTGGTAGAAGCCCAGCCATATACGGCGCAAGGAGATTCACTGGAACATGCTACTGCTTCGATCGTACCACTCGATGGGAAGCCGACTTCTCCTGATTTAGCCAAACCGAATTACAGCATTGTACTTAGTATTTTTGGAATCCTTATTACTGTTCTTACAATGAGCTGGCTAACACGAGCATAATGTTATATGATCAAGAGTAAAAGAAAAGACCGTCTTCGGACGGTCTTTTGTGGCTATTTTATTAGAGTGGTTGTTCAGCAAGCGCGTAGAGCAACAAGGCCACGTAAAATACATATGAGGTGAAAGAAATGCCGAAAAAGTGGCTGTATGTCATAGACGAAGCGATCAAGCGGATTGAAAACGATGAAGTAGAGTTGGGCTTGACCGCTCTGCAAAAGGTTCAGGAGCATGGAAAGGATTTGCCGGATGTCATGATGTATTTGGCAGAGGTCTGGTATCGACTTGGACATTTGGAAGAAGCGAGTCAATTGCTGACAGATGTCATGGCCAAAAATCCGCAAATGGATTCCTCTTTGCGCAGAGAATGCCAGCTGCTGCTAGCGGAGATTGCATTGGATTCCAGTGATTTTGAGACGGCGCAACATCTTCTTTATGAATGTAAAGAATCTGGCTTCGAAAGCATCCAGCTTGACTTGTTGTTAGCGGATCTGTATTCACTCCAAGACTTAGATGAAGTAGCGGTCAAGTACTTGGAGCAAGCGAGACTGAAGGAGCCAGACAACCAAGATATTATGGCAGCACTGGGTAACTTGTATTTCCGTATTGGAGAAGACGAGAAAGCAATGAAGCTTCTAGAACAAGCCGGGGATGAAAGTCTGTCTATGCTTTTGACGAAGGGGCGTTCGTACGCACAAAACGGTCAATTCGAACAGGCTTACCAAGTATTCCGTCAGGCGCTGGTTATGGATCGTTCGCCAGAAGTACTCTACGGCTGTGCACTGATGGCATTCCACGTAGGACGACTGGATGAAGCAGCAGAATTGGTCAATAGTTTGCAAGCCGTTGACGAGGAGTATGTGGCAGCATATCCATTAGCTGCAGATTTGAATCTTTCGATGGGGAAAACAGAAGCAGCGATTGAGGCGTTGAAGCAATATGTATCGTTGTCAGGTTTCGATTTGGACCAAATCCGCAGGCTGATTGCCCTTTTGAGTCAAGCCGGACGCTATGAGGAAGCGAAGGAATACCAACAACTTCACGACCTGTGGGACAATGAATCCGACGAGGAGCAATAAAAAATCGACAAACAGGAAGTCACTTCGGTGGCTTCCTGTTTATTTTTCCGCATTTTGGCAAGAATGAGAGACAAGTAAGCCATCGTAAAGAAGGGATGCACAGATGAACTTGGCTGAGATCTTGGTTTACACCGATATCCGGCAGCTCCATCAGATTGCCAACCATTACGGATGCGAATGCAACCCTCATTCCAAAAACGAATTGATTACGTCACTGTTGTCTAGCTTGAGGCACAGGCTGACAATCTCTCAAGAAGTTGAGCAGCTGAGCAGTGCAGAAACCCATTTTTTGCTCCAATTGTTCCTGGACAAGCGTACGGTCATGTCGCTTGAGGATTTGTTGGCGAAGGCTGGAGTGGCACTGGAGTGTGAAAAGGAAAAAAAGCAGGAGGAAGGACGGAAGTTTGTCGCGGCTGCAATGAAGCGAGGATGGATTTTTCCGGCGAAAAGTAAGACAGTAGGGCAATACCAAATTCCGTTGGATATCCGTGAGCCTTACTTGCAAGCTTGGCTGACAAAGTGGCGTGAGTCAAACGCACTGCTTCATCCGGGTCCACAAGCATACAGGGATGAAGGAACAGCACTATGCGATGATATCATGCAATTTTTACAATTTCTCCAGCAGGAGCCAGTACCGCTTACCGCAGAAGGTGGCATGTACAAGCGTCATCAGCAGCAGCTTTTTCAATTTTTGTACGTAAAAGAAGAGCCGCTATTGCCACAAAAATGGCGTTTTGGGTACGGGCTGCATTTTGATTTATACCCTGACCGCTTTTCCTTACTCTACGATTTCTGTTACTATCACCGTTGGATCGTCGAAGTGGACGGCAAAGTAGCAGTTACGGAAGCAGGGAGGGAGCGACTGGAGCAACCGTATAGCGATCAATTGTACCATGATGTCATTCGCTTCTGGATGAGACTTTACAAGCGGGCTGTCCCCAATTTGCCAATGCTGGTTCAGCTCATTCCGTTGATCGCGTCGGCTGGATGGGTAAGTCAGCAATCTCTGATGGACACGCTGCTCCATTGGATGAAAGAGTTTTACTACGATTCACCTACAGATATCTTGGTGAATCGGGTATGCAAAATGATGGTGCATCTTGGATTGTTGCGCGTCGGACAAGACGAACAGGAGCAGTGGTTATACACCGCAACGTATGCGAGCCAGACTTGGCTTCGAAAATACAATGGTTTTACCGAAACGACTATTTTATTGAAGTGAGGGATGGGTATGGAGTGGCCGAATTTCTATTCCAACGCGTACGGAACGAACAATCAAATGGTTTCCGGTTTACTATCTGAAATGGTGATCGACGAGCAGATGCGTCAATATCGCAAGCGCACGCTAGTCCAGGAGATTGATGAGGCACTTGCATCGAAAAACAAAGAGCTGTTTTTGCGCTTAACAGACGAATTGAAAGAAATCATGGCTTACGAGCAAGCCTAAATACATAATCATATGCGTTATTGCTAGTCTCCAACCATTCATGGTACGCTTGTTTCCAGAAATGAACAAGGAAATGAGGAGACGGCTCTATGCAGTGGAACTTGAACGATTTTCAAAACTGGGAGGAGTTGCGATCCTTTGTGGATACCGCGCTGCTCCCTCTTTATTTGTACAGTTCGGACAGAAAAGTAGAAGAGCATGTAGTACGCATGAACTACTTATTAAATGTAGCTGCCGGGATTGAGCAACGGCTGAAGGGACGTGTGCTACTATTTCCGTTAAGCTATCACATAGGAGAAGAACAGCTGGAACAACGAACACCGGCGGAATTTCCTTATAAAGTACTACTTTATTTCCGCGGAGAAAAGATTCAAGTAAAGGAGAGGGCAGAAGAAGGTGTGTTGACGTTATTGGTAGGAGATGAAGACTTGGAATCTTCTTTGCGTTTCGAAGTGACCGTGGATGTGCTGTATAAAGAGGTCATCAAGTTGTGGCAAACTGGACAGAGTTAATCGATTTGACTAAAAAAAGAGACGCGATAGAGAAAGCGTTTTCCGGTAATACTACAGAAAAATGGGTGGGGCAAGGTCTTAAATTTGACAATCTGGCAACAATATCATGTCACACATCGTTTGAGCAAAGACATGTCCACTGGACATTCTTGACATCTTTATAGGCGTTAGCTATGATTGGGATTGACCTAGTGTATATGTATAAAAATGCCATCGTAGCGCTATTTTACAGGATAAGGAGGGAAAAAGATATGGGAGACAAACGCGAAATTTCCAGGCGTACATTTTTGAACTACGCCCTGATGGGAACTGGCGGATTCCTTGCTGCGGGAATGATCACCCCAATGATTCGTTTTGCGGTAGACCCCCTTCTGCAAGGACATGCAGGTGGAGATAAAGTAGCTGTCGGCAGTCCGGATGAGTTTAGTGCCGTGCCAAAACGCGTTGAATTCAAGGTCCATACCAAGGACGGTTGGTATGAATCGGAATCAACACTTACTGCATGGGTTACCAAGAACGACAAGGGTGAGATTCTTGCTCTGTCCCCGATCTGTAAGCACTTAGGGTGTACGGTTAGCTGGGGAACTGGCGCAGGACAACCGAATGAGTACTTCTGTCCTTGCCACATGGGTCGTTATTCGATCAATGGCGAGCACATTTTGGGAACGCCACCTACGGCCTCTCTTGATGAGTATGAGACAGAAGTCAAAGATGGAAAATTGTATTTAGGTAAAGTAAAAGCAAATCCTCGTCCGGGGGTGAACGGCTAAAATGATGCAAAAAATGTATGATTGGGTCGACGAGCGCTTAAACATCACTCCGATGTGGCGTGACCTGGCTGACCACGAAGTACCTGAGCACGTGAACCCGGCACATCATTTTTCAGCTTTTGTTTACTGCTTTGGTGGACTTACGTTCTTTATTACCGTTATTCAAATCTTGTCTGGTATGTTCTTGACGATGTATTATGTACCAGACGTTATCAATGCTTACGAATCCGTTAAGTACCTCCAGAACGAAGTAGCGTTCGGGGTAATCGTACGCGGTATGCATCACTGGGGTGCCAGTTTGGTAATCGTGATGATGTTCCTACATACTCTGCGTGTATTCTTTACAGGTGCATACAAAAAGCCTCGTGAATTGAACTGGGTAGTCGGTGTACTGATTTTCTTCGTTATGCTGGGTCTCGGTTTCACAGGTTACCTCTTGCCTTGGGATAACACCGCATACTTTGCGACCAAAGTAGGTGTGCAGATCGCTGACTCTGTACCTTTCATTGGTCCATATGTGAAAACATTGCTCACAGGCGGAGACATTTTAGGGGCGCAAACCCTTACCCGTTTCTTCGCGATTCACGTGTTCTTCCTCCCAGGCGCACTGCTTGGTCTGTTGGGAGCTCACTTTGTTATGATCCGTTCGCAAGGTATCTCGGGTCCACTATAATCGGTCTTCGAAAAAAGGAGGAAATAGCATGGCAAAACAAGATAAAGATGCTACCTTCGTCGGAGATTCCCGAGTATCGGCGAAGCGTATTCCAAACATTTCTCCAGCCTACTCCGACTTTCCAGGTAAAAATGAGCCGTTCTGGCCAAACTTCCTGTTGAAAGAGTGGATGGTGGCAGCTGTTTGCTTGGTTGGTTTCCTTGTGTTAACGGTTTCACATCCGTCGCCGTTAACTGACAAAGCAAACCCGAATGATACTTCATTCATTCCGTTGCCAGACTGGTACTTCTTGTTCCTGTATCAAATGCTGAAATATCCTTGGGCTGCTGGGGATTGGGTCGTACTCGGTATCGTTGTCATTCCAGGTATCGCATTTGGTGCACTGATGTTGGCGCCTTGGCTGGATACCAGCAAAGAGCGTCGTCCTAGCAAGCGTCCAGTTGCTACAGGTTTAATGCTGACTGCACTCGTTGGTGTTTTCTACCTGACTTGGGCGGCAAACCATGAATATCATCTGGCTCACCCAGATAAAGGCAAAGGAACTGGTGGCAAAGAGGGATCGAGTGCAACAGCACCTGCTCCTGCTGACACCAGCTTTAAAGCAGATGCGCTTTGGAAAGCGCAAACAAGCTGTATGGGGTGCCACGGTAAAAACATGGAGGGTGGCATGGGTCCAAACCTCCAAAAAATCGGCGCAACTTTGGATGCAGCCAAGATTACTGATACCATCAAGAATGGTAAAGGCGCAATGCCAGGCGGTATGATCAAAGATGATGCAGAAATCGCAAAGCTAGCTGATTACTTGGCTGGCTTGAAATAAGCTAATAGGGGAAAAGCTGGCTGGTAATGCGGTCAGCTTTTTCGTTAGCGGCGTACACAGCGGGAGACGATTATAGATGATCTGGATATGGGAGTGGTTTCGGCAATCTTTGGGCAAAAGGTGGTTTCTTTGGACGCTGTTCGTCGTCAACTTTTTAGGAACCATATATGGATTTATCTGGTATGGCAACCAATTGGCTGTGACACCAGCATATTTAATTCCTTTTGTCCCGGACAGCCCGACAGGTAGCGGACTTTTTTCGCTTGTACTCCTTACCTATTTGTTGGGTCGCCACATTCCTGTACTGGAAGCTTTGGCTGGCATCACCAATTTTAAGTATGGTGTCTGGGCCGTCTGCATTATCGTGGCTGGTTGGCTGATGGGCAATGAAGTGCGCGTGACAGACTTGATGCTGATTGTTTCCCACACCGGCATGGCTGTGGAATCTGTGTTGTATGCGCGTTTTTACAAGCTAAGTCTTCTGCCGGTAGGAATCGCTGCGCTGTGGACACTGAATAATGATTTTCTCGATTACGTCATGGACATCCATCCGTGGCTGCCGAGTGTGCTAGATCCGTATGAGGGCTTCGTTGGTTTGTTTACGGTTCTTCTCAGTCTGATCTCGATCTCGGTGATCTGGTGGGTAAATATGAAGCATACGACAAATAAGGTCTAATCTTGTCCTCCTTTCCATAGGCTGTACTAGGGAAGGAGGTTATTTGCGTTGAAGAAAAACATCCGGTTTTTATTATTCTTTCTCATGATCGGGTTGTTCTTGTCGTGGCCCATTCATAATTTGTACTCGAAGCTGAATCAGCCGATAGAAGAAAAGCAGTTGGCAGCCTTGGATCAAATTGCGCATGAGTTACTGACGTATGCAAAAAAGGGAGATCTTGAAGGGGCAGAGCAGCGCATCGTCCAGCTAGCAGACCGATTTCCGAACCAGCATTTGCCCAATCCAATACGAATTGAAAGTCTGAATGCAGTGACCCAGTCCATACTGGCAGCCAAGCAAAGCTTTGCTTCTGCAAATGCAAGTGAACAACAATTGCTGTGGCATGCCACGCGGGTCCGTATCGCCATAGACGCACTTACCCATGATCACCAGCCGATGTGGCGTAGCTACTATCCTTCTCTTGTCACACAGGTCCAAAACCTGCAGCTATCGGCTGTTGAGCGGAATTTCGGTCAGTTTCGCGAACAGTTTGATGAGAACTACCGATTATTTTTGGCGATTAAGCCGGGGATGAGTATTCAGCTTCCAGAGGGGCAAATGTCCTCGATTACGGTTGCGTACGATATCATATCCAAAGAGATGCGAAACAGCCAAGTCGATTGGCAGCTTGTTCGTGAGGCGTTGCGAGAATTGAACAGCTCCTTTCAAGTGGCGTTTGTGGGAGAAGAGAAGAGTACGTTTGCTCGTTTAATGATGCGGCCAGATTCTCCTATACTTATTCTCGCTTCTATCTCGATAGCTTTGATCATGGCCTTGTCTTACGTGGCATGGAAGAAATATGACGGAGAAATCCGTTCGATCTAAAAGGTGCAAAAACCCTTGCCTGTACGAAAAGGCAAGGGTTTTTCTGTGCTGCTTCATGCTAATCGTGAAGCGGTTTCTTGTTTTCATCAAGCGTGAAGCCTTCTCCGAGAACTTCATGCACGTCGTTTACGATGACAAAAGCATGCGGGTCAATTTCTTGCACAATGGTTTTAAAACGCATGACTTCATTTCGGCTGACAACGACATAGATGACTTTCTTTTCTTCGCCAGAGTAGGCGCCTTTACCGGCTAATAGTGTCACACCACGACCCACATCGAGAATGTGCTTGGAGATGCTATCTGCTTCGTTGGAGATGATCGTCAATGCTTTTCCTGCATAAGCGCCATCTTGGAAAAAGTCGATGACACGTGCTGCGATAAAGACGACGACAAGGGTATACATGGCGCTTTCTAGATTCAAATAGACGAGGGACGCCCCGATGACCAAAATGTCTCCGAAAAATAACGTTCTTCCCATGCTAATACCCATGTATTTCTGAAGCAGTCTGGCAATGATGTCCACACCGCCAGTCGTTCCACCGTAACGGAAAATAATCCCTAACCCGACACCAACAGCTACCCCGGCATACAGGGAAGCAAGCAGGCGATCTTTCATCGGCAATGGAAGCACACCATCAAATAAGGATAAAAAGACGGAAAGAGAAACCGTTCCCAAAATCGTGTAGAAAAAAGAAGTCCGTCCAAGAATTTTCCAGCCCAAGAAAAATAACGGTATGTTCAGGACAAAGAAGACGATTCCCTGATCTACAACCGGAACTAGCAGCTTGATCAAAATACTGATACCAGTGATACCGCCCTCAGCTAGATGATTGGGAATGTTGAACGCGTTAATACCAAATCCCATAATGGCAGAACCGATGATAATAGCAATGATACTGTCAAGACGAATTTTCATATATCCTCCTGTTCGCCGGATCAGGAAACAGGCTTCCCCCCGGACTTGATGTGCAGGTAATACTTGTGTTACCTGAGGGCTATCCGAAAGCCATTATAAATGAACGCTCGTTTGATTGTCCATATGCTGGAAAGACGAAGTATTGTGATTTGGCAAACGAAGCCTTTTTTAGTACGATAGGTGAAAGAGAGAAGAATGTGAAAAGGAGTGGGCGGATGGAACGGCAAAAGACAATGCAAGAGATGCAGCAAGAAGTTGATCAATACATATCGCAATTTAAAGAAGGATATTTTTCTCCGCTTTCGATGCTGGCTAGAATGACCGAAGAAGTAGGTGAATTAGCCAGAGAAATTAACCACTTTTATGGAGAAAAACCAAAGAAAAAGGACGAAGGCGAAAAAACAGTAGAAGAAGAGCTGGGTGACGTACTCTTCATCGTGATTTGTTTCGCAAACTCACTCGGAATCGATTTGCAGGAAGCATTTGATCGTATTATGCACAAGTTTAATACCCGCGATAAAGATCGCTGGACGAGAATAGAGGAGAACGAGCAGTATGACTAAACAAATTCGTGTAGCAGTTGCTGGCGCAAATGGTCGAATGGGGCAAGAAGTAGTGAAAATGCTCGCGCAGGATACGGCGCTCGTTTTTACAGGCAATTTGGATACGCGTGTTGGTGAAGATGAAATTAATCAACAATTGGACGAAATGAAGCCGGATGTTTTGGTAGACTTTACGACACCGCATACGGTGTATCGTCATATGGAGCTCTGTCTGGCTCGTGGTGTGCGACCGGTTGTTGGCACAACGGGGCTGACGACAGAGCAGCTGCAAGACATGACGGAGCGCTATAAAGAAGCAGGACTGGGTGCCGTCATTGCTCCGAATTTTGCAATCGGAGCGATTCTATGTATGAAATTTTCCGCAATGGCAGCAAAATATATGCCACATGTGGAAATTATCGAGCTACATCATGACCGAAAGCTGGATGCACCAAGTGGAACTGCTTTGAAGACCGCGGAGATGATTGCAGCCGTTCGGGAAGAGCTCAAGCAAGGGCATCCGGAAGAGGTAGAAACAATTCCAGGCGCTCGCGGAGCAGATTACGAAGGCTTCCGGATTCATAGTGTCCGCCTGCCAGGCATGGTGGCCCATCAAGAGGTTTTGTTTGGGGCAACAGGCCAAACGCTGTCCATTCGCCATGATTCGATTAACCGGGAATCTTTCATGCCTGGCGTAAATATGGCCATTAAAGCTGTAATGAATATGAACGGATTGATTTACGGATTGGAACATCTGATTGATTAAACGTTTGTTTAACATACACACTTACCCAGCCATAAGGGAGAGGTTTTCTTGAAAATTGCATTGATTGCCCATGATCGAATGAAAGAACAGATTGTGCAACTAGCGATGGCCTATGAATCCATTTTGGCAAAACATGACCTGTATGCCACAGGAACAACTGGGTCGCGAATCATGGAAGCTACGTCGCTTTCCCTAACCCGATTTCTGTCAGGACCATTAGGGGGCGATCAACAAATCGGTGCGATGATCGCCCGCAATGAGATGGATTTGATTATCTTTTTGCGTGATCCGCTTACCTCTCAACCGCATGAACCTGATATTATCGCACTGCTTCGACTGTGTGATGTGCACAAGATACCGTTTGCCACCAATCTCGGTTCGGCAGAAATCATGCTGAAGGCCTTGGAGCTGGGGCAACTGGATTGGCGCGAAGTGGTGCGTGAGGAGAATGAAGCATGAGTTCACTCGATATTTTGGCAATCGGCGCTCATCCTGACGATGTCGAGATCGGCGCGGCAGGCAGTCTGATTTTGGCAGCGAAAGAGGGGAAAAGCGTGGGGATTCTCGACTTGACCTACGCGGAATTGTCATCGAATGGAACGGTGGAGAGAAGGCAACAGGAAGCGGCTGCCGCTGACCAAGTGATGGGTGTGGCTGCCCGCTATAATTTTGGACTGCCTGATCGGGGCTTGGAAGCAGTCAGGGAAAGTGCGATTGAACGCGTCGTAAAGCTCGTTCGTGAAACACGCCCAGCCATTGTGCTTGCGCCTTATTATTCGGATCGTCATCCAGATCACGAAAGTGTAAGTCGTATCGTTCGAGAAGCGGTGTTTAATGCAGGCATCCGCAAGTATTTGCCGGAGCCTTCTTTGCCTGCCTATCGACCATCGCAATTCCTTTACTATTTTATTAATTCCACTATCACACCGCAGGTTGTTGTGGATATCACTGGCGTTTATTCGCAAAAAATGGAGGCGCTGCGTTGCTACCGCAGTCAGTTTGAGCTAGAAGAAGGCAGTGTTCAAACACCCCTTACCAATGGATATCTGGAGTCTGTCGAGTATCGAGAACGATTATTTGGTCAGCAGGCTGGTGTAGCCTACGCAGAAGGATTTGTCAGTGCAGCTCCGTATGTATTAAAGAGCTTGTGAGAAGGAGTGACACTGTATGAAGATCGGGATTACATGCTACCCGTCATTGGGAGGATCGGGCGTAGTAGCTACGGAGCTTGGCAAGCTATTGGCTGAGCGAGGACATCAAGTTCATTTCATTACTGGTGGAATGCCATTTCGCTTAGGCGCGTTTCACCCGAACATTTTCTATCATGAAGTAGAAGTGAACAACTATGATGTTTTTAAATATCCACCCTATGATTTGACCTTGGCGAACCGAATGGCGCAAGTGGCGAAAAATGAAAACCTGGACTTATTACATGTGCATTATGCTGTGCCACATGCGTTGTGTGCGTTCCTTGCCAAGCAAATGGTAGGGGATCATTTGAAAATTGTGACCACCCTGCACGGGACGGATATTACCGTTCTGGGTTATGACTCGAATCTGAGTGATATGATCCGCTTCGGTATTGAGCGAAGCGATTTGGTAACAGCGGTGTCCAATGATTTGATCAGGCAGACGAAAGAGCTGCTGCATACGGAAAAAGAAATTGTCCCAGTGTACAACTTCGTAGACAAGCGGCGTTATTACCCGAAAGAGGTTACGAAGCTGAAAAAGGTATTTGCACCGAATGGTGAAAAAATTCTTATGCACATTTCTAATTTCCGTCCGGTCAAACGAGTGCCAGATGTGATTGAAATATTTTCACGCGTACGTGAAGAAGTGCCTTCCAGACTAATCCTTATTGGTGAAGGTCCCGAAATGGGGCTGGTCCGCAAAATGATCGCTGAGCTCGGTCTGAACGACGATGTCTGCTTCCTCGGTAAGCAGGAAGACGTTGCCGAGGTATTGTCCATGGCAGACATCATGCTGCTTCCATCAGAAAAGGAAAGCTTCGGTCTCGTTGCACTAGAAGCAATGGCTTGTGGTGTGCCTGTCGTCGCAACAGTGGCAGGAGGTTTGCCCGAAGTCGTGCTGGATGGTGTGAACGGCTTCTTGCGTCCAATTGGCGACGTGGAAGGCATGGCGAAAGAAACAATACGTCTCTTGCAAAATGAAGAGCTATACCGCGAATTCTCTGCGAACAGCATTGAGCGATCCTGCAAAACATTTTGTCATGAAACGATTGCCTCGCAGTATGAGGCACTCTACGCTAACTTGCTGGTAAGCAAATCCGAAGAAAATCTAAGCTTTTGAACGTAAGATGGTGCTTTTGGCTAGCTGATGCACCTTGGATAGTAAAATGAACAATCCATACAGAACTCTCATGAAAAACGCCTCCTTGTGTAGATCAGGCGGAGCAAACCAGAAAGGGGGGATTGGATTGGCGATAGAATTGGCAAAGCGTGTTCTCGACAGATTGGAGGAACACGGCTTTGAAGCTTACTACGTGGGTGGTTGCGTCCGCGATTGGCTTTTACAACGACCTGTTCATGATATAGATATATGTACGAATGCCCATCCCGGCGACGTCATCCTATTGTTTCCCGATCATGTCCCGACTGGTCTGAAACACGGTACTGTATCTGTAAAAGTCGAGGGGCAGCTGTTTGAAGTAACCACGTTTCGGACGGAAGGAAAATATGAAGATTACCGTCGACCCGCTGAGGTTCAGTTCGTTTCAGAACTTCGGCTCGATCTGGAGCGACGTGATTTTACGATGAACGCAATGGCGATGGATCGTCATCAAGTATTGCACGACCCGTTCGGTGGACAAGAGGACATAGAGCATCGGTTGGTTCGGGCTGTAGGCATTCCACTAGAGAGATTTCAGGAGGATGCCCTTCGACTTTTACGAGGTGTGCGATTTGCTTCTCAGCTAGGTTTTGTTATAGAAGACCAAACCATGCTTGCTATGAAACAGATGGCACCTTTGTTAGCTCATATTGCAGTGGAGCGCATCAGGGAAGAGCTGAATAAAACGCTCGACAGTAAAGCTCCAGAGGTTGGTTGTCAGTTGTTGAATGAAACGAGGCTCATGGCGTATGCTCCGGAGGTAGAAAAACTGTTCATCCTCTCAAATGAGCATGCTTGGCGGCTCCGTCATTTGCAAACCGTGACACAAAAATGGTCGTTGCTCCTGTTTGCTGCGAATTATTCACCTGTGCAAGCGCGTGAAGTATGCCGATTCCTCAAAATGTCCAAACGCGAGACAGAAGCAATTTGTTGCTTGGTTGAACTTCTTACGCGATTGCAGCCGAAATGGGATGTCCCTCAAGAGATCGAGTGGGGACCATTGCTGCTTGAAGTCGGGTGGGACACGTGCAACGAGTTCTTTCTTTTATTGCAAGCGTGTTGGTGGGAGGAGAGGCAATCGTTTTCGATGCAGGCACTCCTCGATCAATACGAAAATATGCCTGTCAAAACCATCAAGGATTTGGCAATCACGGGGCTTGACCTGCAAGTAGCCGTTCAGAAAAAGCCAGGAGAGTGGATTGTCCGCGTCTTGGAATCGTTGCTTAGACAAACGGCTCTGCACGGTTTACCAAATACACCAGAAGCACTTGTCGAAGTTGCAAAGAAAGAGGTTGCACAAGATGAACATTAAGCAAGTCATCCTCCAAGCATTCCGTGATCAGCCAGGCAGTTTCATTTCTGGTGAAGAATTAAGCCAAACATGCGGCTGCTCAAGGACGGCCGTTTGGAAACATATCGAAGAGCTCCGCCGGGATGGTTACGAGGTGGAGGCGGTTCGCAAATCGGGGTATCGCCTGCTGGTTGCCCCTGATCGCTTGTCCGCAGCAGAAATTATGGCTGGACTGGAAACGAATCGGATCGGTCAAAATGTCATCGCTTACGATGAGGTGGTATCTACACAGCCACTCGCACACGAGGCTGCGGCAAAAGGGGCAGTAGAAGGTACGATTGTGCTCGCCGAGCTGCAAACAGGTGGGAAAGGCAGACTCGGTCGCCCCTGGCATTCTCCGAAAGGAACGGGGATCTGGATGAGCTTGATCATCCGACCTTCGATTCCGTTACCGAAGACACCTCAAATGACGTTGCTAACGGCGGTTGCTGTAGCGAAAACAATCCGGGAAGAGACTGGGTTGCCTGTCAAAATCAAATGGCCGAACGATATTTTTATCGGTGACAAAAAAGTATGCGGCATTTTGACAGAACTCAATGCTGAATCTGACCGGGTCAATTATTTAGTGATCGGAATAGGGCTCAATGCCAACAGCCTCGAGTCTGATTTCCCATCTGAATTGGCACAGATTGTGACTTCGCTTCGAATTGAATCTGGTGAGTCACTCAAGCGTGTTACGTTTATCCAGCGGCTCTGCCGAATTTTTGAAGAAGAGTACGACCACTATTTGCGAGCTGGCTTCGAGCGTGTCAAACAAGAGTGGGAAAACCATTCATACACCATTGGCAAATGGGTGACCCTCCAGACGATTTCACAACAGCTGGAAGGTCGTGCTGTTGGTTTGGATGAAGAAGGCGTACTCATGGTCGAGGATCAGGCTGGACAGATTCACAAAGTTTATTCGGCTGATGTCAATTATCGTGCAAATGATTGAAGCATTTGTTATACTCCAATTTGGAGGCTGTATCACTTCGTGAACGGTACTCCCGGAGTATTTTTGTATCTATCGTGTAATCTTAAATCAATACGTGCAAGGACAAAAATCTGCTCAGAGCCTGTGTGGACCGAGACAGAAGGAATCCGCTAACGCAAAATGTCTTTTTGACATGGACAACCTTCTCCCGATTGACGCGAGAAGGTTTTTTTATTCCTCACACGATCCACGGGCTTGATGCGAAAGAGGAGCAATGAAAAATGGCACAAAACGACAGACCGATTACGACTTCGAGTATCCGCAAGAAAAAAGAAACGCGAACCCCGATTACCATGGTGACCGCCTATGATTATCCGGCAGCCAAATTAGTAGATGAAGCTGGCGTTGATATGATTTTGGTCGGTGATTCATTGGGAATGGTCGTACTTGGTTATGACTCCACGATCCCTGTTACGATGGAGGATATGCTACATCATACGAAAGCAGTAACGAGAGGGGCCAAGCGTGCATTTGTCGTGACAGATCTGCCTTTCCTTAGCTATCACGGAACAGTTGAGGAAGCGGTAAAAAACGCGGGCAGACTAATGCAAGAAGGGCTGGCCAAGGCGGTCAAAATGGAAGGGGGCCGTGAACTCGCCCCAATCATTACACGCTGTGTACAAGCAGGCATCCCTGTCGTTGGACATATTGGGCTTACTCCGCAATCCGTACATCAATTAGGTGGTTACAAAGTACAAGGAAGAGATCTAGAGGCAGCCAAAAAATTGTTGGACGAAGCCCTTGCAATTCAAGAAGCGGGAGCATTCGCTATTGTTCTGGAATGTGTTCCGGAAGAGGTCGCAGGCATGATTGCAGACAAGCTGGACATCCCGGTGATCGGAATTGGAGCGGGTGCAACTTGCGATGGGCAAGTGCTGGTGTTCCATGATATGGTTGGCTATGCATCGGATATCACACCAAAATTCGTGAAGCGCTACGCAAATATTGGGGAAACAATCCGTGAAGCAGTGGAGACTTATAACAAAGAAGTTGAAGCAAGAAGCTTCCCAGGACAAGAGCATGTCTTCCATGCCTCTGAAGAAACCATCAAGGAATTGTACGGGGAAGGAGTGAAACAGTCATGATGCAAACAATGATGCAGCAAGTCTCCACCATTGCAGAAATGCGTGTTCATTTAAAAGATGCTCGTCGGCAAGGCAAAACGATCGGAATGGTACCGACCATGGGCTTTCTGCATGAAGGACATCTCAGCTTGGTGAAAGCTGCTCGTGAAGTATGCGATTTGGTTGTGATGAGCATTTTCGTAAACCCGCTGCAATTCGGACCGAATGAAGACTTTGAACGTTATCCGCGTGATATCGAACGAGATAGCAAAATGGCGGAAGAAGCGGGAGTGGACTTCCTGTTTACCCCGGAAGTGAGCGAGATGTATCCGACCCCGATGCTGACCAATATTTCTGTGGCAAATGTGACGACTCCATTGTGTGGAGCTTCTCGTCCGGGTCATTTTGATGGCGTATCGACCGTCGTCAATAAATTGTTTCAAATTGTCCAGCCCGATTACGCCTTTTTTGGACAAAAGGATGCCCAGCAGGTAGCTGTTGTGACGCAAATGGTTCACGACTTGTCGATGCCAGTGCAAATCGTTCCATGCCCGATTGTACGCGAAGCGGATGGGCTTGCCCTGAGCTCTCGGAATGTCTACTTGTCAGCGGATGAGCGAACACAAGCACTCGTGCTTTCACAGAGCCTGAGGCAAGCAGAAGAATGGCTGAGCGAAGGCGTGGCTCTTTCTACAATCAAGGATCGTATTACGCAAATGATTTCCGAAAAACCTTTGGCTGATATTGATTATGTGGAAATTTTGAGCTATCCAGCGCTCACACCAATGGCGCAGGAAACGGCAGGTCAGACGATCATCATCGCGCTAGCTGTTCGATTTGGCAAAACACGTCTCATCGACAATACGATTACATCAATCAAGTAGTAATAAGGGAGGAATTGGTAGTGTTCCGCACCATGATGAAAGCAAAAATCCATCGCGCAACGGTAACTGAGGCAAACTTGAACTATGTAGGAAGTATTACCATCGACAAAAATTTGTTGGATGCGCTGGATATTTTGCCAAATGAAAAAGTACAAATCGTCAATAACAACAACGGAGCGCGTCTGGAAACCTACGTCATCGAAGGTGCTCCAGGCAGTGGCGTCATTTGCTTGAACGGAGCAGCTGCACGTCTCGTACAAGAGGGTGATATCGTGATTATTATTGCCTATGCGATGATGACGGATGAAGAGGCAAGAACCTACAAGCCACGTGTCGCCATCATGGATGAAAAAAATCAGATCAAAGAATTGATTGCGGAAGAAGTACACGCGACGATTCTGTAAGCGATCTGTCGACTCCTGCATAGAGCCACTTGCCTTGTGAGACAATGAAAGTACTCATGCCTCATAGGGGGTGGCTTTTCTTGTGAAAATCGAGGACTGGTTTCATACGCTTCGGAACAAAGCGCAGACGATTGAAGAGAAGTGGCAGGGGGCTTCTGAACAAGAACGTCTTCAGCTCGCGGAACAATTGTTTCAATTGCGCCAAGTAAGTGATACTGTCGTAGACCTGTGGCTGCAATTCGAAGAAAAATTATCGAATGCGATTCGTAACATCAAGGAAATGGAAGGACAGCTTCCGGCAGAAGAGAAAAAGGCGCATCAGCCGAAGGTGAAAACAGAATCACCAAAGGCCATTGAAACAAACACATACGAGCCGATTTTTCGTCGTGGGGAAGGCTTTTATCATTTGCGTATGTTCCAAGACGCGAAAAAGTGTTTTGCAGAATTAGTTCAAAAATCGCCAGACTGGGAAAGTGGGCGCCTATATTACGCCTACAGTCTCCTTTTGTGTGAGGAGAAAGAATTAGCTTTTCGGGAATTCCGTCTTCTCGGCAGGACAGCAAGCTCACCTACCATTGTGGCCATTAGTTTTAATGCCATCGGGTGTATACTTGCGGAAGAGGAGCAGTGGCTAGAGGCGGCACAAGCTTTTAAGACTTCTCTCGAGATCAAGCCAGAACAGGAAGAAGCCAAATACAACCTCGCGCTATGCTATTTAAGAGATGGCGATGCACAGGAAGCTTTGGACGAATTGGAACCGTATCTAGAAAAAAACGAGCACGATTGGGAAGCGCAGATGCTATGGCTACGTGCTGCCAAATTACTGCATATGATGGACAAGACGGTGGAATGGAGCCCGCCGAAAGGCTTGCAATTGCCGACACGCGATTTGGACAGCGATACTCTTCAGGAAATGGCCTCTTTATACGAAACAGTGGGCAATTACCACCGGGCACAGATTTGCTATCACTTTTTGACGGAGCGTTCCCCAAAAGATGGGTGGACGTGGCATGGCTTGGCCTGGAATACTTGGCTGATTGCTGGTACAAAGCGCGCATTAACGCTCGTCAAAAAAGCGATCAGTCTTGCACCCGAAAATGACGACTTTCTTTTTAGTTATGGCTGGATGCTGTTGTTTGACGGAAGGGTAGAGGAAGCAATCAAAGCGTTTCGGATCATGCTGGAGAAAAACCGAGACAATCGCCTCGGACAATCCGGGATGATTTCCGCATACGAAAAGCTGGGGGATACACAAGAAGCAAAACGGATGGCAAAGTATTTCCTGGAAGACGCTGAGCCATATGTACGTTCGTTAGGGTATTTTCATCTGGGAAGAATCGCGGTTGTGGAAGAAAATTGGCGCCTGGCTGAACAATATTTTCAACGGGCATTGCCATTCGCAGAACAGTTATGGGAAATCCCCATCTATCTGCAACTTTGTGCAAGCAAGCTCGGTCAATCAGAAATGCAGACTGAGCTGGTACAGCCGTAAATGTACAGGAGAGCAGGAATATTTCCCATCGTTGCCGAATGTGAATGAGTGCGGATTGAATGTTTCCGCCCAGGTTACGAGGTGACAACGTTTGAATCGATTACTAGTTGTAGATTTTGAGACGACGGGAAGCCATCCACGCCAAGGGGACAGCATCATTCAGATTGGTGCCGTCGCAATCGATGACGGGCAGATTACCGAGAGTTTTTCCACCCTGATTCATCCGGGCCAGGATATTCCCCCTTTTATTACCCAATTAACAGGGATTACCAACGAGATGGTTGCAGATGCTCCTTCCTTGGAAGAAGTGTTTCCAGATTTCTTGCGTTTATTGGACGGGCGAGCTTTTGTTGCACATAATGCAAGCTTTGATCTCCAATTTTTACAAGAAGCCCTGCTGAGCCAGGGCTATTATGCGTTTGACGGCTACGTGCTTGATACGGTGGAGCTATCCCGCGTTCTTTTGCCGATGCAAAATAGCTACAGACTCGGAGAACTGGCGTCTGAGCTGGAAATCGAGCACGATAATCCTCATCAAGCAGATAGTGATGCGCTTGCCACGGCCCAGCTGTTTCTCCACTTGCTGGATATTTTAAAGAAATTGCCACTTGTAACGATCCAGCGGCTGCAGATGCTCGTCTCTTCGTTTCGCTCAGATATCGAGGTTCTTTTGCGGCAGATCGAGATGGAAAAGCTAATAGAGCTGCCAGAGCTGGATGGAACGCCAACCAAAACGGATTCCTCCGATATGTGGGATATTTATCGCCAGTTGGCCTTACGGAAACGCGAAGAAAAATTAACAGCGTCCCTGAAGCATCCTCCTGTCGATGTGACAGTGACCAAAGCGTTTGCCGAGCAGCTCGAGGATGTCTTGGGCGAAAACGGGTACATGCAGGCGAAAATGTCGGGGTATCAACGTAGAGATGCTCAGGAAGCGATGATGCATGCCGTCTATGAGGCAATGGAGGATGGCGTCCATTTATTGGTAGAGGCGGGGACAGGTACGGGAAAATCATTAGCCTATCTCTTGCCGGGGATCATTTGGGCTCATCACAATCAGCAGCAGCTGGTGGTCAGTACCAATACCATTCAATTGCAGGAACAGCTATTCCATAAGGAAATCGCTACCTTGCAGGAGTCGTTGCCGTTTTCGTTTACTGCTTCGACGCTAAAAGGCAGAGGAAACTACTTATGCTTGCGTAAATTTGAACAAGCTGTGGACGAGCCTGTAGAAGGAAGCAGCCAAGAAATGCGCTTGGTAAAAGGACAGATGCTGACGTGGCTCACGCAAACTGTTACCGGTGACGTGGAAGAGCTGAGCATGCCTCCAAGTGGTCAACTGCTATGGCAACAGGTAAAAAGTGATACGGGCTCTTGCTTGAATCGGGCTTGTCCGTGGTTTAGTCGCTGCTACTATTTTCAGGCGAAGGAACGGGCTCGCGATGTCGATGTCCTCATCGTCAATCACGCCCTTTTCATCAGCGATCTACAAGCGGAAAACAGGATCCTACCTGCGTATGAAGTTGCCATCGTCGATGAGGCCCATCATTTGGAGGATGCTGCGACACAGCATCTAGGCAAGCAGTTTTCAACCACGCAGCTTCTTTTCTTGCTAGATCGTGCATCGGTTGAAGAGAGTGGGTCAATTGCACGCTTCGCAGAAGAGCTGCAAAGCTGGATGCCTGCGGTACAAGAAGAAGTAGTGGCAAAGCTTTTGGAGCTGAGAAAACAGTCCGCGACCTTGCGAGAGAAAGCGCAGCAATGGACACAGCTCTTGTATGCATGGGCATCAGATCGTGCGGAGGAGACGACGGACGCTGGTCGTGAGACGGTACGTTATCGGATCGAATCGTTTGTAGGCAAACACGAGAAGATACGCAAAGTAACCAAAAAGCTGATTGAAGGGATGACTGCCTATGCAGCGGGCATCGAGCAGCTTTTGCGAACGACTCCGCAAGAGGAAAAGCCACCTTTTGCTGTACGTAGTCTACTGACAGATTTATTTGGTCTCATCAAAGACTGGCAGAATACCGTGGAGCTGCTTCACTTCTTTTTACTTGAGCAGGATGCAGAGTATGTGTATTGGATGGAAGTAGAGTCCCGTACAGCTCGCAAGCAGGTGCATTTGTCCGCAGCACTCTTGAAGGTTGCCGACTCACTGGCAGAACCACTGTTCGCGCAAAAACGGAGCCTGATTTTGACATCAGCCACTCTGACGGTCAAAAACAGCTTTTCCTACATCAAAAGCCAGTTTGGTCTCGACCAACTGCCTGAGGAACGAGTGCGCACCTTGTCACTGCCATCGCCGTTTCATTATGAAGAGCAGGGATTGCTGTTGATCCCATCTGATTTCCCGGCACCAGGTAAAGAGAGTGACCACACGTATTTGGAGGCGGTCATACAAGGGTGCGTGGATGTCGTACTGGCTTCGAAAGGAAGGACGTTGATCCTGTTTACCTCCCATTCGATGCTTCGCCTTGTTTATCAAGCGATGAAGGAACGACTAGCGGAGGCGCCAGAACCGTATACGTTATTCGGTCACGGGATTGATAGCAACAATCGGAGCAAGCTGGTGCGACTGTTCCGAAGCATGGAGAGAAGTGTTCTGCTTGGGACGAGCAGCTTCTGGGAAGGTGTCGATATCCAGGGGGAATGGCTGAGCAGTTTGGTTATTGTTCGACTTCCGTTTGCTCCGCCGAATCACCCTGTCTATCAAGGAAGGGCAGAGCTTTTGAAGGCAGAAGGAAAAAATGCCTTTATGTCGTTGTCTCTTCCACAAGCCGTTCTGCAATTTAAGCAAGGGGTGGGACGATTAATTCGCCATCACTTGGATCGAGGGGTCGTGATCGTTCTCGACACGCGTGTGGTTGAGGCGAGATATGGACGCTCATTCCTTCAATCTTTGCCGCCATTTCAAATCGAAAGCGGTCCATGGCCAACACTGCGAGAGCGTATAGAGCCATTCCTTAGTATGCAATCCCTGTCAGATTCATAAAATGAAGCAATAGTCTCATAGGGATTAAGGTGATAAAATAAATGTTATGGAAAAAAGCGTGGCGTTGGTGGATGGTAGTTCTTAGTGCGATTTTCCTTAGCGCATGCTCGATTGATAGCCATTTGTATTTGCAAGAAGCAGCAGTGAAGATAGATGACCCGTTTGAAACGGAGACAGAACAGGAATTTTCGGGTCTCATTGTCACCTACTTGGCACTTCCACATGGTGAGAGCACGCTTTTGAGAATGCCAGGCGGTAAAACGATGCTGATTGATACGGGTACGGCAGAAGATTGGCCCATTCTTTCGGCGCGCTTGGCAGAGCTCAAGATCACACGGCTCGATTATGTAGTGTTGACGAACGACCAGCCTGAGCATATGGGAGGCTTCGCTTCATTGAGCCAACAAGTGCTTGTAAATGCCGTCATTTTGCCCAAGCTGATCGCGCCATCCATTCGCCATGTCGTGCTGCTTCGCTCCAACCAAAAGCAGATGGAAGCAGAGCAAGGACAAGTACTCACTCTTGAACAAGATATCTCCATGGAAGTGTTGCTCCCGGATGAACCGTTATTTTTATCGCCCCAGAATAATTCTCTCGTTTTTCGATTGACGCATGGCCAACTGCGATTTTTATTTATGAGTGCCGTGAATGAAAAAGCAGAAGAGCGACTGTTGGAACGGCAAAATGACAGATTGAAGGCGGAAGTGCTAAAGGTAGCTGGTCAGGGAAGCAATCAAGGCTCTTCGCAACCGTTTCTGACGAAGGTCGATCCCCAGGTCGCCATTATTCAGACAGGCCGATCGCGGGATCAAATGAAAGACGGTCAGACGGAAGTCATGGAGCGTCTGGGTGAGTCATGGGCTGAGACATACGTTACCAGCCACGACGGTTCCATTACCATTTTATCGAATGGAAAAGAATATCGGATTTTGAAGCAAAAGAATTAGGGGGGAAGACCGAACGTGGCAAAACACGAAAAGATTTCGGAAGCGGTCGTCCGTCGTTTGCCGATTTATCTGCGTTACCTCAGTTATTTGCAGCAGGTTGAGGTGACCACCGTTTCCTCCCAACAGATGGGCAAGAATCTCGATGTGAATCCTGCCCAAATCAGAAAAGATCTTGCAGCTTTTGGTGATTTTGGAAAAAAGGGAATCGGCTATGATGTCGATTATCTGGTGGAAAAAATACGTGAAATTCTAAAACTAACAGATGAAATCCGTGTCGCTTTGGTCGGAGCTGGGCATTTGGGCCATGCCATTAGTAACTACAACGCTTATTTGAAAGATAACATGCGGATTGCGGCCATCTTTGATAATAATCCAGAGAAGCAGGGTAAAAAAGTCGCAGGTATACCGATTCAGCCTTTATCAGAGCTGGAAGAGACAATCGTAAACAAGCAAATCAAGCTGGCGATTATTACGGTACCGGCACCTGCAGCGCAATCCGTATGTGATCAGTTGACTCAAGCGGGTATCAAGGGGATCTTGAATTTTGCCCCTACGACGATTCGCGCAGGAAAAGATGTTCGCATTCACTATGCGGACGTGACGTCCAACCTGCAAAGCCTGGCCTACTACTTGACATAAGAATGGAGTGTATACTATGAAAAAGACGATCCTCATTCACGCAACAGTCATTACCGTTAACGATACGAATGAAGTCATTCACGATGGTGCCGTAGCATTCGAAGGTAACAAGATTACGTATGTGGGCCCAACTCCTGAGGACCTATCAGAAGCAGGATACGATGAGGTTATCGATCAAAAAGGAGACTACATACTGCCTGGTTTAATCAACACGCATGGACATGCTGGTATGTCCCTCCTACGCGGTTATGCAGATGATTTGCCGCTGCAACAATGGCTGGAAGACAAAATGTGGCCATTGGAGGCGCAATTCACGGGAGATACAGTAAAATGGGGTACTCAACTGTCGCTTATTGAGATGATTCGTACGGGAACCACTACGTTTGTGGATATGTATGATCATATGGATGTTGTGGCAAAGGAAGTCGATGCAGCTGGAATGCGTGCCCGCCTTTGCCGAGGGATGATCGGTTTGTGTTCTGAAGAAGAACGTCAAACAAAGCTGAAAGACGCGACTCTTTTTGCAAAAGAATGGCATAATCAGGCAGACGGACGTATTACCGTCATGATGGCACCGCATGCGCCGTACACCTGCTCGCCAGAATTTATTACCCAAATTATCGAAAAAGCCGATGAGTTGTCCTTGCCGCTTCATATCCATATGTCTGAAACCGCTTGGGAAGTCGGTCAAAACGAGAAGGACTACGGACAGCGTCCAGTTGCACATTTGGAAAAGCTGGGCATGTTCAATCGCCCAACACTCGTAGCGCACGCTGTTCACCTTACGGATGAAGAAATCGACATTTTGGCAAAATACAACGTGAGAGTTTCTCATAATGTCGTGAGCAACCTGAAGCTGGCAAGCGGTGTTGCGCCTGTTCCGAAAATGTTGGCAAAAGGTGTAAGCGTATCACTGGGTACGGACAGCTCGGCAAGCAACAACAATTTGAATTTGTTTGAGGAATTGAAGCTCGCTGCGATCCTGCACAAAGGTGTAAATAACGACCCAGTAGCGGTTCCAGCAGAGGAAGCCCTTCGCATGGCTACTCGTTATGGCGCAGAAGGGGTGTTCCAACAAGAAACACTCGGAAGCATTGAAGTAGGCAAGCAAGCTGACTTGATCGTGATGGATAGCCATCAAGCTCATTTCCACCCAGCACACCAACCGATTTCACACGTGGTGTACGCGGCAAATGGACGAGATGTGAAAGATACGATTGTAGCGGGTAAATTCTTAATGCGTAATCATAAGTTGTTGACCATCGATGAGGAGCGCGCGATTTACGAAGCAAACCGCGTATTCCAAACGTTAAAACGGTAAAAGGCTCCTGTCAGGTGGGGGACAGGAGTAAGGCAGTGCAGGTGTAGGTAGGGGAATTGGATACTAAGACGTTCCGTTGTTCATTTTTGCCACAGCTTTTGTCAGGAGATGATGGCGAAAATGAAGAGTGGGTGTGTGCGACCATTGACGCAAGGGAGACGACAATCCTGCCCAGGAGACGCGGTATTCCTGTAACAGAAACCCAAGTATGTCAGGAGATGTGGTTTGTTGCGAAGATGTCACGCGCTCACCTCCTCGGGGTGTATGTGTAGTATGACCGCCCAACCTTAAGCTATGATTAGCAACTTTTCCGTGTCGTTCTAAAACCTTCCCGTATAGCATAGGCTAAAGACAAAAATGGGACAGGGGGGACGACATGTACATCCGGCCCAAAATGCTGTGGTGGCTCATTCCAATCCTACTCGGTCTATTTCTCCTCGGGATTGTATTGGGAACAGTAAGTCGATCTGCCAATACAGATACTGCGCCTGCGGTCAGACAAACAACAGGGACGAAGCAGACGAAGACGGTAGCGGAGCTTTTGGAGCAGATCACGAAGGACGAGGAACGCTCATTTCTCGTATACATGCAGAATCAGACCTTGCATGGGCGATATCAAAATGAGCAATTTCAGCTCGCAGGAGAAATCGGTGGCCACCAGCTTGAAATAGCCAGAAAAGATGGGCAGCCAGTATCGGTGCGAATGGATGGCCAGATACAGGATCATGCCGCTCTGCCGTATGCGATGTTCACCCCGCATGAGCACGCAGTATTGCTCAAAGGAGTTTTGCAATCGGTTAGCCCTGAACGCCTTGAAGATACTGCAGGGCAAGGATGGAGTGGATACCGGATAGCGGTACCACCTGAGGAAGTCTCTTCGTTATTATCGATGTGGTTAGGTCCATCCTTCCCTCTTCAGGATTTGACTCCGAATATAACGAACGGAATGAAAGTCAATTACCAACTTTGGTACGATTCAACTACGGGGCAGCTTCGCCAACTGGAGCTGGATTTGCAAATACAAACGGCAGTTGGAGTGAAGAGAGACCAGCTTCGATTCCGATTGTAATGTCAGCCACGTAAAGGAGTTACTTTGCTGTGTTAGTACGAATTATCCTATCAATTGTAGCCGTCATTTTACTTACGGGAGCTGGGTTCGCCTATCATCTGACGGCTTCTGTAGCAGGAGAGCGCAATCAATTTGAGGAAACCATTCGTCAGTGGGTCCAGGATCGCACGACAATCACTGAGATTGAAACCATTGATGAATATCGAGGCAAGGAGAGCTACGCTGTCGTCATTGGGAAAAATAAGGCGGGGACACAAGTTGTCGCTTGGATGACCGATCAAAAAGTTAGCTTCGATCGAATGGATCTTGCTGTTCCAAAAAAGAATGTAGAAGAGGCGGTTTACAAGTCCTTCCCGCAATCGGAGATCACTCATTTGGTTCCTGGTCTTGAAAACGATAAGAAATTTTGGGAAGTCACTGTCAAAGACAAAGACGGTCGTTTTCACTACATTCACTATGATCTATTCACTGGCGCTCTGTTAACCTCATACGTGCTCTCGCCAAGCTAAGACGCTGGTATCACGACAGGCCTTTTCCTTATAGGAGAAGGCCTGTTTGGCATTCCACCCAACATCTGTATAAGAAAATGATATACTCGTGTGATATACTGGGGATGTTGCAGAGAGAGAAAACGAGAACGATATTTATGGGGGGAGTAGCCGTGCAGATGAAAAAGAGCGCAATTGGATTATCTTTGGTGGCAACCTTGGCACTCCTGTTCGGAGGATGGTTCTTGTATCAAAAGATGGAGATTGAGGAGCCAATCCGTGCAGAAATTGGACAAATGCAGTCCGCAACATTGGGCCATTTGGAAATCAACAAAGATAAAATTCAAATAGATGTAACTGTTACAAAACCAGACGCATTTCCAGCAGAATATCGGAATCTGCTAACGGAGACAAAAAAGATCGCAGGGGAAAAAGAAGTGGTCATTGACATCGACAATCAGTCGACAACGATGCACGATATTTGGCAGAGTGGTCAATTTGTGTTTACAGAAGCAGTGGAGTTGCATGAATATAGCCGCATTCCAGCCCTTATGGAACAATGGAAAAAGGGGAATCAACTCGACCAAGCATCTGCATCGATGGATGACAAGAACATTTATGTTTATATGAAAAAAGGAACGGAGGATTTTTACACCATCATCCCCCGATCCAATGAAAAAGAGGTGACGGCACGTGCGTAAAGAAATACTGATCGGCGTCGTACCTGCACTGTTGATTTTTCTTGTTTTTCTTGGTGTAAACATTACGCCATTCCTGGTGTTCGGAGCCGTACTGGGTGCGATTTACTTTCTAGTCATCCGCCAGCAAAATGGTCAAGGTGGAAATGTCGCCCTCGGGGGGAAAAGAAAAGCAAACAAGCATGAGCTGCCGAAATCGGACGTGCAGTTTGCCGATATCGGTGGACAGGAACGCGCCAAAAAAGAACTGAAGGAATCGCTTGATTTTCTCGTGTATAAAGACAAAATTGAGCAGTACGGGATTCGCCCGATTAAAGGTGTTCTTTTGACAGGTCCTCCTGGTACGGGTAAGACACTGATGGCGAAAGCGGCAGCAAACTATACAAATTCTGCTTTTGTGGCGGCATCGGGTTCGCAGTTCGTAGAGATGTACGTCGGTGTCGGTGCACAACGCGTCCGTGAATTGTTTCAGGAAGCGAAGGCATTAGCAGAGAAAAATGGGCAAGACAGCGCGATTATTTTTATCGATGAGATCGATGTCGTCGGTGGAAAAAGGGACGGTCAACAGCAGCGAGAATACGATCAAACCTTGAATCAACTGTTGACGGAGATGGATGGTGTAGCTACGACTGACAAACCGCGGATTTTAGTCATGGCAGCTACGAACCGGAAGGACATGCTCGACGCAGCGCTGTTGCGTCCTGGGCGTTTTGACCGTCATATTAGCGTTGATCTTCCGGACAAACCAGCACGCGAGCAGATTTTGACCATTCATACAGCCAATAAACCGCTAGGCGAGGACGTCACACTGGAAAAAGTGGCTCAGGAGACATTCGGATTTTCTGGCGCACAGCTGGAGAGTGTAGCCAATGAAGCAGCCATTTACGCCATGCGTGACCGCCAGGACAAGATCACAGCGAAGCATTTTGGCTATGCAGTGGACAAGGTTATGCTCGGAGAGAAGGTAGACCGTCAAGCATCTGAGGAAGAGAAGAAGCGCGTTGCTCTCCATGAATTGGGACATGCCATTGTCAGTGAGAGCGTGCGACCAGGCTCTGTTTCGCAGGTCACACTGAGTCCACGAGGCAAAGCACTGGGATACGTCCGACAAAATCCAATGGAAGACCGCTATCTGTATACCAAGGAAGCGATGGAGAAGCAAATCATGGTTAGCCTTGGAGGAGCCGTAGCGGAGGAAATCTACTACGGTGGGCGCAGTACTGGATCGAAGAATGACTTCGAGCAGGCGCTGGGAATGGCACAAGAAATTGTACAAAGCGGTATGTCCGAGCTAGGGATTGTACATTTGCAATACGTGGATAAGAATCGGATTCATGACGAGGTTGAGCGTCTGCTGGAAGGATTGCTCGCAGAAACTCGCAATCTTTTGAGACAATTTGATTCCGTATTCCAAACGGGCTTGCATACATTGTTGGAAGCGGAAGTTCTGCAAGGCGATGAGTTCAGGGCCCTATTGTCACAAACGAAGGAAGAAGTTACTGTATAAGGGAAGATAATGAACCTGCTAGCCAAGGGAAGAGTCGGCGAAGCAGGTTTTTTTGTGTTTGCTAGCCACTTGGGCAAATCAGGATGAAACAATTTTGTAGACACGGTGCCAAATAAGTAAATGGATGAATATCCTACAAAGGTGATACGGGAATGAAATCAGGAGGCAAGGAGACCCTATGGCCAATGTGAACCGGCGAAAAGCAAACAAAAGTCTGAGCAAAACCTTTAGGCAGACCATGCACGAGTTACCGCTCTCATATACATCATCACCCGATCGGGAGTGGATGGAAGACCTCGAATTAAATCTGCTTGAAAGTCATTTGGAGAGCAGTCACAGAATACCTCCCATCTCTGCTGCCACACCGAAAGAGCAACAAAACCCGATTCCCAAAGTACCGAAGCAGGACCTATCCTCCAAACAGGACTCGTTTTCCAGACAGGATTCAACTTCCAGACAGGATTCAACTTCCAGACGGGATTTAGCTTCCAGACAGGATTTACCTTCCAAACCGGATACGTCTTCCAAACCGGATACGCCTTCCAAACCGGATACGTCTTCCAAACAGAACGTATCTTCCAAACAAAACGCTTCCTCCAAACAGAGCTCAACTGCTAATCCGAACTTTTATTCGAAGGTCATCAAAGACCGAAATGATGATCGTGTCCAATCATTTGTCTATACAGACGACTTGACAGATCAATCGGTGACAACAGAAAAAATTGCGAACCGTGCCATTGACGCGTCCAAAATTAAGCAAGGCGCCGTGGATAATTCGATTTTGAAGGATTATGCCGTGGACAGCAGTAAACTCGCGGACAAGAGCGTAACTTCCACCAAACTCGCCCCGCATGCGGTACAGAGGGATCATCTGGGGCAGGGAATCGTAAGCGGCGAGCATTTGTTGGATTATTCGATTTCCGCGCAAAAATTGATCAACCATAGCATTACTTCCGAGAAGTTAGCCGATAAAACCATCGACTCGATGAAATTTGCCGATCACTCGATCCAGAGCAAGCATATTCAGGAGCAAGCGATCACGAATGAGTTGATTCAGGATCAATCCATTACCTCGGAAAAAATAAAGATGGGGACCATTCAAACAAGTAATCTCGCCAATTATGTGATCAACACAGTGAAGATTGAGGATGGAGCTGTCACAGGCGATAAATTACGCGATGGAGCTGTAACTTCGACGAAGATAGACGAAGATACAATTGAGTCTCAACATATTCGTGAAGGCTCCATTTACCATCATCATCTCACGGAAGAGCTAATAGATGGCAGCAACATTAGCGCTGGTAGCATCACAGATCATCACATTGCATTTCAGGCCATTTATAGCCAACATTTACATCCAGAAGCGGTGACCAGTGATAAAGTGGGGCCGTATGCGATATTGACTGAGCATTTGGACAACAACAGCGTCACGGCAGAAAAGCTCGCCAAAGAATCAATTGGCAGCACACATTTACAAGCTGGCAGTGTCCTATCGAGTCACTTGCAAGACGGGATGCTGACGGCTAAAAAAATTGGGGATCAACAAATTACCTCAGCCAAGATAGCTGATAAGGCCATCACTGCCGACAAATTGGCGAACAGGTGTGTAGGAGAGCAACACTTGCTCGATGAGAGCGTGAGTTCACGACATCTGATTGACGGAACCATTCGTTCAGAAAAGCTGGCAAGAAGATCTGTGGAAGAACAGCATTTGACTGACAGAATTATTGGGGGCAATCATCTACGCGAGTACATCATCCAGACCCAGCATTTGCATGACCACTTGGTGACCACCTCAAAATTGGCGCCGGAATCTGTTTCCACAGACAAAATCTCGGATCTTAGCATTACGACAAGCAAGCTTGGTGATGCTGTCATCACAGCGCCCAAAATAGCCAAAGATGCGATCAAGACCCGCCATTTGGGCAGATCAGCCGTGACGGGGGAAAAGATAGCGGAAAAAGCAATTTCATCTACACATCTCAACAGTCACATCATTCAAGCGGATCATCTCCAGGGTAACACCATTTCCAAGGAAAAATTACAGGACGGCAGTGTTACCCGAGAGAAAATAGCCGATCAGAGCATTGATGCGAGCAAGCTAGATAGCCATTCCGTTCATGGTGCTCATGTCATAAAAGGCAGCCTGGATGGAACACATATTAAGGAAGGAACGCTCAAAGGAAGTCATCTGATTAGCAAGAGCATAACAGAACAGCATTTGCAAAACCGGATCATTACGCAGGAAAAACTGGCAGAGGACTCCGTGACCGGTTCTAAAATTGCGTCCAAAGCTATCACTACGCATCACATTGCAAATCAGTCCATTGATGCGGAGAAATTATCCTTTCCGGTAATTGAGACGCATAATCATATTGGAGTAACCTTGCAACAATACGGTTTCGTCCCCTTCAGGCTTTCTGCCACAAGCAAGTCTACAGATGTGATTGTTCGATTGCCGCAGCCTTTTGCGGATACACATTATTGTATGGTGGCGATGACAAATCAACCGGGCATCTATACATCGCTCAAATACACGAAAAGGACTGCAGCGCTCATCACCGTATTTCGCAATCAGGAGGGGCAGGAAGCGACTGGTCTGATTCACTGGATCGGGATTGGAGTAAAAGGAGTAGATGTCCCACACGAAATATTGGATTGGTCAACAGAGAGGGGACAATTGGAGGCAGAAGAAGTCGAGGAAGATCACGACTTTGATGAGGAAGACGTGGATGACAAAGATACGAATGATGAAGATGTGGAAGATGAGGACATGGTCGACGAAGATACGGATGATGAAGATGTGGAAGATGAGGACATGGTCGACGAAGATACGGATGAGGAAGATGAGGAAGACATGGAAGATGAGGACATGATCGACGAAGATACGTATGACGAAGATACGTATGATGAAGACAGGGAAGATGCGTACATGGACGAGGATGACATGGACGATCACGACACGGATGAAGATGAAGAAGACACGGATGATAGTGACCTCGAGCAAGATTATGAAAGTAGTGAAGAATACGATAGCGAGGACGATAAATAATTCGGTAGGAAACAACAATGGGGCGAGTGGATGATTCAGAAGTAGGGAGGCCGATGTTGAGATCAGGTCTCCCAAATGTATATTTAGTTTACATAATTATTTTATCGTTAACATTATACAGGGAGACTTTCATTGAATTTGCAGGCCCCCAATAGTATAATTGTTTGGTATACTTAGTCTGTATTTGCGTGGCATGGTAAATGGAGGGAATCATTCAATGTTGACGACGATTGCCCGAATCGGGCAGCATGTTGGACAAGAAGTACGCCTGGGATGCTGGTTATACAACAAACGCAGCAGCGGCAAGATTCAATTTTTGCAGCTCCGCGACGGATCCGGCTTCATTCAAGGTGTAGTAGTAAAAGCGGAAGTAGCGGAAGAAGTGTGGGAGAATGCATCGCAGCTCACACAAGAAAGCTCACTTTACATAACTGGTTCAGTTCGTGCGGATGACCGTGCACCAAGCGGTTACGAACTGACAGTAACAGGTGTGGAAATTATTCAGATCGCCCAGGAATATCCGATTTCCTTGAAGGAACACGGTGTTGACTTCCTGATGGACCATCGCCACCTGTGGCTGCGTTCTCCACGTCAGCGTGCAGTCATGGCTGTGCGCTCCGAGGTGATTCGCGCCATGTATGAGTTCTTCCACGAGAACGGTTTCGTAAAAGTAGACCCGCCAATTTTGACACCGACCTCTGCGGAAGGTACCACCAACCTGTTCCATACCAAATATTTTGATGAGGATGCGTATCTCTCGCAGTCCGGCCAGCTTTATATGGAAGCAGCCGCTATGGCGTTAGGTCGCGTTTACTCTTTCGGACCAACTTTCCGTGCCGAGAAATCCAAGACACGTCGTCACTTGATCGAGTTCTGGATGATCGAGCCGGAGATGGCTTTCGTAGATCACGAAGAAAATCTGCGTATTCAGGAAGCGTTTGTTTCTCATGTGGTACAATCCGTATTGAAAAACTGTGAGCGCGAACTGAAAACGTTGGAGCGCGATACAACAAAACTGCAAAATGTAACGGGATCGTTCCCACGCATCTCTTATGATGATGCGATTAAACTCTTGCAGGAAAAAGGTAGCGAGATTAAATGGGGAGACGACTTCGGTGCACCGGATGAGACGATGATTGCGGACCATTTCGACAAGCCTGTTTTCATCACCCATTATCCTACCGAAATCAAGGCTTTCTACATGAAGCCACACCCCGAACGTCCAGAAGTGGTTCTGTGCGCGGATATGATCGCACCAGAAGGCTATGGTGAAATTATCGGGGGTAGCCAGCGGATTGATGATCCAGAACTGTTGGAGAAACGTTTTGCTGAGCATGAGCTTTCGGAAGAGGCTTATCGCTGGTATATGGACCTTCGCAAATACGGTACAGTTCCTCACTCCGGCTTCGGTTTGGGTCTGGAGCGTACCATTGCATGGATTTGCGGGCTGGATCATGTGCGTGAAACCATTCCATTCCCACGCATGCTGAATCGTCTCTATCCATAGAGTTCCTTTATCGATGAACGATCTACACCCTGTTGCGCGAGGGCAGCAGGGTGTTCCTATTGTTTGACAGCGCGTTTTACGCACTCCCTTGTTATCCCAACCCAGAGGTGAATATGCGTTATGGACTCCCATATATTGCAATTGTTGCAAGAAGGAGCAACATCCGTCTCCAACCTTCTTTTGAAAATGTATAAGCGTATGTCATTGACTGATGACGAGATGATGCTTTTGATTCATCTGCTGTCCTTTCAGCAGGAAGGGAATCGATTCCCGACCTTAACAGAGCTGGAGGAACGCATGTCCATGACGAGCAGGAGATTGATTCAATCTCTTCAAAAGCTATTAAAAGAAGATTGGATTACGATAGATGAGTTTATCGATCCACAAACTGGTATGCGTCATGAGCAATATAATTTGACACCGTTGTACAAAAAGCTGTACCAGACCTGGCGGGAGCAGCAAGCAGACCCGAGAAGTATAGACCCTTTTATGGAAGTGGCCGTTTCTCTGGATGCCGAACCTGTTGCCATTTACGCTCGTTTTGAACAGGCATTTGGCCGCCCGCTAGCGCCGTTTGAATTGGAGAACATCCATATGTGGACCGAACAGGACGGCTATCAGGAAGACTTGATTTTGACCGCTTTGCGTGAGGCTGCAACCGTCGGCAAACTCCACATCCGCTATATTGACCGGATCTTGCTCGAATGGCAAAAGCAACAGATAACAACTGTAGAAGAAGCACGTCTTTACAGCTTGAACTTCCGCAGACAAGCAAATATGAGAGACCACGGGCAACCGCTTTGATTTCATCCAAATCAAGCGGTTTTTTCTATGTCACCGTACACGTACCCATTTTCCTTGTCTGTCATAACATATTACGTAGATGCAAGCTTCAGGAGGCGATAACTTGTGGAAAAACGAAAAAAATGGGATCTGTCTCATTGGGTAACACCAGGTGTGTTTTCAGGAAGCTATGTCGTAGATGAGGCAGTTCAACGTATTTCAATCGTAAAAGCCAATGAAAAACAAGATGAGGTAGTAAAGGAAAACGTCCAGGAGCTGGTCGTAAATACAACAGCAGAGCAGCCGAAGGAACTGCTCTTGGAGCCTACCTTCGAAATTATTATGAGAGAGACCGACGAGGCCGTCGTGGAACAGGTTCACCAGCTTGAGCAAGAAGTGATGGAACTGAAAGAGGCACTTGCTTCATGGGAAGAAAGATGGGAGAACCTTGAAGAAAACCATGCCAAACAATTGCAGTACTTGTATCAAGTGGTTCTTTCACTGAAAAAGGAGTGGGAGATCGAGCGAAATGAACATCGCGATTATTAGTCCAGGTCCCTTTTCTGTACCACCGGTCAAAGGAAGCTCGGTCGAACACGATATTGACGAGGTCACAAAGATGATCGAGCCCATGCATAACGTGACGATCTACACTCGTCAATGTGCGACCTACCCAACCTCATCCGTGGAAGAAAATCGGCGGTTCATTCGTGTCCCCTATCAAGGGCCAAAGCCATATTTGCGCCGGATTATTCATCATATCAAGAAAAACAAGCCAGATGTCATTCTTGTGGAAAACAGACCGATCTATGTTCTCACATTAAAACGCCATTTTCCCAAGATCCCAGTCTTTGTGAATATGCACTCTCATGTATACGGGTCACAGCCGATCATCAGCAAGGAAAATATGAAGCGTGCCGTTCGACTGGCAACAGGTTTTATTACGAACAGTGAATTTTTACGTCAACATTTTATTCGGACGTGCAAGATTCCTGCCAATAAAATCCATGCAGTTCACCTCGGAGTCGATGTCACACCTTATCAGGTTGCAAAAATAGCGGTCAAAAAAATGCGTCAAGAACTCGGATTGAAGCCAGATGATCGCATCTTGTTTTATGCCGGACGACTTATGCGCGGCAAAGGGGTACATGTGCTGATCAAAGCCTTTCGCCAGGTGAGCAAACAAGACCCGAAAGCCAAACTCGTGATTGTGGGGGGGACGGGATACGGCAGCAATCGCCTAAATCCGTATGTTCGAGAGCTCAAACGACTTGCGAAGCCCTTGGGGGAAAAGGTGCGCTTCGTCAATTTCGTCCCATCCGCAAAAATGCCGCTTTACTACCAAATTGGGGATGTCGTAGCCACACCGTCTGTTTGGAAAGAAGCGTTTTGCCGTGTCAATTTAGAGGCAATGGCTGCCGGAAAGCCTGTCATTTCCACTCCACGTGGCGGCATTCGTGAAGTCGTTGCCCACGAGAAAAGTGGCTTTATCATCCCGCCAAAAGATTGGGAAAAAGGATTGCCTGCTGTGTGGGAGTTGTTGTGGAGTTCGCCAGCCGTCCGGAATGAAATGGGCAAACAGGCTCTGCAACGAGCAAAGTTTTTTTCTTGGTATGCAACTGCGCAAGGCTATCTGAACGTATTTGAATCAGTCGTTCCAACACAAATAGAAGAGAAACAGCAGCTTTTAAAAACTGGTTAATTTGAGTGGAAATGAAGTAGGTGGTTGCCTTTTCTTGCACCAATGTGGACGTCTGCCCTGTCCAGCTATCCAGATACGCATACCTTATAAGTATCGCAGAGCACAACTGGGGAGTGATACTTGTGAAAGGGTTAATCTTGTGTGCTGGACGTGGGACGCGACTGCACCCCTTTTCCTATTCGCAGCCGAAAACCCTCCTCCCTGTGGCCAATCACCCGGTCTTACACTATTGCATTCGCAAACTGCGTGAAGTGGGCATTCAAGACATTGGCATCGTGATACATCCTTCTCAATCACAAATTCCTCCCATGGTGGGCGATGGTAGTCAATTCGGGGCTACCATTACGTTTATCAAGCAGGAGGTACCATTGGGAATTGCCCATGCTGTCCAGCTAGCGCAACCGTTTTTGCAAGACGAACCGTTTATCTTGCTACTAGGTGATAATTTATTGATGGATTCGCTTCACGGGCTTACAAAAGCGTTTACGAAAGGAAAATCTGACGGTGTCGTGATGCTAAGTAAAGTGGAGAGACCACAGGATTATGGGATCGCAGAAGTACAAAAAGGACGACTAATCTCTGTAGAGGAGAAGCCACGTCAGCCAAAGAGCAACCTGGCAGTGATTGGTGCATACCTGTTTACGCCACCTATTTTCGAGTCGATTGCTACCCTACAACCATCTCCCCGAGGCGAACTAGAAATAACGGATGCGATTCAATCGATGATAAATCGCGGATTCAAATTGGCTCACTCCGTCACTAACGGGAAATATTCGGATGTGGGAACCATCGATCGCTGGCTGGAGGCCAACCAGTGGATGCTTACGAGGGAGCTAGGCAATCAACATCAAATTGGCAAAGGAACGGTTGTGAAAAATTCGAAGATTACGGGTCCCGTACGAATCGGTGATGATTGTGTGATTGAAAATTGCCAAATCGGACCGTACGTCTCGATCCAAAATGGCGTAAGCTTGAGAAATTGCTCGTATATCGAAAATAGTATTTTACTGGAAAACAGCTCGCTGCTAGACATTGCTTGGAAAATAACAAACAGTGTTTTCGGACGCTCATCGATGATGACGGGTCAATCTTCTAACAGTACAGGAGTCTTCATTGTCAGCGACAAATCGTCCATTTGCATTCCGGCAGTCAAGAGGGAGGACGTATGAATCCGACCTTTACTGTAGTCATTCCGACATACAATCGCGCCAAGTTTATTCGCAAAGCCATCAAAAGCGTCTTGAATCAAACCTCAAAGGATTGGAAGCTGCTGATCATTGACGATGCGTCCACCGATCGCACCAGAAGTAAAATTGAAAAATATATGTATCACCCAAACATTATGTATCATCGAATGGAACAAAATTCTGGGATCGGCAAAGTCATGAATAAGGCATTGTCAATGGTGGATACCCCTTATCTCGTACAACTCGATTCTGATGACTGGTTACCGAAACGAACGCTGGCTGTACTTAAAAAGTACATTCACAAAAGCAGGAAAAGCACGGCTCTTTTCTATGGGAACATGAACATCTGGAAAGTTCGGCATGGAAAATATACCAAGTCGATTAAGGTGAAGCACAAGACATTTCATAATAAATACCAGTTTCTGAAGTACAATCGCTGGATGGTTTCTCCACGTTGCTATCGCGTAGAAGCTCTACATCAAGTGGGTGGTTGGGATACCTCGGATCGATACGAGGGAAGGATTATGGAGGATCGGCGAATCATTTTGCGATTAATTGAAAAGTATCGGGTGAGGTACATCAACCAAATCCTTTACAACCGGACGAAGCATAAAGGTCAGCTCACGGATAGCAAGATGAAGTTCCGCCGAAATTATTTAAGAAAAAAAACATTCAAATATTATCTGAATAGGTGGGGCAAAAAGTACAAGGCCATCTATGGTTACAAGGACGGTTATTTAGTCATTAGAAGGCTCAAGAAAGTGAGGCGTCGGAGGCGATGAAGAAAGCTCTTGTCACCGGCTGTGCAGGTTTTATTGGGTCTCATTTGACGCAGCGATTGTTGAACGATGGCGTAACAGTCATCGGGATAGACGGGTTCATCGATAACTACGATGTAGCTGCGAAATTACGTAATCTGGCCGAAATAGGAAAGCACCCTGCCTTCACCTTCCACTCGACAACGCTTCAGACGGGGCGTTGGGACAGTTGGCTCGAGAACGTCGATGCTGTTTTTCACCTCGCTGCCTTGCCGGGTGTGAGAAACAGCTGGGGAAAATCCTTTGCTGATTATGTTAGCCATAATATTTTGGCCACACAAGAATTGCTGGAGGCTTGCTTGCAAAGACCGAAGCCACCTGTCATCGTGGTCTCGTCCTCCTCTTCGGTTTACGGGACGATGCAAGGGATCGTAACGAATGAAAATGCGCCGCTTCGCCCAGTTTCCCCCTATGGAGTGACCAAGGAAGCGATGGAGCAAATCTGCTCGGTTTATGTGAAAGCTTATGGACTCCCGGTTACCATGCTTCGCTACTTTACGGTATACGGTCCCAGACAGCGTCCGGATATGGCTTTCCATCGTTTCTTTCGCCAAATGATGAAAGGCGAGCAGGTCATCGTCTATGGTGATGGTCAGCAATCACGAGACTTTACGTATGTGACAGACGCGGTAGAGGCGAATCTGCTGGCTGCACAGCATGCTGTTCCTGGTGACATTTTTAATGTGGGGGGAGATCGGGAAATCAAGCTCATCGATGTGCTATCCATCATGGGCACGTTAATGAATCTGACCCCTCGCATCACGTATCAAAATGGGCCCGCAGGTGACTCTCTACGAACCTGTGCGGACATCCAATTTGCCCAACAACGCTTGGGATACAAACCAAAAGTGACGCTAGAAGAGGGTCTTCGCCATCAATTAGCAGAGATTCGTTCGCAATCGAAGGGGTAACACCCGTCCATAAAGGAGGCCAGTTGCATGCATCGGGTCCTCGTTTATCGCAGAAAGTTTCTTCCCAAGAGTGAAACATTCATTTACGAGCAATTGCTTGGACATCAAGTGGTCAAACCCGTCGTGTTGACCCGACAGCGAGCCTTTAATCGAAAACAATTTCCTTATTCGCCGGTCTATGTGCGCAAGCATATGGCCGGCCTCTCCACTTGGCTGCGACGAAAAAATTTTAAATGCCTGCATGCCCGTTTTGGCCCTGCCGGGTTAGAATTGCTTCCTTATGCACAAAAAAGCAAGCTCCCCCTGATCACTTCCTTTCACGGCTTTGATGCGACTAAGCGTGTAAAAGAAAATCCAGTGTACAGACGGTCCCTTATGCGTCTCTTTCGAAAGGGCCAGGCTTTTACAGTCGTCAGTAATCACATGAGAAAGCGCTTGATTCGTCTCGGCTGTCCTCCGTCCAAAATTACCCTTATCCGCTCGGGAATTGATTTGCGCAAATTTCCCATGCTGCCGCCACAGCCCGTGGATCATGGGGAGTACCGATTGTTAAGCGTAGGGAGACTGACTGAAAAAAAGGGGATGGATACGCTAATCAAGGCGTTTACGCACGTGCATAAAAAATATCCCAAGGCGAAGCTAATCATCGTCGGTGATGGAGAAGAAAAAAAGAAGCTCAAACGACTGATTAAGAAAAACAGGCTAGGCACACAAGTCGTGCTCAAAGGAGCTCTGCCACATCGTGAAGTCCAGCGCGAACTGGCCAAGTGCCATTTGTTCATCATCGCATGCAAGACAGCGCGAAATGGCAACCAAGAGGGAATTCCCAATGTCATCATGGAAGCGATGGCGAGCGGACGCCCTGTCATTTCCACCTATCACGCGGGGATTCCGGAGCTGGTTGAAAACAAAGTGACGGGGTATCTGGTTCCGGAGAAATCACCGACTGCGCTCGGGAAAATGATAAACCGTGTACTAACAGAAAGTCACGAGTGGACACAGATCACGACAGAGGCTCGACTGAAAGTAGAAAAAAACCATGACATCCATAAGCAACGGATGAAGCTAGAAGAGCTCTATTTGCGTGTGTCGAAAAAATGATGAGGTGAAGGAATGAAAGTTGCCGTTATTGGGACCGGTTATGTAGGTTTGACAACTGCTGTTTCCCTTGCCATGAACGGTCATCAGGTGACGGGTATTGACCTCGATGCATCCAAAGTAGAAAAATTGCGCCAAGGGATCTCGCCGATTTACGAACCGGGCTTGGATGAGGCATTGAAAAAAGTATTGGATGATGGTGCGCTTGCATTTTATACGGACCTGACGGAAGCGAAGGATGCTGAGATTTTTTTTATTTGTGTAGGGACACCTGAAGCAGTAGACGGCACAGCCGATTTAACGTATTTACTCGGGGCTGTTTCTGACATAGGAAAGGTCCATTCGCTCGCACCGCAAGAACGCATCGTGGTTATCAAGAGTACCGTACCAGTCGGAACTGGCGAAAAAGTAGCGGGGATGCTGGCTGGCTGTCAAGGGGTATCTGTTGCATCCAACCCGGAGTTTTTACGGGAAGGGAGCGCATTAATAGACGCACTGGAGCCTTCGCGAATCGTCATTGGTGTAGATAATCCTCAGGCAGCGGCCCGCATGGAGGAACTGTACAACGGTGTGAAGGCACCGCGAGTAATCACCAACAGAGCAAACGCAGAGCTGATCAAGTACGCTTCCAATGCATTTTTGGCCACGAGAATCTCCTTCATGAATGAGCTAGCACGGTTAAGCACTGCGCTCGGGACGGATATCGTGACGATCGCGCGAGGGATGGGACTGGACAGCCGAATCGGTCCGCAATTTTTACGGGCAGGAGTAGGCTATGGCGGCTCCTGTTTTCCGAAGGATACGATTGCGCTATTGCAGCTCGCAGCAGAGCACAATATTCACTTAAGCATTTTGGATAAAGTGCGAGAGGTGAATGCGACGCAGCCTGCCTGGTTTTTGGAGCAGCTGTGCTTGCAACTCCCTGATCTGAAAGGCAAACAAATTGCCGTTCTGGGGTTGACGTTTAAGCCGGATACGGATGACATCCGCGAAGCGCCATCGCTCAAATTGATAGAAGAACTCCTGCAAAAAGGTGCTTCCGTGAAGGCGTTCGATCCGATTGGGGTATCTGGTGTCAGTAAGCAGTTTCCACAGATCACGTATACGCAATCCGCAGCAGAAGCATGCGAGGGAGCACACGCCGCCATATTGGTCACGGAATGGGAACAGTGTGTCCAACTGGATTGGAAGCAGGTTTATCAAAGCATGGCACAGCCGCTCTTGGTAGACGGACGAAATGCCTGGCCGCACCAGGAGGTAAAGGAAGCAGGCTTTCACTATATCGGTGTAGGGAGAAGCTGACTTTTCCATTTCGGGAAAGCTCGGCTTTTTTCTATGGAAAACGTGAAAGCGGCTGATTGATTTGAACCTGTAGGCATAATACGATAGGATACACATATGGATGATTTGACCATTTCATCTTACATAAATAACGAGGGAGTGATCACGGTGAATAAAAGCAAAACACTGCCGAAACGCAGTGACGTCCCCGCTGAATACAAATGGCGTCTTGAGGACATGTATCCCACGGATAATGATTGGGAAGCGGACGTTCAAAAAGTAAAACAGCTCACAGAAAAAATCGCAGCAATGAAAGGCTCTCTGGCTACTTCCGGTAAACAGCTGCTGGCCGTGTTGACTCTGCAAGATGAATTGTTGAAGACGCTTGACCAAGTGTACGTCTATGCACGTATGCGTCGAGACGAAGACAATGCGAATAGCCAGTATCAAGGGTTGACTGACAGAGCGACTAGCCTGAGCACGCAAGTATACGGCTCCATTTCGTACATACAGCCGGAGATTTTGGCGATTTCGACGGAAGACTTGCAGACGTGGATCAAAGAAGTAGAGGGTCTTGAGCACTATCGCATTTTGTTGGATGAGATTACTCGCTTTAAGCCACATACGCTATCCGCTGAGGAAGAAGCATTACTGGCAAACATGAGTGAGCTTGCGTCCTCTCCTTCCAAAATTTTTGGGATGCTCAACAACGCTGACATGAAATTTCCGATGATCACGGATGAAAGCGGCGAGGAAGTCGAGCTGACCAAGGGACGCTATACGCAGTTCATGGAAAGCAAGGACCGACGCGTGCGCAAAAAAGCATTCGAGGCATTGTACAGTACGTATGGCAAGTTCCGCAATACGATCGCAGCTTCTCTGACATCTGCCATCAAAGGGGATGTTTTCTACGCACGTACGAGAAAATATCCGTCTGCCCTGTACGCAGCCTTGTTTGCCGATAATGTGGAGCTCCCTGTGTACGATAACCTGATTGCAACGATCCACGAGCATCTTCCGCTCATGCACCGCTACATTGCTTTGCGCAAAAAGTTATTGGGCTTAGATGAATTGCACATGTACGATTTGTATGTGCCGATTGTACCTGAGACGGACATGAAAATTCCGTATGACCAGGCCGTCTCAACGATTAAAGAAGCACTTCATCCACTAGGTGAGGAGTACGGTCGCATTTTGGATGAGGGCTTTTCCAACGGGTGGATCGATGTGCATGAAAACGAAGGAAAAACAAGCGGAGCCTACTCATGGGGCGCCTACACATCACATCCGTTTGTCCTCATGAACTATCAGGACAACGTCAACAACATGTTTACGCTGGCGCATGAGATGGGGCATGCCTTGCATAGCTACTATTCCAATCACGCACAGCCGTACACGTATGCCGATTACAAGATTTTCGTAGCAGAAGTAGCTTCCACATTGAACGAAGCGCTTCTGATGAATCATTTGCTCGAGACAACGACAGACAAGAAACAGCGCATGTACTTGATTAATCATTATCTGGAGCAGTTCCGTGGAACGGTATTCCGTCAAACCATGTTTGCCGAGTTTGAGAAAATTGTGCATGCAAAAGAAGAGCAGGGAGAGCCGCTGACAGCCGAATCTCTCAGTACGATTTACCGTGAGCTCAATGTTGCCTATCATGGTCCAGATATGGTCGTAGACAGCGAAGTTGATCTGGAATGGGCTCGGATCCCTCATTTCTATCGCGGATTCTATGTATATAAGTACGCGACTGGCTTCTCGGCCGCGACGTCTCTTTCCAAGCAGATTTTGGAGGAAGGTCAGCCAGCTGTGGATCGTTACTTGCAGTTCCTCAAGGGCGGCAGTTCAGATTATCCACTCAATCTGCTCAAGGGCGCAGGCGTAGACATGACGTCGCCAACGCCGATTGCGGAAGCATTGAGTGTCTTCAAGGAATTGCTCGAAGAACTGGAACAGCTGGTCGAACAATAACGTGGATCAATTCCAAAAGGCAGTTCAAGTCTATGACTTGGCTGCTTTTTTTTGTGAATTTTCCCTCAGGATCGTCCAATAAAAGGTAACTTTCCCAGTTTTGTTGCGTATCTATTTATGCGCTGTTCGGTATTGTTATCCGTCTTGGGACGGAGATAAATTTCCACCCGCTGACTGTTTTGCAGCAGAGGTAAAAACTGGCACAATTACGCCATGAGGAATGATTGTGAAAATTTGGAGGAATTCTAGTGAAAAAACGGGCATCCATTATTCTGGCTTCGGTCATGTTGGTCGCTGCTGGTTGTTCAGCACCAGCACCAGAGGCACCGCAGCAGACAGAGGCAAAGGCGAAGGTAGTAGAGGTTGTAAAGGTCCAAAAGGCAACAAAGCCAGTAATGCTCGCAGTCACAGGGATGGTGGAAGCCAAGCGGGACGCGGTACTGTCATTTGGTACAGGAGGAACGATCTCAGCGATCTCCGCGACCAAAGGAGCAAAAATCGCCCAAGGACAGCTATTGGCCACATTGGATACGCGTTACACCCAAAAAGAAATTGCAGCAGCACAGGGGCAGGTAGAGGAAGCATCAGCGCGGAAAATCAAGACGTTAAAGGGCGCGACAGCAGAAGCACTTGAGCAGAAGCGCTTGCAGGTAAAAAGTGCGCAAGACAGTCTGGATAAAGCAAAGCAGGACCTCGCAACAAGTGAGAAGCTGTTTGCTGGCGGAGCCATTTCGCAAAACGAAATAAATGCGAGTAAACGGGCCGTTACGCAAGCAGAGATTACACTACGTGACGCTCAGTTGTCTCTGAATGAGCTGCAAAAAGGAGCGGAGCCAGAAGATGTCATGGTCGCCAATGCATCGATTAAAGCTGCTGCTGGTGGTGTAGACCGCGCGAAGAAGAGCTTGGATGATGCGAAAATTCAGGCGCCATTTGCGGGAACAGTCGTGGATGTAAGGCTGCAAATCGGAGAGCAGGCTTCTCCAGGTCAAGAAATTATTCGTATTGTTGACCTGTCCGATGTAAAGGTAACCTTGGATGTCTCCAATGAATTGATCGGCCAATTCCGTGAGAAAACGAAGGTGCAGGCTGTAGCTGACGATGGTAAGAAAAGTGAAGGAACCATTGCATTTATCTCTCCAGTTGTGAACAAGGATACAGGGAAGTACCGCGTCGAAATCACGATTCCGAATGCAGATGGGTACTGGCGTGGAGGAATGGCCGCGACAATTGAGGTGCCGCGCCAAGTGAATGGCTTCCTCGTGCCGCTGGAAAGTGTCGGCGTGAGTCAAACCGACCATTACGTAATGGCAGTAGAGAATGGACTGACAGTAAAAAAACCAGTGAAGACCGGTCAATTGGTCGGAGACTCCATCGAAATCGTATCTGGAGTGAAAGAAGGCGACCAACTCCTGCGCAGTGGAATTACATTCTACGTCGAAGGGCAAAAAGTAGAGGCGAAGGGAGAATAGTTGCATGAACAAAGTGATTCTCTTTTTGCTGAAAAGACAGCTAATTGTCTACTTGTTTACATTTTTGCTCGTCATTGCAGGTTTGGGTTCCTTATTCAGTTTTAATGTCGAATTGGTTCCAAAGACGAATTTCCCTGATATTAACGTAAGAATTTCCGGTGGTGCACTTCCACCAGAAGAGATGGAAGAAAAAGTAACGAAGAAAGTAGAGCAAGAACTAAAGTCGATTAATGATATTAAAAAATACTCTTCTTCAACAAGTGCAGGTCATGTTAGAATCAATATTTCTGCAAATGAAGGAAAAGGCGAGCAGGTTAAGCAAGATGTACAAAATGCCGTTAACCGTCTCCGAAATGGTTTTCCGAAAGCCGTTAACACTGTAGACATCTTTCAGAGCAATATGGGTAGCGATCAAATGATTGATTTTGCCGTCGTGGGAGCAGAGCCGAAGACCATGCTAAGCTTGGCAAAAACGTCGATCAAAGATCGGATTGAAGAAGTCGAGGGAGTCAAGGAAGTAATCGTAGAAGAGAAAAGCTTCGAGAATAAAATTAACATATCCTTTTTGCCACAGCGATTGAATGCCTATCAAACAACGCCAGCGGCTATCATTTCACAGCTTCAGGATACAAACTGGAAGCAAGGGATTGGTACACTGGAGAACACGGGATTTGATACGGTTGTCATGATTGACAATACTTATCAGACTCCGCAGGAGATAGAGGCACTGCCAATTGATACACCGAAAGGAACCGTTTCTCTGAACCAATTGGCACAAATTGAAGATTTGCGTGGAAAAGTGAAAGACTACGTCGCCCTGACAAACGGTTCCGTGTTTATTCAACTCAGCGTGACGCGGGCAGACGGCTATGACTTGATCACGACACAAAAGAGTGTAGAAGAAGTCGTTCACAAAATGAACACAGAAGCAAACGGCAAATACACAATCAAAGTCATGTTCGAAGGAGCTTCCTTTGTCGAGCATGCGGTGAGCAACCTCAGCCGGGATGTCATGATTGGTGGGGCGCTTGCGATCATCATCTTGTTCGTTTTCCTTCGCAACTGGAGGGTCACACTCGTCATCGCTACGACGCTGCCGCTCTCTGCGTTCATGACGTTCATCGCGATGAAACTCGCAGGCTACAACATTGATATGATCAGCTTGCTGTCGCTGAGCTTGTCAGTTGGCTTGATCGTCGATGCCGCCATCGTCGTATTGGAAAGTATCTATCACTACCGGGAAAAGGGCGAAGAGCTGAAGCAGGCTATTATTAAAGGTACAAGAGAAGTTTTGACACCTGTGTTCACCTCGCAGCTCACGATCATCATCGTCTTTTTGCCACTTGTCTTTGCGGATTTTGAAGATTGGCTGAAACCGGTTTTGGCCACAATTGCCTTTACGGTTTCCGCTGCTATTATTTCATCGACGATCGCTGCTTACTTCTTCGTTCCCGTGTTTTCCAATCGCTTCTTGCAGAAGGATAAGCATGTTTCGTTAGAAGGAGAAGGCAAGGAACACCTTATCATTCGCGTATTCAGCGGTATTTTACAAGTAGCGATTAGACATCGGGTAAAAACGGTTTTACTTGCGATTGCATTGCTGGTTGCTTCCGCTTTCCTCACACCTTTTATGAAAATGGGTCAAGGAATTAACGCCAACGAAAATATTGTTTTTGTCAATATGAAGATGCCAATCGGTTCTAAGTTGGAAACAGCTCAAAAAGCAGCCGTCACCGCGGAAACATCGCTGCGGGAGATCCCGGAGATAAAGGATGTATTCTTCTTTACTTCCAAGGAAGAAGCAACATTGTTCATTTCCTTAATTCCGAAGACGGACAGAACACGTGATAAGGACGCTTTGAACGAGGATATTAATAAGCGCCTGAATGAGACCCCAGGAATCGAATCCGTCTCCATGTCTTTCGGACAACAAGGCGGAAGCGGTCCGATCCAACTGGATGTTTACGGGGATGACATGGAGGTCATGCGGAAGGTCGCAACCGATCTGGAAACGATGCTTGGCACGATCAACGGGCTCACCAACATTCGCAACGATTTTAAAGAAGGAAAAGAAAAAGTTACGTTGCTGCCAAAACAAGATGCGCTTACTAGACTGAATGTCGATCACCGTTCACTTTTGCAACAAATGAGCGTGTTAATCGGCAGCCAACACATTACGTCGATCACACAAGATGGAATCGAAGTAGATGTCGTTGCCAAGATGCCGGACAACTGGCTGAAGCACCCAGATCAGCTCAAAACGATTACGGTGACATCGAAAGACGGGGCAGCAGTGCCTTTGGCCGATCTGGTGGTTATGGAGTACAGTAAGTCTCCGATTACGATTGAGCGTAAAGAAGGCGAACGCATCGTGACGGTTTCTGCCGAGATGCTGGGAAGTGAACTAGGGGCAATAGGCCGTGAGATTGATGAGAAATTGCCAAACGTGCCTGTTCCAGCGGGTTATAAAGTGGAAATCGCCGGTAAGTTGAAAGAGCAAAGCACGAACATGAGTCAAGGGATATTCGTATTCTTAGGTGTTCTGGCTCTGATTTACGTCATCATGGTTGCCCAGTTCGGGCGGATGTCTCAGCCGTTTATCATCATGCTGACCATTCCAATGGCCTTGGTCGGTGTTGTGCTTGGCTTCGTCCTTACACAGCGGACATTTGGTGAAATGGCGATGATCGGGATTATCATGCTTGTCGGTATCGTCGTATCCAACGCGATCCTCTTGATCGACAGGATCAACCTGCTGCGCAAACGTGGAATGGAAACCGCAGAGGCGATTATCCAAGGAACGAAGGAACGTATTCGTCCCGTTATTATGACAAAGCTGACGGCGATTCTCGGGATGCTGCCGATGGGTCTTGCCATGGCGGAAGGCTCAGATTTGGAAGCGCCACTTGCAACAGCCGTTATCTCCGGCTTGATTTTTCACACGGTCGTAACACTAGTACTCGTTCCTGTCCTGTACTCCCTGTTTGAGGGGGCGAAGACAAAAAGACTGGCAAGAAAAGAGGCTCGTCAAGCGAAGCGCGAAGCAAAACGAGAGGCAAAACAAAACAAAGACAAGAACGTACCTCCGACAGAGGTATAGTGATTTGCAAGAGAAGGGGAGCATATGCTGTACCCCTTCTCTTTTGCTTTTCCTTCATCTGAAAGTTCTGTAGAATAAAGAGAACAAGATACATACATGAGTGAACCATGAAAGGAGCATGCATATGGATCTGTTTTTGCAAGGAAAAACGGCTCTGGTACTCGCCTCGTCAAAAGGATTGGGGAAGGCAACAGCGCAGTGCCTCGCCCAAGAAGGAGCGAATGTCACGATATGCGGTAGAGATGAAGCTGCTCTGGAAATCGTTCGTGCAGAGATCGAACAGGCTACTGGAACATCACCTCTTGCCGTAACAATGGATGTGACGAAGGAAGAAGATATCAAGCGAGTTGTCGAAGAAACGGTCAAGCATTTTGGCAGCGTCGATATATTAATTAACAATTCAGGTGGGCCTGCAACAGGCAGATTCGATCAGCTCACCGACGAGCAGTGGATGCAAGCCTTCCAGCTAAATTTGCTTAGCTATGTACGTGCCATTCGTGCTGTTTTGCCGCATATGCGAGCGAACCAATTTGGCAGAATCATCAACTTTGCCTCCTCGTCCTTTAAACAGCCGATTGAGAATTTGATTCTGTCCAATACGTTTCGTACAGGGATATTGGGCCTTTCCAAGACGCTTTCGTCAGAACTCGGACCAGATGGGATTCTGATTAACACCATCGGGCCTGGCAGAATTGCGACGGATCGGGTGGCACAACTGGATGGGCTTACCGCAGAGGCGAAGAGCATCAGTGCTGATGAAGTTAGGGAAAATTGGGAGAAGCAAATCCCATTGGGCAGATATGGTCAGCCTGACGAGTTTGCTCGCATGGTGACGTTCTTGGCTTCGCCTGCAAACAGCTACGTGACAGGTCAATCCTTCCTCGTCGACGGTGGTTTGATCCGCGCGATCTAATAAAAGAGAGGGGAATTCCTTTGAGTAAAGAGAGCTCATTTGATATCGTGTCCAAGGTAGAGTTGGCCGAAGTGAACAATGCGATTCAGACCGCATTAAAAGAAATAGAAAATCGCTTTGACTTCAAAGGGAGCAAGAGCAGCATCTCCTTGGAAAAGGAAGAGCTTGTCCTCGTCTCCGATGACGACTTCAAGCTCAGTCAGGTAAAGGACATTTTGCTTGGGAAGCTCGTCAAACGGGATGTCCCGATCAAAAACCTCGACTACGGCAAAATAGAACCGGCAGCGGGTGGTACTGTCCGTCAGCGTGCCAAGCTGGTGCAGGGGATCGACAAAGACAATGCGAAAAAGATCAACAGCATCATCAAAGATACAGGACTCAAAGTGAAAACACAGATTCAAGACGATCAAATTCGCGTGACGGGAAAAAGCAAAGATGAATTACAGCAAATTATCAATGCAATTCGCAAGGCTGATCTGCCTTTGGAAGTACAATTTATTAACTACCGATAACTACTAGAAAAGTTTTTACTTCTAACTCTCTTCATTCTCGCATATGCATGTACAAATAAGTGACAAGCACTTGCGAAAGGGAGAGTAGAGACATGAAGGTCTTTATTATCAGTATGCGCAATCTCATTTTGGGCGGAATCGTTTTCCTTGTAGTACTAGTGGCGGGCATCGTACTTCTGGTCAAAGACCCTCTGAGCGTCTCGGACTCTTATCGACCATCGGATCCAGCTGCCGCTGTTACAGCGAGCGCTCCCATGAACCAGCCAGCAGGGGCAGAAAAGCCGGCGGTGAATATGGAGGTCAAGGTGGATGGGACAACAGCAGAGGTATCCTTGCTAACACAGAACTTCACGTTCGTCCAGGATAATGGCGAATTGGCTGAGGCCCCAGTCTTTGGCGAGGGACACGCACATCTATACCTGAATGGCGAACCAAAAGGGATGATTTATCAACCAGAGTTTTTGCTGAAAAAGTTGCCCAAGGGAGAGCATGAAATTCGCGTAGAGCTCAACTACAGCAACCATCTGCCATACAAGATAGAGACTACGAAAAAAATCGTTGTGAAGTAAAACAGATCGCGTTCCAGAAAAGGGACGCTTTTCTTTTTGGGAGGAAGGAAAAGAAGGACGATAATGGAAAAAGAAGGGATTGTGGTGAAAAAGAAGAATCCTACAGAATAGTCTGAATGTTTTGGGGGTGCTTGTATGATTCATATGACCACAATCGGCAACATGTTAGACGACACAGCCAGTAAGTATCAGGAAAAGGAAGCGCTGGTTTATCACGAACGAGGGCTTCGCTATACGTTTGGAGAATTTCAAGCGATATGCAATCAAGCAGCGCGAGGATTTATGTCTCTTGGCATTCAAAAAGGGGAAAATATCGCGATTTGGGCAACCAATGTGCCTGAATGGGTGATATCACAATTTGCCACAGCGAAAATGGGCGGTGTACTGGTAACGGTCAATACGAGCTACCGGGTACATGAACTGGAATATTTGCTACGTCAATCAGAGTCGACGACGCTTCTCTTAATGGATTCCTATCGCGATGCGAATTATCTCGCCATGATTCAAGAGATTTGCCCGGAATTGCAGACCTGTGAACCTGGAGCGCTTCAATCCAAAAGGCTTCCGCATTTAAAAAATGTGATCTATCTAGGGGATGAGCAACAACCCGGAATGTTTTTGTGGAGTGATTTGCTCGAACGTGCTACATGGGTCACGGAAGAAGAGCGGAACGCGCGCCAGGCGATGCTCTCACCAGATGATGTCATCAATATGCAGTACACATCCGGGACAACTGGCTTTCCAAAAGGAGTCATGCTGTCGCATGTCAATATCGTCAACAATGCCATCAAGGTAGCGGAATGTCAGCGGCTCGGGTTAGCGGATAAGGTATGCATTCCGGTTCCGTTTTTCCACTGCTTTGGCTGTGTGATGGGGACTTTGGCATGTGTGGCGACAGGTGCGACGATGGTTCCTGTCATCGTCTTTGATCCTGGTGTGGTCCTTGCGGTTGTGGAAGCCGAACGCTGCACAGCATTGTACGGTGTACCCACGATGTTTATTTCGGAATTGAACCACCCGTCGTTTGCCGAGCGTGACCTGAGCTCCCTGCGAACAGGCATCATGGCTGGTTCTTTATGTCCGATTGAGGTCATGAAGAAGGTCGTCGATCAAATGGGAATCCGTGACATTACGATAGCGTACGGACAAACCGAAGCTTCTCCTGTCATCACACAAACCGTCCCAGAGGACTCTCTCGAGCGAAAAGTATCGACTGTCGGTCGTCTGCACGCAGAAGTGGAAGCAAAAATCATCGATCCCGCGACAGGTGACATTTTGCCGCCAGGTGTACAAGGTGAGCTATGCACGCGTGGGTATTTGGTCATGAAGGGCTATTACAATATGCCAGAGGAGACAGTCAAGGCAATCGATCACGAAGGCTGGCTACATACCGGAGACTTGGCTACCGTAGATGAGGAAGGCTACTATCGGATTACCGGCAGGCTCAAAGACATGATCATTCGCGGAGGGGAAAATATTTATCCCCGTGAAGTGGAAGAATTCCTCTATACGCATCCAAAAGTGTTGGACGTCCAGATCATAGGGGTACCTGATGTCAAATATGGCGAGCAGGTGTTGGCGTGCATTCGGGTAAAGCCTCATGAAACGTTGTCGGAGGATGAGGTTCGGGACTATTGCGAAGGGAAGATCGCTCATTACAAAATCCCTCGCTACATACAGTTTGTAGACGAATACCCGATGACCGCTTCCGGTAAAATACAAAAGTTCAAGCTGCGGGAGCAAGCGCTGGAGCTGTTTGGGCAAAGCAATCCAAACCAGACGGGAACTGCATAGGATGAGGTTCAAGCGCTAGGGAGATGCTCCTGGCGCTTTTTTTTAGATAGTTCTTTACTTTCGAGCAACTCTTGACTAAGATAAGTGGAAATCAAAATAGGAGAGGTGCAGCCTAGCATGGAAGTTAGATTTTTGGGACCAGACGATGCAGAAGAGTTGGTAAAGATTAGACTGGAAGGGCTGCAAACAGATCCAGACGCATTCGGCTCTACCTATGAAGAGGCTATGCAGGTATCGATGGAAGAGTGGCGGCAAAGACTTTCTCAAGGGGAGTCAGGTGATAGCGGTTATTTTGGTGCATTTGTGAAAGGAGAGCTGGCGGGTATCATCGGTTTTTTCCGCCACAGAGGTTTGAAAGCGAGACACAAAGCTTCGATCGTCTCCATGTACGTTCGTGAAGCGTATCGCGGGACCGGTGTTGCAAAAGCTCTTATGCAGGCAGAGCTAGCCTACTTGAAGGAGCGGGGAGATATCGATACGGTACAGCTCGCTGTCGTCACGACCAATCCGGCTGCCATTCGTCTCTATGAGAAAATGGGCTTTCTTCCATATGGTTTAGAAAAGCGTGCACTAAAAAATGGCGATCAATACTTTGATGAAAGCCACATGTATATTCTTCTTTAGAAAACATGAAAAAGCGAAGGCACTCATTAGTGATGCCTTCGCTTTTTTTTATTCGCAATACTATGGTTGGAAACTTAACGACGTGCCTCGTATGCAGCGATCTTATCTTCGTACTGTAATGTAATTCCAATATCGTCGAGACCATTCAGGAGGCAGTAACGACGATAGGAATCTACCTCGAACGGGTAGGAGAGACCTTCATTGTCACGAACGACTTGTTCTTGCAAATCGATGGTCAGCTGATAATTCGGCTTGCTTTCGGCACGGTTGAACAGCTCATCGACTTGCTCTTCGCTCAACTTGATTGGCAGGATGCCGTTTTTGAAGCAATTGTTGTAAAAAATGTCCGCAAAGGATGGAGCAATCACACAGCGGAAACCATAATCAAGGAGTGCCCATGGTGCATGCTCACGAGAGGAGCCGCAGCCAAAATTGTTGCGGGCAAGAAGCACAGTAGACTCCTTGTACGCAGGCGTATTCAGAATGAACGAATCGATTGGCGCACCATCGACAGTAAAGCGCCATTCGTAGAACAGGAATTGACCAAAACCGCTGCGCTCAATGCGCTTCAAGAACTGCTTAGGGATAATTGCGTCCGTATCTACGTTTACACGATCGAGTGGGGCTACCACTCCGGTGTGGATGACAAATGGATTCATTGGAAGACCTCCTTGCTAGCGTTCTCGCTTTTCCATTCACGTACATCGACGAAGTGACCTGCGATAGCTGCTGCTGCTGCCATTTCCGGGCTGACCAAATGCGTCCGTCCGCCGCGTCCTTGACGTCCTTCGAAGTTCCGGTTAGAGGTAGAAGCACAACGCTCACCCTCGGACAGGATATCCGGATTCATCGCCAGACACATGGAGCAACCAGATTCGCGCCAATCAAAGCCAGCTTCTTGGAAAATGAGGTGCAAGCCTTCTTGTTCAGCGAGCTGCTTAACTGCCTGAGAGCCAGGAACGACCATCGCGTGTACGGAAGGGGAGACCTTGCGTCCTTTTGCCACTTCGGCTGCTTTGCGCAAGTCCTCGATCCGACCGTTTGTACAGGAGCCGATAAAGACGCGATCGATTTTGATTTCGCTCATTGGAGTGCCAGGTGCAAGGTCCATGTACGCCAAAGCATCCTGTGCCGCTTTGCGCTGTGCGACTGTCTCGAATGACTCAGGGCTTGGAACGGTGCTCGTAATGTTCGTACCCATACCAGGGCTCGTTCCCCACGTCACTTGCGGTGCGATCTCGGCTGCCTCGATTTCTACACAGGCATCAAACACAGCGCCTTCGTCCGTGCACAGCTCTTTCCAAGCTTCGACAGCTGCAAGGAAATCTTCCCCTTGTGGAACGAATCGCTTGCCTTTCAGGTAGTCAAACGTAATCTGGTCAGGAGCGATTAAGCCGGCACGAGCGCCACCTTCAATCGTCATGTTGCACACAGTCATGCGTTCTTCCATGGTCAGGTTGCGGATCGCAGCGCCTGTGTATTCTACGACGTAGCCTGTTGCAAAGTCAGTTCCGTATTTTGCGATAATCGCCAAAATTAAATCTTTTGCACTGACACCGAATGGCAGGTCGCCGTTTACGCGTACTTCCATGGTTTTTGGTTTGGATTGCTGCAAGCATTGTGTCGCGAGTACATGCTCCACTTCACTGGTACCAATACCGAAGGCGAGGGCACCGAATGCTCCGTGAGTGGAGGTGTGGCTGTCACCACAGACGATAGTTTTGCCTGGATGTGTGAGCCCGAGCTCAGGACCAATGACGTGAACGATCCCTTGATCTGGGCTGTTCAGATCCGCGAGTGTGATCCCGAACTCCTCACAGTTCGCCGTCAAGGTTTCCATTTGTTGACGAGAAATCGGGTCTTTGACATTAAAACGGTCTGCAGTCGGTACATTGTGGTCCATGGTTGCGAAGGTAAGTTCTGGACGGCGTACTTTGCGGCCAGCCAAGCGGAGTCCTTCGAAAGCTTGCGGTGAAGTCACCTCGTGAACCAGGTGCAGGTCGATATACAAAAGGCTCGGCTTGCCTGCCTCTTCGTGAATAGCGTGATTGTCCCAAATCTTTTCAAACATCGTACGGGCTGTCATCATGTTTTCCTCCTTCGTTCAAAAACTCTTAACATGGTTGTAACATGGCAAAGAGAATAGTTCAAAGATATAATAATTATAAGAAGGATAGTTTTTGCCTATCGGGAGGTCAATATGGAGTTACGACAAATTCGTTATGTACTCGCTGTTGCGGAAGAACGCAGTTTCTCTCGGGCAGCCAATCGATTACATTTGGCCCAACCGTCGTTGAGTCAACAAATTGCGAAGCTGGAGAAAATACTCGGTGTCAGCTTGTTCCACCGCTTGCCGCAGCACGTAGAACTGACTGATGCAGGCCAGCGCTTTATACAGGTGGCGCAAACGCTTGTCGACATGTCAGAGGGACTAGAGCGGGAAATGAGAGCTTATGCGGTAGGAGAAAGCGGTAAATTGCTTGTAGGAAGCTTGCCGATCACAGGGGCGTACGTGCTGCCAAGGGTGTTGCCTACGTTTACCAAACAATTTCCCGGCGTCGAGCTGCAATTGATGGAGGAAACGTCGAGTCATTTGGAGCAGCTGCTCGTACGGGGGAAAATTGATGTCAGCCTATTAACCATGCCCATCAGTGATCCGTCTCTGGAAATCATTCCCGCAATCAACGAAGAAATCTTTTTGGCGGTACCAGCCAATCATCCGCTCGCGAAACGAAAAGAAGTCGATCTCGCAGAGGTAGCCGATCAGCCTTTTATCCTGTTAAAAGAAGGACAAGGCTTCCGCACGATTTCGCTTCGGCTATGTGAGCAGGCGGGATTCCGACCGCGAATTGTGTTTGAGAGCTCGAACATCCAGACAGCTCAGTCACTTGTTGCAGCAGGCATGGGGTTGTCGTTTGCACCGAAGATGATTACACTCGCACCCGGAACGATCGAACCTCCAACTTATGTGCGGATAAAAACAAAACCTTCTCGCACACTCGTCGTGGCGTATCGGAAGGACAAACCGTTGTCACGCCCGGCTGAGGCATTTGTACAATGTCTCATCGAGCAGGGTGGAAAAATATAAAAGCAAACAAGAAAACCCAGTCGCCGCATTCATTTGCGAACACTGGGTTTTTCATCTTGGAGCTTTGTATCTAGAACAAGTTCAGAAAAGACGACGAGCCTGCGAGCGTGCTCCTGTGTTTTCTTGTTAAATTTACCGGAGCAGGTAATCAAATTCAGATGGGAGCTCTCTGCATTCCCAAAAATCTGATCGATGGGAGCTTCGGCCGTCTGGAAGCTTTCTACTCTGCGAACTTGGAAGGTAAGCGTTTTTCCTTTTGCTTCACGCACGGTGATTTTGTCACCGGGCTTTAGTTTTTTCAGATGGTAAAAAACAGCTGGACCCGTATAATGATCAAAATGACCGGCGATCACTGCATTCCCCTTCATTCCGGGCTTTGTCCATGGCGACAAAATACCCACGCGATCAAAAGCCTTTGGGACATCCATTTGCCCATTCGGTAAAACGCCGACAGGTTCTACACGAGCTTGCAGGTTCAGTTTCGGAATATGTAGAAGTGTTGGCATGATTCCGTCTGGAAGAGGAGGGGCAGGAAGGAACGTCGGTTGAGGTGGCAGCGAAGGACCATAAACGGTAACCGTTTGTTTGATATAGATGGGCCCTGCTGGTTTTTGCATGGTACTTTCGATTTTAGGAGCTTCGACAGGTTGTTGAGTTGTATGGCCGCAACCAATTGTAACCAAACTAATGAATAGAAGGGACCCAAGAAGTTTTTTCATAAGTTGCAAAGAAAAGGGGGAAGATCCCCCTTTAATTGCTTGCTCCACCCATACCAGTTTTCGGCAGAGCCTTGATATGAGCTTTGCCTTTATGTGCTTTGGTTTTCATATGGTGAGCCTTGGTCTTCATATGATGCGCTTTTGTTTGTACCTTGTGGTGTTTTTTGTGACCGTCATGTGTTGCGGCAGACACAGGAATTGCAGTAGTTACCAAGCATGCAACCATCAACAAAGCAGCGAATTTCTTCATGAGTAGCACCTACCTTGAAATTTTTTGGGGTTACAAGAGATAGGATTTCCGTTTGCTCATTTGTTAGTGATGGCAATTGTTTCTCCTAAACGTCCCAAACAGCCCGCGCCTATGGTACACTATTTCCAAATCATTCTGGGAGGAAGATAACATGAGAGAAATTAAGACAGAAGCTGAGTTCGAACAAGTAATCGCAGCAACCAAGCCAGTCATCGTCAAATTCTTCACGGATTGGTGCCCAGATTGTCATCGCATTGATCCATTCATGCCTGCCGTGGAGGAAAAATATAAAGAACAGCTGGATATGATCGAAGTCAACCGTGATACTCTCCCGGACCTGTCCGAAAAGTACGATGTCTTCGGGATTCCGAGCTTTATTGCGTTCCACAATGGAAAAGAACTGGTTCGCTTCGTCAGCAAGCTCGGAAAAAGTCGTGAGGAGATCGAGCATTTCCTAGATCGTGCTATTCAAGTCAGTAAAGGAATCGAGCAAGCGTAATTGCATGAACATAGAACAGGGAGATAGACAGAAATGTTATACATGAAAAAAGAAGGGGAATGGCTCGTGGCTCTCCTCCGAGACAAAGATGATGCCATCCCGATTGGGAACCTGCTGCGCGAAGAGTGGAAGCTGCCTCGCAAGCAGGTCCATCTTTTATTCCAACACAAAGAAGTACTACTGGATGGGGAACCTGTCGCTCAGCATGTTGTAGGTAAAGCAGGGCAGGAAATTCGTCTGCGGATGTGCAAGCCAGAGGCGTTGGGGCTTGATCCGGCCAGTGAAGCGCCGGAGATCTTGTACGAGGATGATCATTTGCTCATCGTCAATAAGCCGGTTGGTCTTCTGTTACATCCGACCGAACGCTACCATCATGTGACGTTGGATCATCTCGTGTCGGGGCACTTTTTCCGTACAGGTTTGGAAGCCAAGGTCCGCCATGTCCATCGACTGGATCAGGATACGTCAGGCGTTGTTCTGTACGCGAAGCATCCGTGGGCCTCTGCCCTGTTAGATGAAATGCTGCGTGAGCGCACAATCAAGCGTACCTATGTCGCGTATGTTTCGGGACAAATGCCCAAAGAGCGCGGGAAAATCAATGAACCCATTGGAAAAGATCGGAATCATGGGACGCGCAGAAGAGTCACACCTAACGGCGATCCAGCGATTACCCATTACCAGGTGAAGGAACGTTTTCAAACAGCCACGAAAGTAGAATGTCAATTGGAGACGGGGAGAACCCATCAAATTCGCGTTCACTTTAGTCATATTGGGCACCCGCTTTTAGGGGATGAACTGTATGGTGGCAAGCGTGAACTCATTAAGCGACAAGCGCTGCACGCAGCCGTGCTCAAATTTGAGCATCCATTCGGGGGAGAAGTCATCGAAGTCACAGCCCCGTTGCCACTCGATCTGTTTCACTTGGAAAAGAAGCTGAGATAATCGCCATTTGACGAGGGACTGAATAAACTGCCAAGGAGGAAACGAGAGAGGGTGGTCTTTTGAAACGACCCATAATCGGCATCTTGACTTGGCGGGAAGGCAAACGCTTTGCAGAGCAAACCTATTTTCGGCGACTGCTCAAGGCTGGACAAGAACTGGGCTGTACTGCTTTCCTATTTTCACCAAACGATGTCCTTGGATCTGGCAAGCAGGTGAGAGGGTATGTCCCAGGGAGCAATGGTGGCTGGCAAGCAAGAATATTTGACCGTCCAGACGCTGTATTCGACCGATACCGCTATACACCAACACAAGCGTTTAAAAACTATGTGGCCTTTCGGCGGACGAGTAATTTTTTGTATGCAAACAATCGCTTGGCAAACAAATGGCGTGTACATGAGGTGCTGCATCGGGACCCGAGAATGCATCGCTGGCTTCCGGAGACACACCTGTACAACCGACAAAGCCTGGTGAACATGTTAGGCAAGCATCCGTTGCTCTATGTAAAGCCACTCAATGGAACAGGGGGACGAAACATCCTGTCGATTGAAAAGCGTGGCGATGAACTTCGACTGCTCGGTCGTAACAAGCAAAGGGCGAAAGTATCCACAGTTGTAAGAGACAAAGCCGCCGCCCAGAGATGGGTAGATCGTTGGACGAGACAGGAGAAATACATCGTGCAGCAAGGGCTTCGATTGCAGTTGGTTCCTTCGCGGGCAGTAGACATGCGCCTCTTGATTCAAAAGAATGGGGAGGGTGAATGGAGCATTACAGGTCATGGGATTCGCGTGGGTCCAGAACGCAGTGCCACCTCTAATCTGCATGGCGGCGGAAGAGCTATCCCTGTATCGGTATTTCTACGACCGAGGTTTGGGGAGGAGCGTACTGCGCAGATCGTGCATGATTGCGAGCAGCTCGCTTTTCAAACAGCGGAAACACTCGAGGATCATTTTGGACGGATGGTTGAATTTGGACTGGATATTGGCATCGATGTAGATGGTCGTGCCTGGCTGATCGAAGTGAATCCCAAACCAGCGCGGGAAATTTTCCGGGAGATGGGGGCAACGGGGCAGTACAAGAATGCCATTACCCGCCCGCTTGAATACGCCATCTACCTTGCGAAAACACAAGGACGCGAAGGTCGCGAGCCACTTTTGAAGAGAAAGGTCGCCCGAGGATAGCGTGAAAGCAGAACAGCGGCAGTAGGGACAACGTCTGAAGTCCTCGTCTGCCGCTGTATTGCTAGGTGGAGATAGAAAGCGGTAATTGCAATTTGCTCGGGATGTCAGGAGCGAATTCGGGTGTATGGATAACCGAAAACGAGTATCCTTTCTTGACGAACGTCAGCTCTTGGGCATCCGAGTGGAAGAGGACGTTGCTTTTTTCAAAGCGCCTCCGCACTTTTTGTAGGAACGTTTGGTCAGGTGTTCCAAAAGTGACGTGCATTTTCGGTGGTAACGCTTTCATGGCAATGGGAATCCAAGGCCTGTTTTTCCATGTGGCTACAATATGTGCCGTTCCGCTGATAACGAAGTTAAAAATATCGCCATCCTCGTATGTTTTCATGCTGAGATTCGATTTTAGCCATTGCGTAAAAACAGGTACACTTTCCACAGGACAGCCCACTTCCCGTAAATACAGAACGTGCAGGGGAGTGGATGGCTCGACGACCTCCTCTGACACATACTCGTGGGCAATAATCTCAAGAAGATTCCCGTCACCATCGCGGAAGTACAGGTTCAGCCGTCCTTTTTCCTCATCAATGTCATGCCCATCCTCCCACCGAACAATCAAAAGACCAGATTCTTTGATCTTTTTCGCTGATTCATGAAACAGGGAATAAGGTACTTGAAAAGCAATATGGGCGGGGGATATCGGTTCATACACTTCTACAAAGGTTAAACGAAAATCGGGCGTGACTTGAAACGTAATCTGTTTGTCTGATTGAGATGAAATCGGAAAGCCGAGACGGTCTGCGTAAACCTGATGTACCCCTTGGATGGACACAGTTTGTAAGGTTAATTTTGAAAAGTGCGTGATCATCTGGCATCACCTTTTCCTATACATAGATAACATAATATAAATTATGTATACTCATTCAGTTCACACTGTTTCTAGACAATCATCTCAAATATCTTGAGAGAGGCGAACCATATCTACCACTTGAATTCCGTTTTCGTAAATTTCTTCCTCATAATGCCGCAAGAAAAAGTCCCGATCGATCCAACTCATCCGAAATCCACACTTTTGATAAAGCGCGAGCTGATCCACACTAGAATTCCCTGTGCCGACTTCGATCGTCTTATAACCGAGAGATTTGGCTACTTCAATGGAATGAAGAACGAGCTTTTTGCCAATGCCCTTGCCATGATGGGCCTCATCAACGGCGACATTTACAAGCTCAATCGTATCCGGTCTGGTTGGTATCAAGACGTATACACCTACGATGCTCTCCTCCATAACAGCGACATAGCATTGGCCTCTTTGTAAATAATCTTTCACCAATCTGACAGAGGGGTCAGCCAAAAAAAGTAAATCCATTGGTGGTTGTTCCTGTGCTGCAAGCTTGCGAATTTCCATCCGTGTTTCTCCTCCGATTCAAGTGGTTACTGGCTTTGGCAATGAAGCTGTTTCGTAGTTGACAACCAGACTATTTTCGTACGTAAAGATATGCTGACAAGGTTCATCCTCTTCCAACATGTAAGGTAAAAAAGTGGGAAGGTTTTCTGGGACGCCAGCATTGTCGGGGTCCAAGACCCATGCTAGCTCTTTCCAGTCAAGTATGCCTTCTTCCACGACCTGTGGGGTTTGAGAGCGCTCGTAGTCTTCTGGAAGATGAGCGAGAAATGCATACATACCGCCCGTTTCAACTCCATCGACTAGCCAAGAGACAATTCCTTTGTAGCAAGCGGTTTCTAACAAAATGCCCGTCTCTTCCCGAACCTCGCGAAGGACACTGTCCAGTGGAGTCTCTCCGTGCTCTAGCTTACCGCCTACGCCATTCCATAGCCCCATTAACGGTGATTTGCTGCGATTTAGCATGAGTATTCCATTTCTATGTTTGAGAAAGCATATGGTATAGCGATACATGTTATCACTTTCCTTTTTGTTACAGTCAACTTCTTTAACGACCATTGTATCAAAGGTGTGGATTCAGCAGTTATTTTTATTTGGTTTTTCGAGAGAAATTTCGTACTATTTCGTTATAATAACAAAAAGAGTGGAAGGAAGAATAGGGGGCTCGTTCAAGATGGGAGACAATGAAAAGGTGGAAGGGTTAACAATCGAGGAGTGGAAAAGGAAATACCCGCTTCTTCCTAGCTTGATAAAGACCGATGAAGTTTTTTGGACGAACCCTGGTTATGACGAGATCGCAAAAGCAACTCTCTTGGTTACGCCTGAGGAGGTCCAGGATGCTGAAGAACGTTTGCGGCGTTTTGGCTCGTTCATTCAATTGGCTTTTCCCGAGACGAGCGCTGCTGGTGGACTGATTGAGTCCCCACTCGTTCCGATAAAAGAGATGCAAAAGCACCTAGAGGCTCGCTTTGCATCGAATATTCAGGGGAATCTCTGGTTAAAATGCGACAGCCATTTGCCTATTGCAGGTTCGATCAAAGCCCGGGGCGGCATCTACGAGGTGCTGGCACATGCAGAAGAATTGGCCCAAAAGCATCAGATGCTGCAACCGGACAATGATTATGCTATTTTGGCCACAGATACGTTCCGTGAACTGTTTTCCCGTTATTCCATTGCAGTAGGCTCGACAGGAAATCTCGGTTTGAGCATCGGGATCATTAGCGCGAAGCTCGGTTTTCAAGTCACTGTTCACATGTCAGCGGACGCTAAAGCATGGAAAAAGGAATTGCTGCGGGCAAAAGGAGTCCAGGTAGTCGAATACGCATCGGATTATGGGAAAGCGGTGGAAGAGGGCAGAAAGCAGGCGGAGGCCGACCCGAATTGTTATTTCATCGATGATGAGAACTCCAAGCGTCTATTCCTCGGCTATGCAGTAGCAGCCGGACGATTAAAGAAACAGGTAGAGGAGCAGCAGATTACAGTAGATCGCGATCACCCGTTGTTTGTCTACCTGCCGTGTGGGGTGGGGGGAGGTCCTGGCGGCGTGGCGTACGGATTGAAGCTTATCTACGGAGACAATGTTCATTGCTTTTTTGCGGAACCTACCCATTCGCCCTGCATGCTGCTAGGCTTAATGACAGGACTGCATGACAAAGTTTCCGTTCAAGACTTTGGAATCGATAACAAGACAGAGGCGGATGGTTTGGCTGTTGGCCGTCCTTCGCGATTCGTAGGGAAAACCATGGAAAATCTGCTCAGTGGTGTATATACAGTCGCTGACGAAGAGCTATACGCCTTATTGCGTGCCTTGCGTGATCTCGAATCGATTCGATTGGAGCCGTCTGCGTTGGCTGGCATGCCAGGACCTGTTCGATTGTTTCAGCAGGAGGCAGGGCGTCACTACCTGGTGAAGCAAGGGCTAACGGAAAAAATGAAAAAAGCGACCCATATTGTATGGGCGACGGGCGGGAGTATGGTGCCGGAGTCTATTCAGGAAGAATATTATGCAAAAGCTCTGGATGAGAATGGGAAAAAATAAGCATCGAAATGATACAGAAAGCCCGGATCACTTCCCGGGCTTTTCATCATCCATTTATGCAATCTTCTGCGTCTTGAAAATAATAAACGTCGGTCTTCTTACTTCTGAAATCTGATGTGGCTGGATAAGAAGTCCTTCTGGCGTGCAGGTTGGCTCGATGATCTCTTGGAGGGTAAGCCCCGATTGGATTAACGTATTGACAGCAGTGGACATGGATCGGTGGTAAAAAAGCGCCTTTCTGCCGTTCATCATGTACATTTCACGTTCTCCGTCTTCCAGGTAGTTGTCCAAGGGCCAGAAATGCTTCTGCCCCTCTTCGTCGCGTACCCAGCCCTCGACCTTTTTGCGAGCGGTAATATGCGGATGGAGTGTGGAGTATACGAAATGTCCTCCGTTGCGCAAGGCGCGGCTTATTTTGTTGATCACGTGCTCATAGTCACGAACATAGTCCATGACGAGAGAGCTCGTAATGAGATCGTAGTCATGTGAGGCAAGCTCAATGTCCTCCAGGGAGCCATGTAGATATTGAATGTTCTCATGACTGTTATTCGTTCGGGCATATTCCAGCATATTGTGGGAAAGATCAACACCGATCACTTCACTTGCACCTTGCTCTACACAGTATCTGGCAAACTGTCCGCCACCACAACCGAGGTCGAGTACACGCAAACCTTTTAGGGAGGGGAGACATCCGCGAAAGGCGGGCTGTTCGATCATATCATTCTCCGATTGACCGGACAGACGCAGCTTTTGATAGTCCTGATAAAAATCCAGTTGATCATACAGATTTTGTTTCATCCTATATCTCCCCGTTTCCATTTTTTCTCGGATTCCTATTATGGATAAAAGATGAAGATGATGTCAATTATTTGTTTAAAACGATTGAAAATGAGAGCAGGAGTTTGCTTTTTTTACGAGAATTAGTGATAGACAACCCATTTTTGTGATTCCGTCTGCTTTGCTGTGACGGTTTTTTTCTGTAAGAAGATTTGGTTTCGATATTTTTTGGCGAGACTGAAATCGAAGGAGGGATATACGTGGACCAAATACTTCAACTGATCAAAGATTACTGGCCGATTGCGCTAGCTATCATAATCATCATCATGGCTGCCCAATGGGTGGTGCGAAGTATCATTCGAATTATTTCGCTTGCAGCTATTATTGGTGTTGTGCTCGTGTTGTTTTTCCAATTCAGTCCTGAAGAAGTGATCCAAATGGGGCGCCAAGCAGCCGTAGCGACGCAGGAAGTCGTCGATAAGACGATTACTCCGGTATTGGACAAAGAGCTTAAGGATGCGGATATTTCCTTCAAGGAAGATGGCACCTATGAAGTGAAGACAACGAATATTCGTATCGTAGGTAAAAAAGGCGAATCCAAAGCGACTGTTTATTACAAGGATGAGGAATGGGAAGTAAATATCGGTCAATTGAGCAAGCTGTTCCAGGATCGACTCGGGAAAGCGGAGCAAGAAAGCAAGACGATGTAGAAAGGGAAAAACGCATGGGGCCAAAAAGGTCTCATGCGTTTTTTGCTGGATAGGCGAGTACTTCCTTTACGCTTTCGTCATATCCGGAGCTACGCGCAGTCGAGTTGCTTGCTCATAAGCGTAGGCCAGACGAAGTAAAGTAGGTTCCTGGAATGCCAAGCCAGTAAGCATGATGCCAAATGGTTTGCCTGCGGAAGTATAGCCAGCCGGAACCGTAATCGAAGGGTAACCAGCTTTGGCTGGGATCGCATAACCCGTACTTCCAGGGTACAAGAGGGCGTCGAGTTGGTGCTCCTTCATGACAGCATCAAGGCCTTGTTTTTGTGACATTTCCAAATCGAACAGGAGATTTGCCAGATATTCCGGCTCTGTCAGTGTGCCACTGGTTTTCTCGGATTCTTCTAGCAGCTCTTGCCCGTAAAGCAGGGCTTGTTCTTCATGTGCCCGATTAAAAGCAATGACATCCTGTAAGGAGCGGATCGGGTAGGAGGCTGGTAACGTTTTTAAGTACGCATTTACCCCAACCTTGAATTCATGCACGAGAACATGTATGTTCCATTCGGCATTTTCTGTCGGGATGGTGACCGCATCTATGATAGTTGCGCCAGCCTCTTTAAGCTTTTCAATAGCTGCTTCATACAAGGCGATTTCTTCGGCTTCACACTCAGCCAAAAATCTGGAGCGTACAACGCCGATGCGTGCACCCCGCAATCCATCTGCATCGAGGAAGGGGAGGTAATCGGTCTGCGCGAGACCCTCGCTTTTTCCAGTCACCGGATCCTTTTCATCTATGCCAGTAAGCGCGCCAAGCAAAATAGCTGCATCTGTCACGGTTCTCGCCAACGGTCCGGCTGTGTCTTGGCTATGGGAAATCGGGATGATACCCGAACGACTGATTAAGCCAACAGTAGGTTTGATTCCCACGAGCGAATTTTGTTCTGCTGGATGGAGAATCGACCCGGAAGTCTCCGTACCGACTGCCACAACAGCAAAACCTGCGGCAATCCCAGCAGCCGACCCCGAGCTAGACCCGCCGACATCGAGTACACCAGGACCGTATGGGTTCAACACTTGTCCACCGCGCGAGCTGTAGCCATCTGGCATGTCATTGGAGATAAAGTTAGCCCATTCCGTCAGATTGGTTTTCCCTAAAATAACCGCGCCCGCCTCTCGGAGCTTGGTAACGACGAATGCATCCGCAGAGGCAAACGAATCAGCTAAAGCTAGAGCTCCAGCCGTCGTGTGCATCTTGTCAGATGTCGCAATGTTATCCTTAATCAATACAGGGATTCCGTGAAGCGGCCCACGACTGCCTGACACCGCTCGTTCTCGATCCAGTGACTCTGCGATCGCTAGTGCATCTGGATTTAGCTCACAAATGGCATTGATTCGGATGCCTTGTTTGTTGTAGGTGGCAATCCGCTGTAAAAAGGCGAGGGTCAATTCCCGCGAAGTCGTGGTTCCAGCTGTCATTGCAGCTTGCCATTCGAGAATGCTCGTTTCATGAATCACTGACATAATGTATCCCCTTTTGCGAATGATTTGATTTTTATTATAGTACCAAATTCAGGGAAAGGAAATGAGAGGGGGGTGAGCCTTTTGTTTATAAACAAACAAGCTGACTCTGCGAGAGAATCAGCTTGTTTGTGTTTGTACCAAATTATACGTTTGATCCAGCAGCTTCCAGCTTCGCTTTTTCTTCCGCTTCTACATAACGGTTGCGAGGGTGGTCGCGGCATTCATCGGAGCAAGAACGCTTGAATTTTGTCTCACATTCTGTGCAGCAGAAGTGCTGTTTGTTGCAGAATGGGTTGGCGCAGTTTACATAGCGGTCTTCGACAGTACCACAGTAATGGCAACGGCCAATGACGACGTCTTCTTCGGTATGATTGATCGGTATGGAGATGCGCTCGTCAAACACGTAGCATTTTCCATCCCACAGGCGCCCTTGGACTTCTGGATCTTTACCATACGTGACAATTCCGCCCTCAAGATGGTACACATTTTCAAAACCTTGTTGCAGCAAGACACCTGTCAGCTTTTCGCAACGAATACCGCCTGTGCAGTAGGTGAGGACTTTTTTATCCTTGAACTGGCTCATGTTGTCACGAATCCACTCAGGGAACTCACGGGATGAATCCACTTCAGGGCGAATCGCACCACGGAAATGTCCCAAATCGTATTCGTAATAGTTGCGACCGTCGAGGATTACGACATCCTCTTCCTGCATCATTTCGTACCATTCTTTTGGGTTCAGATAGGTGCCAACTAGTTCATTCGGATTGACATCTTCCTCCAAACGCCATGTTACGAGCTCTTTTTTCGCACGCACAAACATTTTTTTGAATGCATGCTCTTCCGACTCATCTATTTTAAACCACATATCACTAAAACGTGGATCTTTTCGCACATATTCCATGTAGGCGTCTGTTTGTTCAATCGTTCCGGATACGGTTCCATTAATGCCCTCCGGAGCTATGATAATCCGCCCTTTCAGCCCGTTATCCTTGCAAAATTTCAAGTGCTCGGCTGCGTACTCCTCATAATTTTCAATAGGAGTATACTTGTAATACAACAAAATGCGATATGGTTTTTGTACTTGCAAGGTACAATTCCACCTTTCTTTTTCAATTGTGATTTTAGATGCATCGGTGATTATACCACATTCCATTGTTAGATGCGCTAAAAAAGTAAGGGGTTTGTGAGGTTTTTATGAAATCGGTGCTTCTTGCTGGATGTGGTTGCTTCTTGTACACTATGAATGGTAATCAGCCCACAGGCTATATGAGGAGAGACTATTACATGAACATGACAAATGAGCGCCCGGTTACACAGGTGAAAATTAAAAAGCTCCACCAAGACGCCGTGATCCCAGCGTACGCGAGAGCAATGGACGCGGGCTTTGATCTGGTCGCGGTAGAGGATACATTGATTGCCCCAGGACAATCTGCAAAGGTTCCAACAGGCTTGGCGTTCGCGCTTCCAGAAGGATTTGAATTGCAAGTGCGCCCTCGCTCCGGGATCAGTGCAAAAACAAAGCTGCGCTTGTCCAATGCACCAGGGACTGTTGATGCTGGTTATCGCGGTGAAGTATGCGTCCTGATCGATAACATTCGGATCGCATCCGGAAAAAGCGGCAAGGTATGTCTGGGTGCTGGCGAAAACGAAGTAACCGTTGAACAAGAAGTCGATGCCCATAGCTACTTGATCAAAAAAGGGGATCGGATTGCACAAGGTGTGATTGCAATCGTTCCAGTCGCGCAGTTCGAAGTAGTCGATGAGCTGGATGAGACGGAAAGAGGAGCGGGTGGCTTCGGCAGCAGCGGTATCAAGAGCTAGTTCTTTTTCTATTTGAGTGAAAATACAAGACCCCTGATCATCAGCCGAGTACATGGACGTGAGCTGATAGGTCAGGGGTCATTGTTTTGATTAAAACCTCATCCTTTGGAGGATAAAAACCGGTTAATTCTCGAAAGGTCGTCAGCTGTAAGCGAACGCCCATCTGCTTTGATGAATACGCAAGGTCCATAGACCCAGTCTAAAAAACCATCTGACGTGATAGGGAAATTGTTTGCTTCTACTCCGCGAGCATCTTCATTCACAACGAGGGAGATTCCCTCCAGATGATCATCTTCCACTACCTCATAGTCTCCGCCCACCAGCTCCTGTAGTTCATCCGTCCCAGCGATTTCTCGAACAACTGCATTTTCGTGCGGAAGCTTAACATATACCGTAGTCAAGCGCAATCACTCCTTCTAACACCCATCATACCGTATAAGCAATGAATGGGGCGATAGGGGAACGGATGCAGGTTGGCGTGTTGGTTACCCTAATGGTTGAGTGTCATCGCCCACTCTGTGAAAAAAGGGATGCGCGTATACGAAAACACGGAAGTGGTGCATCAAAAAGTCCAGACTGGAGGACTTTTGGTCTATACAAAAAGTGGGCACACAATCAAGTGCAGGCGTGCCGTGTTTGCGACTGGCTACGAAGCGCAAACCATGAAACGAAATGCCAACGCGGTGATTTCCAGCTCGTTTTCCATCGTGACCAATCCAGTCGAAGCGCTTACGGGTTGGCCAAATGCTTGTTTAATCTGGGAAACCGCTCGTCCCTATTTGTATATCCGTACTTGTTTGGAGGGCAGAATCATTGTCGGAGGACTTGATGAGCCGTTGAACGACCTACAAAAGAAGGATGCCTCTAGTCTGAAGAAGCGGGATCAATTACTCGCAAAGATTCAAGAGTTATTTCCACGTATTCCCATTAGAGCCGAATATTATTGGGGAGCGACTTTTGTTGAAACGCATGATGGACTCCCGCTGTTTGGGGAGCAGGAAGGGTATCCGCACTGCTTGTTCACGCTAGGCTACGGAGGGAACGGAACCGTCTATTCCACGATCGGCGCGCAAATCATCAGTGATATGATTACAAAAGGAAGTCACGCGGACGCCGATCTTTTTGCTTTTGACCGGAGGAAATATGCCAGTGCCACAATCTGATCGAAACAAGCTTTCCCATTTGAGCGGGAAGGCTTATTTTTTTGAAAAAATCAGAACGGGCGGGCCCAAATTTGCTGGATAGGCGAATAACATTTGAACGTGGCCTACCTGCCTAGCATAGGGTAGATGGAAATATCGTTGACAGGAACAGAAAGGCAGGTATAATCTTCAATAACAGAGTATTCCGAGTAAATTACTATAGATTAAAAGAGGAGTGAAGGTGAGCTGTATGAAAACCACGAAAGGCAAGGTCCAGACGATCCTGCAACGCGTAGGAATCGTTGCTATGGCTGCGGCTATGGCTGGCTGCTCGGCTGCTGCACCAGCAGAAACTGGTAAGGGAGCAGGGGGCAGCAACACTACGGTAGAGCTGCTCAATGTTTCCTACGATCCGACGCGAGAGTTTTACCAAGATATCAACAAGGAGTTTGCCTCAGAGTGGCAACAAAAGACAGGTCAAACAGTGACGATCAAGCAATCACATGGCGGTTCAGGCAAGCAATCCCGCTCCGTCATCGATGGTTTGGAAGCAGATGTGGTGACCCTTGCCCTTGCTTACGATATTGACGCGATTGCCGAACACGGTCTGATTCCTGCTGATTGGCAAAAGAAGCGCTCGAAAAACAGCTCGCCTTACACCTCCACGATTGTGTTTCTGGTACGTAAAGGCAATCCGAAGCAAATCAAAGATTGGGATGATTTGATCAAGCCTGGTATCTCCGTGATCACTCCGAACCCGAAAACGTCTGGGGGAGCCAGATGGAACTACTTGGCTGCATGGGGTTATGCCTTGAAGACAAATGGGGGAGATGAAGCGAAGGCACAAGAATTCGTCGCACAACTGTTTAAAAATGTACCCGTCCTCGATTCTGGGGCGCGCGGTTCGACCACTACTTTTGTCGAGCGTGGCATGGGGGATGTGCTGATTGCATGGGAAAACGAAGCGTATCTCGCGGTCAATGAACTAGGGAAAGACAAGTTTGAGATTGTAAATCCGTCCGTGAGCATTTTGGCTGAACCGCCTGTCACCCTCGTTGACAAATACGCTGACAAGCACAAGACAAGAGAAGTAGCGGAAGCGTACCTCCAGTTCCTGTATACCAAAAAAGGCCAAGAGCTCGCAGCCAAGCATTACTACCGCCCTCGTTCACAGGAAGTACTCAAAGCACATAAACCCGCATTCCCTGACATCCAATTGTTTACCATCGATGAGTTGTTTGGCGGCTGGACGAAAGCACAAAAGACTCATTTTGCAGATCAAGGCGTCTTCGATCAACTTTATAAACCATAGACCTACACTTTCCTCAGAGGAGTTACCTTCATGAGAAAATCACTCCACAACAGAGGGTTTCTGCCAGGCTTTGGCATGACCATGGGCTATACCATCATCTACCTGAGTCTACTGGTGCTGATCCCTCTGTCTGTCTTGTTTTTAAAAGCTTCGACGATGAGCTGGGAGCAATTCATCGGGACGATTATGGATACGAGGGTCCTTGCCTCCATTCGTGTGAGTATTATGACTTCTTTTTTCGCGGCTTGTCTCAATGCGGTGTTCGGCGTCTTGGTGGCATGGGTGTTGGTTCGCTATCAGTTTGCGGGGAAGCGGATCATTGACGGCATTGTTGACCTGCCTTTTGCTTTACCTACCGCAGTAGGCGGGATTGCCCTGACTTCTATTTACGCTGAAAATGGCTGGATCGGGCAGTACCTGGCGGAATGGGGGATCAAGGTAGCGTACACCCCCATCGGTATATGGGTTGCACTAACATTCATTGGTCTTCCTTTTGTCGTCAGAACCGTCCAGCCTGTTTTGCAGGATTGGGATTTGCAAATGGAGGAAGCGGCGGCTACGTTGGGCGCTACCCGATGGAATACATTTTGGCGGGTAGTTTTGCCGCATCTGTTACCGGCAATCATTACGGGTTTTGCGCTTGCCTTCGCCAGAGCCTTGGGGGAGTATGGCTCCGTCGTTTTCATCTCCGGGAACATGCCGTTGAAAACAGAGATTGTACCCCTTTTGATTATGACCAAGCTGGAGCAGTTTGATTATGCAGGCGCTACGGCAATTGCAACCGTCATGCTTGTCATTTCCTTTGTCATGCTTTTGGTCATCAACTACTTGCAATGGAAAATCAATAAATTCGATGCGGCCCGTTAGGAGGTATGACGTATGAAGCATTTGACGGAGCCAGCTTATATTCGATGGACACTGATTATCGTGGCCATGCTCTTTCTTGGCTTGTTTTTGATCATGCCACTAGTGGCTGTGTTTACAGAAGCATTTCGGCAAGGGGCGGAGGTGTTCGTTGCCGCAATTACTGAGGAGGAAACGTTATCCGCTGTTAGGCTCACCTTGCTAGTGGCAGCCATTAGCGTACCGCTGAATGTGACGTTCGGGATCGCTGCTGCATGGGCAATCGCCAAGTTTTCGTTCCCGGGTAAAAATGTGTTGCTTACGTTGATAGACTTGCCATTTGCCGTATCTCCAGTCATCGCGGGCCTAATCTTTGTCCTCTTGTTTGGGAGTCAAGGTGTGGCGGCACCCTTGCTAGCGGCGTGGGATTTCAAAATCATTTTCGCGGTTCCCGGTATCGTACTTGCGACGACCTTTGTTACCTTTCCGTTCGTCGCTCGTGAACTCATTCCAGTCATGGAAGCACAGGGAAGAGACGAGGAGGAAGCAGCAGTCTCACTCGGAGCAAGCGGCTGGAAAACATTTTTACGCGTCACGCTGCCAAATGTAAAATGGGGGCTCTTGTACGGGGTCATTTTGTGCAATGCCCGCGCCATGGGTGAATTCGGGGCAGTATCCGTCGTTTCTGGTCATATCCGCGGCATGACCAATACGCTCCCGTTGCATGTGGAGATTCTCTACAACGAATACCAATTCGCTGCTGCCTTTGCGGTAGCCACCTTGCTTGCTGCCTTAGCCTTAGTGACGCTTATTCTGAAAAGCCTGATCGAGTGGAAGACCGAGCGGCAGGTAAAGCTGGATGAGGAACAACACTACGACGTGACAGGAGAGAGAGCCGGATGAGTATCGAGGTAGTGAACATAACCAAGTCTTATAAGAGCTTTACAGCGCTGAAAAATGTAAATCTGCATATCCCGGAAGGCGAACTCGTAGCGCTTCTCGGACCTTCCGGATCGGGAAAAACGACGCTTTTGCGTCTCATCGCTGGACTGGAGCAACCGCAGGAGGGGAGGATTCTCTTTCACGGAGAGGATAATACGAACCGCGACGTGCGCGAGCGGCAGGTTGGGTTTGTTTTTCAGCATTACGCCTTGTTTCGGCATATGAACATCTTTGACAACATTGCGTTTGGATTGTCCGTTCGCTCACGCAAAACACGACCGAGCAAGGAAGAAATCAGTGAAAAAGTTCATTCCCTGTTAAAACTCGTGCAGCTAGAAGGTCTCGCACATCGCTATCCCTCGCAGCTATCTGGTGGGCAGCGCCAGCGTGTTGCATTGGCGAGGGCGTTGGCAGTGGAACCAAAATTTTTGCTGCTGGATGAACCGTTTGGCGCTTTGGATACGAAAGTGAGGCAGGAGCTACGTCGCTGGCTCCGTCATCTGCACGGGAAGCTTGGGCTAACGATTCTATTCGTTACACACGATCAGGAGGAAGCGATGGAATTGGCGGATCAGGTAGTTGTGATGAATGAAGGGCGAGTGGAGCAGGTAGGATCGCCCGAAGAAATTTATCATCATCCGGCGAATCCGTTTGTGTACAGCTTTCTGGGGCGGGTCAATCTGTTTCACGGACGAATCCAAAATGGCAAAATCAAGCTCGGTGAGGCAGAGTTCGAGACAGATTGGAAGGACAAAGCGGTGGAGGCTCCCGCTGTCGGATACATGCGGCCACACGATGTAGAGATCTCAGTGCGCCCGCCAGAGGCGAAGTCTGCCAGATCGGTTCAAGCTGAGATTAACCATATTTCGCTCTTGGGGCCGATCGTTCGCCTTGATCTGAAGCGATTGGACACGGAGGAGGTATTTGAGGCAGAGATGAGCAGGCAGCGCTTTATGGAGCTGAACGTAGAAGAGCAGAGCATTGTGTACGTGACGTTGCACAATGTATCGATCTACGTGGATTCACAACCTGTACAGACACATCGCCCTGCCCGCGTTCCGTTGCAGGCCAGTGTTTGATCTGATTTCTTGCAAATAAACCGGTCTGCATATGCTGCAGGCCGGTTTTTGATGAGTCACTCATTATTCGCCGCGTTGCTTGGAGCGTGTCTGTTCTTTGCTAATTGTGTTCGATCTGCGGGTTTGTGAAGGGTTTTCTTTCTTTCCCATCTCATTTTTAACACCATTTTGCTTGGACATATCGGAAGCCTCCTTCCCACTGGATTGCCATGGTAGTTTTCCCTGCCAGAGTCCATTTCATGAATCCAGTATTTTTTGCTAGGCGCGAAATCGTTTACCTTTTGCAAAATGAGGTCATCTCTGGTAAGATAAGTGTTTGAACGATTCAAAAAAGGCAGGTATTGCGACGATGATAAGCACTCAGAACGTGACGCTGCGCTACGGGAAGCGCGCACTGTTTGAAGATGTATCCATTAAGTTTACCCCAGGTAACTGTTACGGCCTCATCGGTGCGAACGGTGCAGGGAAGTCTACCTTCGTGAAGATCCTCTCCGGAGAGATCGATCCGACGAGCGGTCACGTTTCGGTGACACCGGGCGAGCGTATCGCTGTATTAAAGCAGAACCACTTTGAATTCGACGAGTACGAAGTGTTAAAAACGGTAATTATGGGCCACAAGCGCCTATTCGAGATCATGGAAGAGAAGACCGCTCTTTACATGAAAGAAGATTTCTCTGAGGAAGACGGCAATCGCGCGTCCCAATTGGAGGGAGAATTCGAAGAGCTAAACGGCTGGATGGCCGAAGCAGATGCAGCTAGCTTGCTGATCGGTCTCGGTATCCCGACAGACCTGCACGACAAGCAGATGAAGGATCTCGCTAGTTCGGAGAAGGTACGCGTTCTGTTGGCGCAAGCGCTGTTTGGTAATCCACACATCCTGCTTTTGGATGAGCCGACGAACCATTTGGACATCGAGTCGATTCGTTGGTTGGAAAACTTCCTGGCGGATTATGAAAACACCGTCATCGTTGTATCCCATGACCGTCACTTCCTGAACAAGGTATGTACGCACATTGCGGATATTGACTTTGGCAAAATCCAAATGTATGTAGGTAACTACGACTTCTGGTACGAATCGAGCCAATTGGCGTTGAAAATGGTTCGTGATCAGAATAAGAAGAAAGAAGAAAAAATGAAGGAACTGCAAGAGTTTATTGCGCGTTTCTCTGCGAATGCTTCCAAGTCCAAGCAGGCGACTTCGCGTAAAAAGCTGTTGGAGAAAATTACGTTGGAAGACATTCGTCCTTCCAGCCGTAAGTATCCGTTCATCAACTTCAAGCCAGAGCGTGAAGCGGGTAAAAACCTCGTAGCTATCGAAGGCTTGAGCAAGACAATTGAAGGCGAAAAACTGTTTGAAAACCTTCACCTCACCATCAACAAAGGGGACAAAGTTGCATTTGTCGGACCAAACGAGCTGGCAAAAACAACCTTCTTCCAAATCTTGATGGGCGAAGTTCAGCCTGATAGCGGTTCTTTCGAATGGGGCGTTACGACTTCCCAAGCGTACTTCCCAAAAGACAATGCGGAGTACTTTAACTCCGATTTGAGCCTGGTTGACTGGCTGCGCCAATACTCTAAAGATCAAGACGAGACTTTCATTCGTGGATTCCTCGGTCGCATGCTGTTCTCTGGAGATGAAGCGCTGAAAAAGTCAAACGTATTGTCCGGGGGAGAAAAAGTTCGTTGCATGCTGTCCAAGATGATGCTGGCGAGTGCCAACGTATTGATCATGGACGAACCGACGAACCACTTGGATTTGGAATCCATTACTGCATTGAACAACGGCTTGATTGAGTTCGACGGTACACTTTTGTTCGTATCTCATGACCACCAGTTCGTTCAAACCATTGCGAACCGGGTCATTGAGTTCACGCCGAAGGGTGTCATTGATAAAATGATGACATATGACGAGTACCTGGAGAGCGATGAAATCAAACGCCTGCGTGACGAGCATTACGCGTAAGATGCCTACGCACATATAAAAAGCCCTTGGCTTCGCACTGATTGAAGTGTGGTCAAGACCCCATTTAGTGGACATTGAAATAAGCCCTAGGCTATAAGCTGACGTCGGTATTCAACCGGCGTCAGCTTATTTAGTTTTCGTTGTGCTCTTTTCTCGTTATAAAAGAGAATAAATTCTTCTATTCGCCTTTGTGCTTCCTCTATACTTCGGATATCATAGGGATAGAGTGCTTCAACTTTCAGATGCGAAAAGAAGCTCTCCATAGAGGCGTTGTCATAACAATTGCCTCGGCGTGACATGCTGATTTGGGCTCCAACCTTTGGCAGCATGTCGTGGTAAGCATGGGACGTGTACTGGTACCCTTGATCGCTGTGAACGATCAATCCAGCCACGTCTTTTTGTTTTTCAAATGCTTTCTTGAAGGTTTCTAACACAAGTGGATTATCGTTACGCTGGCTTAGATGATAAGCGACAATCTCATTGTTCCATAGATCTTTTATAGCAGATAAGTAAATCCGATGGTCAAATACCCGAAACTGTGTGACATCCGTTACCCACTTTTGATTAGGCCCTTCCGCAGTGAAATTCCGTTGCAGCAAATTTTCCGTGATTCTGCCATCCGACACAGCCGTTTCATAACTGGTACGGTGGATGTATTTACGACGGATGATTGCCTGCATGCCTAGCTCCTGCATGAGACGTAGCACTTTCTTGTGATTTACTTTCAGGTTATATTGGCGGTATAACTCGTCCTGGACACGACGATAGCCAACCGTCTTGTCCCGTTCTTCATAAATGCTTCTGATTTTGCGTTTGAGATGTTCGTCGGGATCATCGTCCTTGCGTTTCACATACGCATAGTAACCGCTTCGGCTTATACCTAAACAAGCGCACAGTTCTTGAACGCTTCGTTTGTCCCTTAGCTCGTCAACGACGATGTGCTTGTTTTGCAACCCTCCCGATTCAAGATTTGTAACCACTTTTTTAAGACATCTACCTCCAGTTGTAGACGCCGAATTTCCCGGTCCTGCTCCGTTTCAACCCGATGAGGATTTCCACGCCCGTCCTTGAATGATGCATCTCCATTTTCACGATACTTTCTCATCCAAGTTCTGACGCGGTATTTATCCTGGACCCCTAGGTGTTCTGCAATCTTTCTGTAGCTCCATCCTTCTTCCACGTGCAAGCGAACCGCTTCTACCTTGAGTGATTCTGGATAATGTTTACATTTGTGTCCTTTCACTGCCATGACGAAAAGCACCCCCTAGAATTACATCGGATTAACCTAGGGGTTTTTTCCAATGTCTATTCTAAGGGGTGCACTTCAGTGCTGAAGTCAGGGGCTTTTTCTCATGAAACGGGGTCTTCCACGAACTCGACTTTATTTAGGAACGCTTCCTTGCTCGAGAAAATAACGCGCTCTTTTCGCGGGGAAGTAAAGAACACCACGATATACTGGTCATCGATGTATTCTACCGTACCTCGTTTCTTTGGTCTTTGTATGGTCTTCACTGGTTTATTCAACCACTCGGTCATCTGCTGTTCCTCCTACCTGACTTTCCGATTCATTATACCAAGATTAAAGACGATTTTCCTGACCTAATCTATACAGAATCGCTTCATTTGAGGAAACTTCTACTAGGAACAGGACGAGTTGAATACCATTTGGGAAGAGGCACATGCATAAGGTAAGGATGAGTTTTCGTCTATCATGGCCAAGATGAGGAGGTCCTACGAGCATGAACGTAAAGGCGAGGAAGCTTGCGATCAACGAAGAACGACTGCAAAAACGAATCGAGCAATTGGCGCAAATTGGGAAAATAGGCGAAACGGGTGTATGTCGACTCGCTTTGTCTGCTGAAGACCGAGCAGGCGTAGAGCTGGTGGCTAGCTGGATGAAAGAAGCCGGTCTTCACACGCGGATCGATGACTTCGGCAATTTGATTGGCCGGATGGCGGGGAAGGATGAGCAAGCCCCGATCTTGATGATTGGCTCGCATATCGATTCGCAGCCGTACGGGGGTCAGTACGATGGGGTGATCGGCGTATTGGGTGGACTAGAAGTCGCCCAGACGTTGAATGAACAAGGAATCATGCCTGCACAGCCTATTGAGGTCGTTGCGTTTTGTGACGAGGAAGGATGCCGTTTTCAAAAAGGACTGTTTGGTTCCAAAGGCATTCTCGGTATGCTGGAACCGGCGGACTTGGAGAGGACGGATAAGAACGGGATCACACGCAGGCAGGCACTGATTGAATTTGGGTGCGATCCTGATCGCCTGGAAGCGTCTATTTATCCAAAAGGCAGCATCGGTGCTTATTTGGAGCTGCATATTGAGCAGGGGCCGATTCTCGATGACGCGAGAGAAGCGATTGGGATCGTGTCGGCGATATCAGGACCATTGTGGTGGACGGTCGAGCTGACTGGCTTTGCCGGGCACGCTGGTTCCGTACCGATGTCGATGAGAAAGGATGCCCTAGTCGGAGCGGCAAAAGTAATTTTGGCGGTAAACGAGCTGGCAAAGCTCGATCCACAAGCACCAACAGTCGGAACAGTTGGTCACTTGGAGGTTTTCCCGGATTCGCGCAACATCATTCCCGAGCGGGTGCGTTTTTCGATTGATTTGCGGGATATCGATTTGAAGCGTCGCGATGAGCGCGAACAAGCGTTGCGCGAGGCGATTGAGCTAGCTGCCATAGAAGGTGGGTTGCACTATACCATTACGGAAGATACAAATAGTGAACCGCGTTATTGTGCCGACTGGATTAAGGCAATCATGCATGAGGAGAGCAGCAAGCTCGGTGCCTCTGTACGCGAGCTGATGAGTGGTCCTTTCCATGACGCATTGGCGCTCTCCTACGTTTGTGATTACGGGATGATTTTTGTCCGCTGCAAGGACGGTATCAGTCATAATCCGCAAGAATACGCTGCCTATGAAGACGTGGCACTCGGAACAGAGTTGCTCTACAAAACGGTTTTGCGGATGTGTATCAACCAATAATGGTGAGAGTCGCCCGTCTAAGCGGATAGGCGACTTTTTTCATACAGTCTATAACGAGACTTTACAGACTGTTTTTGATATATTTTAGTCTGAGAGGTTGTTATCACGTCTGAGGAAGGAAGAATGGCATGAAAATGCGTGTTTCCGCTGTGCAGTACCATCTGCATACCATACATAGCTTTGAAGACTTCGCCAATCAAGTTGAGCACTACGTGAAAAACGCGCAAGAGTACGACACAGAATTTCTCCTTTTTCCGGAGCTGTTTACGACTCAACTCATGTCAATCGGAGACGAACAAGGCAATGCGCTGCCGATTACAGCATTGCCATCATTCACGGACCGATATGTGGAGCTGTTTCGTTCCCTCGCTGCCAAATATGAGATGCATCTGATTGGTGGAACGCACATCATCGAGGAAAACGGCAAACTTTACAATACGGCTTTTCTGTTCTACCCGGATGGACGTGTAGGCCAGCAGAAAAAAATCCATATCACGCCATGGGAAGTAAAAGGCTGGAACATGGGGGCTGGCGATTCGTTGCAAATCTTTGAGACCGACAAAGGGAAGGTAGCGATGATTATATGCTACGACATCGAGTTCCCTGAGTGGGTGCGCATCGCCAAAGCAAGGGGTGCAGACGTCATTTTCTGCCCATCCTGCACGGATGATCGCCACGCGTTCCACCGCGTACGTTATACCAGTCATGCCCGGACAATTGAAAACCAAGTGTATGTCGTGCTGACTGGAACAGTAGGCTCGTTGCCGACCGTTGATTTCATGCGAGCGAACTTTGGACAAGCGGCGATCTTGACACCAAACGATGTTCCGTTCCCTCCGCGAGGCATTCTTGCTGAAGGGGAAATCAACCACGACATGATGGTAACCGCTGACCTGGATATCCAATTGCTATACGATGTGCGGGAAAAAGGTTCTGTCACAACGTGGCGCGACCGCCGCACTGATTTGTACACAGACTGGAAGTAAGCATTCCATCGTGATCTGGACAGCAGGAGGATGCATATGTACAGAAAAGAGCTGTATGTATTTGAAGGGAACAAGCCACGCAAAGCCGTCATACGCAACTACAATCACGCGGACTTCTTCGAATTGATCCAAATACAGGCGGAGAGCTTTCCCCCGCCGTTCCCGTCAGAGCTATGGTGGAACCAGGAGCAGCTGACGAACCATATTACGCTCTTCCCGGAAGGTGCTATTTGTGTAGAAGTGGACGGCGTTTTAGCTGGTTCGATGACAGGGTTGCTCGTGAAGTTTGATCCGGCTCACCCCGAGCATAAATGGGAAGATGTCACGGATAGCGGTTATATTCGTAATCATGATCCTGAGGGGGACACGCTATACATTGTAGATATTTGCATCCGCCCGAGCTTCCGCAAGCTGGGATTGGGTCAACAGATGATGCAAGCAATGTATGAGCTGGTGGTACAAAAAGGACTGCGCAGATTGCTCGGCGGAGGTCGCATGCCAGGATATGGACGGTATGCAGACCAATGGACACCTGAGCAGTATTTGGAACGTGTTCTGACAGGGGAAGTAAGAGACCCGGTGATTACATTTCTCATGCACTGTGGTCGCACGCCTGTTCGGGTTGTGGCAAATTATTTGGAAGATGAGGAATCTCGCAACTACGGAACACTCATGGAATGGAAAAATCCATTTCAACAGCATCTGTAGGGTGTTTATCCGACATAATCGATCGAGAGGGGATTTGACTGATGGAATTCGTACGTATTCAACATATTGACAATCCGCTGTTTGCGAAAATGCACCGTTTGATGCAAGAGGTTTTCCCGCCTGAGGAAGTATTGGCGTACGATCTGTGGAAAGAACCGCTCGAAGATCCAGGCATTCGCGTATTTGTAGCTGTACACGAAGGAGAAGTTGTGGGCGCTACCGAATACCGTTATTACACAGACATGAACGTAGCCATGACAGACTTCACGATCATTGGTCGCGAAGGACTCGGAGTGGGACGCTTCCTCGCCAGAGAGCGTCAAAAGGACCTGCTCGCTTTGGCTGCTGAAAACGGCAAGGAGCTGTACGGGATGTTTGCAGAAATCTACGACCCGTACCGTGTGGCAGAGCACAGCTTTGGCGGAATCAAGCCAATGGACCCATTTGTACGCCGTGAAGTACTCTCTCATCTGGGCTACAAACGTACGAACTTTACGTATGTGCATCCGTCCTGGCAAAATGACGGCGAAGCAGTATCTGGACTCGATCTGGGCTTCATGCCGACTAACGAGGAGCAGACGACCCTCGAAGCGGATCTGATTGTCACTTTCTTGAAGCGATACTACGCCGTGCTTCCACAAAAGCCACAAGCATGGCTCGACATGGTGAAAGACTTGGAGAGCAAAGAAATGGTGGAGCTGCTCCCTATCTAATTGAAAGACAACAAGAACCAACTCTCCTGTGGAGCGATGTTCACGGCTCCATGGGAGTTTTTCGTAGAGCGCAAGTCAGATTATTGTGAAAAAAAGCTGCCGCATTTTTTCTCTAACCAGAAAAAAAGAGGTGAAACAGGTGAACGCTCAAAATCTAGCGTCGATCTTCCTTTACATAGCCGTCATCTTTCACTTGCTGGGCATGAGCGGCTGGACTTCTGCAAAGCTGGCACAACCAATCGAGCTAGCCATCCTCGCACTGATGCTCCTGTCCATTTTCATATTACGGAAAAAGAAACGAAAAAAGCGTCGGGCAAGAAGGCGAGCACCAGAAGTAGCAGTCATGCTTGAGCATGCCGAGGAAGGAGAACCAGGCAAATGATCCATGACATCCACATGCAGGCGATTCTGGACGCTTCTCATGACGGGATCATTGCGGTCGATCGGGATTCGATTATAATCGGAGTCAATAAAAATGCGATGGAAATACTCGGTCTGCCTAGCAATATTGTTGGACAAAAAATTACCCGTTATATCCCTAATTCAGATATGTTGAGGATTTTGGCAACGGGAAAAAAAGAGATAGGGGACATTGCGACGATCCTGAATCGACAAATTATCATCAACCGTTTGCCGATTGTCATAGAGGGTGAAATCGTGGGGGCGGTTTCCACTTTTAAAGAGATTACCGACATTCAAAAAATGGAGATGCGCATTCGCAAGCAAAGCATGGAGAGCGGCTTGGAAGCCAAATTCCGCCTGGAGGATATCATTGGAGAATCTGCTGCGATCCGGGAAGCAAAGGAATGGGCGGAAACATTTGCGCGGACAGATGCGACCGTTCTTATACAGGGAGAGACTGGGACTGGCAAGGAGCTGTTTGCTCAAGGGATACATTTGAGCAGCCAGCGTGCAACCGGACCGTTCATCCCGGTTAACTGTGCGGCTCTCCCTGGCAATTTATTGGAGAGCGAGTTGTTTGGATACGAGGAGGGCGCTTTTACTGGCGCGCGAAAAGGTGGAAAGCCCGGGCTGTTTGAATTGGCCCACGGAGGCACTCTGTTTCTCGATGAAATCGGAGAGATGTCGATTCCGATCCAAGCGTTGCTCTTGCGTATCTTGCAGGAGAAAAAAGTGCGCAGAATCAGCGGAGAGCGTATCGTCCCTGTCGATGTGAGAATCATTGCGGCAACGAATCGGGATTTGGAACGACTGGTCGAGGAAAAGCAGTTTCGTTCAGACCTGTACTTCCGATTGAATGTGTTGACGCTTGAGTTACCTGCTTTGCGAGAGCGAATCGAAGATATTCCTCTATTGGTGACATCGATCATGGAAGAAATCAAGGAACGGGAAAATAAAAGGCATTTGAAAGTAGAAGAGGCCGTTTTTCACGTTCTCAAACAATACGACTGGCCAGGCAATGTACGAGAGCTGCGCAACGTAGTGGAAAGAATGGTCTTGCTTTGCAAGGATGACGCGCTTGGCAAGGGGGACACAGCTTTTTTTGCCAAGAAGCTGTATCAGCGACAATCTTACCGAGACCATGAAGAGGGAGAAGCAGAAGCCATCCGAAAGGTTTTGGCGGAGACGAAGGGAAACAAAGGGGAGGCGGCGAAAATTTTGGGAATGGATCGGTCCACCCTATGGAGAAAAATGAAGCGCTACGAAAGGTCGTAAAAATTGATGCAATTGCAACAATGTCGATGCATAATTGCAACAGAGTGCCACCGTTAGTAGCTTAATTTACAGAAAATTAAAAACATATTTATTTGGCATGGTAGTTGCTTATTTATAGGAACACAACACATACGACTTTTACGAAGAGGCGAGGGGAGAGCATGACACCACAACCGATTATTCGTGTAGAAAATGTCTCGTTTGCCTATCAGGTTAACCAAGAGCAACAAATTCCTGTCCTGCAAAATGTCTCCATGGAGGTGTTTCCAGGAGAGTATGTGGCCATCATTGGTCATAATGGATCCGGTAAGTCAACACTGTCTAAGCATCTCAATGGAATATTGACTCCAAAGGAAGGCGATGTCATCGTTAACGGAATCAACACGCGTGAAAAACAGCGCATTCATGAAGTGAGGAGCCGTGTCGGGATGGTTTTTCAGCATCCGGACAACCAGATTGTCGCGACGATTGTAGAGGACGATGTGGCCTTCGGATTGGAGAACATCGGAACATCGGCGGAAGAGATGAAAACACGAGTGGATTTTGCCCTAGAGGCAGTAGGAATGAGTGCCTTTCGCCATCGACCGCCTCATCATTTGTCTGGCGGACAAAAGCAGCGGATCGCCATTGCGGGGATATTGGCGATGAAGCCACAATGCCTCGTCATGGATGAAGCGACGAGTATGCTAGACAGCTACGGTAGACAGGATATTTTGGCAGTCGTCCGCAAGCTGCACCGCGAAGGAATGACGATTGTCACAGTGACCCATCACATGTCAGAGGTAGCAGAAGCGGATCGCGTCATCGTGATGGAGGGAGGCAAGATCGTATTGCAGGGCACTCCGCGAGAAGTATTTTCCCATCAGGAAAGACTTCGCGAGCTGCATCTGGATGTTCCGGACGCGAGCCGGATTGCTCATCTCGTTCATTCCGAATATAGCGAATTTACACCTGATCTCATCCACAATGAGGAAGTTGTCGCGGAGGTTAATCGTCTGTACGTCAGACAAGCGGAGGCGAGTGGTTCATGACGCAACCGATCGTAAACGTAGAAAATCTATCTCATGTCTATATGCAAGGAACGCCTCTCGAACATCGTGCTCTCGATCAGGTAACCATCCAGGTGGAAGAGGGCGAATGCTTGGCCATTATCGGTCATACCGGCTCGGGAAAATCGACGTTAATCCAGCATTTTAACGGCCTGATTCGCCCTCAATCTGGTACGGTCATCATTAATGGAATGGATGTCTCTCAACCGAAGATCGATATACGTACGTTGCGCAGACAAGTAGGGCTCGTTTTTCAAAACCCAGAGGATCAACTGTTCGAAAAGCTGGTCGGTGATGATGTAGCCTATGGCCCTTTTCGGATGGGGCTGCCTTTAGAGGAGGTGCGGCGACGCGTTCAGTGGGCGATGGACTTGGTTGGCCTCTCGTTTCAGGAGATGAAAGACCGTCCGACTTTTGCCCTAAGTGGCGGACAGAAGCGTAAGGTGGCATTGGCTGGCGTCCTTTCCTTGCAACCCAAGATTCTCGTGCTTGACGAGCCAACCGCAGGGCTAGACCCGCGCTCTCGTCTTGAGCTATTGGAACGCATCCGCCGTCTCAATCGGGAAGAAAAGCTTACCGTTATTTTCGTCTCACACAATATGGAAGAGGTCGCGAAGCTCGCTGATCGCGTTTACGTCATGGCAAACGGCCATTCAGTCTGCGAGGGGACACCACGTGAAATTTTTGGCAATCAGGAATTACTGCGACAGCATCATATCGGCACACCGGAATCAGTTGATATTTTATACAGGCTCCGTGAGCAGGGCTACAGCATCGATCCAAGCGCTTTTTTACCTGAAGAGACGGCAATGGAAATTTTGAAACTGATGAACCGCTAAGGAGGGGGCACATATGTCAGCAGAATTTGAATTGACGCGCAATATTACCATCGGTCAATATTTACCCACTGCTTCTGTCGTTCATCGTCTCGATCCTCGTTTCAAGCTGGGGGCTTTCGTCATCCTCATCCTAGCCATTGCCATCTGTGATACATACGTGGGCAACCTGTTTGCTTTAGCCATTTGTATCTGGATGTTTCAAATCTCGAGAATCCCCCTGCATTACGGCATATCCGGGATCAAGCCCGCCATCCCCTTTATCATTATTTTGGCAATCATGCAGTTGCTTTTCTACGGGGAGGTTGTCAATGGCGGAACCGTTTATTTGAAATACGGCTTCATCACGATCACGAGTGAGAGTGTGCGCCTCGTCATCGTGTCTGCCATGCGCTTTGTAGAAGTCATATTCTTATCAAGTGTCCTCACGCTGAGCACTTCTACGACGGAACTCACGCACGGAATGGAACGACTGCTAGGGCCCTTGGAAAAAGTAAAATTTCCGGTTCACGCGTTTGCATTGATCATTACGATTGCTGTGCGCTTTGTACCTACCTTCGCGATGGAAATGGAAAAAATGATGAAAGCACAAGCGTCCCGTGGTGCAGATTTCGGGACAGGAGAATGGTGGAGGATCATCCAGCGAACAAAAGACATGTTTCCCATCATCATCCCGTTGTTTAATGTGGCGCTTTCCAGAGCAGAAGATTTGATTTTGGCAATGGAAGCCAGATGTTACACACCAGGTGCCGCACGGACGAGATACACCCAATACAAGGCGGTAGGCAAGGATTACGTCGCGCTGATCGCAAGCATTGTCATTTCTGTCATCATGCTCGCCATACCTTGGTAGGGAGACTAGGGGGAACTCGCCCGAGTAGGGCATTCCACATAAAACGCGTAAAAGGAGGAGTATGCATGGAAAAAGGCTTGACCGTTCGCAAGATTGTCATTGCAGGCGTTCTGGGCGCGATCGCGATTTTGCTCGGGGTGACACGTCTTGGCTACATTCCGGTTCCGACAGCAGCGGGCAATGCCACTATTATGCACATCCCGGCTGTTATCGGGGGCATAATGGAGGGCTGGGGCGTTGGTATGATCATTGGCCTTATATTTGGAGTCTCTTCTTTTTTAAATGCCACCGTTCCGCTTTTTAAAGACCCTCTTGTCGCCATTCTGCCACGCTTGTTCATCGGTGTGACTGCTTACTTGACTTACGTTGGTTTGAAAAACGTCAATCAGTATGTAGCGATTGGTGCCGCTGGCTTTATTGGGGCGATGACCAACACAATCCTGGTCCTGGGTATGGCCGTCATTCGAGGCTATATGACCCTCGGTGTAGCGACAACGGTCGCAATCACGAGTGGTTTGCCAGAAGCAATTGTGTCTGTCATTGTTACGGTGGCTGTCGTTGCGGCTTGGAAAAAATTAGGATCAGCAGGCAGGCAAAAATCAAAAATTTCAGGAGACTTATAATGAGTGGAACGATTGTTGACGTACCTGGCGTTCTCGTCGGGCATGCACAAAACGAAGAAACATTAACGGGATGTAGTGTAATTATGCTGGAAAAGCCATCTGTCTGCGGTGTGGATGTCCGGGGTTCTGCCCCGGGCACCCGTGAGACGGACCTCTTGGACCCTGTCAATCTGGTGAGTGTCGTCCATGCGATTTGCCTTTCCGGTGGTAGTGCATACGGTTTGGATGCTGCTACAGGTGTCATGCAGTATTTGGAAGAACAAGGCATCGGACTGGATGTTGGCTTTGGCGTCGTTCCTATCGTTCCAGCAGCAGTTTTGTTCGATCTGGCTGTAGGCGACTATCGGGTTCGTCCGGATCGTCAAATGGGCTATGAGGCAGTACAGGCAGCGAGCAGTGAGACAGTAGCACAAGGAAACGTCGGCGCTGGTACAGGTGCGTCAGTAGGAAAGCTGAATGGATTTGGGAATGCGATGAAGAGCGGGTTGGGCACAGCTTCCGTGATTCTACCCAATGGACTCGTCGTTGGCGCTATCGTCGCTGTCAATGCGGTCGGTCATGTCGTAGATCCCCAGTCAGGGACGATCATAGCTGGGCCGAGGGATGAACAGGGAACGATTCGGGATAGCATGGAGATAATGCGCCAGCGAGCTTTTGCCCCGATCCCTCCAGGTACAAACACGACGATAGCCGTAGTCGCGAGCAATGCCCGCTTGTCCAAAGCAGAAGCAAACAAAGTAGCGCAAATGGCTCATGACGGGCTTGCCCGTACGATCCGGCCGATTCACACCATGTACGATGGCGATACGATCTTTGCGGTAGCAACAGGCGAAGTCGAGACGAGTGTAGACTTGGTGGGCGCGTTATCCGCAGATGTGCTGGCGGAAGCCGTCATCCAAGCCGTTAAGCACGCAGAGGAGGCAGGGGGATTGCCTTCTTATCGCAGTTACTTCCAGGAATAGGTGTACCATAATGGGATGCAGAGGAGATGATTGGCGGATGAATCAGGTAATATCCTTTGTTGACGAGCAGGAAGTTGTGCGCCTAACGCAGGAGCTCGTTAGAATTCCGAGTGTGTTTCGCCCCGATCAGGCAGGAGCGAATGAAGAGCGGGTCGCGCTATTTGTCGCCGATTATCTTCGCAATATGGGGTTGCAGGTCTTCTATGAAGAGGTTGTTCCGGGCAGGCCAAATGTCATCGCGTTTTACGATTCGGGTAGACCTGGCAAAACGCTTTTGTTCGAAGCCCATACAGATGTCGTAACAGAAGGGGACCGGGGGGCTTGGAGCTACGACCCTTTTGGCGGGACAATATCTGGTGGGCGTATCTACGGGCGAGGCTCCTGTGACACAAAAGGAAATCTGGCTGCCGCAATATGTGCCGTCAAAGCAATCCAACGATCCAAACAGTCTTTTACAGGAAAAATCCTCCTGTGCATCCCTTGCGATGAGGAGGGCATGATGATCGGGATCAAAGATTTCATTCGGCGCGGCTGGGCCAATAATGTCGATGCTGCGATCATCTGTGAACCGGAAGAAAATCAGCTCTGCATCACGCAAAAAGGAGCGATGCGAGCGATTCTTCGTACGTTTGGCAAAATGGCGCATGGAGCTATGCCATTGACAGGAATCAATCCGAACACAAGGATGGCACGCGCCATAGTCGCATTAGAGGGGCTGGAGCGCAAGGAAATGGCTCGTCTGGGAGAGCACCCGATGTTGGGCTGGCCGAGTATCACTCCGACGATTTTGCAGGCACCGGTCAAAGGAGACGCTCAAATCAACGTCGTACCAGATCAATGCATGACTACACTTGATATTCGCACGGTACCTGGGCAGGACCACCAAGGGCTGTACAAAGAAATCAGTGTCATATTAGAAGGATTAAGTAAAGAGGATGACAAGTTCAAAGCCACCTTGGAAGTCATCGAAGAGCGTCCTTGGACGTTGACTGGCATGAAGGAAGAAGTCGTGACCGCTGTCGCAAGCGCCTATCGGGAAATCACGAAAAAAGAACCCGTATACAATGGCGTTCCAGGTGCGACAGATGGAACCTTCCTGCACAAGGCAGGCATTCCGATTTTGACAACAGGCGCAGGCGATCGCCACATCCCTCATCATGCAGACGAGTACGTAGCCATTGACCAATTGATAGAATCTACTCAGCTTTTTGCCTTGTCTGCCTTGACGTTTTTGACGCAGCCGGTACGAGCTTGATCGTATACAAAAGACCTCTGCTTACGCTAGCGGCAGAGTCTTTTTTTTCGCAAAAGAAGTTTTCTTAGTAAAAACTTGCAGAATCTATCTAATTTTTTTTACAATAGGCTTGTTACATAAGTGAAAAGGAGGCGCGTGCCCATGAATATGCGCTGGAATTTAGACGTCTTGTATTCCTCATTTGATGCACCAGAATGGAAACGAGATTGGGAGAAGTTCGTACGGGAAACAGAAGAGATCAAAAGCTGGGCAGCGCAAAACTTGCAATCTTCAGAAGATGCAGTAGCGAAGATGGAGAAATACATCACGATGATGACCTCCGTCCTGCAAACGCAATTCCGCTTGTATGCCTACGGAGAGCTGACTGCCAGTGTCGATGCCAAGAATGAGGCAGCACTGCTCGCGATTGAAAAAGTGCAGAATCAGGCTGTTGAATTGGTTGAACCAGGCGTACAATTCCAAAAATGGTTAGGATCGTTGAGCAACCTGGACGAGTTGATTACCCAGTCGGAACTGTTAGAAACACATCGTTTTATGTTGACAGAAATGTCAGACAAGAGCAAATACATGCTGGGAGAAAAAGAAGAAATCATCTTGGCAAAAATGAAAAATACAGGGTCAAATGCATGGACAAAGCTCCATGAAATGCTGACCTCCACATTGCTCGTAGACATTACAGTCGATGGAGAGCACAAGCAGCTTCCATTGCCAGTGGTGCGAAACATGGCGAACGAAAAAGATCCGCAGCTTCGCAAAACGGCATACGAGGCAGAACTTGCCGCTTACAAAAAAATCGTTGATGCTGCTGCTGCCAGCTTGAACGGAATTAAGGGCGAGGTTATTACCGTAGCGAAACTGAGAGGCTATGAATCACCACTGGATAAGACGTTGCAAGACTCCCGCATGGATCGCGAGACGCTCGAAGCAATGCTTCAGGCAATGCGTGAGAGCCTGCCATCTTTCCATCAATACTTCCGTACAAAGGCGAAGCTGCTCGGTCATGAGAGCGCTCAGTTGCCGTTTTATGATTTGTTTGCGCCAGTGGGCGAGGCAGACATGCGTTTCTCTTATGAGGAATCCCGCGATTTCATCGTGAAGCATTTTGGTAGCTTTAGCGAAAAGCTCGCCAACTATGCAGCACGAGCGTATGACAATCAGTGGATAGATGCAGAGATTCGTGAAGGCAAGCGTGGAGGGGCATTCTGCTACAACCTGCACATCGTAGGGGAGAGCAGAATTATGTCCAACTACACAGGCAGCTACAGCGATGTGAGTACAATGGCACATGAATTGGGACATGGCTATCACGGAGAATGTCTTGTAAACGAAGCCTTCTTGAATAGCGACTACCCAATGCCAATCGCTGAAACCGCGTCCATTTTGTGCGAAACCATCATTGCAAATGCAGCGCTTGAACAAGCGACTTCCGAGGAAGCATTTGCGATTTTGGAAAATGATATCAGCGGAGCAAGTCAGGTGATCGTCGATATTTATAGCCGTTACTTGTTCGAGACTGCTGTCTTTGAGCGCAGAACAGAAGGTGCCTTGTCTGTTTCCACGCTGAACGAACTGATGCTGCAAGCGCAAAAGGATGCGTACGGAGATGGTTTGGATCCGGAAGCTCTGCACCCGTACATGTGGGTATGCAAACCGCACTATTATAGCGCCGATTACAATTTCTACAACTTCCCGTATGCTTTTGGACTCCTGTTCGCGAAAGGCTTGTACGCAGAGTATCTCAAGCGCGGGGAAGCTTTTGTTGAGCAGTACGACAAGCTCTTGTCCGTAACGGGCAAAATGAGCATTGCGGATGTAGCAGCCATCATGGATGTTGATGTACGCTCCGTTGATTTCTGGCGGAATTCCCTCTCTTTGGTTGCAAAAGATATCGAAAAATTCGTTGAGCTCGCGTCTGCTCGCCTGAACTAAATTAGGAAGAACGTCCGCTATGTCATTAGCGGACGTTTTTTATTTATGCTGCTAAGCGTTTTTGTGCGCATAGGGAACAGAGGGGAAGGAGAAAGTAAGAAAAAACAGATGAGGTGATTACGTGGTAAATGGATTGCAGTTACTCGACCTATTACGGGAAACGGAGAACAAGATGCTGCATTTACATAGAGCCATCGACAGAGTAAGCAGCGAGCCGGATTTCAAGGAGTCTGTCAGTGTTCTTACCGTAGTCGTTCGTGATTATCAACTTCAGCTCGACAAAATGAAGCAAGCGTTGGGCAAAATTGAAATCGGAGGGCAACAGCAACAACAGCAGCAACAGCAGGGACATAATACCGAAATACATTAAGCATAGAACGACAAACAGCCCTCGAACTGCGCTGAAAAGGCGGATAGGGCTGTTTGTTTTCTTATCCGTGTAAGAAAGCTTACTGGAAATTAGCGTAACGCTTCACACCGTAAAACGGGTAGAGCTTATGCATGTATTCGACTTTGCCATAACGAACATCTTCGCCATTCGCGTGCACAATTGCTCCATTACCCAGATAGATCGCTACGTGGGACACGCGTCCTTTTCCAAGCGCATCGTAGAACAAAAGGTCACCCGGCTGTGCTTGATCCAGTGATACTTCTTGACCGCCACGGAATTGATCTTCAGAAGTGCGCGGAAGTGTAACCCCAAGCTGCTCAAAAACGTATGAAGTAAAGCCACTACAATCAAAGCCATTCGGAGTCGTTCCGCCTAAAACGTATGGTGTTTTGAGCAATGGCTCAAAAATTTCCTTCAAACGACCCAGATCTTCTGCATTTACCTCGACAGGCAGCGAAACGGTAGAAGTGAGATTTGGACTGAGGAATTCTGTAGCAACGTATGCTTCACGATCTTCGAATTCGATTTTCGTCCATTCACTACCCGTTTCTACGACTTCTACAATGGAACCGGATCGTAGCTTGCCTAACACTTTTGCGTCAGTCGAAGGCTTTTTACGCACATTCAGCACGTCACCAGTGACACGGGCTTTTTCACCAGCGGTTAGTTCTTTAGACTCAGTGGTAGCGTTATCATTCTGATCGACAGTTACATCGGAAGGAATGTCTGTCGCAATGGAGCCAGTAGTGTTTGCACCATGAATTGACAAAGTTTGTCCAATTGACAATCGATCATCATTCAGTTGGTTCCATTGAATAATTTGATCCACCGTGACCTGATGTTCGCGAGCGATCTTGCTCAACGTATCACCTGCTGATACCACATATGCCGATGAGGAAGCATGGGCAGCAGTAGGCAGCAGAGTGAAGAGGGCGAGGAAGGTGAGTAGCCTCGAAGTCTTTTTCATGTCATCGTCTCCACCAATCTACTAAAATCTGCATATCTAGCTAAAATTCTATCGGATTTTGCTTGGTAAATCTATGAAAAAATTAATCTTTCTATTATTTTTAAAAAACTATTGCTTCACGAGATAGGATCGTGCTATATTACAGAAGTCGCCGCAAGATGGGGGACAAAAACCACATGGAGCTGTGGTGAAGTTGGAGTTCACGCCGGTCTGTCACACCGGAGGTCGCGGGTTCGAGTCCCGTCAGCTCCGCCATTCTTTTACTAGAATGTGCAAATTGAATAGTTTCTTTTAACGTGCCGGTATAGCTCAATTGGTAGAGCACCTGACTTGTAATCAGGGGGTTGTGGGTTCAAGTCCTATTGCCGGCACCATTTTTATGCGGTCGTGGCGGAATTGGCAGACGCGCTAGATTCAGGTTCTAGTGGTGGCAACACCGTGGAGGTTCAAGTCCTCTCGACCGCACCATATGGCAAACAACAGGTTCGTAAATTAGCGGATGAAGCTAATTACGAGCCTTTTTATTTTTTCTAGCATGTTGAATCCTCCTCCATTTTCCATTACAATCACATTGTGATAATGAATCTCATTTTCACTATCACTTGATGATTCATAAACAAACGAGAAACACAGTGGAGGGGTAGTTGTGGGAGAACAGTTGGAACTGTTTGATGTAACCATTATCGGCGGTGGCCCTGCGGGGATGTACGCTGCCTTTTATAGCGGAATGCGCGATATGAAGACGAAACTCATTGAAGCGAAAGAAGAGCTCGGTGGACGAATGTTGATCTATCCAGAAAAAATGATCTGGGATGTAGGCGGTGTACCACCACAGTTATGTGAAAAGCTGATTGCCAATCTGGTGCAACAAGCGAAGACATTTGATCCAACCATCGTCCTAGGTGAGGCAATCATTGGACTAGAGCCACAAGAAGATGGCACGTACATACTCGTTGCAAAATCAGGGAGACGGCATTGGACCCGCACGATCATTTTGGCTTTAGGCCGAGGTATTTTGAAAATGGCAAAGCTGGAGATCGAAGGAGCAGAGCGCTACGAGGTGACAAATCTTCATTATACAGTACAGGAACTGGAGCCATTCCGTGGCAAGCACGTCCTTATCTCAGGTGGTGGGGACTCCGCTGTCGATTGGGCAAATGAACTGGTGCAGATTGCAGCGTCCGTAACGGTCGTGCATCGCCGTGATGTATTTGGTGGACATGAACGGAATGTGAAGCGCATGAAGGAGTCATCTGCGATCGTACGCACCCCATATGCGGTCACGCAATTGCAAAGCTCGGACAAAGAAACGATCGATAAAGTGACGATACGTCATCTAGAGACAGACGAGACGGAGCAAATCAATGTCGATGCGATCATCGTCAATCACGGATTGAAGGCCGATTTCACCGGGATTAAAGAGTGGGGCTTGGACATGGATGAATGGAACGTATTTGTTAGCCCTCGTCTGGCAACGAATCTACCAGGGATTTTTGCGGCGGGTGATTTTGCGAGCTTTGACAGCAAGATTACGCTGATCGCGGGAGCATTCACCGATGCGGCTGTGGCCGTAAACAGTGCCAAATTGCACATTGACCCGGTAGCAGATCGGATGGCGTACGTTTCTTCTCATAACCAGCGTTTTAAAGAAAAGAACAAAGCCCTCGGGGTTATCGACGAGGACGACGAGTAGAATTGATGTAGGACAAAAAGCCCAACATTTGCAGGTTGATTGTCGCTTTTCCCATACGTTACATTGTAAGAGGCAAGGTAGAAAAACTAGGTCAGACGATATAAATAGGGAACTTCGTGCTAGATAATCGATCAACAAATGTGGGAGAGGAAGTAGAAATGAAGAAAGTTCGGCATTGGCTGATCACTATGGCTACAGTGGCCCTTGTGTTCTCGCTCAGTATGAACTTCGCGCCTGAGCATGCAATGGCATTACAATTAGACCAGGTATCTCCTTCTATCGAGTTGCAGGATAAGTTACAGGAAAAGTATGTGGAGAAGATGGGCCTCAAGGAAGACGAGGTTCTCGGCTTTTATTACTCATCGATGAAAAACAGCACAGATGAGCGTAAACATAACATCAAGCAAGCATTGAGCAAGATTCATAATGAAAAAATCAAGCCGCAACAGGTGTTTTCTTTTAACGATATAGTGGGAAATTCGAATTTGCCCGAGGGTGGTTGGCAAAAGGCTGGCGTCATTCAGAACGGGCAGCTCGCTGATGACTATGGAGGCGGGATATGTCAGGTTTCCAGCACGCTTTACAATACAGCTGCTGAAGCGGGAATGATCATGGTGGAACGGCATAACCACAGCAAATCGGTGAGATACGTGCCAGCGGGTCAAGATGCCACAGTCGCGTATGGCTATATGGATTTCAAATTTGTCAACTTGTACGACTTCCCTGTGAAGATCAAAGCAAAATCATACGATGACGAACATGTTGTGATTGCGATCATACGTGCGTAGCTTCGAAGGAATAAAGGGGGCATCCTATGGATGAACCCTGTTTTTTTCGGTGTTTTTACAGGTAAAAAATGGATATTGATTTAGTTTTGAGTCATGCATTCCTGACCATACTGTGTTAGAAGGAGGTGCCGTGATGTTCGTTCAGGTGACAGGTGATTCACACAAGCAAGAGGTTCTCGTCATGGGAGAACGGTTAGAACGCCAGCAGGATGGTTGTTATCTTTTGCCTGGGAGACTTGTCCACGCATTGAAGCCACATGATTTGCCGGTAGGAATCCCATTCAAGCTCTCGGGTGCGCTGCCCTCTGGCTACGGGTTTTATCGGGAAGACTCTGTTATTTTCCGGCGGACGAATGATACTCCTTCCCTCTGGATTGATGTTACTTCTACATATATGGTGGCGGAATGGGATGGCATGTTCTCGGTGGAAGCAACGGTTGAAGCCAGAAAGCATGTCGTGGAACAACAACAGCAGTTTGCCTTTGTCCTCTCCGAAGCGACAGAGCAGCATGTGATTTTCCATTACGAGTTTTCCTGGAGCTCCGAGCAAGAGATGGATCTGGAAAGTGCCTTGGAATCTATTTGTGATACCGTAATTGAAGTAGAAGCACGTGGAAATGCCCGCCTTTGGCCTGGCTATGGAAACTGCATGGAAGAGGACGAACAAGACAAGCTGTAATACGCCATGCAGCCATGATATAGTGAAAAAAAGACAGCCACCAAAGGAGAGGACAAAATGGAGCACGTCAAAAATATTTACTGTATCGGTCGCAACTATCGATTGCATGCTGCGGAGTTGGGGAACGATGTGCCAACCAAGCCAATGATCTTTGATAAGCCAACACATGCGCTTGCAATGGCAAATGGTGAGGCCATTGAGCTTCCTTCATCTCGTGGAGAGCTCCATTATGAGGCGGAGCTTGTGATTCACATCGCGAGGCCGTATGAGGCTGGAGTTACTCTTGATGAAATGATTGACAAAATAGCGCTTGGGATCGACTTTACTTTGCGGGATGTTCAGAGCGAGCTCAAGAAAGCAGGGCATCCATGGTTGTTGGCAAAAGGGTTTAAAAATTCAGCGATTTTGACTTCTTTTCATCCTTTCCTTGGCATTGATGCGCTTCACCAAACAGATTTCTCCTTGCTGAAAAATGGAGAGCAAGTGCAACGCGGCAATCTGCGTGATGTGATTTTTGATTTGGAAATGATTATTGCCTATATTTCCGAACATCTAGGACTGGATCAAGGGGATATCATTTACACGGGTACGCCAGCGGGGGTAGGACCTGTTACGGATGGAGATGTCCTCACTCTCAAGTGGGGAGAAGAGACGTGGGGGCAGTTTACGGCGAAAATGAAATAGGGACAAATAGAGAACCATCTTCTGACAGAAACAAGCAGAAGATGGTTTTTGTTTGGGGATCGGGCCAGCAATAGAGCGGATTTTTGCGGCGAAAATCATCTTTGATACCGTTTTGTAACCTTTATGGTTCTATGGAACTAAGGAGTAGCAACCGCCTACGTTACACCTTGTTTTCTGACTAGTCCCATGCTACCAATTCCATCATTGGAAAATTTTACGGTCTTATCCTCCTGTTTCCTCCTGCGCTATTCTGTCCATGTACCCAAGACGGGTGCCACAACATGACAAGGAGGAAAAGAAAGTGACGAAACGAGATTGGGTAATGAGGTCAACAGTAGCAGTCATGCTGAGTACGTCCCTGTTAATGGGTGGTCAAGTTGGAGTAGTGGCCGCTAAGACACAAGATTCAAAACAATCAGAGGTTGCAAATATTGCTACTTCTTTGATCGGGAAGGATTACGAGTACAAAGCAAAGGGACCGAAGCAATTCGGATCAGCAGAGCTGGCTACGTATGCGTACAAACAAGTAGGGATTTCCATCGGGAGCACAATCTCTAGCCTGTACAAGACTGGGACGAAAGTATCCGAAAAAAGTGTAACGCCAGGAGATTTGGTGTTCTTCGCCTCTAGCGGAAGCGGCAGCCCAACTTTTATGGGAATATACATAGGCAGTGATCAATTCGTTTATTCTTCGAAAGGGGAAGACGAGGTAGTTGTCAAAACATATTCGGAGTACAGTGACAAATTTGTAGGGGCTCGTCGTGTTATTGAGAGCAATTCCTCAGAGAATAAGCCAAGCAAGCCAGAAAAGCCGGCAAGCACTGTTGCCGATCAAGTCATTAAAAATGGCGAAAAGTACATGGGCACCAATTACAAATACGGCTCTAGCAGCAGTACGACCAAAACATTCGATTGCTCTTCCTTTACACAGCGCGTGTTTAAAGAAGCGGGCATTACACTGCCGCGCGACTCCCGCCAGCAATCTACTGTAGGGAAATCTGTTTCCAAGAGCAATCTGCAAAAAGGTGATCTGATCTTCATGAAGGCATCGGTAAACAGTACTTCTGATCGGATTACACACGTGGCGATCTATGCAGGCGATGGGAAAATCCTGCACACGTACGGCAGTCCTGGTGTGACTTATTCCAAGTACGATGGAACGAACTGGGAAAAGCGCACAGTGAAAATCAAGCGCGTCATTTAAGCATCCAATCCATTTCAGCTCTCGTGCTTTTGCATGGGAGCTTTTGTATTATATATGACGCTTGTTCGCACAGATCGTTTCGCGTCAATTTTTGCCAATAGGGAAAAGGGAATCATAGCGCTTTTACGTTCGCAACAAAAAATATGTTGTAATATTCAGAAATATACATATAATAAAAACTGAGAGGTGATTCAGGTGTCAGAAAATAGTCTACCTACCGCTGTTTTAACCAAGAAAGGACAGGAAACCCGCAAAAAAATACTGGATGCCGCAGAGCATGTGTTTGGCGAGCTGGGTTATTATGATGCCTCTATCGTCTTGATCACGCAGCATGCACAGGTGTCCCAAGGAACGTTTTACAATTATTTCGAGTCGAAGAAAGCGATTTATGATGAATTGATCAGGCAGCTGAGTAGAGAGCTACGTTCCACGATCAAAGAAGCGATCATGGGAGCAACCACGCAAGAAGAGAATTTGCGCCTAGGATTTCTGGCCTTTTTTCGTTGGATCAAACATCATCGCAATATGTACAGCATTATTCAACAGGCTGCACTCGTCGACCAGGAGCTGTATCGCTGGTATTACGCCAAACTGGCAGCCGGGTACGTACGAAGTTTGAAGAACGCCATGAACGAAGGTGCGTTTCGAGAGATGGATCATGAGACGCTGGCTTATTGTCTCATGTCGATCGGACAATTCATCGGGATGCGTTGGGTTTACTGGGAAAATGAAGACGTACCGGAAGAGGTGTTAGAAACAGCCATGTCGATGATTATGAAAGGGATTGCTGCCAAGCCGTAACCGATCCATTTTATAGGCAAAGGAGTAGAGTTCATGCACGGAATTGCTTATTGGATTGAAAAGCGAGCCCGAATCACTCCGACGCGGATCGCAGTGATTGCCAACGAGCAATCACTTACGTATCAGCAAATGAATGAGCAGATCCAACGTGTTGCCAACTATTTACGACATGAGCTACAGGTCAAAAAGGGGGACCGGATCGGCATTTTGTCCCAAAACAGTTTGGAGTATGTGCTTCTGCTGTTTGCCATCGCCAAACTCGGTGCGATAGCCGTCCCCTTTAATATCCGCTTGACCCCTGCAGAATTAGATTATCAGTTTGAGGATAGTGGTATTCGCGTGTTATGTGCCCAGCCAGAGTTCGCTGCTACCATTGAGTTGATCAAGGCGAAGGCAAGTGTTGCGCACATGATATGGCTGGAACCGGGAGAACTTCCTTGGAGCCAGGATGGGCCGAGTGAGTCATCCCAGCACAGTAGGATCGACGCAGATGACGGCAGTGGAGATGATCCATACATCATTTGCTACACATCAGGAACGACAGGAAAGCCTAAGGGAGCAGTGCTCACCCAAGAAAACATGTTCTGGAACTCCGTACACAATGTAGCCGCGCTTGATCTCACCTCAGAAGACTGCTCGATTGTCTTATTGCCACTCTTTCATATCGGGGGAATCGGACTGTTCGCCTTCCCTACATGGCTTGCTGGCGGACGCGTCGTTGTAGCCGGGAAGTTCGACCCTGATAAAGCGATTCAACTAATCGAAACGCACCGAGTCACCATCGTGATGGGTGTGCCCGCCATCCATGAAGCCATTCGTCAAAGCCCTTTATTTGCAACCACATCATTCGATTCCGTCCGTTGGTTCTACAACGGCGGCGCTCCATGCCCCATGGAACTCATCCAGCATTTTCAGGAGCGAGGCCTCCCTTTTGGACAAGGATACGGCCTAACAGAAACATCCCCCACCGTGTTTATGATTGCCAAGGAAGATGCGAGAAGAAAAGCAGGCTCAATCGGAAAGCCCGTCATGTTTTGTGAAGTCCGCCTGATCTCGGATGACGGAAAAGACGTGGGTCAGGGCGAAATCGGAGAATTGCTTGTCAAAGGCCCGAATGTGATGAAGGAATACTGGAACAGACCAGAAGAAACAGCCAATACCATCCGCGATGGGTGGCTGTACACAGGGGATTTGGCGCGTTTTGATGAAGAAGGGTTCGCTTATATCGTAGGAAGACGCAAAGACATGATTATCTCAGGCGGGGAGAACATTTATCCGCTGGAGCTGGAACAGGTCATCGGCGAGCTGGATGGTGTTCAGGAAGCCGCAGTCGTCGGTGTACCCGATGAAAAATGGGGAGAGGTCGCGAAGGCGTTTATCGTGCCCAAATCAGGTGCAGTCATCACGGAAGCACACATCAAAGAACACTGTGAGCAAAGACTGGCGAAGTATAAAATCCCGAAGTCATTCGTGTTTTTAACTGAGCTGCCACGCAATGCGACAGGGAAAATTGTCAAGCAAGCATTGACCAGATTGAAAACAGATTCCATTACACAATGAGGTGATTACATGGCGAGATTTGCAATAGGGGAGCAAGCATCTTTTAGCAGAACGATTACGGAGACTGATATCGTTCTATTTGCGGGAATGAGTGGGGATTATAATCCGGTGCACATTGACCAACAGTACGCAAAAGACACGCGATTCGGCCAGCGTATCTCACATGGACTGTTGACGGCTAGCATGTTGTCCAGATTGCTCGGGATGCAGCTGCCTGGCATCGGTTCCATTTACAAAGACCAGACCATTTCGTTTACGGCTCCGGTATTGATCGGAGACACGATCACCGCGACCGCCACTGTGCTGGAGTATCAAGAAGAGCGTGGCATCATCCGATTGCTTACGGAATGCACGAATCAGCATGGAAAAGTAGTTCTGACTGGAACAGCGACGATGCTCGTACCGAGGGAAGGAGCGAAAGTATGAATCATCTTGAAGCGAATACGATCCAAGAGCAGACCATCGGAGTGGAAGCGACGTCCGTATTTTTTCCTGAAGGTGTAGAAACAGCTGAATGTTTGGCTGAAAAGACAGGAATCCCCACGCAAGTCATTATCGAAAAATTCGGTCTTTATCAGAAGCATGTCGCAGATGACACCCTTCATGCATCAGACCTCGCTGTGCTCGCTGCCCAACAGCTGACCGGCTCGGTGATCGATCCATCTGAGATTGACGTGATTATTTACTTTGGCAGCCCGCACAAAGATTACTATGTATGGTCCAGCGCACCGAAGATTACATACGAGCTAAAAGCGACAAACGCATACGGTTTCGAGATGATGAACGTCAGCTCTTGTTTTCCAATCGCCTTGAAGGTTGCCAAAGATATGCTGACGGCAGATGCATCCATTGAAAACATCTTGCTGGTTGCTGGCTGTAAAGAATCACAAATCGTCGATTACGACAATCCTCGCTCACGCTTCATGTTTAATTTTGCAGATGGGGGGACAGCGGCTCTCGTAAAACGTGGAGCTACTAAGAGCAGAATTCTCCACAGCTGTGTCATTACCGATGGTTCTTTTCACGATGATGTAAGGGTACCCGCTGGCGGCTCAAGGCACCAGCCTAGCCATGAAACGGTGGAAAACAGACTTCATTACATCGATGTGCCGAATCCGAGCGATATGAAAGAACGGCTTGATCCCATCTCGATACCAAACTTTGTTCATGTGGTAGAGCAGGCATTGGCAAAAAGTAATCGTTCCTTGCGTGATTTGAAGCTGCTGCTTCCTTTGCACACAAAGCGTTCGATGTTCCTGGAACTATTGGAACGTTTGCAACTGAGCGAGGAGCAGGCCGTCTATCTCGATCATTACGGGCATTTGTCTGCACTCGACCCGTGTATTGGACTGCATGTCGCACAGCAAGAGGGACGTCTTTCCCCAGGGGATATTGTCGTAGCGGTCAGTGCTGGGACTGGATATACGTGGGCTGCAACCGTCCTGGAATGGTTAGCCGAATCGCAATGAACATTATGACACTCGAGGAGGAACGGGCGTGAAAAAAAGAGGATGGAACATGTTGCTTCCGCTAGCGATGTCTGTCGTGCTTGTTGTTGGCTGCAGCCAAAATGAAAGCGCTTCATCTGGTGGCGGCAATACGATCAAGGTAGGCGTACTCGCTTCGCTCACAGGTCCACTGGAGAGCTACGGCAAGCAGACGGCAAGAGGTTTTGAGCTCGGACTCGATTATGCAACAGAAGGCAAGCGAGAGATCGGTGGCAAAAAGATCGAGTTTGTCATGGAGGATACGGAGACGAAGCCGGATGTCGCCGTCCAAAAAGCAACGAAGCTCCTGGAAACTGATAAGGTAGATTTTCTCGTAGGCTCCTCGAGTTCAGGCGATACGCTAGCTGTCCTTCCTCTGGCAGAGGAGTACAAAAAAATCATGGTCGTAGAGCCAGCAGTAGCAGATAGTATCACCGGGAAAAACTGGAACAAATACATTTTTCGCACAGGTCGAAATTCTTCACAGGACGCAGTAGCAGGCGCTGCGGCAATTGCTTCTAAAGGAACAAAGATCGCGACAATGGCTCAAGACAGCGCCTACGGTCGAGAAGGGATCGAAGCCTTTAAGACCGCCGCTGAAAAATTAGGGGCTGTCATTATCGAAGAGCAATACGTGGACACGAGCACGACTGATTTTACAGCCAACATTCAAAAAATCATTAGCGCTAAACCCGAGTATGTGTTCATCACGTGGGCAGGCTCGAACTCCCCGTGGAAACAGCTGCAAGATATGCAGGTTCAGAAAAAAGGCATCAAGGTGTCTACGGGAGCGCCTGATATCGCTGCATTGAAAACGATGGAGGCAATGATCGGGATGGAAGGCTTCTCGGTGTATTACCATTCGCTCCCCAAAACGAAAATGAACGACTGGCTCATCGATGAGCACCAGAAGCGTTTTCAAGGCGAGATTCCAGATTTATTTACGGCAGGCGGGATGACGGCAGCCGTAGCGATTGTGGAAGCACTGAAAAAGACGAACGCCGATACAGATTCGGAGAAGTTGATTGCTGCGATGGAAGGCATGACCTTTGATTCGCCGAAGGGTCAGATGCAGTTCCGGGTGGAGGACCATCAGGCACTGCAAACATTGTACGCGATCAAGCTAGAGAAAAAAGAAGGAGTCGATCATCCGGTCCCTGTGCTCGTTCGGGAGATGACGATGGAAGAGACAGCACCGCCTGTCAGGAACCAGAAGTAGAGGAGGTGTGTGATGAGTTACTTGTTGGAAACGGTTGACGCAAGCGTAGCATTCGGGGAGCAAACAGTCATAAACAAGGTATCGCTACGCATACCGAAGCAGCGATTTACTTCGATCATTGGACCGAATGGAGCTGGAAAGACGACGCTGTTTAACCTGTTAAGCGGACAGCTTACTCCCTCGCAAGGAACAATCAAGTACAAGGGACAAGAGATTACACACTTGCCCCCAGCAGCACGAGCGAGAATGGGGATTGGCCGATCGTTTCAATTGACAAACTTATTTCCCAAGCTAACGGTGCGGGAAAATATTCGATTAGCCGTGCAAGCTTCGCAGGGAGTTCGGTTTCGTCTATGGATTTCCCAGGCAGATCAGATGCGACAGGCTGAGGAAGTTGAACGATTGCTACATCTGGTATTGCTGGAGAAAAAGGCAGATGTGTTGGCAAGCCTACTGGCGCATGGGGAAAAACGAAAGCTGGAGCTGGCCATGCTCCTTGGACTGCGTCCGGATGTTCTTTTACTCGACGAACCGACGGCGGGGATTTCGCTGGAGGAAGTCCCGGCTGTATTGAGAGTGATCGAATCCATAAAGGAAAGCAATTCGTGCACGATCATCCTCATCGAACACAAGATGGACATGGTCAAATCACTCTCCGATCACATGGTCGTTCTGTTTCATGGAGAGCTATTGGCTGAGGGAACCCCGACTGACATGATGCGAAATGAACAGGTGCAATCTGCCTACTTGGGAGGGTTGTATAAGCATGATGCTGCAACTTGATCAGATTGAAACGTACCTCGACCAGTTTCACATCTTGCAAGGTGTCTCGCTCTCTGTGCAAGCAGGTAGTATTACTGTCCTGTTTGGTCGAAACGGCGCTGGCAAAACAACGACGCTTCGTTCCATCATGGGGCTTGCCCCGATCCGTCATGGTCAGGTTCGCTATCGAGGAGAAGAAATCGGACATTTGCCGACCTATTCCATCGCACGTAAAGGGATTGGGTATGTGCCCGAGAATCAAGGGATTTTTCATGATTTTACGGTAGAAGAGACGTTCCGGCTCGCCATGCAAAAAAATGACGACGAACAAAAAGAAAAGCTGGCGTGGATGCTCGATCTTTTTCCAGACCTGCATCACTACTGGAAAAAGAAAAGTGGGCACTTAAGCGGTGGTCAAAAACAAATGCTTGCGATTGCACGAGCTTACGTGAACAGCAACGGACTCTTGTTAATAGACGAACCGAGCAAGGGGCTTGCACCCATCATGGTTGAAAAACTCATGTTCCACATCGAATCGATGAAAGAGAAAACGACCGTGCTATTAGTTGAACAAAACTTTATGATGGCGAGCATGATTGGCGAGCAGTACTACTTGATGGATGAAGGGAAAATTGTCCGCAGTGGCGCGATGCAGGAGTTGAAGGATGATGCAGATACGCGACAAAAATATTTGGGTATTGCATGAGCGTATGACAGGGAGGGGGAGGATGAAATGGATGTCGCGATAAATTTGCTTGTAAATGGACTGGCGACAGGCACACTCATTTTCTTGCTCGCTTCCGGGCTCACGTTGATCTTTGGCTTAATGAGTGTGTTGAACTTTGCCCACGGCGGATTGTTTGCCTGGGGAGCCTTTGCTGGTGTATGGCTTTTCGGAGTGACCGATAGCTTTCTTCTGGCCATCGTAGGTGCTGCCGTCATCGGGATGCTGCTCGGTTTCGTGCTAGAGCGCGTTCTGATCCGTCCCGTGTATGGTGATCATATTCAGCAACTGCTTGTGACATTGGGCGGAATGCTCGTGATCAGTGAATTGCTCAAGGTGTTTTGGAGCCCCAATCCCATTCGGGCAGGATTACCAGATTATTTGCAAGGGAGCATCGAGCTTGGCGACATCATACTAATTACGTATCGCTTGTTTGTCATCGCAGTGGGAATAGCGGTGTACGTCGGGTTGCACCTGCTATTGACGAGAACGAGACTAGGCTTGATCGTCCGAGCGGGCGTCATCGATAAGGAAATGGTGCAGGCACTCGGCATCAATATTAAACAAGTGTTTACTTTCGTCTTTTTGCTGGGGGCAGGCATGGCTGCGCTGGGAGGAAGTCTGCTAGCCCCGTATTCGGGGGTGATTTTTGCGGAAATGGGTATGCAGTATGCGATTCTGGCATTCATCGTCGTCATTGTCGGTGGGATGGGAAGCGTTCAAGGCTCTATGATTGCGGCGCTTTTAGTAGGGGTGCTCGGCTCGTTTATGGCATACTTCGTTCCAGAGCTTTCACTGGCAGTGAACATGCTGCTGATGCTGGCAGTGCTGCTTATCAAACCATCCGGCCTGTTTGGAGCGAAGGGGTGATTATGCGTTGACTACATCCGGATTGTTGAATCATCGTTTTATCCTCTTTGTGTTTTTGTCTTTAGCCGTTTTGCCGTTTCTTTCAGACTCGCGAAGCCTGTACATCTTGTTCACCCAAATCTTTATCTTTGCAATTTTTGCGATGAGCTTTGATTTGTTGCTCGGCTATACGGGGATCGTCTCATTTGGACACTGTATGTTTTTCGGTATAGGTGCGTACTCTGTGTCTTTATTCCTGAAAAACTTTGACGCGTCGATCGGCTATTTCTTACTTGGTGTACTCGTTGCCATCATGCTATCTGGGATTCTTAGCTATGTGATCGGGATGCTATCCTTGCGCTTAAAAAGTCATTTTTATGCGATGCTGACGTTGGCGATTTCCCAGCTGCTATTCGTATTGGCAGAGAAATGGCGCTCGCTGACGATGGGGGGAGATGGCTTCACCTTCCCGGTGCCTGAGCTGTTTCGGGATCGTTTGTCCTTTTACTATGTATGCCTGCTCTTAATGGTCATGCTGTTCGTCATCTTGCGTGCGTTTACGCGCTCTCCACTCGGCAAGGTACTGAAAGCCATCGGTCAAAATGAACAACGCGCGGAAGCGTTAGGCTATCAAATTCTTCATTATAAGGTTATCGTCAGTATCGTCGCTGGAGTGGTTGCAGCGATTAGTGGGGGCTTGTACGCGGTCATGCTGCGATTCGTAAACACCCAAGTGTTTTCGATTGAAACGACACTGGATGCACTCTTGATGAGCATGATCGGTGGGCTGGGAACGCTATTTGGCTCTATTTTGGGGTCGGGGATCGTAGAGCTGGCGCATCACGGATTGACTGAGTTGGCAAAGCTTCACCCGATATTCGAGAGATGGGTCATATTCCTTGGCTTGCTCTATATTTTGGTCGTGCTCTGCTTTCCGAGCGGAATTGTCGGCAGCTTTCAAGAGTGGAGGGAAAAAAGAAAACAGCGTTCCGTGCAGGCTGCGACGATCGTAGAGCCAGTAGAGTGATAGGGATGAAAGAAGGGAGGTCAACCGATGGAAAAGGTTGGCCTTTTTTTGTCCCATTTTTGTCGAAAGAAAAAGGGGAGAATTATAGTGATGTCGAATTATAATTCATCAATCTTAGAAAAGGTGGAGATGTGCTATGGAATTAAACATGCCAGTGAACTATAATTTCGCAGCCCAGGTGGACGAATGGTCGAAAAAACATCCAGAGAGACGTGCGGTTTGGGAGTTAGATGAGCAAGGCCAGGAGCATATCCTTACGTACGAGAATTTGCGCCAATATTCAAATAAAATCGCAAATGGACTAGGGTCCATTGGAATCGGGCATGGAGATCGGGTACTCGTCCTGGTTTCCCGAGGAACATTGGCTTACGGTCTCTATTTGGCACTACTGAAGCTAGGGGCAGTGATTTTGCCAGGGTCTGAGATGCTGCGTTCCAAAGATATCGAGTACCGGATCAATCATGCAAAAGTAAAGGCAGTGATCAGCTTCGCGGGAGCAATGAGTGAGGTTGATCTGACGAGAGGCAACTGTTCTACCTTGCAACACTACATCACGACGGGCGAAGAAAAAGAAGGGTGGATTTCGCTTGAGGGGTTGCTCCAGGGGCAGGACACAGAATTTGAGGTAGTAAACACGAAGTCGGATGAGCTGGCCTTCCTGTCTTATACTTCAGGGACGACTGGGGGACCAAAAGGGGTTATGCATGTTCACGGTTGGCCGTTTGCGCATTTGGCTGTGGCGGCTACACAGTGGCTGGACGTTCGCGAAGGTGATGTGGTTTGGGCAACGGCTGGGCCTGGTTGGGCCAAGTGGATCTGGAGCCCGTTTGTCTCTACGTTAGGGCTGGGAGCGACCGCGTTTGTCTATAAAGGAAAGTTTTCTGCGGAAAATTATTTGACGATTCTGCAAAATTACCCGGTGTCTGTTTTGTGTGCGACGCCAACCGAGTACAGAATCATGGCAAAAGTAACGGATTTAGAACAATACAAGCTGTCCGCCCTGCGCTCCGCATGTTCGGCTGGTGAACCGCTCAATCGGGAAGTGATCGACACATTCCGCCGCGTCTTCCAGTTGACCGTGCGAGATGGATACGGACAGACAGAGAACACTTTACTGGTGGGTACCTTTGTCGGCATGGAGCCAAGGCCAGGTTCAATGGGCAAGCCATCGCCAGTTGTAAGGATCGCCATTATTGACGAAGAAGGAGCGGAGCTGCCAGTAGGCAAAGTAGGAGATATTGCCATTGATCGCCATATGGTGGCGCTATTCAAAGGCTATCTGGATGATCCGGGGCGCACTGCCAGAGCTTTTCGGGGTGACTGGTACGTGACGGGTGATCAAGGCCGCATGGACGAAGATGGCTACATCTGGTTCGAAGGACGTTCTGATGACATTATCATCTCAGGTGGATATACGATTGGTCCGTTTGAGGTCGAGGATGCGCTGGTGAAGCATGCGGCGGTAGCGGAATGTGCGGCGGTTGCCAGTCCTGATCCGGAGCGTGGTCATGTGGTAAAAGCGTTTGTCATCCTGAAAAAAGGGAATGAGCCATCCGAAGAGATGATCGTGGAATTGCAAAACCATGTCAAGCAATTAACTGCTCCGTATAAATACCCGCGCAAAATCGAGTTTGTACAAGAACTGCCGAAAACAACCTCCGGTAAAATCAGACGGATCGAGCTACGGCAGCAGGAGGCACAGCAAAATCAGCATTTGTAGGGAATCGTTTGTCTTACGAAAATGTAAGATTGCTGTAAGTGGATTCGATGGGACGAAATGCGTGCATCCCCTACAATGTGAGTAGAAGCAAGGCAAGGGGGAGTGCAGCATGAACCACCTTCCAATCCCATTAGGAAGAAACACCGACTTGTATGAAGCGGCGAGCATACCCAAGATTAAGAAACTCGGTGTTCGTTGGAAAAAACGACTGCGTATCAGTTTTCTCGTGATCATGATGGCAGCTATCCTGGCGCCGATCGTGCTTGCGTGGACAGGGAATATATGGATAGATGAAAAAAAGCTGGCTGGTGTACAGCAATCCAACAGTTATGTAAAGCTGGACGAAATGCCTGATTATGTGTGGAAGGCATTCGTTGCAATAGAGGATCATCGGTTTATGCAGCATCCAGGAGTGGACCCGATTGGATTGAGCCGAGCGATCTGGGTCGATGTCAAGGAAGGTGCCTACGTGCAGGGCGGAAGTACAATCACCATGCAGTTGGCGCGGAACCTGTTTCTCACAAACGACAAAACCATGACTAGAAAAGTAAAAGAAGTCGCGATCGCGTTACAATTAGAGCAGCGATACAGCAAAAAAGAACTGCTCGAAATGTACCTCAACGTCATTTATTTCGGGCACGGAAAATACGGAATTGGCGAGGCTGTTCCCTTTTACTTCGGAAAAAAAGCAAATGAAACAGGAAATCGAGCAGTAACATTAGGAGAAGCGGCCATGCTAGCTTCTTTGCCGAAAGGACCAGAGCGTTACTCACCGGTAAAGAACTGGGACCGAGCCAAAGAACGACAGGTGGTTGTGCTAAATCGGATGAACGAATTGGCCGTGATCGATCAAAGCGAAAGTACATTGGCAAAGAATGAGCAGATATCCGTTGTTCCCACCGCCAAACGCGCAGCGAAATAAATGAATGTGATGGAATCCCCTGTCTGGATGGCAGGGGATTTTTGCTATTTCCTGTGCACTCACCCATCCCAACCGTTGGGCATAAAATACAAGGAGGAACTACAGGAAGGAGTCCAAAAACGTCATGAGTTCGTATCCTTTTCAGACACAAGCACAACCAGCGTCGAGTACCCCCTCTATGAATTCCTTCATCGAACCTTATTTGTACCAGACGTTGCAAAGTGTCATACGGCGTGAAGTTGCCATTCAAACAACCCAGGGAAATGTCCGTGGAATCGTTGTCGATGTGCTACCTGACCATGTGGTACTGCAGATGGGTGGTTCTACGTTTTTTGTACGCATACAACAGATCGTCTGGGTTATGCCGTTTTAAACTGGTATGAAACAACCCTTCGCCCACATAAAACAGTACAGGTAGGTGCAAAAAGGGGGAGGGAAGCAGGTTGTTTACTCGTATCAACAGGTTGGCAATTGAGCTGCCAGAGCCGGCTTATGGTGATGCCAACGCTGCTGCGGCCGTCCAGGAGCTATTGGGCGGTCGTTTTGGTGAGATGTCAACGCTAAACAATTATTTGTTCCAATCCTTCAACTTTCGTGGAAAGAGCAAGCTGAAGCCTTTTTATGACTTGGTCGCCAGCATTACAGCGGAAGAAGTCGGGCATGTGGAGCTGGTCTCCAATGCAATCAATTTGTGCATGAAAGGCATTACGCGACCGGGGGACCCTGATACAACTCCACTGAATAACGGCTTGAATAAGCGCAATACGTACCATTTTATTGCGACCGCACAAACCGCCATGCCAGGAGACTCCATGGGAAAATCATGGACAGGGGATTACGTATTTTCGAGCGGGAATCTGGTGCTTGATCTTTTGCACAACTTTTTTCTCGAGTGTGGGGCGCGAACTCACAAGATGAGGGTGTACGAAATGACGGATCATCCCACAGCCCGGGCCATGATCGGTTACTTGCTCGTCAGAGGGGGCGTCCATATCGTAGCGTACGCCAAAGCGTTGGAGATCGCTACGGGTGTGGATATGACGAAAATGCTGCCTGTTCCCAATCTGGATAACACACAATTCGATGCGACTCACCCGTATATCGCGATGGGATTGAATCGCAAGCTGTTTACGTTCAGCTATCAGGACTATCAGGATATTGCCATGATTTGGCGCGGCCCGTTGCCTGATGGTGGAACAGCAGAAGTCATTCAAGGCGTCCCGGATGGCGGCCCAGTTCCGGATTTAGATGAACTGCCAGAAGAATTTGCACCAGGTGTATCGCGGGAAGACTTTATGAAAATCGCGGAACGCTTGCAAAGGTCAGCGGGGATGTAGATGGAATGGAAAAGCACGAAAAAAGTGACCAGTCCGCAATGGCATGCAGATTGGTCACTTGTTCTTGTTCAGCAATATTACGTCGTTCGATTCACAGCCTTGCCCAAAGCATCTTCTAATACATGGGCATACTGCATCGTCGTTTCGATTTTGGAGTGCCCCAGCTGTGCTTGGAGCTGATGGGGGTCTGGATTCAAGCGGAGAAACTGTGTAGCAAAGCTGTGACGAAGCTTATGGACAGACAAATCGGGAATGCCGAATGCTTTCGCGTACTTTTTGACCAGCTTTTGTACAGATCGTACTTCGATGCGATGCCCATTCGGATTGGCAGGGGAGACAGCGAGAAAAACAGCGTCCTCTTGCGGTTCGGGATTGTATTTGTCACGCAGCTGCAAGTATTTGGCTAAGTGCTCTTTGCCCCAGTCACTAAAAAAGGGAGCGTCCTCTTTCTTTCCTTTGCGAATCAATTTCAACTGGTTTTTTTCCATAATAATGTCGGATAGATCGAGACTGACGATCTCTGAAACACGGAAACCACCGGAGAGAATCATCGCGATCAAGGCAGTATCCCGGTCGCGGTTTTGCATGTGATACTGCTTCTTTTTTTCCGTATCGCAATGAGCCAAATATCCGTTGTAGACAAAATCAACGAACTGATAGATTTCGTCGTCTATCAGGATTTTTGCCCGAATGGCGTGGGCGCGTGCGAGGGGAGTCAGCTCCGTGATCTCCAGCTCGATTTTGGCGAGTACATTCCGCGTCAAATACGATTCCCCATTCTCATCCTCAGCGAGGGCAGACAAGTAATGAAAAAGCGATTTCAGGCTCGATATTTTTCTGCTGATCGTGCGGTCACTGTACTCTTTCTTCGCGCTTTTGGTAGGGTTCGAGAGCAAAGCAGATCGCTCATACAGATGCGACTCCTGCAAGTATAATATGTAGCTTTCTACCGTTTCCTTCCTTAAGTCATTCAAATCGCTTAACGGAATGTCCTTCATATCCGATGCAGTACTCAATCCTTCTGTCATCATCCAGCGAAAGAAAAAGGAGAAATCGCGCAGGTATCCAAGTAAGGTGGAGGGTGAGTTCTTTTTTGCTTTTTTATGCTCAATAAACTTTTCGACATACCATGGGTAGGAGCCCACTGTTTGCAAAAGCTGCAAGGCATCGCGCTGTTTGGTAACGGACATGCTTTCACCACCAACATCTATTTGTAATCGTATACGAACATATATTCTATCAAAAACCAAACGTTCTGGGAATTGCAAATTGAACAAGAAACCGTCATGATGGGGAGTGTGGATCGATGTTGGACAAGAACGGAGTGGATTTGTAGTGGCAACATGGGACTTATCTCAGACGAAACATCATGTGCTGATTTGTAACGGTGGAAGCTGTATGCGCAAGGGGGGCGAAGAGGTTACCGTAGCGATACGCGAAGCGATTACCGAATCAGGTTTGGATGACTATGTACATACAACTCGCACGCGTTGCAACGGACGCTGTGAGGACGCGTGCGTAATGATCGTGTACCCCGAGGGAATCTGGTATGAAAACGTGACACCAGAAGATGCACAGAAGTTGGTGGAAGAGCATTTTCAAAATGGCAGACCAGTAGAGTCCTTGATGACGCATCGCTTCGAAACGAACGGTTTTGTGCGTACGATAGACACCAAGCCCGGTATCTTAAAATCACAAAAGGCAAAAAAATGAGGAAAAGGCCACGATCTGCTCATGAAGCGAGAGAGTGGTTTTTTCATTTTCAGGAGTCTACGATTTACGACAAAAGGAGAAAGTAGGAGAGATGGCATTATCGAAAGGAAAATGATTGAAAGCGTTAACAATATGTCTTTGTGATATGGACGTTTTAAGTAAATGGTGGTAAAATGTCTGTAGATTAAGTTGATTTTATGCGAATTTTATCAAAATGATATGTCCATACAGTGTGAACAATTGTTTTTGTAGAAGTTACTAATCGATGGCTGAATAATGGAGGGATTCTCGTTGGCGAGCAAAACACTTGAACATTTTTTACATGAAAATTTGGCAGATTTGAAGAGCAAGGGACTGTACAACGTCATTGATCCATTGCAAAGCGCAAATGGTCCTGTCATTACGATTGCAGGAAAAGAACTGATCAACCTCTCCTCCAATAACTATCTGGGCTTGGCTACTGATCAACGCCTTGTGGACGCTGCGATTGCAGCAGCAAGCAAATACGGCGTAGGTGCAGGGGCTGTTCGTACGATTAACGGAACCTTGGACTTGCATGTGAAGCTGGAAGAAAAGCTCGCTGCCTTCAAGCATACGGAAGCTGCAATCGCTTACCAATCTGGCTTTAACTGCAACATGGCTGCGATCTCTGCTGTCATGGACAAGGACGATGCGATTCTTTCTGACGAATTGAACCACGCTTCCATTATTGATGGATGCCGCCTGTCTCGTGCACAAATTATCCGTGTGAACCACTCCGATATCGATGACCTGCGTGCGAAAGCGAAGGAAGCAAAAGAATCCGGCAAATATAAAAAACTGATGGTCATTACTGACGGCGTATTTTCAATGGATGGCGATGTTGCCAAGCTGCCGGAAATCGTCGAGGTAGCCGAAGAATTTGACTTGATTACGTATGTAGACGATGCCCACGGCTCTGGTGTTCTCGGTAAAGGGGCAGGAACGGTTAAGCATTTTGGTCTGTCTGATAAAATCGACTTCCAAATTGGCACGCTTTCCAAAGCAATTGGCGTAGTAGGCGGTTATGTAGCGGGACGCCAAGAGCTCATCGACTGGCTCAAAGTACGCAGCAGACCTTTCCTGTTCTCGACTTCGCTGACGCCAGCGGATGTGGCTGCTTCCATTGCTGCGATCGATATTTTGATGAACAGCACCGAGCTGCACGACAAGCTGTGGGATAACGGACATTACCTGAAAAAAGGCTTGAAAGAACTCGGCTTCAATATCGGGGAGAGCGAAACGCCTATCACTCCTTGCATTATCGGAGACGAACAGCAGACTCAAGAATTCAGCAAGCGACTGTATGAAGAGGGCGTGTACGCCAAAGCGATCGTGTTCCCGACTGTACCAAAAGGGACCGGCCGTGTACGGAATATGCCAACAGCGGCGCATAGCAAGGAAATGCTGGATCGTGCCCTTAGCATCTACGAAAAAGTTGGGAAAGAAATGGGGATCCTGAAATGAAAAAAATTCTGGTAACCGGGGCGTTAGGACAAATTGGTTCCGAGCTCATCATGAAACTACGCGATATTTACGGAGCGGATCAAGTCATCGCTACAGATATCCGGAAAAACGAAGAAGATCCTGTGGTGCAATCTGGACCCTTCGAAGTTCTTGATGTCACAGACGGAAACCGGATGTTTGAGCTGGCGAAAAAACATGGCGTGGATACGATCATGCATTTGGCTGCGCTGTTGTCTGCAACAGCAGAAGCAAAGCCACTCTTGGCATGGAACCTGAACATGGGCGGGCTGGTAAACGCGCTGGAAGCAGCACGTGAGTTGAACTGCCAGTTCTTTACACCGAGCTCGATTGGTGCATTTGGTCCGACTACACCGAAGGACAACACACCGCAGGACACGATTCAACGCCCTACGACCATGTATGGGGTAAATAAAGTTTCAGGTGAGTTGCTCTGCGATTACTATCATCAAAAATTTGGGGTAGATACGCGCGGCGTGCGCTTCCCAGGTTTGATCTCGTATGTAGCGCCTCCGGGTGGTGGTACGACTGACTACGCAGTAGATATTTACTACAAGGCGATCCAGCATGGAGCGTATACGTCCTACATCGGTAAAGGCACGTACATGGATATGATGTATATGCCTGATGCGTTGAATGCGATTGTTTCCCTGATGGAAGCAGATGCCTCCAAGCTCATCCACCGCAACGCGTTCAACGTGACTGCGATGAGCATTGAGCCAGAAGATGTAGCAGCAGCGATCCGTAAACACATTCCTGAGTTTACACTTTCTTATGAAGTCGACCCTGTGCGTCAGGCGATTGCCGATAGCTGGCCGAACTCCATTGACGCTACGGCTGCCATGCAAGAGTGGGGCTTCAAAGCCGAGTACGACTTGGACAAAATGACTGAGGACATGCTCGCAAAACTGCGGGGAAAGCTACTCCAGCAAGTCGGATAAACGAATAGAGAAAAGGAAAATGTGCCACTTCTTCTTGTGCCGTGATGCGAGAGAGGTGGCCATTTTTTGTTTGTCCGTTCACATGCACGTTATCAGACTTTTGAATGCCTTTCCTGTTCTCTGGGTACATTATGAAAAGAGAGGGGGAAAATCATGGATTTACCAAAAAACTTGCAGGACAACCATTTGAAGCACGACGAAGAAGGACAAGTCATCCCAAATATACAGGACAACAAAGACAGTAGTAATGAAGAACGACCAATAGAAAGCTGGGGCTGGTCAAATAATACGGAGAAGGTTCGAGAGAGCTGACACCATGTAACAAACAAAACCTTCCGGAATCCGGGAGGTTTTTCTCGTACACACAAAGGGAAAACCGTCCGAACAAGGACGGTTATTGAGGCTTACAGGAGCATTTGTTGTTGCGGCTGGTAGGCATTAATCATCGTGTTCATTGTGTGATCGGCAAGCTGTGGAGCTTGGTAGTAGCCTTTGGCATTCATGTATTGCCAGGTTTCATAAGCCATTTGCTGGCATGCATTAGCGCCATTTACATGATATTGCCGGATACCTGGATCTACGCACTCAGCCGCCCAGAGCATGCCAATTGCCGAACCCGATTTATGCCAGTTCAGCATCAGGGTAGCAATCGTCATATCTGACAAGCGGGTTGGGTGTGGGTTGGGAGCAGCCATCTGCGGGTTATTAAGACCTACTGCTGTAGGTTGTGCTACACGCAATTGAATAGGAGCTGGTGCAATGTTGAAGCCTTTTCCCTGCAAAAGGCTAATCCCTTGCTGGTAGGCGTTCATGATCATTTGCTGATGTCTGTTAATGATACCTGTTAATTGCGGGTCTTGTGCCATCTCGGCAAGTACTCCGTGCATTTCAATCGCGGCGTGTTTGGAGCGGAGTGCTTCTTGTGTTTCCAAAAACTCATGAGCAGCAAATCGTTGCATAATAGCCTCCTGTAATCGAATTGGGTTACTGTCAACCTTTGATAGTGTTTGTATAGAATCAATGGATATTCAGGAAAAAATGGGGAAAGGATTGTCGCTGACTTGTTCGTGTGTAATGGCGAGCCCTTGCTCGTGGGCATTAGGCAAAGGGGTGCTAACTCACGTATTCCGCTGAGTATGAATTAAAGCCTGCATGTACTGAAAGTAACGTATTGGCATAGCCAACCAAACGATTGACGGTCTCATCGACCACTGCGTAGACGAGCGGATGCAGAGTAGGGTCATGCAGTTTTGGGTCATCGAAAATCACGGTGGTGTTGATGAACACATCCCGATTTCCAAACAGGTCGTAATGAATGAATACTTTCCCGCAAGCCCCTTCTGTCTGCGGATCTCGATATCCCGGCAAAAACAGATACCATTCTTCGGCTGTTGCAGAACGGAAATTTTTCGTGAATGTGAGACCTTGGATAGCTTCTTCTGTTTTTCTTTTTAATTCAGGGCTCATCAAAATATCTGGCAAGAACCTTTCCTCCTTCTGCTCCTTTTCAGTATGAAGAAAGGAGGGCATTCCCATGCAGAACACCAATGATTGTCTAATAATCGTTAAAAGGAGACAAACTACAGCTAACTTGCATTCGGGAGGGATCATATTGACTGAACAAAACAATCAGGAAGTAGAAAATAAAGAACTGAAAGTACTGGGGACGCACGCAGCAGGAAGCACCGATTTATTTGAGACCCGAAAAGCGTCAAAGGACGAAGTCGTCGAAGCGCCCAAGCATCCTGGCGGAGCGGGCTCATCCGGGACTTATTGAGAATTGCCTAGCACAACAAAAAGAAGCGCCTCTGCCACGGCTATCGCCGGACGCGGGCGCTTCTTTTCATGAGTCTTACAGTTTTTCACGTGCATGTTTAAGGGTAATCGAATTGGCAATGGCTGCCCACATATCCGTTGATTCAGAGCCAACGTACCAGTACGCCAGCCCACCCACTTGCCATTGCAGACTAGCCTGAGCCTTGAGCCCAATCGAACGGCTTTCTTCCAGCCAAATTGTGTGCGTGACGCCTTGCTTTTGATACGTCGAACGGTATTGTCCAACTTTATCGTCCCACACTGTTTTTGCTCTGTATTGCGAGAGCAACTGGTAAGACTCAGGGATGCTGATATCTGTTGACTTCAATGTTCCATTCGATTGGTACCAGTCGCGCGTGTAAAGAGGCATTCCGACGATCAGCTTTTGGGTCGGAACCTCGTCAAGCAGATCGGTAATGACTTTCGTAAACCAAGGCAAGGATGCTACGGAGCCTGCTTCTGACCCACCTACCCAATGCTCTTCATAGGCCATGACTACCAAATAATCCGCATACTTTGCTAATTTGGCAAAATCGAAAGGATCGCTCCAGTCTGAATCACCATCAGGCGGAATATCTACAGATAGGACAGTGCCTTTTGCGTGAAGAGCAGTCGCGAGCTCCTGAATAAACAAGGTGAAGTTGTTGCGATCCGCAGGGGAGAACCCTTCAAAATCGATGTTAATCCCATTTAGGTGGTATTGATCAATGAACGAAGAAAGCTTTTGCACGGCTGCTTTTCGTTTATTCGGATCGGACAGCATGGCGTGAGTAGCATCAGGATCAAATTTATTCCCGAAAAGCGGCCACACCTGCTTGCCATTTGCATGTGCCCATTGGACAAGGGAAGTATCCGTAGAGTCGCTAATCGTTCCGTCTTTTTGCAGGAAGTACCAACGTGGAGATAGTGTATTGACTCCGCTATTCTTGACTTGTGCGATGAACTCCTCTGTCGTGGATTGGTATTGCCATCCGAGAGAGACAAGCGACTTTGCTGTAACGTTTTGCTTCTTCAGATTCTCCTGAATTCGATACAAAATAACAGCGGTTTCTTCTCTCGAGAGTGCGTGAGTCGGGCGGAAGTAGCCATTGTAGCCAACCAACCAATTTTTTTGCATGGCGTGGCTGACTGAGGCGCGTGCCCAGCTCGAAATCGCATTGGCATCCTTCACGGACAACTGGTAAGAAGACGAAATGCTTTGTTCCAGTGCGCGTACGAGAAATGCAGCGGCCTCTTCGCGAGAGATTGTCTGGTTCGGAGCAAAAGAAGTAGGACCGATGCCATTCGCGATGCGAAGTCCAGCAGCAGCTTGTACGTACCCGTATGCCCAAGAGTTTTTCGGAACATCCGAGTAGGATGCGACGTTGCTGACCACCGGTTTCATACCGAGCGTTCGTGTGAGCATCGCGACAAACTCAGCACGCGTCACCGGGCGAGTTGGGTGAAAGTACCCGTTTTCATCGCCGGAGATGACACCTGCCGCTTGTAGCGAACGGATTTGCTCTATCGCATAGCTGTTTGCGATATCTTTTAAATTTTTCGTCGAGGCTGTGGATGCTGGGACTCCTATGGCAAAAGAGAGACCGTACACCAGAAAAGCCAAGGAGACTAACCAGATATGTATCTTTTGTTTATTCATCATACATCCAGTATAAGGAGGGAGAACCATTCTTTCATTGGTCAGATTTTGGTAGAAACCTAGCAGGGGTGCCCGAACTCTTTTTCAGGAAATACAATATGATATGATGGAGGAATAAAAATAGAGAGAATGAAGCGAGGCGGAGAGAAATGGAAGACGTACTGATTGTAGGCGGTGGGCCTTGTGGACTGGCAGCGGCCATTGCCTGCAAACGAGCTGGACTTGATCCCATCATTATTGAAAAAGGGTCGCTTGTCCATTCGATTTATCGCTACCCGACCTATATGATTTTTCATAGCACACCAGATTTACTGGAAATCGGAGGTGTCCCTTTTGCAACGGCGAACGACAAACCGACTCGACAAGAGGCACTCAATTACTATCGACTGGTAGCAGCGCGAGAAAAATTGCGCGTGAACGTATATGAAACGGTAACGGAAGCGAAGAAAACACCAGAAGGCTTCCAGATTACGACTACGGACCGTTTCACCAAAACCCATACGTATGAAGCGAAAAACTTGGTGATCGCCACAGGTTACTTTGACAATCCAAATCGGTTGCAGGTCCCAGGCGAAGAGCTGCCAAAGGTTTCGTCCTTTTATAAGGAAGCACATCCGTATACAGGGATGAAAGTAGCGGTAGTAGGGGGGAACAACTCTGCCGTAGACGCGGCGATGGAGCTGGAGCGGGCAGGTGCAGAGGTAACGGTGATTTGCCGCCGAACGGAGCTATCTGACAAGGTCAAGGCATGGACAAGACCTGTTTTTGAGAGTCTGATCAAAAAAGGACGCATCCATATGCTGTTTGGTGCAACCGTCGAGAGCATTGAGGAACGTTCCATTAGGGTGAGGATGGGCGATGAAGTCATTACGCTTGCCAATGACCATGTATTTTCTTTGATTGGATACCGTCCGGATCGTACCTTCCTTCATTCGTTAGGAGTTATGATTGACGAGGAAACGGGAATCCCAGCACATCATCCTGAGACAATGGAGACGAACATCCCAGGACTCTATATCGCGGGAGTCATTGCGGCGGGCCGTCACGCGAACGCCATTTTTATCGAAAATGGAAGGTTTCATGGTGAAGGTATCGCCCGCCACATTGCCTCTCACTAAGAGCAGTAGCCGCTATTAATTAGAACTGCCACTCCAATTGTCGGCCTCCAATGAGGTGGTAGTGCAGATGGAAGACGGTTTGTTGCCCGTGCTTGCCAATGTTGGTTACGATACGGAAGCCATCCTCGTTCACACCCATTGTTTCTGCCACTTTTTGCAGCGACAGATGAAGGTGACCGATCAGCTCCTTGTCCTCAGGCTCGATAGCCAGAACGGATTGAATATGCTTTTTCGGAATCATCAGGACGTGAACAGGGGCGACAGGATTAATGTCGTGAAAGGCCAATACATGCTCGTCCTCATACACTTTTTTAGAAGGAATGTCTCCGTTTACAATTTTGCAAAATAAGCAGTCCATAGGGCTATACATCCTTTCTATAATGATAGATCGTAAAGCCTACTTCGTCATGCAAGTAGGCTTTCCCTGTTTTTTACTCTGGAAAAGTCCGTTCCAAAAACTGAAGAACCTCACGCCAAGAGTGCTCGGATGCGTAGGCGTTGTTTTTGGGCGTACCACCATTGAGCTGTGTGCGGGTAGTCGGTATGTAAGGAAAGCGGATCCCATGTCCTGTATCCGGGTAACGCAAATGCACCACCGAATGAGCAAACTGATGATTCTTTAACCGCTCGACCATTTGCTCGCAATGCTCTGCTGCTGGCCACCAGTGATCGTCATCCGAGGAGAGGAAGAGGATCGGGCCATTGATATTTTCCACCGGGATTTCGGCATCTTCTAACCATGCACAAGCAGCCCATGCTTCGGCATGGATGTGATCGATACGTTGACCTGCGTCGAGCCGCTCCTGCGAGTCTTTTGTCTGCTCCTCGGTCCATGGCACGAATGAGAGAGGCTCTCCTTGTAACGACCAAGAGGATTGCGGGGAGAACGTGTCTGACCCAGCGGATGCCTTATCTGTACCGATATTAACTGTAGAGCTGGGACTCGAAGCAATGACAGCATGCACATGTTGATCGATCGATGCTGTGACTAATGCCAATTCTGCTCCTTTGGAACGTCCGAATAACGTAATTTTATCAGGATGTACGGAGGGCTGTTGCTGTAACCAATGAATGGCGCGTTGAACATATTCGATCGGGATCTGGCGAATATCGTCAGGAAGATCATTGCATTGGAAATAAGCGAGTGCTAGTGCCGGATAGCCGTGAGAAGCGAACAAAGCTGCGAATTGTGAGCAGGAACCAATTCCGCCTTCGCTTCCACCTAGTACGACAATTGCGGGTCTTTGCTCCGTGTGGGGTTTTGAAAAATACAGACCGACTAGCCCATGGTCTGTCACTTTCTGTATCGATACGTCTCGGGAGACAAAAATACGTTTCACGACTGCTTTTGCTACGGACTTATCGTAGACTTCTGCCGTTAATTCTATCTCGGTGGAGCGTGGGGTGAACTGAAAGTCGTCCAGAGAATAAGCATGATAAAAACGCATGGTCTGGACATTCATGGACCAGAAAAGCCTTATCGGATCAATTCCTTCATACGTACCGAATAAGGGAGCTTGGGAAACCAAGTCCACCGAGCCATTTTCGTCTGCTTGGAATATAGCATGTGAGGATGCAGTCAAATCTCCTCCGGGCAACCCGTTTTTGAGAGTAGCATGAAGGGTGATTAATTGATTCGGGACAAACCCGCTGAGTGTAATATGGACGGGAACATCGATTAAGGCTGTTGCAGGCGTAACTTCAATTTGTGGAAGCATCATTTTGTCAACACTCCTTCCAGATTACGGGAACACTTGACACAGTCATTATAGTAGAATGAATAAAAGTTCGACGTGATGAAATGTGACGGTATGGTTAACTTGACTTCTTGTATTCGGTGTAACTATAATCATTACAACGAAAGGGTGACAACGTATGAAAATCAGCAGCCGTTTCTCCATTGCGGTTCACATTTTATCACTGCTTTCCATTGATTCGAATTCGCATTGCACTTCCGAATGGATCGCAGGTAGTGTGAATACAAATCCGGTCGTGATCCGACGTGTGCTGGGGCTGTTGAAGAAGGCTGGGCTCGTGAACGTACGTGCCGGAGCTGGCGGGGCTTCTCTCGCCAAGGAATTGGATCAAATCACGCTTCTTGAAATTTACCGTGCAGTCGATGTCGTGGAAGAAGGGCAACTTTTTCACATCCATGAGCAGCCGAACCCCGATTGTCCAGTGGGAGCGAATATACAGTTTGTGCTGGAGTTGATTTTGACCCGTGCGCAGCATGCCATGGAGGAGATTTTGGGCGGAGTGAAAATGTCCGAGCTCGTAGATAACCTTCGTCAAAAAATAACCGAAAAAGCGCAGTAAGAACAAAATGCCCTTGCATAAGCGAGGGCATTTTTGCGAGGAAGGAGTGCCCACATCCATTTTCCAGATGTTTCACGAATTCGGGTTAAAGGAGGTGGGATGTTTCTTTTTCATGATGGAGCAGCCAGCGTTTGCGCGAAAGTCCTCCTCCGTAACCTCCCAGATCACCATTGGAGTTGATGACCCGGTGGCAAGGAATGACAATCGCTAACTGATTCGCACCATTTGCCTGCGCGACTGCACGAAAGGCGCTTGGTTTCCCAATAGCTGCTGCAACATCGGAATAGGATGAAGTATGCCCCGGAGGAATCGTTTGCAAATGCTCCCAGACCATTCTTTGAAAAGGCGATCCGCACAAAAACAAAGGCGTTGCAAATTGTGTTCGCCCTCCGTCAAAATACTCCTCTAACTCACGTTCAATCGAACGGATAGGTGCTGTAGAACCAGGGATAATCGCTGACTTCGTTCTTTGTCTAAGCCGTTCAACTTCTCGTTCCAAGCCACGGCGGTCAATGAATTCAAGGAGATAGAGAGCTTCTTCATCTGCAATGGCGATCATGGGACCGAGTCGCGTATCCAGCCACGATGCCTTTAAGACTTGATGATCGCCAAGTAGAGTAGGTGCTGCCCCCATAATTCGTGAAAATGCGTCTCGAAAACCACTACTAGACTCGTAGCCGGTGGATAGCTGGGCATCGATGACGGCTTTTCCTTCTCTGATTTCTTTCAGTGCAATCCCCATACGTCGCGCCCTTGCATATTCGACGAACGTCATGCCAAAACGCTTTTTGAATTGGCGCCGCGCTGTTGCAGCATCCACGGATAATCTTTGAAAGTCATTTTCGGTCCAGCGCTGCTCGGGGTTTTCTTCTACAGCGTTTACTAGCAAACGCACGAGCTCTGAAACATGATTGGGATGTGAAAGTGGACGGCAGCGCTGGCAGGGCCGGAATGAGGCCAAAAGTGCTTGTTTGGCATGATCAAAAAACTCACAATTTATAAACTTAGGTTTTCTTGCTGGACACGTCGGGCGACAAAATACGCCAGTGGTTTTGACTCCAACAAAAAAGACACCTTCATATTCTGAATTTTTATCCAGTAACGCCTGATAATACTCGGACTTCATCTCGGCCGTTATCATTCGGTTCCCCCTTCATCGTTATGTTTTCATTTTATCGCTCACCCAAAATAGCTGCAGCCGAAAATCGTACATTGATTTTTTCTCGTACCTTCACTAGGAGGTAGCAAGGGAGAAGGGTGGGTTGGATTTAAGCTGGAATTAGCCTGAAAATATAGATATAATAAACGTATTCAGAAATATGCGATAAACCGACAACGGCGTCGGTTGCGTATGGAAATGATGAGTAGTTGGCACGTCCGTTCACTGGTGATCGGGAGGTGGAGTATTGCGTCAGCATTATCGAGTCATCATCATAGACGACGACCCCATAACGCGTATGGACCTGGTTGAGATGTTGCAAGAGCAGGGATATAACGTCGTAGCTGAAGGAAAAAACGGCAAAGAGGCCGTTCGATTGACGCAAATGTGGAACCCGCATCTGATTATTATGGATGTGAAAATGCCAATTATGGACGGTTTGACAGCGACTGGGATTATCCGAGAGCATTCGGACGCAGCGATCCTTCTCTTGACTGCTTACAGTCAAAAGGACATGGTCATGCAAGCCAAAGCGAAAGGGATATGTGCCTATCTGGTCAAACCCGTCATGGAAGAAGAACTGCTACCGGCAGTGGAGTTCGTGCTTACAAGCAAACAATGAACGCAAAAAAGTGAATCGATAGGAAGAGCAACGGCGCTTGGACCAAGGCGAGCATTTCGTCTTTTGTTTCGAAGCGCTTTTTTCGTTCCATGAGATAGAGTTTACGGAAAGTTGAAAAGAAAGTGAGTGAAGCTAGAGATGAAATTGGCTTGCGTTGTACGTAAACAGCATTACCAGTTTACTTCGGTTCGTGATGTATTGGCAAAAGCAAGTGAAGAAAAGTCTGGCGATCACATGAGTAAACTAGCAGCTAATTCCGCACTGGAGCGGATGGCGGCCAAAGTCGTATTAAGCGAAATGCAACTTCGTGATTTATATGAAAATCCGGTCATACCGTACGAAAAGGACGAAGTGACACGGATCATTTATGATGATATCAATCTCTCTATTTACGAAGAGATCAAAAATTGGACAGTAGGGGAGCTACGGGAGTACATCTTGTCGTTTTCCACAGGAATGCCTGAGCTGACACGAATTAGTCGTGGGCTGACCAGCGAGATGATTTCCGCTACGGCCAAGCTGATGTCCAGCATTGACCTAGTCATGGCTTCCCAAAAAATGAAGCATCAAGCCTACTGCAATACACTGATTGGCGAGCCGGGAAGACTGGCGTTCCGCTGTCAGCCGAATCACCCAATCGATGATCCCGATGGTATTTTGGCTTCGATGAAGGAAGGCTTGTCCTATGGATCTGGCGACGCCGTCATTGGAATTAACCCGAATAACGACTCCGTTGAAAGCGTTACCAAGCTCTTGAAAATGACACATGATTTCATGCAAAAGTGGGAAATCCCTACACAAAATTGCGTGCTGGCCCATATTACGACACAGATGCAGGCTCTTCGCGGCGGAGCGCCCATTTCCCTGATGTTCCAAAGTCTGGCAGGTTCACAACGCGCGAATGATGCGTTTGGTGTAAATAAAGAGATTTTGGATGAGGCAATGGAGTTGATGCTCCGAAAAGGCACAGCGTCGGGACCAAACGTCATGTATTTTGAGACAGGGCAAGGCTCCGAAGTGTCGCTGGACTCTCATGAAGGCGTCGATATGCAGACGCTGGAAGCGCGTACGTACGGTTTTTGCCGTCACTGGAAGCCATTCATGGTCAATAACGTCTCTGGCTTTATCGGACCAGAAACACTTTATGATGGCAGACAGATGATTCGTGCCGATCTGGAGGACTTGTTCATGGGTAAGCTGCATGGTTTGCCGATGGGAATCGCTCCGACTTATACGAACCACATGTACGCGGATCAGAATGACCAGGAGATTGCAGGGATGCTGACGACCTTGGCAGGGGCGAATTTTTATATGGGCGTACCAGGTGGGGACGATGTCATGCTCAGTTACCAAGACACGAGCTACCACGATGACGCCAGCTACCGCGAGCTCTTGGGACTGCGACCTCTCCGGGAATTTGAGAAATGGATGGAAAAAATGGGCCTTATGGAAAATGGTCGTTTGACAGAGCGCGCAGGCGATTTAACCATTTTTGACTAACGAGTGGGGAGGGAAGCAAGGTGAAACAGATCAATATGGAAGACTTGGTCCAGCGTGTAATCGATGAGCTGTCCAAAAAAGGCCAAGGAGTGATTCATTTTCCTGAGCAAAAGCAATGCGGGGTCAAGAATCCAAACAATCCAGAAGCATTGGAGCAAGCGATGAAACGAACGCCTGCTCGCATCGGAATCGGGCGGGCGGGTACCCGGATGAAGACGGGAAGCTACCTCCAATTTCGGATTGATCAGGCAGCAGCACGCGATGCGGTTATGAAAACGATCAGTCCAGAGCTGATCGAGAGTCTGCAACTGCCTGTCCTCCATTCAAGAGCGACAAGCATGGAGGAGTATTTAATGAACCTCGACTCCGGACGGATGCTATCGGATGAGTCAGCGCGTTGGCTGGAGCAGCATGGGGATAAAAACAAAGACGTGCAAATTGTCATCTCGGACGGACTGAGCACCTCAGCGTGTGAGGCGACAATCCCAGACTTGCTGCCTGCGTTAATCCAAGGTCTTTCCATGAGAAACGTCAGTGTAGGAAAACCAGTTTTCATTAACAAAGGTCGCGTTTGGATTCAGGATCAGGTCGCTTCCATCGTCAATTGCAAGGTCGTCATTTCCTTGATCGGAGAAAGACCGGGACTTGCGACGGCAGAAAGTCTCAGTGCTTACATGATTTACAAACCGGATGCCAATACGGTAGAATCAGATCGTACGGTTATTTCTAATATTCATAAGGGTGGCACGCTACCGATTGAAGCGGGTGCTTACCTTGCAGAACTTTTGGAGGAAATTTTGATGTACCAGGCGAGTGGTGTTAAATTATCACAGCTTCGGGCGATTAACGGGTAGATTCCCACTGGCGCTTCCTCCTGTCTTGCACTAGAATACATAGAAGATAACCAATTTCTATGAGGAGTTGCTAAGCATGACGGAGCCAAACCAAAACGAAAAAAATACCACTGAACAAAAGCCTGGAAAAATCAGCCTGCAAGAGGCAATGAAGCGCAAAATGGCAGAAAAGAAACAAGCGCAAGCACAGGCTAATAACCCAATGAATCAAAAGGCGCAAAATCAATCAATGAAAAGCCAGCTCACCAAAAAACCAAACAATCAACGCAGACGTATGGGCGTATAGCTTCGTATGAAGCAAAGCAAAAGGGAATGTGCAGCAACTTTAGGCTGCAGATTCCTTTTTTGTATGATCATTCATACGGGAATGATCTTCAAATTTTTAAAAGCCATCGATGAACCAACTAAGCTGGCGAGAAGAAAAAGCACAGGGCTCGCAGACCTTGACAACGCCTACTTAGTCGGAACTTCAAAAAGGGGGCCACGCTTGTCGAACACTTCTCCTCTGAGAAACTTCCGCCCGTAGGGTGGCTTTGGCTCGACGGTCCCCTTTTTGTAGAGGAGACGTCCAGTGAATCCCCCTGCTGGCGTGTCAGAGTCGAAGAGACCTGTGCTTTTTCTTCTCCACCACTATGTCGACTCAAAAGAAAAGGGGGCCAATCATGAAGGTAGAACGGCTACTCGCTATTGTCATCATGCTGTTGAACAAGCGCCGTGTGAGCGCCCGTGAACTATCTGACCACTTCGAAGTATCCTTGCGTACAGTCTATCGGGATTTGGAAACCATTAACGCAGCGGGAATTCCAATCGTAGCGTACCCCGGGGTAAGCGGCGGATACGAGATCATGGAGAATTTTACGATCGATCGACAATACTTATCCTTGGACGAGCTAGTCGCGGTTATTGCTGCGCTAAAAGGGGTTCATTCTTCCACAGACGACAAGCAAATCGGACAGCTTCTGGAAAAAATAAAAGCGTTGCTCACCACTGCACCATCCTCTCTTCAAGGAAGTGCACATCCTGTTGTTTACGACTTTAATCCATGGGGCAGTACACCGGCAATCGCCGAAAAAGTAAACAAGCTGCGGGAAGCCATCGAGAAAAGACTTCGTGTGCGGATCATATATACGAAAATACAAGGAGATGCGACAGAGCGCACCATTGAGCCTGTCACACTGATTATCAAAGGTTATGTGTGGTACATTTATGGCTATTGTTTACAACGCCAGGAGGATCGTCTGTTTCGCTTGTCGCGGATTGCAGACATGTCCGTGCTGACAGAGGAGTTTTCCCCTCGCCCCAATCAAATAGATAAACTGGAATGGCTCGAAGAATGGGACACGGCAGAGCGTATTTCTCTTGTCCTCGAATTTGCGCAGCGTGTACATGTAAGGGTACGGGATATGTTTGCGCCAGAAACGATAGAGACCATGCAGGATGGCTCATTGCTGGTACGAACGAACATGACAGACGACGAATGGTTAAACGGGATGCTGCTTAGCTTTGGCGATGCCTTGTGTGTACATGAGCCTTCCTATGTAAGACAGCGAATGGGGGATACGGTAAAAAGAATGGCGAAACTTTATGAATAAACGTTGGAACGTTGACAGATAGTTGTCAGGGTATGGTCGTTATACTAAGTCATGTAAACAAACTCTTACAGGAGCGTGGTTAATGATGAACCCAACGATCGTCAAACTGGATGAAATGCGTGTAGCAGGCTTGCATATTCGGACAACCAATGAGGCGGAAGGCGGACCGAACGGGAAAATTGGGGGACTGTGGCAGCGCTATTATCAAGAAGAGCATCCCATCAAAACTCCCCATCAAAAAGAACCGGGTGTGGTTCTGGGGGTGTATTCCGATTACGACAGTGACGAGACAGGCGAGTACTCCTTGTTAGTGGGAACCGTTGTAGAAAAAAACGGTGAGCTTCCTGCTGAGGTTACAGTCAAGACCCTGCCGGCTTCTACTTACGCTGTATTTACGACTCGCGTTGGCCCGATGGTAGAGGTTGTGATGGAGGCCTGGGCGAAGGTGTGGGAGTGGTCCCATCAACCGGGGAACAAGCGGACATTTACCGGAGATTTCGAACGATATGACGGAGTGCGCTGTGCTGATCCCAACAACGCGCAAGTGGATTTGTACATCGCGATCGCTGAAGAATAAAGAGGCATTCAATTATACAAGCAGTCGTAGTCGATCAGGCTACGACTGTTTTGCTTTTTTCCATGATTTCTTCACAAGTTTCGTTTACTCTAGAGGGAGAGTGGCAGAGGGGAGTCATACAGACGAATGGATTGGATAACCAATATAGAAGCCCTGGCAGAGTGGATTCGCTCTTTGGGGATGCTGGGGATTGTCGGTAGTATTTTATTGAACATCGTGATCAGTGTGGCGGGTGTATTGCCGTCCATTTTTTTATCGGGTGCGAACGCAGTCGTGTTTGGCTTGTACGGAGGGTTCTTGATTTCCTTAACGGGAGAGGTGGTTGGTGCTTGCATAGCCTTCTTTCTGTACCGCTACACGATCAAAAAAGCAGATCGAAGCGAAAAGCTGAAATCATTCAAATGGGTACATACCATCAATGGAACGACGAGTTTTCGCAAGTGCCTTGCCATCGTTTTGCTCCGGATCAATCCGCTGATGCCTTCGGGTGTAATCAATTTAGGCGCGGCTATGACGAATATCACCTTCGGGCAATTTTTGGTGGCGACCTTCCTGGGAAAAGTGCCGTCGATGGTTTTTGAAACATTCGTCGGGCATGATCTGATTACTTTTGGTGAAAACAAGTTTCGGTTGCTCGTTGCCTTGCTGGCAGGCGCTCTCGTCTTTTTCCTTTTCTGGAAAAAAGGAAAGGCTCAAACACAAGAAGAGTAGGGAGGATTCTTATGTCTACCATTTTGCTAGTCGATGATGAGCCGCAAATTTTAGAAATATTGTCCTCCTATCTGCAAAAGGAAGGCTATCATGTCCTGACCGCCCAAACAGGCAAGGAAGCAGTGGAAATGGCCACGACGATTTCATTGACCTGCATCATTTTGGATCTGATGCTTCCTGATTTGAGTGGGGAAGAAGTCTGCGTCCAAATTCGCAAAGAGTCGCGTGTCCCGATTTTGATGCTAACGGCGAAAAGTGGAGAGGCGGATCGGATTCGCGGGCTTACGATTGGTGCTGATGATTATTTGATCAAGCCTTTTAGCCCGAGAGAACTTGTCGCGCGTGTTCGAGCCGTCATGCGTCGTGCGGGCGATTATTCTACACTCTCCGATTTTGTTGAAGTGGGCGATTTGACCATATCGATGAATGAGAAGAGAGTCACGAAAAATGGAGTCGCTCTGGAGGTTACGCCGAATGAATACCGCTTGCTCACCACTCTTGTCCGTTATCCGGGGAGAACGTGGGGCAGGGAGGAGCTCGTGCGTGAGGTCATGGGCTTTGATTTTGAGGGATACGATAGAACCATTGATACGCATATCAAAAATCTTCGCCAAAAGATAGAGGCAGACCCGAAGCAACCTGAGTATATCAAGACGGTGTATGGATTGGGCTATCGCTTTGACGATCCCATGAAGAAGTGAGGCAACGATGAAGCATATTTGGGTAAAGCTCGCCTTTGTGATTATGACAGTTGGAGCATGCGCCGTTCTTTTTTCTTCGTTGTTGTCCGTAAAGGAAATGGATGTTCATTTTTCCATGTATGCCGATGAGGTGAGAAATCAGCATAACCAAGAAATATCACGTGTCGCACTCGAGGCATATCAGGACAATCAAGGCTGGGGAGCGGAAGCCTATCATAAGCTGGAAGCGGTTTCTGAGGTCTTGGGATTGCATATCACACTCCTCGATCAACAGCAACAAGTGAAAAACGAGTGGGGCAAGCGGCCAGTCCATACGAGCAATTACAGTATAGACAGGATTCCCCTCGTCAGTAAAGGTGTCATGATCGGGCAACTGGTGATTAGCCACGATGATCGGAGTGCGTACATGACCTTGGAAAGTCACTTCCAATGGGCCCATAAAAACACGACGTTGTGGACGATGGCTGTGCTGCTCATCCTGGTCATTATCATCAGCATACCACTCGCTCGGACCATGGTGCGCCCTGTCGTACAAGTGAGCACCGCAGCGCAACGAGTCGCAAGAGGCAATCTGTCCATACGCGTACCGGAGCCACGTGGCAAGGATGAGGTTACGTCATTGGTCGCAGCTTTTAACAACCTGGTCCAAAGTCTTGAGCATCAGGAGGAGTTGCGTAAGCGACTAACCTCCGATATTGCCCATGAATTGCGAACACCACTGAACACCTTATTAGCGCAGGTAGAGGGGATGATCGACGGTATATGGGAAGCAACACCCAAAAATCTCGACAGCACAAGGTCTGAGGTACTGCGTTTGAGCCGTCTCGTCCGCGATTTAGATCAGGTGATCCAGGTGGAGTCGGGCTCCTTGCAAATGCGCAGTGAAGAAGTGGAACTGCGTGAGGTTGTCAAAGAAGTCACAGAGTCGATGAGTGCTACGTTTGCCCGTGCGCAAGTGAATTTTCACTTCAAAGGCGATCATGCTGTCTGGATCACAGGGGACAGGCAGCGACTGGCGCAAATCGTGGCCAATTTGTTGACGAATGCCTGCAAGCATACGCCAGCGGGTGGAGAAGTCGTCGTCACGGTAGACAAACCGAGTACAATGGTCCGGTTGCAAGTGAAGGACAGCGGCACGGGCATCGACCAAAAGGACCTCCCGTACGTATTTGAGCGTTTTTATCGGGGGGATCGCTCGCGAGCAAGGGAACGCGGTGGAGCAGGTTTGGGGTTGACGATTGTGAAAGGGATCGTGGAGGCACACAAGGGAATCATCTCGTTGGATAGTAGTGTGGGTGAGGGTACGACCATTACGATTTTGTTTCCGCCGCAACCATATGAACTTTATGAGGCGGGGCATCAGAATTAATTTCCATTCATAAAATCAACCTCCTGTAAAATGAGCAGGAGGTTGCAGGAGCGGAGTGAAAACGGCCGACGGGCATGTTGTTACCGACAACGACAAGTTTTGGAAGCTGGGGACTTTTTATTACAATCCAGAGTTTGCTATTGTGGTGGTTATCGTTATAGAAGTGCTGGCGAATTAATCAGCAAGACTACCGATTCTTGCTGATGTGATTGGAGACTAGTAAACCACTTTCCAACTGAATACGTACCAATTTCTGAATAGGAATAACTGTATAGTTTAGTTCTCGTTCCAGCTCATCCGTATACTGTCGCAAATGGCGAAGCCCTTCTTGCAGCACTGCTTTCAGTTTTGTAATTGCCTCTTGGTCGTTTGAGCCTTCCTTTGCTAGCCGCTCTAGCTCAAATTCGCAAGTGCGGACCGCTAGTCCTAAGCTCAATCCTCGATAAAACTTCGATACCACGAAACTGCTGAAAACTTGGGAACCCTTTGCCGGCTTTTCAAATTCAGGATCGCTCATTGCCCATTTTCTCTGTGCTTCGTTCCTTTCTTTGCGTGCCGGGGAAGAGGGGTCCATCAACTTGAAAAACGGGTTATCCTGCGAAATATAGGACCGTATGCCACCCAAAAGTCCCTCCAGCATTTCAAAGAAAGCCTCACTTTGATCTGCTTCGGTCAGAAGTGCCTCTCTGCGGGAGATATCTGAGTCACTCTGATCCTCTATTCGTGGATCGAAAAAATAGGGCAGCTCGGTGATTAATGTTACACAATCCGCTTTCGAAGAGGCGTATGTGTGGCTGTCTGCCCCCACATCAAGTGTTGGGGGTTTTCCTGTATGTTTCTCCATATAATCATAGTATTCGTCTTGCCCGTTTAAACTGAAGATGGCCGGAGCAAACTCTGTCGCAAATGGCGTCTCTGGTTCTCCGAGATCTAAAGGCACGTCTTCCTTCCTTGCTGAATTGTGAAATCCCTCGTATAATTCCGGCAAATCGTGCGAAATATACCAATAAGCACCGCATAACCCCCCATTGTGTAGAGAATACATAAACTCAGGTCTAGTCTCGTCAATGATTTTCATGAGCACTTGCGTTTCAGGCAATGGTTTGTCAAAGCGATATTCTTTATATTCAAATGGAAAAGTCCATTCCACCTGCTCGTAGCCGACAGGTCTATAGTAATTTCTCATGTAGTTAAAAATAGTGTATGGCCCTTTAAACCAATTTTCATTTAGTCGCGTACCATCAGGGTCAGCACATTTGATGATGTACCACGTGAAGCCCAGCTCGTCGCGCAGAGCCTTGTCCTCTGCCAATGCCCGGGAGAGATATTCCATCGTCATCGCGCCAATTGGCTCGTTAGGATGCGGGCAGGCAAAGCATAGCGCATTTTTGGGTCCGTCTCCGATTTTGATACATTGAATGGGGTGTCCATCGCGGGACTTTCCCGCCTCAAATACGGTTACAGCATCAGGAAACTCTTCGGCCAGCTTTCTGGTGCTCTCATCCATTTCATCTACTGTTAGAAAAACCTTGTAGTCTGGCACCTTATCAATCACATGTTGAAAATTCATCGATCATTCCCCCTCGTCTGATGCAATATTTTAAAAAAGATGCTATTCCTGTAACGTATCAATTAGGTTCTTGACGTAGACGTAAAGACTCCATTTATTTTTCTACCCAGCTATCTTGGAAATTGGGAGAATAAGACGTCCATTTCACGCCTTTTACTCGCGAGCTTACTACCACAAAGAGCTTGTCATAATAGATGGGAACAACATATGCTTGCTCAAGGAGATGTTTTTGGGCATCTACATATACCTGTTTTCTGGCTTCCGTTTCAGTGGTTGCACGTCCTTTTGTTAATAAAGCGTCCAGCTTACCGTCTTTTAGACCACTTATGTTAAAGCCAGCACCAATTTGGCTAGAGTGGAAACTTTGGTATAAAGCATCAGGGTCATCGTAACTATAAGTAACCATTGTCACATCAAAATTTCCTTTCATTTGTCCATCACTAAACGCTGACTCTTCTAAATTTTGAATGGTAGCTTTGATACCCACCTCGCCCAGCATAGCTTGCAACAACTGAGCTTGCAGCTCAAACCTAGCCGAACTCAAAAAGGAAAGGGTAAATACTTTGCCATCCTTTTCTCTCAGGCCTTCTCCGTTTACCTTCCATCCAGCAGCGTCAAGGAGCTTCTTTGCTTCTTCCACATTGTATGGGTACCCGTATTTTTCCAATGACTTATCATACCCCAATGTTGAAGGGGATAAAAATGATTGGGCAACTTCTCCTTCACCCATCAAAACCGCCTGGACCATCGCTTGTTTATTAACCAGCATATGGAATGCTTTTCGGACTTGGATATCCTGGAACTCCGGTTTTGTCAAGTTCATATATAAACTAAGAGGTATCCCAGCTCGAAAGAGTTCCAAAACCTGATATTTAGGATTATTTCGATACTTCTTGATATCTTTTACGGGTACATCGAATGCAACATCGATGGTTCCGTTTTCCAAAGCGGCCAACATAACACTTTTATCTGGAATTGTTTTGATCACCAGTTTATCAGGTCTTGGCGGTCCTTGATTTTCATCGAGTGGCATGGCCCACTTAAAGGCTTCATTGCGAACCAATGTAACTCCCTCGCCAGCCTTCCAGCTCTCAAACTTCCATGGACCCATTCCCACAGGATTTCGTCCATATTCCTCACCATATTTTTCAATGGCCTTCATGGATAGCGGTTGAGTTACACCAATGCCTAAATCTTCAAGAATCGACACATTGGGTTCATGTAATTCAAGGATGAGGGTTTTATCATCAGGGGCACTGACGCTCTTCACCGGCATCATAACTATTCCCGCCAGTTTTGCTTTTGTTTTCGGATTCTTAATGCGTTCAAAGGTATCCTTAAAACTCTTGGCAGTCAGAGGTGTTCCATCGTGAAACGTAACATCGGAACGAATGGTAAAGGTGTACGTTTTTCCATCCTCTGAAATCTTGAATTCACTTGCGAGATTAGGTTTGAATTCTTTTGTAACAGGGTCCTTGTAGACCAGCGATCCACCCATATTCCAAGTAACACCCATATCGTTGCCAACTGACTTGTGAACATCTAAGGTATCTGCTTCACTTGCGTAAGCCACAGTGATGGTTCCACCTGTCTTTGGTTTGTTAGCCTCTGGCTGTTGATTTGGTTCAGGTGTGGTTGATTGTGTGCTGCATGCAACCACCAACGACGTACATATCATAATTAGTAATCCTAAAATAATGCCATGAAATCTCTGTTTTTTCTTCTTTACCATGTTACAGCTCCCTTGTTCTGTATTGTTTAAAAAATCTACATGACGACATATTTTTGAAAGATATCTTCTCCTTTATGAATCCAACGCATCAGCCCCCCTAACTCCCGATTATAAAACCTCCAGCAAGAGGAGATTCAATCGTTAGTTTTCGACAATATGTTTCTTCAAAAGAATAGGGAGTTTGTTTTAGAAGCTCCCTGCGCATGCTGAAATTCCAGCTCAGTCTCATTTCATTATCGTGCAGTGAAGAAGTGGAGCTGCGTGGAGGTTGTTCAAGAAGTCACAGAGTCGATGAGTGCTACGTTTGCCAGAGCGCAAGTGAAGGACAGCGGCACGGGCATCGATCAAAAGGACCTTCCGTACGTATTTGAGCGTTTTTATCGGGGAGATCGCTAGCGGGCGAAAAGTAAGTCTAAACCGTATCGCACTCGTTGCACATCGTTTATGATAAGAAGGGAATTTGAATATTTGATACAAAGAGGGAGAGGCACATGTTTGATTGGACTACTATGGGAGCATTTTTAGCTGTTGTGATCGGCCTCTTTTTAATTCCGGGACCCGCTGTCCTGTTAACTGCGACGCGTACCGTTCAGGGAGGACGTAAAGCAGGGATCATGGCAGGGCTTGGCATTGCTACAGGCGACTTCATTCATACGATTTTTGCTGCGGTCGGTTTATCCGCGATTTTGATGACATCTGCATGGGCATTCCATCTCGTAAAATTTGTGGGAGCGGCTTACTTGGTGTATCTAGGGGTTCGGGCCATGCTTGAAAAACCGGTTGACCCAGAGCTGCCAAAAGTAACACCGTTGCCACCGCTGCAATCGTATGGGCAAGCTATCCTCGCAGAAGTTCTAAATCCGAAGACTGCGTTGTTTTTTCTGGCGTTTCTGCCACAATTCGTACATCCGGAGCGCAGGGGGGCCATTTATCAATTCCTTGTCTTGGGATTGATTTTCGCCATCTTGGGGTTCTTTTACACCGCGTTGATTGCGATCAGTATAAGGCCACTGGGGCATCTGGTGAAGCGAATTTCCTGGCTGGGCCGCTGGAGTGGCAAGATCGTAGGTTCTGTTTACATCTTATTGGGATTAAAAGTAGCGCTGCAAGAAAGATAAAGGAATGAGTCGGGAGGACAGTCTTCCCGGCTTTTTTTATTGCTTGATTATTGGTGTAAGGTACTTTTTGGTGCCTATGATACTTGAAAGTACGTACTTCCTATCAAGTAAGGCATGAGACATAATAGCATTCAGAACCAACATATTCGCCAATCATGATAAGTAAGGGGCCCTGCTTTGTGAACGGCAAGAAAAATAAAGGGAGGATACAACTTAGATGAGCACAATTACATCCAATGTGAAGCAGCAAGCAACTGGTGCGAAAAAATCGACTCTTGCTTTACTTGCTCTCGCAATCAGTGCATTTGGTATCGGGACTACTGAATTCGTTATCGTCGGTTTGTTGTCTACTGTCGCACAGGATTTGAAAGTAACGATCACCTTAGCAGGACTTCTTATTTCTGGATATGCATTAGGGGTAGCCATTGGTGCACCGATTATTACAGCACTCACAAGTCGAATTCCACGCAAAGCGCTACTCATGCTTTTGATGATTGTCTTTGTTGTCGGAAACAGTGCGGCAGCCTTGTCGAGTAGCTTTGCGATATTAATCATTGCCCGTTTCTTTACCGCGTTTTCTCATGGTGTATTTTTCTCCATCGGTTCGACGATTGCGGCCGATCTGGTGCCAGAAAACAAGCGTGCCAGTGCGATTGCGACGATGTTTACCGGTCTGACTGTTGCAACCGTTACAGGCGTACCTTTGGGAACGTATATTGGTCAAATGTTTGGATGGAGAGCGACTTTTTGGGGAGTGGCCATTCTTGGCGTGATTGCACTTATCTCGACAGCGATTCTGGTACCAAGCAATTTAAAAAATGCCAAGCCAGCTTCTATTAAAGACCAAGTGAAAATTATTACAAACTTGCCACTGTTGCTTGTCTTTGCCATTACGGCTCTTGGCTACGGCGGTACCTTTGTAACCTTTACGTTCTTAGGTCCGATTCTGGAAGAAATCACAGGTTATCAGGCGAGCGCCGTCAGTTTGATTCTACTCGTCTATGGGATTGCGGTAGCGATTGGAAATACGGTCGGAGGAAAAGCGGCCGACAAGAATCCGATAAAAGCACTGCGCTGGATGTTCATCGTCCAGGCGATCATTCTGATCATCTTATCATTTACCGCTCCGTTCAAATGGGTGGGAACCCTTACGATTATGCTAATGGGCCTCTTGGCCTTTATGAACGTACCGGGCTTACAAGTGTATGTCGTGCAGTTGGCTGAAAAATACGTGCCAAGTGCTGTTGATGTAGCTTCTGCCATTAACATTGCGGCATTCAATCTCGGCATTGCGATTGGAGCCCTCGTTGGAGGAATGATCGTCGATACGATTGGCCTGATTCATACACCATGGGTCGGCGGAGTGATGGTGTTAGGTGCAGCATTACTCACGGTGATCAGCAGCAAGCTGGAAAAAACTCGTCGTTAATCGAACAAAGACGCGGATGCGGATCAAAGCATGTGTCCGCTGGTCACCATAGAAGGAGAGAGCATCGATGAGCAAATTCGACGGTCACTATGGCTTTCAGCGAATGTTCCAAGAAAGAAAGATGACGTTAGGATTTCACATTCCGCTGGAGGCATACGAATGGGAAGCGCCGACAATGGAGCGCCAGGTTGAACTCGTCAGAGCAGCAGAAGACTACGGCTTTACTGGAATCTGGCTGCGCGATGTGATTTTGCAGGACCCTGCTACCGGGCAAATTTATGACATGATGATTTATTTAACCTATTTGGCTGCGCAAACCAAAAAAATCGCTTTTGGTACCTCGAGCATCGTGCTTCCACTGCGGCATCCGTTGCGAGTGGCAAAAGAGACAGCGACCATCGAAAATTTGTTTCCCCAACGTTTGATGATGGGGATTTCTTCTGGGGACAGACGGGCTGATTTTCATGGGTTGAATGTGCCGCATGAACAGCGTGCGGAACTGTTTCGCGATGGCTACGACTACTTGCAGAAGGTTATGGCAGAGGATTTCCCGAAAATCAACTCGCCATACGGTATGATTAATGGAGCGAATCTTGTGCCTAAATCGACTTCGCCCATTCCTACCTTTATCACGGGGTACAGTCAACAAACGATGGACTGGTTTGCGCAAAACGGAGATGGCTGGATTTATTACCCGCGTGATCCATTCAATCAAGCACATGCCATCCAAGAATGGAGAGAACTTGTCCAGAAATATCATCCAGGTGTATTCAAGCCATTTATTCAGCCTCTTCACTTGGATCTAGCGGAAGATCCGGATGAGTCGGTCACGCCGATTCGATTAGGGTACCGAGTCGGCAGAAAAATGCTTTTAGAACTGCTGGCCATGTATCAAGAGGTCGGCGTCAATCATTTGTTCTTCGCCCTGTTCCCTAGCCAGCGTCCCATTGACGAGGTCATTGATGAGCTTGGACAAGAAGTATTGCCTTATTTCCCGGCTCATATCGACGCACCGGAGCGGGTTTGACTACATCTTCGTATGAGGAGGGGAGGATATGGGACGATACAATATCCCTGTAGAGGCAACATTGGAAGTTATTGGAGGGAAATGGAAAGTAGTGATCCTCTGCTTGTTGGCAAAAGGGGCAAAGCGGACAAGCGAATTGAAACGCGCAATGCCTGCCATCACGCAAAAAATGTTAACGCAGCAACTGCGAGAATTAGAAGCGGACAATATCATTACCCGCAATGTGTATCAGCAGATTCCCCCGCGCGTCGAGTATGACTTGACGCAGTATGGCAAGACCCTGTCGAAGGTTCTGGATGTCATGTGTGAATGGGGAGAGAGTCACATCGAAAACCAATTGCGAAAAATAGTCGAATGAAAAGGGGAAGTTCGATGAGAGGAATTGGCATGAAGCAATACGGTGGTATCCAGCAATTAACTGAAATGGAATGGCCAACAAAACCAATCGGGCCGGAGGATGTGCTCATTTCCATAAAAGCGAGCGGGGTAAATCCCGTGGATTGGAAGGTGCGGGAAGGACTGTTACAAGCAGATTTTCCTTTTGAACTGCCACTTATTTTAGGGTGGGATGCGGCGGGCACGGTAACGGCTGTCGGTACGAATGTGCAGGATTTTCAAATCGGGGACGATGTCTTCTTCCGACCAGAGCTGGAAAGGGAAGGGACATACGCAGATGAAATTGTCGTTCCGGCGAATATCGTAGCCCCGATGCCACGTGGTTTGTCGTATGCGGAAGCGGCTTCGCTACCACTGGTCGGACTAACGGTTTGGCAGGCATTGGTAGAGGTAGGGAAGGTACAAGCGGGAGAAAAAGTCCTGGTGTTGGGAGGAAGCGGCGGGATCGGTTCCATGGCGATTCAGCTAGCAAAAGCGCTAGGTGCCTATGTGGCTACGACAACTAGCTCCAAAAATAGCGATTTTGTCCGTGAGCTGGGAGCAGATGAAGTCATTGCTTATGATCAAGGACCACTTCATACCTCTACACCATTTTCATTCATGTTGGACACGCTGGGTGGAGAAGCGTATGGTGATGCTATAAAATTGATGAAGCGGCAAGGAAGAGTGGCGACTATTATTAGCGAGCGTGATGCCAAGAAACCTTCGTTCGCTGATGCGGTTGAGAAAGAACGAGAGCTGGATGTTACTTTTGGGTTCACGCGTCCAGATGGGGTAAATCTGAATCATATCCGTGCGCTAGTGGAAGCCAAGAACGTAAAGCCTATCTTGACGAAGGTATATCCATTGACGCTTGAAGGGGTTCGAGATGCGCATCTCTTTAGTCAAACGGGTAGAGTGCGTGGCAAGATTGTGCTCGTCCATTCATGATGGGGAAAATGGGTGTCGAGTGACACAAACGAAAAATGTGATTCTAAAAACTGGCTTGTTGAACCCATTTGTGTCGCAGAATGGTAGTACGTTCGTGTCGCCAGACAGTTTTCAAGTCATATACGTGTGACCCTTGTAGTTATAATATATAACCTTCAGTAGATTCCTGCTTTAGAATATTAAGGTCTTGACATTCTTCCGGTAATTAAACCTGAGTGGTTTTGGGCAATTCTGTATAAGCTAAAGAGATCATTACGAGTGATCAAGTGGGGGAATGTCTCATGGATTGGTATGACCGATTAAATGAATACTTTCCAGAATATGAAATGAAAAAGGAAGGACAAATTCAGGCGCTTATCAGGGAAACAGACATTTACCACAAAGTCGATACAGACAAATTTCTTTTGCTGTACGCGGAGTTTCCGACGTTTATCTTCATCGATTACCTCCTAATCAATCCTGCCACGCGTGGACAAGGTATCGGTACCAAGGTCATCCAGACACTCAAAAAGAGAGGGAAAGACATCATTCTGGAGGTAGAACCTATCGATCGAAATGATGAAGATTCCATCAAGAGAGTCCATTTTTATCAAAAGAACGGGTTTGTGAAAGCGGACCGCATTCAATACAGCTGGGAAAAAGAAAATAGCGAGACATATGAAATGAAGATCTATTACTGGAGTCCGCACGATGATCTACCACAGGAAGTCGTACTCCGGAATATGTCCAAGGCCTGTCAGGAGATCCACAACTTCCGCGCCCACCAATACTACGGACGAAATGTTGCCAATCCGGATGAAGTGCTGCATTGGAAACACTAATGACGCCTTCAAGTTAGTCCAACACCCCTGTAAAAGAAGGGGTGTTGGTATTCGATCAACTAGGGTGTGTACGCAAACTGTAAATTAAGGAAATAAGTTTGCGTACAGGCCCTAGATAAAATCAACCGTCACATTTGGCGGTTGATTTTATTTCACCGTTTGTAGAGTAATGCTGCTCAGTAAAAGTCGAGGGTTGTGATAACTCACAGGAAAAGAGCGAGTAAGTTGGAATGTAACAGCGGCGGGCTAGGATTGGATTTTTCAACCGAGCCCGCCGCTGTTTTCATAAAAAAGCCAGCGTGACAGTGTAGATCGCCTTCGCTGGTAACCGTCCCCTCTTCACCTCTTTCGAACCACGGCCCCCTGCAGAACAAAAGTAATCCCTAAGATTCCTACGATGGCAAGCAGGCGAATGAAACCGTTGGAGACAAACAGATTGACACAGATCAGCCCAATAATGATCAAAATAAGCAAGATCACCGTTTTCCCCGACATGTACGTGTTCCCCTTTCCCCAGACTAAATGAGTGGTCTCGTCAAATCGGAATATGCGGGTCGTTCCATGGCGTATGTAATTTGACTTTTTGCTTGTCAGAATCTTCTGTTCACATTCTGAGTACTTACTATTGTAGCGAATACAATCGTGGAAGAAAAGGCGGGATCATGTGAAAAACTCCCTTCTGTCATCGCCAGGTTCTCACCTGTACGTTTGAGAGGGAGTTTTCGCATGTGATCAGGCTACCCAGCTTACTTCGTAGCTAGCTGATGCTCCGTTGTTTGCTGCTTCAACGGCTGTCCAATCAATTGTGAACGTTTGGATCGAATCACGATGGCAGTAATCAACAGCGCGATACCATTGATGATAAATACGTAGCGAATCGGGATGAGTCCTCCGAGAAAACCGCCAATGATTGGACCCATCATGGTCGCGAGCTGCGTCGAGGATTGGTTCAAGCTAAACGCCCTGCCGCGAAACTCTGGTTCTGTGACTTTCACAATCATGGCGTTGATCGACGGATAAACAGCGGCAAAAAACAGTCCGTACGCGAATCGCAAAATGCCAAATCCATACAGATTGGTGAAGAAAAATTGCAGTAAATTTCCGACGGCTCCACCCATTAAGCCGATGAATAAGATTTTGGAATAGCCGATATTTGACCCGAGCTTTCCCCATTGTGGAGCAGCAATGACCGTCGCGATGCCCACTGCCGCAAAAATGATGCCGGAGCTAAGGGATGCGTCTTGCTGCGAAGCGCCCAATTGCATGACATACACGGTTAATAAAGGCTCAAGAAGCATAACGGAAATCGTGACCATCAGACTCATACCCAGTATGGACATCAACGGGCGGTTTGCCATCGCAGCACGCAAATCTTCTCGTACACTCGAGCGACTGCCGGAGCGGTTCAAGTTCGTTTCCTTCACGAAGAAAGTAGCGATCAGCGCTGCTACGAGCACGACAAATCCTGAAAATATAAAAGCTTCCGCGTTTCCCCATACGTGACTGACGACACCGCCAACCAATGGACCGATGATTCCTCCTGTTGCTCCCGAAGTCGCCATAATCCCCAGTGCGTACCCGACGCTTTTTTCTGGTGTATTCGTCGCTACCAGCGCAATGGCAGCAGGTACGTAGCCGGCAAGCAAGCCCTGGAAGATCCGTAACACAAGAAACAAATAAGGGTCTGTAATCAAATACGTCAAAAAGTACAACAAACCGAGGCTAAATCCAGAGCGAATCAACATGGGCTTTCGTCCATATTTGTCCGCGAGAGAGCCCCAAAATGGCGAGATGAGTGCACTTGCTAAAAACGTGATGCCAAACGAGATGCCGGACCATGCTTCCAGATGCTCATTGACCCCCAGTGAAGTATGGAGGAAGATGGGCAGGAAAGGGATGGAGATGGAGTAGGCGGTGCTGCAAAAAAATACCCCAATCCATAAGACGATCAAATTACGTTTCCATGAAAATTCCATCTTCTGTCACAACCTTTGCAGTTAAAAAGCAGGAATGTTGTTATTGATCATTCTAGCACTGCAAATTACTGCTGACCAATTCGGAAATATGATCGGACTATTGCAAAAATGAAATAAGAGGAAACCTTGACTTCATTCGGACAAAAGAAAACCCCCTGACGACAAGAGATGAAGCTCTTGTACTCATTAGGGGATTTTCATGTAAACAGCAGGTTAATGTCCGGCAGGTGTGCTTATACCCACACGATCAATCAATCGCTTACTTTCATCATTAAGTCCGGTGATGACGACGAATTTGTCCAGCTGTCTGTATTTCTCTACGACTTTCGAGATAGCCGTGACAGCTGACAAATCCCAGACGTGGGAACGAGAAAAATCAATGATAATCTGCTGGGGATCATCCTGAAAGGAAAACTGGTCGACGAAGTGTGTCATGGTACCGAAGAACAGTTGACCCGAGACGGTGTACACTTTTTCGCCCATATCGCTATCGTAGGAGGTGCATGCAAGCGGGCCATCCTCCAGCCAAATATGACCGACTTAGGATCACACCAGAAATGACTCCTTTTGCCAAATCGTGCGTAGCGACGACGATGATCACTGTAGTAATCATGACAACAGCATCCCCAACAGGAATTTTCCGCAGGTCACGTATGGACTGCCAGTTAAACGTCCCAATCGATACCATGACCATGACACCGACGAGGGCAGCCATCGGGATTTGTTTGACAACGTCTCCAAGGACCAGGATCAGGAACAAGAGAAAAATCCCTGCAACCAAGGTAGACAGACGACCACGTCCCCCTGATTTCACATTGATAACAGACTGTCCGATCATGGCACAACCAGCCATTCCGCCAAAGAATCCGGTGATGATGTTGGCGATCCCTTGGCCTTTCACTTCCGTATTTTTGTTACTGCGCGTATCTGTCATCTCATCGAGAATGGCAGCCGTCATCAATGATTCCAGAATCCCGACCAATGCAAGTGGGAAGGAGTAGGGCAGTATGATCATGAGTGTTTCCCAGTTCAACGGGACACTAGGAATGTGGAACAGCGGCAATTGACGTGTGATTTCACTCATGTCGCCAACGGTCCGTACATCAAGACCTGCCCAGATGGAAATGACGGTCATGACGATGATTGCTACGAGAGCTGAAGGGACTGCTTTGGTGAGACGCGGCAACAAATAGATAAATCGCGAGCGTTCCAGCCAGCATGACATACATAACCCAGGACGCCCCAATGAAATGGGGTAGCTGAGCCATAAAGATGAGAATAGCCAACGCATTGACGAAACCAAGCACGACCGTATGGGGGACAAAGGTCATCAGCCTGCCGATTTTACAGGCACCCAGTACCAGTTGCAAAATACCGGTCAGAACAGTCGCCGCGAATAAATACTCGATACCATGCTCCTTGACCAGAGTAATCATTAATAACGCCATCGCACCTGTAGCTGCGGAAATCATGCCCGGTCTTCCCCCGACAAATGCGATGGTGACTGCAATACAAAAGGAAGCGTACAATTCAACCATTGGATCGACACCGGCAATAATAGAAAAAGCAATGGCTTCCGGAATCAAGGCAAGTGCAACCGTAATACCTGCTAGCATGTCAACACGTACGTTTGAAAACCATTCCATTTTTAGTTGTTGAAGGTTCAATACTGTTCCTCGTTACTGTATCGTATCGTATCGTGACTTTTCCCTTTCAGAAAAGTCGGGGCCGTTTTTTGCAGTTTTTCATTATAGTAAAAAGGAGTCATCTTCGCCATCCTTTTTTTAGGGAAACGGTAAAAAGGCACAAGGATATACGACTTTCCGATTAAAAGTGCAGAGGGGGGACCTGAGACACGGATTTGTTGAATCCGATCAATTCTGTCAAGGAAGTCAATGCTATCGTTTACAGAGGTTCAGAGAACAAGGGATGAAACCATTGGAGATACAGTTTGCATCTCAGGAAGTCAAATGAAAAGAGTGAAGTGTGGAACGTTGAAATCAACTAATTGGAGGGGGAATATAGAAAGCCAAAATGGAGACAAACAATACTTTACTAACATGAGGCAGGCTAGTTATTCAGAAGTACCAGGGGATAGCGGAGGGCCTATATTTTATGGTGAAACAGCAATAGGAGTTCATAGCGCAGATACTGGAGTTTACACACATATTAGTGAAATAAAAGATTATTTTAACATTGATTCAATTTTTACTGGTAACTAGTTGAAATAAAGTTCCCCATGAGGCAAGGTTTTCTCATGGGGAATAAGAAAGGAAATGAGCACATTGAAAAAAACTTTGATATTAATCATTGCAGCATTACTTATAACTGGATGTACAACTAATCACAAGGATGTTGAAAAGCAAGCATTAACAGGATACGTAACTGAAAAAGATTTTCAAAAAAAAGGTCTCTTAGTTATAGAAAATGATGAAACCAAGACGAGCGATGAGAACTTCTATGCAGCAGAGTGGTATTTCCCAAAAGAAGAAGCCGTATTCCTCGATAGCAAGGGGAATAACATCTCGTATGATGAAATCGAAGTTGGTCACACAGTATCTACATGGTCAACAACACCATCAGCACAATCTTATCCTAGTGGCGCAGAACTCAGTAAACTTGTAATTAATGAAGAAAGCAAAAATCCTATTAATCAAATGGATGAAAAAAGTGCGATTCAACACGCAATCAATTATTTAAAGAGCAAACATGATGACGGAATCATTATTAAAAGTGCAAGTGGACAGAAGGATTATTGGCAGATTAAAGCAACAGACTATGATCATAAAAAAGAAACTAATCTACAAATTCATGCACAAACTGGGGAAGTAAAAGAGTTTTAAAATTTGTACCCTGCTGCAACTAAAGAAAGGAGTGATGCATGCGTGATGGAGAGTACATTTATAGTTCGGTTGAATGAGGAACGTTTGTTTGGTGTCTGATTCAAAGGTGGCGTGAAAAAGATATCTGGGACTATGTAGAACAAGAAGAGATTTCTTATAACGATTTATACAAGATGAATATTATCCAAACGTATCCGAAAAAGCTGGATATTTTAACTAGATTAATTGAACTAGAGATTTATGTAAATGAACTGCTAAACGAGCAGATTCAAAAAGTTAAACGATTCCAAGCAATATTTCTTGAATCAATTGGATTCAAAATTTTCACTCCACGCACTGGCTGTATGATGTGTCCATTTCCCGTGAAGCATGGTTACATTCAGGAAGGTATATAATGCAATGGTTTACAATTGGTTAACCGATCAAGCAGCTATCAATCGAGGTATTGATTGGTTCGAAGATGATAGATTCAATAAGAAATTTTTGATTCACGAAGGCGGAGTATCATGAAAAAAATCCTACATAAATAAGTTATTCATTGCTCTGTTTTTTTTGATCCTACTTCCCTTTTTACTCTATTACAACACATTTTATTCTAATGAGGTGTATTCGCCGAACAGTCAATACGTTGCCAAGGTATATCATGTCGGTGATGAAAGTGGCTTACGAGTAGATGTAAATACGGGACTTTTCGGTAGTGAGAGACTTATTTACTGGAGTTGGAAAGAAACAGAAGCAAAAGTAGAATGGCTTGACGAGACCCATATCAAAATCAATGAGAGAATCTTAGATGTTAGGTCTGAGAAGAATGACAAGAGAACAATGGATAAATTAGGGCAATTTTCATGCCCAGTTGGATATTCAATATAAGAAGGAATTCCTTCCTTATATTCGAGTAAATTAACCAAATATGATCAGTAAAGCAAAACGTTAAAAGGTTATAGACGTTTTATAAGCATAAAATGAATTCAGGATTTTAATGTAAATACAAACAATGTATCTCTCGACACTTTTCTATAACATACAACATCAAACTAGCAAATATTATGAAATGTTGACGAATATTCTGAACATTATATAATGTAGTAAAAAAAGGGAGCGCTGGTAATGATTAAGAGATTCTCTTGGTTGCTTTTTGCAGTTTCTCTACTATTTTTTTCATCTGGGGCTTATGCTAATGAAGATGATACATACGTTTCAGAAGAAGTTGCAGATGAGATAGTCAAGGATTACATCAAGAAATTCAAATTTGATGTTAGCCTTGAGGACAAGCAGGATGTTGTTGAACTTTATGACACCAACGATGAGCATATCGGATATTATTATGAGTTAGAAAATGAAGAAAGTTATTTCTTTATTGTTTCAGCAAACACTGATTACTCTCCAGTGTTTGCTGCTGGAAAAGGAAAGATTAAACTGCAAGAATTAGAAGATAATGAAAAATATTACTTTTTGGGAAACACTTCAATCCTAAAATCTAATGATGGTAGTAGGTTGGCTAAAAAAATCAACAAAGGACTACAGAAGAAGGAAAAAGACATTGAATTTACGATCCCGAAGAACAGAGAGGCAAAGTCTATTTGGGAAAGTTATACGACAGAAGAAGCTAGTGATGTAAGTACCTTAAGAGTAGACGAAGACTATCTTAACGTAACAAGGTTCACTCAATGGGAAGATGGAGTAAATAACCCAGCAAGCTCATGTGGGCCTGCAACAATTGCTGCAATAGCTGAGTACTGGCGTAGCAAAAAAGGATTTGACACAATAGATGGTTTAGATTATTTCACCAGAACTGAGATGATAAATGCTGTTTACAAGTATCATGGCGGAAAGTCATATGGCATGTCAGTTTCAAATGTGCGTAGTGGGTTGAAAAGTTACATAAACCGAGGTCACACTCATACTGTGTCAACAGACTCGTTTAATAGTTTTTCTACTTACAAGTATGAAATTGGTAGAAGTCGCCCACTTGCAGTAAAATTTGATCAGTACTTCACGTTTTTCGAACCAGATGCTGAGTACGCCTACGACTACCATTGGACTGTTGGTGTTGGGTATCTAGAAGATGGAACCGATAAATATCTCTATATTCAAGACAATGGAATTGGATACACGGATGGGACTTGGGATTGGTCGAAAGAACTGTACATTGACTACACAACAAACAAGCCAATTATTACTATGGTATCTTTAGAAGTTTCATGAGTCATTTAAATAAGGAGCAGGTGTTTCTGCTCTTATCATTCCATATAGATGGAGGGCATTCACCATTAAAAAAAAGATGATTTGGAGTGTAGTTAGTGTACTTAGTATTATATTAGTTTGGAACCTTTACACTATATTTTATGGAACATCTGGAGACAGGGCATTGGCTATTAACTATGCAACAGAGTATGTAAGTGAGAAGTATAATTTACCAATTGAGAGCTTAAGGACAGATGAGCCTACTTACAATTTCTCACATGGGACATATATGACAAAAGTCAGAAATACAAAAGCCCAAGAATCATATCTAATCAATGTTAAAATAACTTCCAATGGTGATATGCAGAGAATTGAAGAATATTCTAAGAATCCAGTAAGGGAATAATGTAAAAAATACCCTGAAAATTTTATAATACCAAAAAGCAAGTTTAATAAAAACAACCAAACTTTACATGCGTTAATGAGCACACGAGATGTACCTAGTGTAAGCAACAGTAAAGAATGGGTTCAAAACATCATGAATTGTGTAATAGATGTTGATCTATTTACAGCACACAATCTCAGTATTAAGATTTGCACGAAGTGAAATTCAGGTTCGAACCTCTCATTCCTTGATGGAGAAGGAGGTTCGAGCCGTTTTTTTGTGCCAATGTGCTCGGCGAAGAAAAAAATTCCAATAAAGCATCGATATAAAAGACAAATCCATATATAATGAAAATGATTTTCAAAATCAAACACTTGATACGATGTTGTTCTTGAGAGAGAGGAGTTGCTGCTTCAATGCTTCGCAGATTTTTTTCTTACTATCGGCCTTATCGTGGATTATTTATCCTCGACTTCACGTGTGCAGTATTCGTTGCTTTGTTGGAGTTGGGATTTCCGCTTGCAGTGAATATGGTTGTCGATCAACTACTTCCGAGCAAGGATTGGAACATGATTGTGTGGGCGTGCATTGGACTTTTGGCTTTGTATGGTATGAACGCCGGGATGAACTATGTCGTCACGTACTGGGGACATATGCTTGGAATTAATATCGAGACGGATATGCGCAAGAAGCTGTACGACCATATTCAAAAGCTCTCGTTCCGCTTTTTCGATAATACCAAGACGGGGCATTTGCTTTCTCGCCTAACGAATGACTTGATGGAGATCGGGGAGGTGGCTCACCACGGTCCGGAAGATTTGTTTATCGCCGTGATGACGCTGATTGGTGCTTTTCTCCTGATGTTTCATATTAACGAAGAAATGGCGCTGCTTACGTTTTTGGTGATTCCGCTCTTGATATTCTTCGTTGTTCACTTCAACCGTAAAATGACGAAAGCGTTCCACCGTCTGTACGGCGACATGGCAGATTTCAACGCACGTGTAGAGGACAACGTCGGCGGAATGCGTGTCGTACAAGCGTTTGCCAACGAGCAATTTGAAAATAAAAGATTCGCAGAGAACAACCAGCGTTTTCGGATCACGAAGCTGTTGTCCTACAAAATCATGGCCCAAAATATTTCCGTCAGTTACGTGCTGATGCGTTTAGTCAATTTGTTTGTCCTGATTTGCGGCAGCTGGTTTGTGATTCAAGGTGAATTGACGTACGGTGAATTTATCGCTTTCTTGCTGTTAACGAATGTATTTTTCCGTCCGTTGGAGAAAATTAATGCGATTATCGAGAGCTATCCAAAAGGGATTGCCGGCTTTAAGCGCTACATCGAAATCATGGACACAGCACCAGATATTGCGGATGCTCCGGATGCGATCCAGGTAGAGTCGTTGAAGGGCGATATCTCGTACAAGAATGTTTCGTTTAGCTATGACCAAGAGTCTTCTGTTTTGCAAAACATTGATTTAAACATCCGGGCGGGCGAGACCATTGCGTTTGTAGGTCCTTCTGGAGCAGGAAAAACCACGTTGTGCAGCCTCTTGCCGAGATTTTATGAGATCGACGGGGGCAGCATCTCCATTGATGGAATGGATATTCGCGAAATCACGTTGGCGTCATTGCGCAGCCAAATCGGGATCGTTCAGCAAGATGTGTTCCTCTTTTCAGGGACGATTCGTGAAAATATCGTGTATGGAAAGCTGAATGCTTCGGAGGAAGAGATCTGGGAAGCAGCACGTCTGGCTAAGCTGGAGGAGTTTATCCGTTCTCAGCCTGCTGGTCTGGAGACGATCATTGGTGAACGCGGAGTCAAATTGTCCGGTGGTCAAAAACAGAGACTGGCGATTGCGCGCATGTTCTTGAAAAACCCGCCAATCCTGATTTTGGATGAAGCTACCTCTGCACTCGATACCGAGACGGAGGCGGCGATCCAGCAGTCCTTGCAGGAATTGTCCAAAGGCCGTACGACATTGGTGATCGCCCACAGACTGGCTACTATTAAAAATGCAGATCGCATCATCGTTGTAACGGAACAAGGCATCACAGAGCAAGGAAGTCATGATCAGCTCTTGGCTCGCGAAGGCATCTATAGCAGACTGTATCAAGCACAGTTCGGCACGTACCTCGACCAGTCAAACAGCGTTTTTTCTTGATCATGAATAGAGAGGGAGATCGTGATGCTAGAATGGGATGACGATTTTATTGCACAACGGTTTACCATTACTTCAAAATCGAGACCCAATGCCTTGTTTTCGATGAAGGCAAGAGATTTGGTAGACCCGACACATATGAATGAGCTTGTTCAAATCTATGCTCCGCTAATCAAGGCACACGAGCTGACTGCTGCTGGTACTTACATCAGCAGTTGGCTCACGAGCCCTTCTCTTGGCCTTTCGTACATGATCTCTGTCTGGAATCGTGCACTTATCATGACGCTGGATCATATGACGATTGAATTGTTTTATGAGGATGACTATCCGCAATTCGCCTTTGTGATCCCGGCATATGAGATCGTAGAAGCGCCTGCCAGTGAAGCAGAGCGTGCAATCTGGCTGAAGGAATGCTATCGTGCGTATTTCCAAGATTTCCTGCACCCATTGCTCACGACGCTTGCAAAGGTAACAGGAAACCCCGAAGCGATGCTTTGGGGACAGTTCCCAACCAGGTTCAATTACTATATGGATGTTTTTGTGGCGTTGGTAGAACAGGATAGCATCAAGGAGCAAGTGAAGGCTGATTACGATGTCCTCTGTAATCAGTTGGAAGGCGAGAGCTTTGGATTGCAAAAAAATCCATTTCGCGTGAAAGTACGCTGGATTGAGGATATGCGTGATCCGCAAGGGAAAGTTCGGATCAAGAATCAATGCTGCTTGTACTATAAGACGGGGGAGCAAAAGTATTGCTACACCTGTCCGCGGATAAAAGAAGAAGAGCGAGCTCTGATGAGAATTCGTGCGTAGCTGACCCTCCCTTTGCGGAGGGTTTGCTAACAAAATCAAACCCAAGGCTAGAGTCCATAACCGGATCAGGCCTTGGGTTTTTCACACTTACTCTTTCTTTGTTTGGTTATCGGAAAATTGCTGTTGAACAGCTTCCAAAAAACGAAGCCATGCCTCGGGCAGCTTGGGCTCTTCTGTTGGACGGCGCAAAGTGGAATTGCCGTCGTTTTGTTTCACTCGCTCCATTCTCCTCTATCCTTTCGTATCTAGCCAATCATGGCGCAGGGTGAACAAGTCTCGCAGCTCTTCCGTTGATAGCTCTGTGATCCAGCTTTCACCCGTCCCGACAATTTGCTGGCTCAACGATAGCTTTCTCTCCATCATTTCATCGATGCGTTCCTCAATAGTCCCGAGTGAAATGAATTTGTAGACGTGAACATCGCGCTGCTGTCCTATGCGATGAGCACGGTCAGTGGCCTGATTTTCTACCGCAGGATTCCACCAGCGATCTACGTGAATGACGTGGTTGGCTTCCGTCAGGTTCAAGCCAGTTCCACCCGCGCGCAACGAAAGAATGAAGATGGCCCCGCGTTCATCGTCTGGAAGTGTCGGGTCTTGAAAACGAGCGATCATCTCATCGCGTTTCTCTTTTTTCGTGGCTCCATTTAGGAAGTAGACAGGTCCATAGCCTTCTCGCGTCAGCACCCGTTGAAGCATATTGCCCATTTGGATGTATTGGGTAAAAATCAGGCAACGCTCTTTCTTTTGGCGAATATCGTCCACCAATTCCAGCAGTCTTTCCAATTTGTGCGAACGACCTGCTTCATCTGTTGTTGCGATTTCATTCAAAATGAGCGCAGGATGGTCACACAGCTGTTTGAGACGTGTCAGTGTCGTCAGAATCAGACCGCGCCGCTCCATAGGGGAGGCTTTTTCCATTCGATCAAACATGTCTTGAATTGCTGTCTCATAAAGTGCGCCTTGTTCGGTAGTCAGCGGTACGTATTCCTTGCTCTCATTCTTGTCCGGCAAGTCGAGCTGAATGTTCGGATCGGTTTTCACGCGACGGAGCAGGAAAGGCTGAATGAGTCGTTGCACTTGATTGATGAGCTGCTGGTCTTGGTCGCGTTCGATGGGATGGACAAAGCGCTGGGTAAATTCCCCGAGACTTCCCAAGTAGCCGGGATTCAAGAAATCAAAGATGGACCAGAGCTCACTCAGACGATTTTCGATCGGAGTGCCTGTGAGAGCGATCCGATGCCATGCTTTCAAATCGCGCACAGCGGATGCTTGCTTTGTATAGGCGTTTTTAATATTTTGCGCCTCGTCGAGACAAATCGTATCCCATGTAACCATTCCTAGCTCCTGCTCATCCAAATGGGACAGGGCGTAGGAGGTAATCACCAGATCCGCTCCCTTGATCGCTGGCAAAAAGGCCTCCTTCTTTTGGCGATCATTACCATAATGAATCATCACCTGAAGAGAGGGTGCGAAGCGCTTCAGCTCTTTTTGCCAGTTACCTATGACGGAGGTCGGGCAGATTAAGAGAGAAGGAGTACTGGCTGGGCCATGTTGTTTGACATGAAGCAAATACGTAATAAATTGAACCGTTTTTCCCAATCCCATGTCATCAGCCAGACAAGCTCCCAACCCAAAGCGGCGTAAAAAGAACAGCCACGAACTGCCCTCTAGCTGATAATGGCGCAACGTCCCGTGAAAAGTAGATGGCTGCTCCATGATCGGAATGCGCTTTGTTTCTTGCAATTGATTCAACAGCTCTCGCAAATGCTGGTTTAGCTGAACTTCAACCGTTAGAGAAGTGTCGAAATCGAACTCATCATCGGGTAGCTCCTCAACCTCCACAGTGGGGGCGAGGTGCATTCTCATGACATCGCGAAGGGACATGCCGTTTTTCGCTTGGTTTTTCTTGAGCGCTTCCTGTAGCTGCAAGAATAGATCGGGAGTCAATTGCACCCAATGCCCGCGAATTTTCAACAGGCGCTGCTTTTGTTTAATGAGTTCCTCAAATTCCTCTTCGCTGAGCTCTACAGGTCCCAAGGCGAGCTTCCATTCAAAATCCATGAGCTGGGAGACACCCAGGAACGACTGTCTGCTAGCTCCGACAGAGGTTGTAATCTTGGCTTTTAGCTTCGGTTTTACCCGACGCACTTGTTCCCACCATGCTGGCAAAAAGACGTGAATACCAGCTTGCACTAACTGCAAACTGCTCGAGGTCAAAAAGATCCATGCTTGCTCGTTCGTCAGTCGGGTGAGAAAACGGCTTTGATTCTCCTGGGTGTCTTTTTGCCAAGGGAGAATCTCTTTGCATTTGGCTAGGTCCGTGAGAAAACGACTCCAGTGCTCACGCCAGTCAGCAGGGATGCGAGCGGTGGCTACTCCCTCAGCCGTCAACTGGTGTGGCTCAATGAGAAATAACTGATCTGGCTCTTCACGATTCTGCAAATACACGTGAAGTTGCCAGTCATTGGTGTGCTCCTCGGCCTCGATGATTTGCAAGCATGTGCGAAACGGTGTCGTATCTGGCAGCCAGCCTATGGATTGCAACCATTCCTGTTCCTGAAGGTGTGGAGAAAGCTCAGCGCCCATGACGTACAGAGCCGGGTAATGCGTCAATAGCTGCTCCCACTTTCGTCCAATCTCACCAGTGCCTTGCAAGGATTCCTCCACGACAAGCGAAAGCCACCTATGGCCGTACTCTGGAAAATCGACGGGAGTATGCAGGGCTCTCCAGCCGATTTGTCCTTTTTTCCAAGAAGAAAAATCAGGGGCAAGGGAGCCTTGTGCGAGCGTATTACGGATCATTCCCGCTACATGCGTAAATTGTTCAAATGGCGTGCTGGATGAATAGGTCCGATGCAAAAGCCACTGGGGGGAGACGAAAAAGGAGAGGGCCTTGGCAGGACTAAGCAAGACGCCTTGCTCGTTTTTGTCCAGGAAGGTTCCGTAATAAGATGACTCATCCCACGCAAACAGTGTTCCTGCCAATTCTTCTGGATCGACCACTGCTCCTTGTGTGTCTTTGCCAGTAATCAAGAATTGTCCGTCTGCCAAAAGCTCTCCATCTAGAACCAGTGTAGTGACGGTATTCATAAGTTGAAATTTCCTCTCCTTAGCTCTTCTTGAAAAGCACGTAACCGATTATGTTTGGCAGATAATTGTTCCACGTATCGTTCCCAGCGCGCATCTTGGTTGGCTCTGTTGTAAATCGTCCTTACTTTTTTCATGAGCTTGATCGCTTCTTTATAGGCCGTTCGATTACGTTCCGCAATGAGTCTGTTCACCTCACGTAAATAGAAAGGGAAGAGCAGAGTCGGTTCTGTTTCCTCAATTTCTTTCACCTGCACGAGCGAGATATCGGCCATGGGCACTTGAAACGACATTTGTAAATCAATCCATTGCTGAAACTGTCGTTCTTCATATAAATAGGCGGCATATTCGTGATAACTACTCGGTAAGAACTGCTTCAGCTTGGCGCCACACTCGGCTGATCGTCCCACTCGCTGCATCGCTTCCTGCCAAATGGCGATAACGAGACGGTATTGCTGTGTCTCCGCTTGACCGATTAAGGACGTTAAAGAAGCAGTCCAATCGAGAAATCGTTGCCATTCGCCATTGCGAGCGAATGATTTCATATAGGACAAGTAGAAGGAGAGGTTCAAGCGGCTCATTTTTTTCCAGATTTGCAGAGCAGCTTCGTCCTCCTTTTCCATCACATGAAAGTGGGCACGGAGCAGTAGCCCTTTTTCCTTTTCGGCGGCAGAACTGTTTTCATTGTTAATAAGCTGATCCAGCACATGGATCTCCTCTTGCATCCACTGTGGGTTCTTCAAGAGCATCCACCATAACATTTGATAGGCGAATATCCAGTAGAGAGAGGTGGCTTCGTTTTCTTTCAATTCCTTCGTCAGTTGAAGTGTATCGACGATAGCATCCTGATGGTGAGTCAAGAGAGCTGGGATATCCGCGAAGTACAATGTCCCTTCTAATTGGTCCAATAACCGCTCGGCGGTCTGAACCAAATCCAGGAACCAATATGATTGGCGGTACGTTTTGACGTATTGTGTAAGCTTCATGAGATGAAACAGATTGGCATGAATGACAAAGAGCTGTGCCCGATCCTTCGGCCACGAGGCAGCAACACTCAGTACATTTTGATAGCTCGATAATAACTCAGAGGAAGCCCGATACGATTCCATGGCCGCAAACAGATTGCGTGTCCAGCTCTCAAAAAATGCCCACCATTCTTTGACGGAGCTGTTCGAGGTAAGCGCCGAGGAAATAGACGCTGTATCCTGCTGAGCAGGAGCGGTATGGCTGTATTTATAAGTAGGAATCAGCAGATGAGGAGAAAAAGTAGCTCGCCTTGGTTGTTGGGAGCGGGTCAAAAATGTACGAGGATTCTCGAACACACTGTACATCTGAAAAAAGGTGGCAGCAATATGCTTGCAAATACGCGAATAAGGGCAGGTACACGTACTGTTTTGAACCGTTTCCATATCGAGGCGAACATGATACACCTCAGAACCTTGAACATCACTCGTCAAATACTGGCCTTGTTCTACGCGTGTATTAAAGACGACGCCATCTGAAAAGTACGTATAGCCCCGTTCAATAATGTGTCCTTCGACGGCAATTAGGATTTGCTCGCCTACCTGTATCGCTTGTTCCCGAGTCAACTCTCTTTGCAACATGTAGTCAGATCCTCCGAACGAAGTGTCATCCCTCCATTATAACCCAAAATGCGGAGAATGGAAAAAGATGCGTGTGTTCACAGGGGATAAAATAGTTGGGGCTATTAGCAGAAACAATGCTTAATTTTTCCGGGGACTGGGTGTATACTGTACACGTCGAATAAAAAGCAACTAAACGCAATGTGTTTGATTGCCTTTAGTTGTGTTTGTACAACATGAGAGAGAAGGGGCACACATGCTATCGATTTCGATTCTGCTCGTATTATCGTCAGGTCTTGCGCATGCAGTCTGGAACCTGTTCACGAAAAAAAGTGAGAACAAAATGGCGTTTCTTTGGTTGATTACCTTGCCAACAACCGTGATCATCTTGCCTGTTCTCCTTTGGGAATTGATGCACGTACAACTGACATGGTCTTTGGTTCTTTTTCTGTCTATGTCCTTTTTCTTTCAAGGATGCTATACCTTATTGATTTCAAAGGCGTATACATACGGGGATATCTCACAGGTTTACCCCATCATGAGGGGAACGGGGACGCTTCTCATTCCGTTTTTTAGCGCCATTTTCTTTCAAGAGTATTTATCGGTACCAGGATGGCTGGGGGTCATTTGCATCGTGATCGGAGTCTTCGCCATTAGCGGGATGATAGGGCCAAATCGTCAGGCACAACCAGTGAATCCGCTCGCCCTGCGATACGCTGTTGCTGTTGGACTATGCATTACAGGGTACACGTTAACCGACAAGCAAATCGTCCAACAATTGTCTCCATTCGCTTTATTGGAAATAACGAACTTTGCCTGTCTGATTGTCGCTGGGGGCTTCGTTTGGAAGAAGGGACTCATCCGCCGTGAGTGGCAAAAAAACTGGCAAACGATTGTACTCGGTGCCATCCTGTCACCAGGTTCGTATTTATTGTTTTTGTTTGCCATGACATTGGCACCGCTGGCAGCTATTGCGCCCATTCGTGAGGTAAGTACGGTTTTTGGTACGCTCCTCGGGGTCTTCTTGTTAAAGGAGCGACAACGCATATGGCGTCTGTCTATGTCGTTGATGATCACGATTGGCATTATTTCCATCGCGGTTTGGGGCTAAAGGATGATACAGAGTCAGTTGGGAGAAATCCTGGCTGGCTATTTTTTTTACTACCTGGGAAAGATGAAGGGGGAAGAAAATAACGGCTAAGGATGATCAAAATGGATGCAAAAGCAATTGCTCCGATCACTCATAAGCGGAAGAAAAAAAGAAGAATCGCAGTAAGAACTCTCGGAATCATCATTGGAGCCTTGTTGGTGGCAGTCGGACTGGAAATCTTTCTGGTTCCAAACAACATCATTGACGGTGGTGTTACCGGCGTTTCCATTATGGTCTCAAAGCTGACGGGAGGCCCACTCGGCTTATTTTTATTCCTGCTGAACCTGCCCTTTTTACTTGTTGGCTACAAGCAAATTGGCAAGACGTTTGCCATATCTACGCTGTTCGGTGTCGTCGTGATGTCGTTGGGGACGAGCTACCTCCATCATGTTCCGAGCTTGACGGACGATTTGCTTCTCTCTGCTGTTTTTGGTGGGATCATCATCGGGATCGGTGTGGGACTTGTCATTCGCGCGGGCGGTTCCTTGGATGGAACGGAAATTGTTGCGATCCTGATGACGAGGAAAAGTCCGTTTTCGGTCGGCGAAATGGTGATGTTTTTTAACATTTTTATTCTAGGCAGTGCCGGCTTCATTTTTGGATGGGACCGGGCCATGTACTCGTTAATTGCTTACTATATCGCTTACAAAATGATCGATATTACGATGGTCGGACTCGAACAATCCAGATCAGTATGGATCATCAGTGATTATCCAGCCGAAATTGGCGATGCGTTAACGGCGAGACTGGGGAGGGGAATTACCTATTTGAATGGGGAAGGTGGCTACTCCGGAGACGTTAAAAAAGTCATCTTCTGTGTCATCACCCGATTGGAAGAAGCGAAGCTAAAATCCATCGTGGAGGAAATCGATTCCTCTGCATTTTTGGCAATCGGTCATATTCACGATGTTTCTGGTGGACGGTTTAAGAAGAAAAATATTCATTAAAACCTTACGTACAAATTACCCCTGAGCCAGGTAGGTAGAACGACCTGATTGGTAAGGGGTAAAAATGTATTGACGGAAATAACTGAATTCATTTAATATTACGTCATACCAAAATACAAAATAACGTTCCGTATTTTGGGACAATTGAATGGTGATGAAAAATGGACAAAACAGAAAAAACAGCAAACCGAAGTGTGTTAAAAACGCTAGAGTTTCTCGAATATTTTATCCAAAACAGTGAATTAAGCCTGGCTGAGCTTGTCGAGTTGTCAGATATGCCGAAGAGTACGGTGTTTCGAATTCTTCAGACGCTGGAAATGCGCGGCTTTGTCTCCAAAACGACCACTCATAATCCGCCTAAATACCAATTGGGATTGAAGCTGCTGGAGTTTGGGAACATTGTTGCCCAACGGCTGGAGATCAGGAAAATCGCGCTCCCGTATATGCTGCAGCTACGGGATACGGTGGATGAGGCAGTCAACCTGATTATTCGTGATCAAGACGAAGGGGTTTACATCGAAAAAGTCGATACCCGCCAGTATGTTCGTGTATATACGCAGGTAGGCAGAAAATCACCGTTGTACGCAGGAGCATGCCCGCGCATTTTGCTCTCATTTCTACCGGATCATGAGATCGAAGAATTGTTGAACCGGGTAGACATGAAGAAAATCTCACCAGAAACAAATACAGACAAAGATCTGCTATGGCAATGGATTCACGATGCACGTGAAAACGGCTATACAGTCAGCTACGGTGAATTGGAGCCGGATTCCGCGGCAATTGCTGTACCTATTCGAGATTTTACGGGACAAGTAATAGCTGGCTTGAGCTTGGCTGGAGCTACATCACGCTTTCAGCCAGATCGATTGGAATATTTGGTACAGGAGACAAAAGCGGTAGCGAATCAAATCATGAGCAAGCTGGGCTATTCAGATGCAAAGGCGGGACTTTGATGCTGGAAATCAAAAATCTTCAGACGAGATTCCGAACCGATAATGGAGAAATTACCGTTTTGGATGGCGTTAGTTTTCAAATCAACAAAGGTGAGACGATTGGAGTAGTAGGGGAGTCGGGTTGTGGGAAAAGTGTCACCTCACTATCCATCATGGGGCTTCTGCCGAGAACCGCGCGAATCACTGGTGGAGAGATCCTGTACAACGGTGAAAATCTGGTTGCCTTCTCCAAGGATCAGATGAGGAAGGTACGGGGAAAAGAGATCGCGATGATTTTTCAAGAACCGATGACCTCACTCAATCCGGTTTATACAATCGGGGCGCAGATCATGGAGCTCGTCTTGAATCATACAAGTATGAACAAAAAACAAGCCAAAGAGCACGCGATCCAAATGCTGAAGCTGGTCGGGATTCCGAGAGCGGAAGAAATCGTTGATGAGTATCCGCATCAGCTATCTGGCGGGATGAGGCAGCGTGTGATGATCGCGATGGCGATGTCCTGTAGTCCATCTCTATTGGTTGCAGACGAGCCTACGACCGCACTCGACGTGACCATTCAGGCGCAGATTCTTGACCTGATGAGAGAGCTACAGCAGAAGAGCGAGATGACCATTATGCTGATCACGCACGATCTTGGTGTGGTAGCAGAGATGTGTGATCGGGTGGTCGTCATGTATGCAGGGCAAGTCGTCGAGGAAGCCGAGGTAGAAAAGCTATTTGCCACTCCAAAGCATCCGTACACGGTCGGTTTATTGGGCTCGATCCCGGATATGGACACAGAACAGGAGTACTTGTTTACGATTGGCGGGACCGTTCCCAGTCCAGGTCAGATGCCCCCAGGATGCCGTTTTGCTGAACGATGCCAGAAGGCTTTTGACAAATGCTACGAGCAAGCTCCACCGTTATTCGATCTGAATGATGGTACAAAAAGCAGATGCTGGCTGTATGAGTAAGCGTAAAGGATGTGAATCTTTTGGAAAAATCAGAATCTACTCCCTTGCTTGAGGTGAGAGGGTTAAAAAAATACTTTCCGATTCGCAGTGGATTCATGAAGAAGGTAACGAATCACGTCAAAGCTGTTGACGATCTCTCTTTTACCGTTGCAACGGGGGAGACGCTCGGAATTGTAGGTGAATCCGGTTGCGGGAAGTCAACCACAGGCAGAGCCATTCTACGATTGCTCGAACCTACGGGTGGCGAAGTGATTTTTCAAGGAGAGAATTTAGCGGCCCTTTCCCCAAATGAGATGAGGATGAAGCGAAAGGATTTGCAAATTATTTTCCAAGACCCGTTCGCCTCCCTCAATCCGCGAATGACAGTTGGGGAGATCATTGAAGAGCCGATGATCATATTCGAACTGTATGAAACGTCAAAAGAACGCAAGGAAAAAGTAGCGGAATTGATGCAGGTTGTCGGTTTGAAACCAGAAAATTCCGAACGTTTTCCCCATGAGTTTAGTGGTGGTCAGCGACAGCGGATCGGCATTGCACGTGCGCTAGCGCTTAATCCCAAGCTAATAGTGGCAGATGAACCAGTATCTGCACTCGATGTTTCGATTCAATCACAGGTATTGAACCTGATGAGGGATTTGCAAAAGCAATACGGACTCACTTACATATTCATCTCTCACAACTTGAGTGTCGTGAAGCATTTTTGCGACAGGATCGGCGTGATGTATTTGGGACGGATGGTTGAGCTGGCACCCAAAAATGCGCTATATGAAGAGCCGCTGCATCCTTATACGCGCTCATTACTGTCCGCAGTTCCGATTGCCAAGCCAAAAACGAAGCGAGAGCGCATCATCTTGACTGGAGATGTACCGAGTCCAGCGAACCCTCCGAGTGGCTGCACGTTCCATACGCGTTGTCCGGATTGTATGGAAATTTGCAAAACGGACAAGCCCGAATTCCAATCGATGGGCGATGGTCGATATGTTGCCTGTCATTTGTATAACCAATAGGAACAAATGACGGCTATCATATTTTTTCAACATGAATGCCAGAACGAACAGAAAAAAGGGGGACTTGTTTTGAAAAAGAAGGTAGGTATAACCACTTGCTCCGCATTACTCTTGCTAGCTGCTGCTTTGGGCGGATGTTCGGGTAAGTCGGCAGACACAAGCACACAGGCAAATCCGCAATCGAAGACAGAAGCGCAAGCTCCGGCAAAAAATGAACTTACACTTGGTGTGAATGGAGATCCGCACTCTTGGGATCCGATTGATACGTTTTTACTTGATTGGAGTACGGTAGCAACCTCTGTATTTGAAGGCTTAGTCGAGCGTACCACTGACTTGAAAATCCAGCCAGGACTCGCTGAATCGTGGGAGTTCAAGGATGACAAGACACTTCAGTTTAAACTTCGTAAAGGAGTTACCTTCCACAACGGCGAGCCATTCAACGCGGAAGCAGTGAAATTTACATTTGATCGCCTGCTTGGTGAAGAAGGGAAAAAAGGACCACAGCAAGCGAACTATGCTTCGATTGACCGTGTAGAAGTGGTAGACGAGTTTACAGTCAACATGATTCTCAAGGAAAAAGATCCTGTACTCCTTACAAAGCTGGCAGGTTATGGCGGTGTGATCGTTCCGCCTAAGTATTACAAGGAAAAAGGGGACGAGTACTTTAACACGCATCCAGTAGGTACGGGTCCTTTCAAAATGGATAGCTATGAAAAAGATAACAAGGTTGTACTGGTGAAAAACGAAAGCTATTGGAAGCAAGGTCAACCGAAGCTGGAAAAAGTAACGTTCCGTTTTATTCCAGAAGCAACTACACGTCTAGCTGAAATGCAAACAGGTGCGATCGACATTATGAAAAAAGTCGAGATTAGCCAAACAGAATCCATCAAGGGCATGTCTGATCTTGAACTGATGCAAGTCGGGTCGCCAACCGTTTATTCGATTCGATTTAATACATCGATGAAGCCAGTTGACAATGTAAAAGTCCGTGAAGCGATTGCTTACGCCATTGATGCAGACTTGATTATCGAAACGCTGCTCGGCGGATATGGTAAGCGGGTCAATTCCTTCCAAAGCGATATGTCTTTCGGCTATGATCCTAACCTGCCATTACGTAATTATGATCCAGAAAAAGCAAAACAACTGCTTGCAGAAGCAGGTGTGAAGGAAGGAACTGAGCTTGATCTCTTCCTCCCGGGTACAGATGCAACGTTTAAAGAGGTAGCACAAGCGATCGAAATGCAATTAGGCCAAGTCGGTCTCAAGGTGAAGCTGAATCTGGTGGACGCCTCCACATTTACTTCTGACCTCATCCCGAAAGGAAAAGCAGGACATATGTACCGGAATGGCTGGGGTGGATGGACGCTCGACTTTGATAATACTGCCTATCTGATGTATCACAAAGGCGAGTTCTGGAACCCTGATTTCTATGACGAAAAAGTAGAGGAGCTCTTGAAAACAGAACGCTCCACGTTTGACCAAGAAAAGCGTATGGCAGCATTTAAAGAGCTGAATCAACGCCTGTATGAGCTAGTCCCAGATGTACCGCTCTATCAAACGATCAACCTGTGGGCAGTAAACAAACGAGTAAAAGGCTTCCAACCTCCGACAGATGAACGTATCGATTTGCGCGAAGCATCGGTTGAATAAGGAAAGTTTTGAACAGGGGGAGTAGAAGATGTCTCTTCTATTCCCTTCATTTTTGATAAAGGAGGAGCGGGATGGCAGCCTTTTTAATTAGACGTCTACTACATAGTGTTTTTGTCGTTCTTGCTATTACTCTTGTCATTTTTGTCCTGGTGCGAATGACTGGCGACCCAGTATCGATCATGTTTCAAGCAGGAGAGCCTACCAAAGAGGCAATTACTGAGCTTCGGAAAAATCTCGGTCTGGACGAGCCCGTTTATGTACAGTTCGGGCTTTATTTAAAAGATATGTTTACCGGTAACTTTGGCACCTCGTTCCGAACAGGTGAGAGCGTGATCGACATGATGAATGAGAAGATGGGAGCAACTTTGCTGCTTGCCTTCGGGGGAATGTTTGTCGCTTTGTTGATTGCGATTCCAGTAGGGATCATTTCCGCTGTTTACAGAGGCAGCGTAGCTGACTTTTTCGGACGCATTTTTTCATTGCTAGGAATTTCTTTTCCTAACTTTTGGTTAGGGATTATGTTAATCATCATATTTGCCGTTAAGCTGGGCTGGTTTCCTGCTTCTGGTTATGAAGGTCTGGAGTATTTGGTTCTGCCTTCCGTCGCACTCGGACTCATCTTGTCAGGAATTTTGGCTCGATTAGTACGCTCTTCCATGCTGGAGGTAATGAATCAGCAATATATCAATACGGCCCGTTCCAAAGGGATCAAGGAATGGCTTGTCATCATCAAGCATGGCTTGCGAAACGCATTAATCCCAACGGTAACCTTTATTGGATTGCAATTTGGTACGTTGTTGGGCGGTACCGTGATTATTGAGCAAGTTTTTTCATGGCCAGGTATCGGGCGTATGCTGATTGATGCGATATCGCAACGTGACTTTCCCGTGATTCAAGGCTCTGTCATTATCTTGTCTTTTTTGATGATCTTCGTGAATTTGTTGGTTGATCTCAGTTATGGCTTTATTGATCCACGTATTAGGCAGGGAGGAGGAAAAAGCGAATGACGACAGCGACGGTTCCAAACAATCAGACCAATCTACCAATCAAAAAACGTGGAAAATGGAGCAAGATGGGCAGAAGATTCGCTCGAAATCCGTGGGCAATGACGGGGATGTTCTTGCTTATGCTTGCCGTCGTATCCGCACTTTTTGCACCGGTAATTGCGCCATCCACTCCTGATAAAGCTGATTTGCGTGCACGGTTGGTTGCTCCCTCGTGGATGGACGATACGGGGAAATCCGAGCATTTGCTGGGTACGGATCAGGTAGGACGTGACTTACTGAGCCGAATCATTTACGGAGCGCGAATATCGTTATTGGTTGGTGTCGTATCCGTACTGATTTCCTTAGTTATCGGGGTGATTCTGGGCCTCATCGCAGGCTTTTACGGGCGCTGGGTAGATGATCTGCTAATGCGCTTGGCAGATGTACAGCTGGCATTCCCTTTCATTTTGTTTGCGATTATCGTCATGACGGTTTTTGGGGCAGGTTTATGGAAGCTCATACTTGTTCTGGGGATCAGTAACTGGGTAGGCTTTGCACGACTGGTTCGAGGACAGGTCATGAGTGTAAAAGAAATGGAATACGTTCAGGCTGCCAAAGCTATCGGGGCTACGAATTTGCGGATCATCAGAAAACATGTCCTGCCAAACGTCTCTTCTTCGATCATCGTATTGGCAACGTTAAATGTAGCAACCAACATTTTGTTGGAAGCATCGTTGACGTTTATTGGATTGGGTGTAGACCCTTCGATTCCTACATGGGGCGGCATGCTGGCAGACGGTCGCAACTATCTGGAGACGGCATGGTGGGTTGCTACTTTCCCTGGCATCGCTATTATGATTACGGTGTTTGGAATTAACCTGCTGGGCGATTGGCTGCGTGATGAGCTAGATCCAAATCTGCGCGTGTAAGGGGGCTAACCAATGAGAGGGCTAGGTGATATTTTTACAACGAAAGGGTTAGTTGCGGACCGAAACAATGACGGTGTAGCTGATTCGTTGTCTGTTTCCTTCTGTTTTCAAACGGGAATCGTCGTAGAAGGATTCATTGATTTTTGTGCCCGATTAGGCCTTGAAACAAGTGAGCTGGATCTGCCCTCCATTCGTATGGAAGATTCACCGATGGTCGCTAGCAGCACGAAAAGCGGTGAGTGGCTTTGCACAGTATGTATCGAGCCATCCTGCGACGTGGATGATGCGTCATGCACTCTCGATCCAGGGAACAATCGAATTGCTTTCGTTGGTGGAAGCGAAGAGAGTCTTAGCCGATTACTGCGCTGGATGGCGGCATATTGGACAGATGCAGCACCTGAAACGGCTTCGCTCGGTGACATTGAAAGGATTCGTTGTTCTTTACATGAAGTTCAACTGTACGTTTCTGCGGATGTTTCACCTGTCTGTCAAATTGCGATACCTCAGTATGCACTGATGAGCTCGCATGAGGGAAGCCCTATCGTAGAGAGACCAACTCCACTTGATAGTCTGACAGAGCTTTGGACAACGGCAGGGTTCTATCAAGCAGGGCGTACGGATTTAACGAGTCGGACAGATGTATTTTTTACAGGGCTCCAAACTGCAGAGGCGGTTATGTCTGCCGCCCGCTTTGCAGCTCGGATTGGTCTTGCCTCGACCGGGATACATTTCCCGCTCACAGGAGAAGCAGATCGGATTGCGGAGCTCACTTTTTCCTTACACATGAATGGTGAAGCACCTCTAGCAAGTGGAGTGGTCGAGGTAATCCCAGACCCTAAAGAAAAGACAACAAGGGTCATCCAGCTTTCAGGGGGAGGACAAGCGATTGTTGCGGCGCTTGATTATTTCGGGACGGCCACTCCGCACCGACTCGGGGGGACTTTTGGTGCATGGGAAGAATCAGACGAGCAAAAAGGGAAGGAATTCCCGTTATTTTTAGAGAAAACCTGGAAAGACCAGGGCGAACGAAATGAGATAGAACAGTTGTTTCATGAGCAGTTGATCGCGATTGTTAGTCAAAAGGAGACGGCCGGGCGCTTATCCTCTCCGCTCGTGGTCACTGCGTTTTTGTCAGAACCAAAAGAGATTCGACGTGCGTTGGAGCGATGCTGGAGGAACGCAATCACGGAGCTGCTTCCGGATAACGATAGTACGGTACATATTCACTCTGCTTTTAAACCAGGTTTGTGCTGGATAAAAGAAACGATTTTGCCGTCTCTTGTACGTACAGGGGAACGTGTAGAACGAATGTTGATCTCTTTCCAACGAGAAGAGAGAGAAGGCGGAATGGAGCTTTCTCATCGATGGCTTCAAGAATTATACCCAGTAGATCAGTTGTTGGAAAAAGAATTGGGCTTGTCCTTGTCGCAAGTATTATTCGTAATGGATGAGAACCTACCGACTACTTACCGAGTCGAGGCTTGGGGAGTCGGGCTTGCGCACTTAGGTACATGGAATTTAGACGTACCTGTATCCACAGTGACGTATGCCGACGAGCAAAGTCGAGCTTATCCAACTACGTCAGGACTCTTCTTCTCCTATGGAACGACAAAAGAACAAATCTTGGTTCCGACGGATCGAGAGAGGTTTTGGCAATTCTATACGCAGCAGTTTTTACCTGAGTTGACGGAAGGATTGTTATGTAAACAAAATGAACCGTATCAAGGAAACAGTCCGCTCTTTCATTCGATAGAGGTAAACGTCACGATGAGTGAACAGGAAGAACGGCTAGACATAGACGAAGAAACAATATCGTCGTTAGAAGCGTTGCATGAAGATATTTATTTTTATACGCTGGACTACTATGCGTATTTGGGTGAAAGAAAAACGGGAGTGGCGTGGAATTCTCCTGGGGCGGTACGACCATTTGTAAAGGTCAAACCAGCAAGCTCTCCAGTGGCAACCATTCGCGTAAAAGAATATAAAGAAGAACAAGCTTTCTCTATCAAAACGACTCATTTATACTTCGAGGCAGAGCAATCTGCTCTTGTAAAAGCACGCATCCTGAGAACGAACGAAAAGAGTAGCAGCATCGAAGAACGGAAGCTTCCTTTTCTACACCGAAACCATCATCCAGATATGGGAGAATGGGCAGAGCTGGCTACACATCCGTCTGTGCATATCTGGGAAGTAGAGAAATCGTTTGAAGGACGGCCGATTTTTGCAGTGGAAGTAACAGCACCCCAGACATCCACTTACGTATCAACTCACAAGCTATCTCTGTATAAACCAACCATTTTGCTCGAAACCGGACATCATCCAAACGAGGTTTCCAGTATGCCTGCTGCACGTGAGCTGGTGGCAGAGCTCATAACCGAAAAAAGGGATTGGCTTACTCGTTTCAATCTGGTCGTGATTCCATTTGCCAATCCGGATGGGATCGCACTTCATCAAGAGCTCGTCAAAGATAATCCATTTTGGAAGCATCATGCTGCCCGTTATAATGCCGTTGGATTAGAGTATACCAATCACCGTTTTCAGCCGAGTGTTTTTGGCGAATCGCGGGTAGTTCCCCACCTGTTTTATCGCTGGATGCCGGATGTGATTATTGATGATCACGGAATTCCTTCGCATGAATGGACACAACCATTCGCTGGGTACAATAGCCCGCCGAGATTCCCTGTATCTTATTGGATGCCGATCTCACTCTTTTACGGAATTGGCCGCGAGATGGACCGATCTGACTATCCTCATCATGCTGTCGCTCTTGATACAATTCAAAAGGCAGCCGAGGAAGGGCTGAGACATCATCCGCGCCTGTGGAACAAAAATAAACGCTTTATCGACCGCTACATTCGGTATGGACATAACTGGGAGCCCACCATTTTCCCATTGCCTACTGATCAAAATTTCTTGTTTTATCGTTGGCCTACAAAGCTGAACAGAACCTCTCCTTCCTTACTCTCTCGTTTTCCTGAATGGGTGACGCTTGATTTAATAACGGAAGCGGCTGATGAGACGGTCGCGGGAGGAGCGTTACGAGATTGCATCGAAACGCATAAGATTTTCAATCGTGCTGTCATGGAGTGTGTGGCATCCAGCCCACGGCGTGTTTCGCGACAGTATGGACAAGACCATATTCGACTCTCACGAATGAGACCGATGCGGATCGGAGGAGACAATTATGAAGACCATTTTAGTAACAGGGTTTGATCCTTTTGGTGGAGAAATAGTTAACCCTGCTTGGGAATCGGTAAAAGAACTGGGAAAAATCGAGTCTGATTTGTATAAAGTAGAGCTACGCCAAATTCCTACCGTTTTTGAAAAATCGATCGAACATCTGTATGCAGCGATAGAAGAAACGAAACCGGACATCGTGTTATGTATCGGTCAAGCAGGTGGACGAGGAGATATTGCGGTTGAGCGTGTAGCGATTAACGTTAATGACGCTCGAATCCCGGATAATGAAGGAAATCAGCCGATTGATACACCGATCAGGGAAAACGGTCCTACTGGCTACTGGTCTACATTGCCAATCAAAGCGATTGTCCATGAGTTAAAACAAAAAGGAATTCCGGCTTCCATATCGCAGACGGCGGGTACCTATGTGTGCAACCATCTTTTTTATGGATTGATGCATTACCTTGCTGAGAAAAAAGCTTCCGTACGCGGAGGGTTCATCCATATCCCTTATTTGCCTGAACAGGCAGCAAGGCAAGCAGATCAGCCAAGCATGGCATTGGAAACAATTGTAAAAGGCTTGCAATTGGCAATCGAGACGACGATATCTCATGACCGGGATATTGTCATGGAAGGCGGACAAATTAGCTGAGCAGGAGGAGAAACCCTCCTCCCTTCCATTCATGTGGCAGTGCCGATATTCGAAAATGGAGGGAAAAACGTTGCCTAGATATGAATTCTCTCCTCTTGGGGACTCGGGTGTCATGGTCAAACTAGGAGAGGTTATCGATCAACAGACCCATGAGAAGGTCATCCTATTCTCTGAATACCTACAGGAGCATCCTTTCCCCGGGATGATCGAATCTGTACCTGGCTTTACGACTGTTACAGTCTATTACGATCCGATTACTCTGTTCGATCCACTTGATGATATTTTGCCATACGATCGTACCGTTGCTATTCTTGAGCAAATGTCGCAGCAAATCTCCAGCACTCATTCTAAAGAGTACAGACTGGTCGAAATTCCGGTTTGTTATGGTGGGAGCTTTGGTCCAGATCTGGAGGTAGTCGCCAAACAAAATGGTCTTAGTATAGAGGAAGTGATTTCGATCCATTCGACAACAGAGTACCTGGTGTACATGATCGGATTTGCTCCCGGCTTTCCGTATCTCGGTGGAATGGATGAGCGACTGGCCACACCGCGACGTTCCTCGCCACGACTATCTATTCCGATGGGGAGTGTAGGGATCGGAGGATTGCAAACAGGTATTTATTCGATAGAGAGCCCAGGTGGATGGCAAATTATCGGAAGAACACCACTGCGCTTATTTCAGGCAGGTGAAAGTTCTCCAAGTCTCTTGTGCGCTGGTGATAAAGTTCGCTTCCGTCCTATCTCCGAGAGGGAATACGATAACGGGGAGAAGGTGTAATAGTGAGTATAGAGGTGATTACGCCAGGACTTTGCACGACCGTTCAAGATACAGGTAGATTTGGCTTTCAGCAGGTTGGGGTTAGTGTCAGTGGGGGGATGGACAGGCAAGCTGTACAGATTGCGAACATGTTAGTTGGCAATCAACAAACGGATGCGGTTCTGGAGCTGACAATGAGAGGTCCTAGCTTATTGTTTCATAAGGACATGCTCATAGCCATTTGTGGTGGTGACTTCAAAGTCACGATCAATGATAGATCCGTCTTGCCCAATCGAGCAGTCTGGATCAGGAGTGGAAGCATCTTGAAGTTTGGCCTGGCCAAGGAAGGCTGTCGCGCCTATCTCGCAGTCGCAGGCGGATGGGATGTGCCACTTGTGATGGGAAGTCGTAGTACGAATCTCCGTGGAGGCTTCGGAGGCTTTGCGGGTAGAATGCTTGCGGCAGGAGATAAGCTAGTTCAAAGCCCTCCAGGTTCATTCAGCCAATTTCTCGCTAACCAATTGGAAAAAAAGGCAGGAGCAGCTCCCTTCTACCAAGCGAATTGGTTTATTCCTTCAAGTACGTCTGTAAAAAATGGAGAAGTGGTTGTACGGGTTATACAAGGAGAGCAATTCGCGGATTTTTCAGAAAAGAGTCGTCAAAGCTTTTTCGAACAAACCTATCAAGTGTCTCCTCAATCAGACAGGATGGGGTATCGTTTAACAGGACCGGCGCTTGAACTTACGCAGTCAATGGAACTGATCTCGGCTGCGGTCACCATTGGTACGATACAGGTTCCGCCGAACGGTCAACCTATTATCCTGATGGCAGACAGACAAACCATTGGCGGTTATCCGAAGATAGGCTATGTGCCAACGATAGATTTGCCGATCGTCGCCCAGTTGCGGCCAGGCGAAAAGATCCACTTTCAAGAGATTTCTCTGCGCGATGCTCAAAAGGAGCTTATCGAGAGGGATTCATGGATGAAGGCGATCAAGCTTGGTATAGAAGTAACCGTGGGATGGAGGTAAAAAGATGAAAACAGTAGATCTAAACTGTGATATGGGAGAGAGCTTTGGCGCTTATCAGTTGGGCAACGATCAAGAAATTTTGTCCTATATCACCTCTGCAAATGTGGCATGTGGTTTCCACGCTGGCGATCCTGCGACGATGAGAAAAACAGTGCAAATGGCTTTGAAGGCAGGTGTGGCAATCGGTGCCCATCCCGGATTCGCTGATTTGGTCGGCTTTGGTCGCCGCAACATGGAGATTTCCCCTGAAGAGGCATACGATCTAGTCGTGTACCAAATCGGCGCCCTGCAAGCTTTTGTTCGGGCAGAAGGGGGCGTCATGCATCATGTAAAGCCACATGGGGCCTTGTACAATATGGCAGCTACAAGACCCGCTCTGGCTGAGTCTATCGCGTTGGCTATCTATAAAGTAAATCCGGAACTAGTGTTGTATGGCTTGGCCGGAAGCGAGTTAACGCGTGCAGGGGAAAAAATCGGTCTTATCACGGCGCACGAAGTCTTTGCTGACCGTACGTATCAACAGGATGGTACACTGACACCGCGCAGTCAGCCGAATGCGATCATTTCGGACCAACAGCAATCCCTCCAGCAAGTCATTCGTATGGTAAGCGACGGACGTGTCCTGACCCAGCAAGGGGTTGATATTCCGATTCGGGCCGATTCCATTTGTATTCACGGCGACGGTGCCCATGCGTTGGCGTTCGCACAGAGCATCCGTGAAGCTTTGTCAGGAGCTGGCATTACAATCGCAGCACGTTTTGCTCGATAGATCTCTATCGGGCTTTTTCTGTTTCCGCACTGGGAGTCTGGTATCGTGCGGTACTTTGCTTACAATTCGCTTCATTGTGAGATGACACACATAACAGCAAACCTTTTGGCTGTAGGAAGAACGAATGAAGCTGTTCGCAAAGTTACGGAACAATGGAAAAAAGACAAGCTCTTCCCCTAAAACGGGAAGAGCTTGCCGTCTTTTAAGCTTTATCAGGCAATAACGAGCTGACAATTAAAGACAACGTTTGCCTGTATACCGCATGCGCCGATTGCACATCTCCTAAGTGTCCTCCCATGTAAAGATGAATGACACCATGGAGCGAAGCCCAGAATACGCGGATAACTAATTCAGTGTCATACTGGCCAGGGATGAGACCTTGTTGTTGCGCATTACTGATCACCGTCAATAATTGCCGCATGGCGGTTACGGTACCATTTAGGCTTTCCTCGTCCGGTTTGAAATCCGCGAATGCGCCTCCGAACATCAGTTTATAATAACTGGAGTAACGCTGCCCGAATTGCCAAAAGGCTTCGCCTAAATTCTGCAAATGCTGCGCTGGATCAGCAGCTTGCGGCGTCCTCTCTAATTCGTAAGCGAGAAGCTTACAACCATCCAGATACAACTGCTGAGCCAAGCCCTCTTTATTGACAAACAAGTTATAAATGATTTTTGTCGAGCAACCCATTTTCTGCGATACTTTACGGACCGTAACGGCTTCCGGTCCCTCTTCTTGCAAGATCGTTGCCGCAGCGTCAACAACGAGCTTGCGGAGATTTTCAAGATTTTGCAAGCGGGCTTCTTGGTAGGTTTTCAACACTCGTGAGTTTGCATTGGAGGAGATATCTTGATCGCTCATACTCATCACCTTCGGATACAAGTTATCATCAGGAAACAAAGTTTCTGACGCTATTGCAAGGAATTTTATACAGTTGTTAAGAGGTTGTCAATGAGAAGGTAGATGTTCAAGGATATTCAAAGATCATATTGACTTTCAAGAAAAGGCTGGATACAATGAACTCGTTCGGAAACACTGTTACCAAATAGTATAATAGTTACCGCATTCCTTGAGAATTGGGATAATTACTTCTGTTCATTTGGAAACAATGTTTCTGTATTGCAACGAAGTATTCGGAAGGGGAGTAGCGATATGACGATTCAAGGTAAATAGGCGCTCATCACGGGAGCTTCTTCCGGTATTGGAGAGCAATTTGCGAGACAACTGGCCAAACAAGGCAGCCATTGTATTCCCGCTCCCCCAATTGGAGAAGCATTCGCGCTCTTGGCTGAAGGAAAGCAATATTTTGTAAAGTTGTAGTCCAAATCTAAAATCTCGCTTATATGAAAAAGGAGACACATTAATGCCTAATACTCAAATTCGATCCGTTAAATCTACTGAAGGCGTGAATCGTCCTAAACGCTCACTACGTTCTAGGATAAACAGATGGGGGCTATCGCTGCTCGCGGTGCTCGTTCTAGGAATACTCGTTTTCTTGCTAGTACCTTCACCGATCAAACCGGCCAAATGGTCAGCACCTACGGCCCCCTCTTTTGAGGAAGCAGGTCCGTGGAAACAAAACAATAAACTCAGCTCGGCTCAGCTTGTGACTGATGCCCCTCAATTCCCTGAATTCATTACATTCGATAAAGAAGGTCAGCTATATACAGGAGATTCAGATGGGAAGATTTACAAGGTTCCTTTCGATGCAGAGGGAAATCCGCAAAAAGCCCAAATGTTTGCAGACACCAAAGGAACTCCTAATGGGCTTAAATTTGATGCCAAAGGCGATTTGACCGTTACTGATGTCAAGAGGGGACTGCTGTCTATTAATCCATCCGGGAGCATAAAGGTATTGGCTGATCAAGTGGACGGTCAGCCGATCTATCTAGCCAACGAGCTTGATATTGCCAAGGACGGCTCCATTTATTTTTCTGATACTTCGAATTATGGTAGTGTGACCTTCAAAGAAATTGCTGAGAACAAGCCGCATGGACGTTTGCTGAAGTATGATCCAAAGACCAAGCAAACGACCGTCCTGTTAGAAGGCCTTTATTTTGCAAACGGAGTTGCCTTGTCTGCGGATGAAGATTTTGTGCTTGTGGCGGAATCGTATCATTATCAATTGACCAGATACTGGCTTAAAGGACCGAAGAAGGGCACATCTGATATTTTCGTAGACAATCTCGCAGGTTTTCCAGACAACATTACGCGTGATGATCAAGGTCATTTCTGGGTGGGTATCTTCACGACTCGCATTTCTTTTGTAGATCAGATGCATAGCAACCCTTGGTTAGCCAGTACCATGGCCAAATTGCCGGAGTCGCTGCTTAGCGGAGCAAGCGCACCGGCGAAGCATGGGCTTGCTATGGAGCTCAGCCCGCAGGGAGAGCTTATCGGTAGCTGGCATGATCCGGAAGGCAAATTGTATGGCGTAACTACGGCTGTAAGCTATAACGGATATTTATATATAGGAACGGCACCGGGAGGCAGCAAGGGTGTTCATCGCGTGCTTTTAACAAAATAATGTTGGAATTTCGGAGGGTGAAAAATGAATCTGGATGATTTGGAGCTATCTTAGAATGAGAAGGATAGTCTGATTGGCAAAGTGGCCTTGGTGACAGGCGCTAGCAGTGGCATCGGGGCATCGATCGCCAGGAAACTGTCAAAGCGCGGCGCCCATGTGACGGTCGTGGCACGTCGACGGGATCGGAACGAAGCGGGAAAAATGGCGGAGTTCCGTGAGCGATTCATTTGCTTCTATGCGTTCTTGATAGGGACGTAAGAGATTTTTTTGCAGCAACTCTGTTTTTATCTAGGTTTGATAGTACCATGCTTAAAATCATTCGACTCTTGTGCGATGGAAAGAAACTCATTCCATTCCGTTATCATGTCGGTTTCACTCCATAAGCTGTTGATCATTGTGGAATTATCATCTAGGAAATAGAATGATTTCCTAGAGGGAGGGGAACAATCAAACAAAGTACGAAGCGTGAAGAGAAATGGAAATTGAGGGGTTCATATGCTGGAAGTTAACTGTGATACATCATCGCTGAAGGAGGAATTGCTGCAAGAGCTGAGGGGAATATCCGTTACATTGGATGAGAGCATCCATGCGTTAAAAAACGAAAATGAATGTGTGCTCGGGACGTTTGATCAAATACGGACGAAGTTTAGCCGACTCGAAACTGTAGCAGCCTCCTTTTATTTACAATGCTATCTCTCCCCCTATACAGGAAAATATCTGGATTTATCAAAGGCTGTTCAGCACTTGGCCAAAAGGCGCCAAGGAGCATTGATTGTCGTTGAGCGTGAGGACCCGCTTGATCTGCTGCTGCAAGCAGGCATACCGATTGAGGCCACGATGAGCCATTCCTTACTGGAATCGATCTTTTATCCTGGCAGCCCTTTGCATGATGGGGCCGTCCTGATTCGGGAAAATCATATCGTGTCCGCTGCCAATGTATTGCCATTATCTCAGGTTGTGGTAGGGGAAAAAAAGCTGGGAACCAGACATCGTGCTGCGTTGGGTTTGAGTGAAAAAAGCGATGCGTTGATCGTTGTTGTCTCCGAGGAAACGGGGAAAGCGTCCTTTGCCATGCAGGGACACTTGTATCCGATTATTTCCCCTTCATGAAAGCGCTTTGCGAAAAGTGGTTGTATGCGAGAAAAAAGAGGCTGGATTTGTCATGGTGATGATGAAATCCAGCCTCTCGCTATGTCATTCTCGTGTTAGATTCAAGCCCAATTTCCGTTGCGGAATAGCGGTTCACGCTTGCCGTCAGCTGTTTCTCCATCAATGTTCATCTCGGCGGAGCCGATCATGAAATCGACGTGGGTGAGGCTGATATTGATACCGCGGCTAGCCAGTTCCTCATTGCTCATGTCAGCGCCACCTTCAATATTCACGCTATAAGCGTTCCCAATCGCCAAGTGGTTGGACGCATTTTCATCAAAGAGCGTGTTATAGAAAATGATATTTGATTGCGAGATAGGGGATAGGTGAGGAACCAATGCCACTTCCCCCAAATAATGCGAACCTTCATCTGTCTCAATTAATTGCTTCAGGGACTCTTCACCCTTTTCAGCAGTTGCTGAGACAATTCTTCCTTTTTCAAAAGTCAGCGTAAAGTTCTCGATCAAATTCCCATGATAGCTCAAGGGCTTGGTGCTACGGACGGTTCCGTTGACGCCTTCTTTTAGCGGCGCAGTGAATACTTCTTCTGTCGGCATATTGGCCATGAAGGAGACGCCGTCTTTATTTACGCCACCGCCACCAATCCAAATGTGGTTGGCTGGCAGCTCAATCGTCAAATTGGTGCCGGGAGCTTCGTAATGGAGATAGCGGTATTGTTTGGCATTGAGTTGATCCACCTTGCTGTTTAATATCGCATGATGGTCATGCCAAGCTTGGACAGGGTCATCCATATCTGCGCGAGTGGCGCGGAAGATTGCATCCCACAGGGCTGGCTCCTGTTCCTCTTGTGGCAAATGCGGGAAGACCATGGCTGCCCATGCAGGTGATGGAACAGCTAGCACGCACCAGCTCACTTTATCGGACATGGTATAACTGCGGAACTTATGGAGGGCTTGACCAGCTGTTTTGTTAGCCGTAGAAATGCGGTCAAGATTTACTCCCTTCAGCAAATCGGGATTCGCTGCAGAGATGTAGAGAAACGCCGCGCCATTTTCCGCCATTTCCTCTAATCCCTGTACCTTCCATTGCGGGTATTCACGAAACGCTTCGTCAGGAGCCAAATCATATTTCATCCGTGTGAGTTCATCGTCGGTCCAATCAATATGTACATGCTTGGCACCCGCTTCGTACGCTTTTTTTGCTACTTTTCTTACAAAAGGAGCAGTAGATAGCGGAGCTGTTACTACTAACGTTTGCATAGGCTGCACGTTAACGCCGACTTTTACAGCGAGATCAGCGTAACGGTCAAACAAGATTTCAAAAGACATGGTTCATTTCCTCCTTTTTAGAACAAAAGGCTTACTTGCATTCTATCTATTTAACCTTACCCTCCGAAATCACCTGCTTATGATTTGAAAGAATTTCCTAGGAAAGCGCAGAAAAAGACAGATTACGGCCTATTTCGAGCAAGTTGTCCACTTGTTTATTTCGGTTAATTGTAGGAAAATTCAAATGAAAAGGCAAATTTATTACATAAAAAATATTTTATTGGAAGAATTAAAGGAGGCAGTCAAAGTGAAGACAAGACAGACACGTGATCAAGTCGCTGTCGAGTATACGTGGAACCTGAACGATCTGTTTGAGAGCCAAGAAGCGTGGGAGCAAGAATTAGCAGAAATTATACAGGGTCTGCCTGTCGTCACTGCATTCAAAGGTCAGCTGCATAAGAGTGGAGAGACGCTGTTGGCATGCTTGGAGGCAAATGAGGCGATCAATGTTCGGGCGAGTGTCGCAGCGACGTATGCCAGACTGCGGGCGTCTGAAGACGGGACGAACCCACAAAACCAAGCGAACTCTGCACGGGTAGGGGATGTCGTATCCCAGCTAAACGCTGCGCTTTCTTTTATACCTTCCGAGATTTTGGCGTTGCCTGAAGGAAAAATCGAGAGCTTCTTGGAAGAAGAACCAGGGCTCGAAACATTCCGCAAAAGCTTGAAAGATTTGTTGGAAACAAAGCCGTACCGATTGTCGGCTGAGACCGAGGAAGCGTTTGCGGCGATGGGCGAGGTTTTCGGTGCACCATACAACATTTACTTGCGCGGAAAGCTGTCCGACATGTCATTTGCACCCGTCCATGATGGCGAGGGAAATGAGCGTCCCGTATCCTTCGCACTGTTTGAGACCGATTATGAGATGTCTTCCGATACGACGCTGCGCCGTGCTTCGTACGAATCCTTTTCGAAGACACTCGCTTCCTACCAAAACTCCTTCGCTGCGGTATACGCGTCAGAGGTGAAAAGACAAACCGTCATGTCTCGTCTGCGTGGCTATGAAACCGTAACGGACATGCTGCTTAAGCCACAGCAAGTTACACTTGATATGTATCACAACATCCTGGATATTATCGGGAATGAACTCGCTCCGCACATGCGACGCTATGCGAAGCTGAAAGCAAAAGAGCTTGGCCTCGAAAAACTTGCCTTTTGTGATTTAAAGACGCCGCTTGACCCAGAATTCAGCCCGCCGATTACGATTGAAGAAGCTGGGAAAAAGATACTGGCATCCTTGCAAGTAATGGGGCCAGAGTACACGGCGATTATGGAAAAAGCACTGAATGAACGCTGGATCGACTACGTAGACAATGTGGGCAAATCGACAGGTGCGTTCTGCTCAACGACATACAGTAAGCACTCTTACATTCTCATTACGTGGTCGGGAAATATGCGCAGTGCTTTCACGCTGGCTCATGAGCTGGGGCATTGCGGACATTTTATGCTGGCGACAAGAGAGCAAAGCTTTACGAACTCTCGTCCATCGCTGTACTTTATTGAAGCGCCTTCCACACTCAACGAGCTCTTGCTTGCGCAGCACATCGTGGAGCAATCCGACGATCCTCGTCTGAAGCGCTGGGTCATTTTGCAATTGATGAATACGTATTACCACAACTTTGTCACGCATCTGCTAGAAGCGAGAATGCAACGAAAAGTGTACGAAGCAGCGCAAAATGACGTACCATTGACTGCTAAACAGCTCTCCGAATGGAAAGGGCAAGTGCTCGCAGACTTCTGGGGGGATGCAGTTGATCTTGACGATGCAGCTAGTCTTACATGGATGCGCCAACCGCACTATTACATGGGGCTGTATCCGTACACGTACGCAGCTGGTTTGACCGCTTCTACCGCAATGGCAGCGAGCATCAAGCAAGAGGGACAGCCTGCCGTTGATCGTTGGATCGAGGTGCTCAAAGCCGGAGGGACGCTGACGCCGCTGGAACTGATGAAAAAAGCTGGTGTGGATATGTCAGATCCCCAGCCAATCCGCGAGGCGGTTGCCTACGTCGGCAGTCTGGTTGACGAGCTGGAAAGACTGTTTTAACCTGAAATAAGAAGAAAAGGCTTGTGATCGCAAGGAGTCACAAGCCTTTTGATTTGATCAAGCAAGAAGGAGTCGTCATCATGACCGAATTTACGCAGCGCGCACTAAAAATCATTGCCGGGATTCCAGCTGGCCATGTCATGACGTACGGGCAAATTGCAGCGTTGGCCGGGAGTCCGAGAGCTGCCAGACAAATCGTTCGCATCCTTCATTCGATGTCCAAAAAGCACCAGCTTCCTTGGCATCGAGTCATCAACGCCCAAGGAAAGATCGGATTGCAAGATTTGGATTCGTTCACCCTGCAAAAAATGGCCTTGGAAAGCGAAGGGGTAGTCGTGTCAGCAGCAGGAGAAATAGCGTTGGAGCGCTATCAGTTTCACCCACAGGTAGTGGATGAGCCGATATTCTAATAGCCGACTTCTACCGAAGCGATGACGATATAGGCAAGGTCGTTCTTGTCCTCTTTTTCAGCGATCACGACCCCGCTGCTTGTCAGCATGCCGCCATCGACGATTTCGAAGGAGACTTCCCCGTAAGGCAGTGCTTGACGAACCGTTTTCAGGTCGAGCTTGTCCTTGTCAGCTGGAACGGCAAGTCTCACATGTACTTTCATGTTATGGATATCGTTTCCTGGCAGGACAGAACGCAATCCAGGCATCGAATTATGATGGATAGCATTTTGAACAGCGCGGACTGCGGCTTTGGTGACGTTTTGACCATGCATGTCGATGCCCATTCCAATTTCAATAAACATTACTTTTTCCATTGGCTTGTTCACTCCTGTTTTATTCTACTTTTCTACCATCCTTATCTTACCACGAAAAGGAATGGTTTTTTCTTTCATCTGTATTGTGTTTATCGTCAAGACATGTCATCATAACATGTTAGCATCTATGCTTGACGATTCTTTACATTATTGGAGGCAGGTCACAATTGGAACGTTATCCTTTTGACTACGATCCGTCCCAGCCGTTCATCTCTCAGGTGAGTGATTGGGTAGCGGACGTTTTTTATGAAGTATTGCCTGAGGCTGGATTCGAGGTGCGTGATGAGCAAATCTACATGGCCTTTCAGCTTGAACGGGCTTTTATAGAAAAGCAAACGATTTTTGCAGAGGCGGGAGTAGGCACGGGGAAAACATTGGCTTACTTGCTGTACGCGATCTGCTATGCAAGATATACCAGAAAGCCCGCCATCATTGCCTGTGCGAACGAGTCGCTGATTGAGCAGCTCGTAAAACCGGAAGGCGATATTGCCAAACTGGCTCGCCATCTCAACCTGACGATTGACGCGAGACTCGGAAAATCTCCGGACCAATATGTCTGTTTGCGCAAGCTGGATGAGGCGAGATTCCAGCCTGAGACAGGTGAAGCTTTCCAGCATATTTATCAAGAGCTGCCATCGTTTGTTCATACACATGAGGCCTTGCAGTCGTTTTATCCGTACGGGGATCGTAGCACATATCCTGATCTGGATGACCAAGAATGGGGGCAGATGAACTGGGATACTTTTCAGGATTGCTTTGTGTGCGACAGACAGCACCGCTGTGGGCAGACCCTATCCAGAAATCATTATCGTCAGTCAGCCGATTTGATCATTTGCTCCCATGACTTTTATATGGAGCATGTGTGGACTTATGAGATCCGCAAGCGCGGAGGTCAGCTACCGTTGCTGCCGCCGCATAGCTCGGTCATTTTTGACGAGGGTCATCTGTTAGAGCCTGCTGCCCAAAAAGCATTGACGTACAAGCTGAATCACTCCGTCTTCGAAGAAACGATTACGCGTGTCTTGAAGGGTGAGATCAGGGAAGAGCTCGCCATTGCCATTGAAGAAGCCATTGCCCAGAGCGAGGAGATGTTCTCCCGATTGAACGAAGAGAGCAAGGCTGTGATGGGCTCCAACCGAAAAGAAATCCATTTTCATCCAGAACTCCTTGCAACCATCCACCGTTTTACGAGTCTCGTCAGTTGGATTGAGGAAGAGCTGGCACTAGAGGGTGGTCTGTATACGTTGGACGAGTTCCAGCTGCGAATTGTCGAGGAGCATCTGGAAATGATGCAGCTGGCACTGGGACTTTTCCAAGACCCGGATCACGTCATTTCCTGGATGAGTGAAGAGATTACAGGGCCGACTTTGGTCGTCATGCCAAAAAAGGTGCAGGAAGTATTGGAAGAGCGCGTCTTCTCACAAAAGATGCCGATAGTCTTTTCGTCAGCGACTCTATCTGTCGATGGATCATTCAACTATGTGGCGGACAGCTTGGGCATTGAGCAATATCTGTCGTTCTCGGTGGCTTCTCCATACGAATACGAAAAGCAAATGGACGTATACGTACCAACCCTATCTGCGACAGACTCCTTTGCGGAAAAAATGAGACAGGCTACCCAATTGCTGCAAAAATCAGCGGGTAGTGCGCTGTTGTTGTTTTCCTCCATGGAGGAATTACAGCAATTCAAGGCCGCTATCAAAAACGAGCCTACCTGTTCGGATCTGCGATTCTTGTTCGAAGGAGATGCGGAAATCAGCCATCTGATCTCTCAGTTCCAAAACGACGAGAAAAGCAGCCTCTGTGCGGTCAGCCTGTGGGAAGGGCTAGATGTTCCAGGGCCTTCGCTGTCCAATGTGATTATTTGGTCATTGCCATTCCCGCCGAATGATCCGGTGTTTACAGCAAAACGAAAAAGTGCAGCAAATCCTTTCGACGAGGTAGATATGCCTTACATGCTGCTGAGACTGCGTCAAGGCATCGGGCGTTTGATCCGCACGAGAGAGGATAGTGGGCTGGTATCGATCTTGAGTCCGGAATTGAGCCAAAATGACAAGCTGAGACAGCACGTACAGGATGTATTTCCCAGTGGCGTAGAATGGAAAACGTCTTTGGACGGTGTGTTGGCGTAATGAAAAAGCAGGAAGCCATGTAGGCTCCTGCTTTTTTCTGTGGTTATTCTGGCATGTTGCCGACAGTAGGATCGACGACGAAATCTGGCTTGAAGCCTTCATATTTTATTTCGGATACCATTCCTTGCGCAGCGTGGCCCAAATCGTGGCAGTGGAACATCCAGTCTCCTGGATTGTCAGCTTCAAAGGCAACTACGTAAGCTTCACCCGGCAAAATGTTCAGCGTATCTTTAACCAGAGGAGAGCCTGAGATTGGCTGACCGTTTTTGCTTACTACTTGAAAGAAATGTCCGTGCAAATGCATCGGGTGGATATCTTTTGGGGATTTGTTCACCAGTGTGACTTTGACCAGATTTCCTTTTTTGACGTTAAGCGGAGGGACATTTGGGAACGTTTTTCCATTGATGGTAAAGAAAATTTTTCCATCTGCCGTTTCCGTGTTCAGATCCATTTGATACGTAATGTCATATTTCTGCTCTAGTGTAAAGCTGCTTTTTGCCGCCTCGCCGTATTTGGTAATGTCTATCGTCGGCATATCGCCAGCTTCGGATTTGGCTGCTTTTGATTCTGAGCCTTCGTAGACGATGGGCACGACAAGGGACTTGGCGCCTGGATTTGTGCTGCGCTCCTCTAGTAACCATTTGCCTGGATTGTTTGCGACAAATTCGAGATCATATCGTTCTCCTGGTCCGATATTGAGGAGCTGGCCGCCTACTAGTGGCGGGTTATTGATAGGTTGCCCGTCTGTTGCTACGATTTTAAATTCATGACCTTGCAGGTTCAGCTTGTGGTTCAAGTATCCGGCATTGACCAGGCGGATTCTGACCTTTTCACCTTCTTTAACAGATAGCGGCTGGATGGCCGGGCCTGTTTTTCCGTTCACGGAAAAGATCGTATACATCAGCGGCATCATCTCAGCGTCACTCATGGGCATCTCCATACTGGCCATGTTGTGACCACCAGTGGACGAGCTAGCGGAAGAAGGGGCACTCGTGCCATGGCTCATGCCACTTCCGTGCATTTCCGCCATGCTATCGTCCTGCATCCATTCATCCAGAACGAGGGTAAAGTCCTTATCAACAGGCTCTGGTGTAGCCGGTTCCACCACAAGTGAACCGTACAACCCTTTGTCTACCTGCTTGGCGCTGTTTTGATGCGAGTGGTACCAGTATGTCCCGGCAACGTCCACTTTGAATTTGTAGGTGAAGCTTTCGTTTGGTCTTACGGCATTTTGGGTAACCCCAGGGATTCCATCCATGTTATTCGGGACGGGTAAGCCATGCCAGTGAATGGTGACCGGCTCGGGCAATTCGTTTTTCAACGTCACGCTGATGGTTTCCCCTTGTTTGACACGAAGCTGTGGACCTGGAACGGTTCCATTGTACGTCCATGCGTTTTTCATGGTCTTGTCATCGAGGTGGAGCATCTTTTCTTTTGCCGTGAGGGTAAACGTAGTGCCTGTAAGTACCTCCATCGACGAGTCGCTGGATGCGGCCATCTGTTGGGTTTGAGCCTGTGAGGATGTTTCGGGTGAAGAATTCATGCTGTGTCCATTATGATCCATCGTGGTATTGTCAGTGGCAGTTGAGCATGCCGATAACAGCAAAACGCCACCTAGAACCAGTGGATAAGCCCATGGGCGTATTGTCCATTTGTTCATGTGCACTTTTTCCTCCTTTTCGCTGTTGAAGAAAGCGTACCAAACGATTGTGTAGAAAACATGAAGACAGGATGTATGACACTTCTGTTACGCATTGAACAAAAATGGGAAAGTAAGCGTGAACAAATGCTATAATGGAGTATCGTACATAGAAGTAATCAGTAGAATTGGACAGGGATGGTGTTCACGTGTGGGTAACGTAGATTTTGCGAGCTTGCCTTGGAATGTTTTTTGGGTTGGAGTCGCTTATTTTTTGGTCACAGGAGTCTTTTTCTGTCTTGGATTTATGCGATTGCTCTCCGAACGGGTGAAAAGTGGCATCGCATGCATGGTGATTGCGGTTGTCAGCGGTGGTCTTTTCTTGAATTATTTGTTTACTCATCATATTTAAATTGGATAATCAAACGAAAATCCTCGTCGGTGCTGGTAATCGATGGGGATTTTATTTTTGTCTTGTGTTTCCCGTTTCGATTGGCGAAAATGGTAGTGATAGGGGAATGACCGTGGTTGATGTCGCTTTCCTTCGGGGGATACCGATTCCAGACCAACCATTCCTCACCAATTGGAAGAGATGATACATACAAGCTTTTGGATTTGACATGACATCTAGTAGAAACTTATTGGCTCAAAGGTTTATCAACAAATGACAATCAGGAATGTCAATACAACTCGCAAAATTTACGAACGAATGCAGGCTGTTGATCCGTAAATCTTTTGTGACAAGTAAACACGTTGCATTTTGCATCTGACAGTGGTGGTCTGCGATGATCAACAATCGTGAAGCTGATGGGGAAAGTATACCAGCAGCTTCTTTTTTTTGTTCACGTTTTTACCGGGAAAAAATAGGGTCAGAATGTAAACAGTTTGTAACGAGTTATCCCCCGAAACCGTCATATAATCAGGTTACACACAACTACTCAGCAAGAGTCTAACGTAAGACAAGGACCGGGTAAATTCCTTGTGAGACCATCCACTATAAGGAAGGTGTGATGCATATATAAGGGAGTAAGCGAACCAAAAACAACGAGATAGTGAGTAGTTCATCACATCCTGAATACGGGCAACGATGATGGGAAGAATTCATTTTCCATAAAGATAATGAACGAGACCAACCCCCGGTTTCGCACGATTCCAGAAACAGGGGTTTTTGCATTCATAGAGCACGCAATTCCCGATGTGTAATGACTGCCCCCAACAACAAAGGACACTAACAGAACGGAAGGTAAAAGGGGAGAATGAAATGTTTTGCATGGCGAGCACGAAGAATCACCATAAAAATATGAAAAGGACGATGGGTACGAAAAGAAACAATAATCAGAACGAATTAATCACTCGCCAACATGCAACGATGGGAGGCCACCAGCATGCCTGAACCGATCAAAGGCTCCAGCAGTCGATACATGGCTGGGATCGACGGGCTTCGTGCGCTGGCGGTACTCGCAGTCATTATTTATCACTTGAATTACGACTGGGCACCCGGGGGATTGCTGGGTGTCGGTATTTTCTTCGTTTTATCGGGATATTTAATTACAGACTTATTAATTGCAGAATGGAATCGAAATGGCAGACTCGACATGAAAAACTTTTGGTTGCGCCGTGCCAGAAGACTGCTCCCAGCGCTGTTCCTCATGTTGTTTGTGGTAGTGGCAGGGGTAGCCATCTTTTCCCCAGCCCAGTTGGAAACCATTCGAGGAGATGTAGGAGCAGCCGTTCTGTACATGAGCAACTGGTGGCTGGTCTTTCATGACGTATCTTATTTTGAAAAATTCGGTCCGCCCTCACCATTAGGCCATCTGTGGTCATTGGCGGTCGAAGAACAGTTCTATGTCATTTGGCCGCTGGTACTCGCGCTGGGACTCCGCTTCCTGAAGCGCAGGGGGCCAATCATGATCATTACTTTGGTGCTGGCTGCACTATCCGCCATCCTCATGGCTGTTTTGTATGAGCCAGGTCTTGATCCGAGTCGTGTATATTACGGAACGGACACACGAGTATTCGGATTGTTGATCGGTGCCGCACTCGCCATGATGTGGCCGAGTCGCTTGCTTACGACGAACATTTCACAAAAAGCGCGAATTACGCTTGATCTAAGCGGTCTCTTGAGCTTAGGGATTCTTTTGTACAGCATTTGGAACACGAATCAATATGATGACTATTTGTACGAAGGCGGGCTCGTCCTTCTGTCTGTCGTCAGTGCCGTGCTGGTCGCCGTACTCGCACATCCGGCAAGCAGCTTGGCGAAATGGATGGGCTGCAAGCCACTGCGCTGGATTGGCGTTCGATCTTACGGTATTTATTTGTGGCATTACCCTGTTATCGTTTGGACGAATCCGTTTTTGGCGGAAAGGGAGTGGATGGCGATACCTGGAGCGGTTTTGCAGCTCCTCGCAAGCATTTTGCTGGCATCGTTGTCATGGAAATATCTCGAAGAGCCTATTCGCTATGGCGCATTAGGGAAAATCTGGAATCTCTCCAATAAGGCAGGGCAGAAAACAAAACGATTAAACCGTGTTTTGGCCACTGGTTGTGCGATTGCTCTTTGTGTTACGTATTATGGGATCGCTTCGCTCACGTCAGATGCGACCGCTGGCAATGTGACGCAGCCAACTCAAACGGTCGCCGAGACAAAGGTTCCCGACAAGCCCCACGGTCCTGAGGTGCCAATCGTAGAGAAGAAACCGGAAACGGTTCAAAAACCAGCTATTCCACCAACAAAACCGAAAAATGAGCAGAAGCCAGCTAACAACGGACAAAAGCAGAAGCCTGCCGAGAAGCAGAAAGATTCGAATGCTTCCAAACAGCCTGACCAAAAACAGGAACCGATCAAAGCGATAGGCTCTGGTAAAGGGATCACTGTGATCGGTGACTCTGTCATGCTTGATGTGGCTCCTTACATGGAGAAACTACTGCCAGGGATCGTCGTGGATGCCAAAATCGGAAGGCAAATGGCGCAAGCTCCTGACGTAATTGCGCAGCTCAAGGCAAAAGGCCAATTGGGAAATCGCGTCGTGATTGAATTGGGCTCGAACGGCGCCTTTAGTAAAGGGCAGCTCGACAAGCTACTGCAATCACTGAATGGCGTAGAGCAAATCATTCTCGTCAATTCTCGCGTACCTAAGCCGTGGGAAAGCGTCGTGAATAAGATGCTGGCGGAAACGGCTGCTGCCCAACCACATGTCGTTCTTGTGGATTGGTATACGGCAAGTGAAGGGCAAAGCTCTTACTTTTACAAAGACGGTGTTCACCCGAATAAGGAAGGCTCTCAAAAATACGCAGCACTCGTGGCGAGTGCAATCGCGCCGACGGAGCCAGAGAAGAAGCCGGAAGTAAAAGAGGAAGAGAAAGCGAAAGAGTCGGAAGTAGAAGAGACAGGGCAGATGGAAGGGGCACTGGAAGCAACCGAGGAGACCCCTATGGTAGAAATGGTACAATAAAACAAGGGAAGACCAGTGAACCAACTCGTTCGCTGGTCTTTTTTATGTGACAGGGCGTACAACCAAACATCATTTCCATCAAACAATAGCAGATCAGCTCATGGACTTTTTTCTCACTCTCCTGTACGATAGCTAACGGAAGAATAATGCATCGGGTGAAAGAAGGAACAATCATGATTCGGTCGTACTTGCTATTACTTTTTTGTGTGACGTTGTGGGGCAGTAATTTTGTGTTCGGAAGCATGCTGGTTAAAGAGTTTCCTCCGCTGTTTTTGGCAGATGTACGCTTGCTTTTCACATCAATGTTTCTCATCATTTACGCGTGGCTGGCCAAAAAATTCGTAAAAATCACAGCGCGTGAGCTAGGACTTCTAGTATTGCTTGGCTTGATCGGGACGCTGGCGAATCAAACGGCGTATTTCAACGGGCTCTTGACGACAGACGCGACAACGGCATCGTTGATTCTTTCCTTGTCACCGATCGTCACCGCAGTGCTGGCCTCTTTGTTTTTGAAGGAGCAGTTTACCTTGCGTATGAAGATTGGGTCTGGCTTGGCGCTCATGGGAACATTCTTCGTTGTCGGTATTGGGGCTGGACTCTCCATTACCAAGGGAGTCTTACTCATTGTGATTGCCATGGTCGCATTCTCGTCTTCCATGATCATCATTCGCAAACTGACGCAAACCATCCAGCCGTTTATTGCCACTGTTTACTCTACGACGGTGGGCACGTTATTTTTGACTCCCGCGGCGATGTTGACGATCGAGCCGGGCGCGCAAATCAGCCATGAAGTGTGGGCATGGGCGATGCTCATTTTGACCGCGATCCTCATGCAAGGAATATGTGGAATCGTCTGGAATCAGCAATTAAAGGTGGTAGGGACGGGCAAAGCAGCTATTTTTCTTAACTTGCAGCCCTTTGTAGCGATGCTGGTCGGGTTTTTACTGCTTGGTTCGCAGGTGACGTCGATACAAGTAGGAGGCTCCTTGTTAATCGTCGTGGGTGTAATTGTTGCCAGTGTTCAAAAGAAACAAGCTGTTCAGCCATCGAAATCGGTATAGAGCAGCTTACTTGCTCATAAGAAAAGGACCTGATGGAAAGGTCCTTTTTTTGCATGGAAGGAAAACGAATGGACACTATACGAATTTGTACATCAGGATATCATCTGCGTATTCATTCTCAGCCAGCTTGAATTCTTTCACTTTTCGTCCTTCTTCCACAAATCCAAGGCTTTTGTATAAAGCGATCGCTCTCAGATTGTTGGAGAACACCCCTAAGCTCACTTTTTCAATGAGCGGATGTTGCTCTGCCCAAGCTAACAACTCCTGCAATAAAGCCTTGCCGATGCCCTTATTTCTGTGAGCTTTCTGGATCATCATCGTGATCGAACCTGTATGAGACAAACGCTTCCGAGCCGGAGATACGAACACGACCATACCAGCCAATTCCCCGTTTATTTCCGCTACGAACATGGTGTCCCTGTCATTGTCGATGATGCTTTGTATCCACTCAAGCTGCTGCTCCATGGTTTTGTTGAACTCTTCGGAAACAGCAATGAAAAATTCACCTTCGTAAAACACTTCACGCTGCATAGATAAAATGGCTACCGCATCCTCGATGCGAACGAAGCGAATGGTCACTTTGTCGTCTGTATGTCTAGTCATGATTTCATCCTTCCTACCATGTTGATGCCTACGCTTTGTTTATCCAATACGACCTATATTTTGAAAGCTTTTCGTAATTGCGCCGACATCTCATCCAACGATTCTTGCGCTTGCTTGATAGTCGTATGGAATCCGATGAAGGAATGGATCAAGCCTTGTTCATTCCGATAGACGACATCGACACCGCTATCGCGTAGCTTGTCAGCATACGCTTTTCCGCCATCTCGCAAAGGGTCGTATTCGGCTGTAATCACCAAGGCAGGAGGCAGGGCAGTGAGATCGGCACCATGGATTGGATCAAGATAGGGATTTTGCAGATCGGTAGGCGGTAAATAATGAGAGAGGAACCAATTCAGCAATTCCACATCCATCAAATAGCCACGCGCATTTTCCTGCATGGATGGGTAGGGAGTGGTGTCCACAATTCCTACGGCTGGATAAATTAATAATTGAAATACGATAGGCGGGCCCTGTCGTTCTTTTGCCATGAGACTCACGACCGTGGCAAAATTACCTCCGGCACTATCTCCCCCTACGGCTATCCGCGATGGATCAATGCCAAACTGATCAGCATGAGCTGAAATATAAAGAAGTGAGTCATAGGCATCTTCCAATCCAGCAGGAAAAGGATGTTCAGGAGCGAGCCGATAATCAATAGAAATGACCACACATTTTGCGTTATTTGCGAAGTTGCGACATACCGAGTCTGCTGTTTCGAGATTGCCAATCACAAATCCGCCCCCATGATAGTACACGAGTGCAGGGAAGGGAGCATCTCCTTCTGGTGTGTATATTCGAATCGGAATGGAACGACCTTCTAAGGGAAGCGAGAGATTCTCTACCTGTTTTACCTGTTCACGTTCCGCGCTTGAATCTCGATTTAGATCTGTCGCCATTCGCATTATCTGTGGTGTCAATTGGTTAAAGTCAACATCATGACGTGAGCGGTTGAAGACGTCTAATATTTGTTGAATCTGTGGATGAACGGGCATGTGTATGACCCCCTAATCGCATAATAGTTGGATAGCTTATATGCATGACCAGCAATGATCCACAAAAGTTTTCTGGAAATCACAAGCTTAGGCCTTTCTCAAGGAGAAACAATTAAGTGGTTTGTGGCGAGGGGAGTATACGATAAATTTTCCGTGGGCGCCCTCGGTTCGTTGGCGTCTCTTCCCCAATGAGTTCGATAATGCTGTGCTCAGCCAAGTCACTTAAGATTCTTCGCGCATTGCGAGGTGTCATCCCCATCCATTCCGCGATCATCGAAGCGCTGATATATTTTTGCCCCAGCGCTTTTTGGACGGAAATGATTTTGTTAAACGTCGTAATACTGACACCAGCTTTTTTCAGATTTTCGCTGATTTCTTTGTCCTGTGTCCAATATTCGTAGCTGATGCTGTTCGGCTGACGTAGCGGACCTTCAATCGAACCATCATGGTCAACAAGGATCACGGCATCCTGATGGTTTTTGGCGTGACCGAGAGCAAGCTGTGCATTGCGCTCCGCAGACAATGCTGTGACACCGAAGCCGATTCCCATATTCGCGTGCGAATGGGTGAGCAGCTTAATTTTTTCCAAAAGGATCGTGGGGTGAAAATCTGGATTGTCTTCATACGATCCGCGTGTGGAAAAAATAATGAACTTGGAATTGCCGACCGCGACGAAGCTACCGGAAATCGACTCAGTGTAATCAAGTACGAGCTCTTGCAGCTTCAAATCGAGACGCCGTAGCTCGTATGCGTTTGCAGGTTCATTCACGAGCTTTTCCATGTCGGATACCTCAATCAATTGAACAGCAATTTGGGAGCGCTTGAAGTGGAGCGTTTCACCCTCTTGCAGAATTTGCTTGAAAATCTCTCGAAATATAAAGCGCGTGAAGCCCATTCGGTATACTCTGATTCCTTGTCGTTTTAATTCTTCGGTGACGTAAAGCGTTCCTGTGACACAAGCGTCTACCTTGCCTTCCTGGATAAGACGGGTGTGATAGGCTACCAATTCAGCTCTCTTTCGGAATTCTTTATAAGGCTTTAGGTATGGATTCTCACAGTGCAGGCCCAATTCCTCCAAAGTCTCACGAAAATGCGCTTCCGAAATGGTGTCGAAGCTCACACGATCCAAAGAAAGACCATCGCGGTATACCAATTCGAGCAACACTTTGGTCAGGACACTAGAATTGACTTGCGGATAAAAGGCCTTTTTCTTGCCTATATGCGCTTTTGCCATCGAATAGGGGGCGACTCCAGAGAAGAACCAGATATCTGTTTCCATATCATTTTCGGCTACATAAGCAGGTACTTGTTCCACTCCTTGATAAACAAAGGAGGTAAGTAGGATGTGATCGGAAAACTCACGACCCACAGCTAGCATTGCATCTACTGAATCTTTTGGACCGACTATGCCAACTTTTATCATCAAAATATCCTCCAAAAAAGGTAAACTACGGGATAAACCATTCGTCAGGAAGGAGATCCATCCTTTCTTCGGCATCTTAGTATGCCAGTCTTTCTTATATAGATAAGATATAACCCATCAGATGGGAATGCGAGCTGTCGCGACCACGAAGCTTTAAATAGGGATGTTTTAGGGAAATTTTCCGTATTAATTGTTTTATATTTGACAACTTTCAGCAAATTCCTTTATGAATCGATGTAAAAAATAAAAAAATCAGAATTGACATTAAATAATTACGGCACTATATTGTTGAATTAAGGAATGTTTTAGGTCAATTTCCGTTAAAGAGGTTGTTCAAAAAGTTGTCTTTTGATCACGAAGTAGTCAAGAAAGCGAATTCGACATCGAATATGGCGTTCACCTCCGAAGTCCGGTGCTCATGTAGATGGCCTACACTGCGCTCCTCCTTCGTTCGGTTCTCGCCATCTTCTCGGTGCTGAAAAGTCAACTTTTTGAACTCGAACAAAAGGAGGGTACGTTGAATTTTCTCAATCTTTTTGCAAGTCTGGACTAGGGGGCGTATAGATGTCGCGTTATTTACTCAAAAGAATTCTGATGATGGTACTCACCTTGTGGATTATTGTAACGTTGACTTTTAGCTTGATGCATATGATCCCTGGTGATCCATTCGCGTCGGAGTCAGATCAGTTGCCCGAGCAAATATTGCTCAATCTGCGTGCCAAATACAATTTGGATGAACCGCTGCCGATGCAGTATTTGCTTTATCTAAAAAGTTTGGTCATGCTCGATTTAGGACCTTCTATTAAGTCGGAGACACGCGGTGTCAATGATATGATCAAAGATGGCTTCGGAGCATCTGCAATGATTGGTTTGCAGGCGATAGCGGTTGCCCTTTTTTTCGGACTTTTATTCGGAACAATTGCGGCATTAAACCGAAATACCTGGATTGATTATGCGGCAATGGTCTTGGCTGTATTAGGAATTGCTGTACCTAGCTTTATCATGGCGCCATTGCTCATTAATTACTTGGCAATTAAATGGCCGTTATTCCCAGTAGCTACGCTTGCCAGCTGGAAACACTCGGTTCTGCCTTCACTCGCACTTGCTTTTGGACCTTTAGCCATCATTACACGCTATATGCGTACGAGCATGATCGACGTGATGAATCAGAATTACATACGGACCGCTGAGGCGAAAGGAATTCCGACTTTTCTGATAGTGATCAAGCACGGAATCCGCAACGCGATTTTGCCGATCGTCACGTTTATGGGACCGCTTATCGCGGGGTTGTTAACCGGAACGTTTGTTGTCGAAAAGATTTTTGCGGTACCAGGGATCGGCAAATACTTCGTCGATGGCATTTTCAATCGAGATTATCCCGTTATTCTAGGAACGACAGTATTCTACAGTGCCATCTTGGTACTCATTATCTTCTTGATTGATCTGGCCTATATATTCATCGATCCACGAATCAAACTATCGAGCAGGGGGAGGTAGCCAATGGCGGTAGATCAATCAGTAAATGAGTTGTTTCGACCTAGAGCTCAAAAAGCAGATGGACAGATCGCCCAGATGCGACCGAGCCTGACTCATTTTCAACAAGTAGCGAGAAAGCTCGTTAGAAACAAGCTGGCCATGGTGGGTTTGACCCTGATTGTTATGCTGATAGCCATGGCGATCATTGGTCCACATCTCGTTCCGTATAGCTATTCCGATCAGAGTCTCTTGAATGCGAATCAGGAAATTTCGAGCGAGCATTGGTTCGGAACAGATGAGCTGGGGCGCGACATGTTTTCACGAACATGGTACGGAGCGCGGATTTCACTGATTATCGGAATATCGGCAGCGTTAATTGACTTGGTCATCGGAGTGACCGTCGGCGGTATTGCCGGATACATGGCCGGTCGAGGCAAAAAGGGAGACCGAATCGATACCATCATCATGCGATTGATCGAGGTCTTATACGGATTGCCATATCTGCTCGTGGTGATCATGCTGATGGTTGTCATGGAGCCTGGAATTGTTACCATTATCATCGCATTGTCCGCAACCGGTTGGGTAGGGATGGCTCGTCTCGTTCGGGGACAAATCCTGCAATTGAAAAACCAGGAGTTCATCATGGCAGCGCAGGTGCTGGGCGCCAAATTCCCTCGCATTTTGTTGCGCCACCTGATTCCGAATACCATTGGAGTCATTATCGTGAACTTGACGTTTACCATTCCGTCGGCGATATTTGCAGAATCTTTCCTCAGCTTTCTGGGATTGGGTGTGCAAGCGCCAATCGCTAGCTGGGGCACGATGACCAACGATGCACTCGGCGTCATTTTGACAGGGGATTGGTGGAGACTTTTCTTCCCGGCCTTGATGATTTCTTTGACAATGTTTGCCTTCAACGTTTTCGGTGATGGCTTGCAGGACGCATTGGACCCAAGAATTCGCGAGTAACCTCGCCACGAAGATAGGAGGATCAGACATGGCAGATCATTTGCTACAAGTAGAAAACCTCCGCGTACATTTCAAAACGTACGGTGGAGAGGTACAGGCTGTACGGGGAGTTACCTTTCATGTTGATCGTGGCGAGACGCTTGCGGTAGTGGGAGAGAGCGGTTGTGGAAAGAGTGTAACCGCCCAAGCGATCATGGGCTTGATCCCGAACCCGCCGGGAAGAATCGTGGATGGTCAGATTCGTTTTGACGGAAAAGTCATCACGGGGATGAGTAAGAAGGAATTGCTATCGGTTCGTGGAGCTGAGATCGGGATGGTCTTCCAGGACCCGATGACGGCACTGAATCCGACGATGAGGGTCGGCGCCCAAATCGTCGAGGGATTTGTTCGTACTCAGCAGGTTAGCAAAGAAGAGGCACGTAAAAAAGCGATGGAGATGCTGCGATTGGTCGGTATCCCCGATCCGGAAAAACGAGTGGATCAATACCCGCATGAGTTTTCCGGGGGAATGCGGCAACGTGTCGTCATCGCGATTGCACTCGCCAATAATCCAAAGCTCGTCATTGCAGATGAACCGACGACAGCATTGGATGTAACGATTCAAGCACAAATCTTGGACTTGCTCCGAGAATTACAGGAAAAGCAGCAACTCTCCATCGTGATGATTACACATGACTTGGGTGTCGTAGCCGAAATCGCGCACCGGGCCGTGGTTATGTATGCAGGAATTGTGGTGGAAACAGGCAAGGTAGAGGATATTTTCGCAAATCCGAAGCATCCGTACACATGGGGCTTGATGCGCTCCCTGCCGCGGATCGATGGCGTGGAAAAGGAACGACTGGTACCGATTGAGGGAACACCGCCGGATTTATTCCACCCGCCAAAAGGGTGTCCGTTCGCTCCACGTTGTCAGTTTGCGATGGAAATATGCGAGCAGCAAATGCCGGACGCTTCCACATTCACTGAGGGTCACCAAGCTGCATGCTGGCTACATGATCCACGGGCACCGAAGCTGGAAGAACTGGTGGCAGTAGGGAGGCAGACGTAGATGAGCCAAGCGTTGGTTGAAGTCAAAAATCTAAAAAAGCATTTTGAGATAGGGAATGGAATTTCGCTAAAGGCAGTCGACGGCGTGACCTTCACCATTCATCGCGGTGAGACGCTCGGACTAGTAGGCGAGAGCGGCTGCGGTAAGTCGACGTTGGGCAGAACGATGATTCGCCTCTATGAAAATACAGATGGAGAAGTTTTGTTCAAAGGCAAAAATGCACATCGCTTAAAAGGAAAAGAGGCAGAGCAGTTCCACCGCGACGTCCAAATGATTTTTCAAGACCCGCAAGCAAGTCTGAATCCGCGCATGACCGTCATGGACATTATTGCGGAGGGCCTGGATATTCACGGCTTGTCCCGTGGTGCAAGAGCGGATCGGGTCAAAGAATTGTTGGAGCTGGTTGGTTTGTCCAAGGAACATGCGAACCGATTCCCTCATGAATTCAGTGGAGGCCAAAGGCAGCGGATCGGGATTGCCCGAGCACTTGCGGTCGAGCCGGAATTTATCATCGCGGATGAACCGATTTCGGCGCTTGATGTGTCGATTCAAGCGCAGGTTGTGAATCTACTGGAAGACTTGCAGCAGGACAGGGGTCTGACTTACTTGTTTATCGCCCACGATCTGTCTATGGTGAAGCATATTTCCACTCGAATCGGAGTGATGTACCTCGGCAAAATGGTAGAAATGGCAAACAGCTTCGAGCTGTACGCAAAGCCACTTCATCCATATACACAAGCGTTACTGTCCTCCATTCCGATTCCTGATCCGACAATCAAGCGGGAGCGCATCATCTTGCAGGGCGATTTGCCGAGTCCTGCCAATGCTCCAAGCGGTTGTGTTTTCCGAACAAGATGCCCAAAGGCCATGGAGCAATGCGCGGCACAGATTCCTGAATGGCAGGAAGCCGCACCAAACCATTGGGTCGCTTGTCATCTCTATCAGTAGTTCGATTTTCTATCTTAATATATAGGGGGAAACAACGTGAAGAAATTAGCTGCTTTTGCCCTGTCGCTCTCGCTCGTCATTCCGGCTCTGGCTGGTTGCGGCGGTAGTGGCGAGTCAGCATCGACTGGAGGTACCACTACCCCAGGCGCTGCTGCCAAACAAGAGGTTGTGTTCAATGCCAAGTCTGAGCCGCCAGATTTGAACCCACTCACGTCAACCGATACGACGTCCTTCTGGATCATGGATCATTTGGGCGAAGGTCTGTACACCAAGGATAAGGATGGTAATCCGATCTTGGGACAAGCCAAGGAAGTGAAGCTGTCAGATGACAAGCTAAAGTACACATTCATTTTGCGCGATGATGTGAAATGGACAAACGGCGAGCCAGTGACAGCCGAGGACTTTGCTTTCACGTATATGAAGCATCTTGATCCAGCAACTGCTTCGACTACGGCTTACTTGCTCTATTACATTAAAGGAGCAGAGGCATACAACAAGGGCACAGGAAAGGCAGAAGAGGTAGGTATCAAGGCAGTGGATGCAAAAACGCTCGAAATCGAGTTGGTTGCACCTACCTCGTACTTTGACAAAATGCTCGCTACCCGTTACTGGCACCCAATCAACAAGAAGCAAGCAGAGGCGAATCCAAAATGGGCAGCAAATGCGGACAGCTACATCTCCAACGGCGCTTACAAGCTGGTTTCCTGGAAGCATGACTCTGAGCTCGTGGTAGAAAAGAACGAGCATTATTGGAACAAAGCGGACGTAAAAATGGAGAAGATCACCTGGAAAATGGTGAACGATGCCACGACTGCTTATCAGATGTACAAGAGTGGCGAGCTCGACTTCAACAAAGAGATGCCGTCTGACATCCTCGCGCAAGAAAAATCGAGCCCAGACTTTAAATCCGTTCCTTACTACGGTACGTACATGTACATGTTTAACGTAACAAAAGAACCGTTTACGAATAAAAAGGTTCGTAAAGCTTTCGCCATGTCGCTTGACCGTAAAGCGCTGTCCGAAATGGTAAGCCAAGGTGGAGAGACGCCAGCTTACTCCATGGTTCCGCGTGGAGCGATGCAGCCAAACGGAAAAGACTTCCGCGAAGAGGGTGGAGACTACTTCAAAGAAGATTACGAAGCGGCGAAGAAGCTGTTGGCTGAAGGTATGCAAGAAGAAGGCTGGTCCACACTGCCAGAAGTTACACTCATGTACAACACCGATGAAAGCCACAAGAAAATAGCGCAAGCGATCCAAGAAATGCTCAAGAAAAACTTGGGCGTAGAAGTGAAAATGACAAACCAAGAGTGGAAAGTGTATCTGGATACAACCAAACAAAAGAACTATCAAATGGGCCGTATGGGCTGGGTAGGTCAAATCAACGATCCTTCATTTAACCTTGACTACTATTTGGGTGAAAGCCCGAACAACCGTACGGGTTGGGTGAACAAAGAGTATGATCAGTTGAATATGGCGGCAAAAGTTGAGCAAGACCCGAACAAGCGTATGGAATTGCTCCATCAGGCAGAAGCCGTTTTGATGGATGAAATGCCGTTCATGCCAGTCTACCACTACCAGCAAAACTATTTGGTGAAACCGAATCTGGAGGGTCTCACTTTCCCAGTCAACGCGTTCCCAAGCGCTCGCTGGGCAACGAAAAAATAGAAAAAAAGAGGAGCTTCTCCTCTTTTTTCTCTTTACATAATCCAACGAACATCCAGCAAAACAGGAAAGGATGATTTCTCGTGATTTTGGACTATCTGCAAGTGAAATCCGCGTATCAATTGAAGGTGGTACCGGAGCGTAGAGAGATTACCTTTTTAACGAAGCTGACAGGTATCGCGCAGTTGTGGCGCTGGAATGAAGAGTCCAACCGCTCGGAGCAAGTGACCTTTTTGCCTGATCGTGTGGTAGAAGTTGACCATTCCCCGTGTGGTACGAAAACGATTGTCGGTATGGACAACAAGGGAGACGAGCGGCAGCAATTCTTTTTGCTAACGGAAAATGGTGCAGTTGTGAAGCCGCTGACAGACGCTCCTGATTATTTTCACTATTTGGGTGGCTGGTCACCTTGTAGGCAAAAGATCGCGTGGTCCAGCAATCGTCGCAACCCGCGCAGCTTTGATATTTTTGTACAGGATGTCGAGAGTGGCGCGTATGAAGAAGTCTTCCGTTACGATGGGCGCACCGATCCAATCGGCTGGCTGCCAGATGGGAGAGGACTCATTTTCAGCGTGCAGGAGACCAACATTGACAATTGCCTGTATTTGTTGAATCTACAGACGAAGGAAGCACAAAAGCTCTCCATATGCAACAAACATGCGCGCTATCATTCCTTGGTACTGTCTAAAGACGGCCAAACGGGATATCTCGTAACCGACCGCGATGATAATACGAAAGCGTTGTGCCGCTTTTCACTCCGTACAGGAGAGCTGGATAAACTGGTGCACGACCCGAAATGGGACATGGAGGCGACCCAATTATCCCCAGATGAGAAGTTTCTTGCCTTCACGATTAATGAAGGAGGCTACTCCGTTCTTGCCCTCTATTCCTTGACAGAACAAAGCTGGAAGCGGGTAGAGGAAGCACCACGTGGTGTGATCTCTTCCTTGGCGTGGGTGAATGATGATCAGCTCGCCTATACGTTGAAAAGTCCTACACTACCAGGTGATATCTGGACGTACACCCTTTCGGAGCAAACCAGCAGACGTGTAACAAACATTGGTCAATCTGCTCTGAAGGATAAACTCATCGAGCCGGAATTATGCACGTTTCATTCATTTGATGGCTTGGAAGTGCCGTATTTCCTTTATGCCAAAGATACATCCGAACCTGCAGAGAAAAAACCAGTCGTCGTCTACGTCCATGGCGGGCCAGAGAGCCAAATTCGACCGGAGTATCATCCTGTTTTTCAATTTTTGGCGAACGAAGGCTTTACGGTGGTTGCACCGAATGTTCGCGGCAGTATGGGCTATGGTCGGGAATATGTCCAGCTCGATGATCGCCGCAAGCGGATGGATTCTGTAGCAGATTTGGCGTGGCTGGTCAAAGATTTAGGCAACCGCCCAAGCGTTGACCCGAATGCGATCGGCATCATGGGCCGCAGTTACGGAGGCTTCATGACACTGGCTGCGCTTACGCATTACCCTGACCTGTGGGCCGCGGGTGTTGATATTGTGGGGATTTCTCACTTCAAAACCTTTCTGGAGAACACCGGGGAATGGAGAAGGAGATTGCGTGAGGTGGAGTATGGGTTCCTCGGCGAAGACGATGACTTTTTTGAAGAAATTGCTCCTTTGAATCATTCGCATAAGATCACGGCCCCGCTTCTCGTATTCCATGGGCGCAATGATACGCGTGTTCCTGTCAGTGAAGCAGAACAGCTCGTAGCAGACATGAGAGGCAGGGGGCAAGAAGTCGATTTGCACATCTTTGAAGATGAAGGTCACTTTACCGAAAAGCTGGACAATCACATCACGTTGAATCAAAAGATTTCCCAGTTCTTTTTGGAGCAACTCGCATCCACCAATAAAATCGAGGAGTGATAAGCATGACGCAAGCAAAAAGAGGCATCACGGCTGAAGATTTGTATCAAATGCGGTACGCGAGTGATCCGCAGCTATCACCAGACGGAAAAACGCTTGCCTATGTAGAAAATCAAATCGATGAGTCCCACGCTTATCAAAATCACTTGTATTTACGAAAATTGGATGTAGATGATCCACTGCCCTTGACATCTGGCTCCCGCGATACCTACCCGCGTTGGTCGCCTGATGGTTCAAAGATTAGCTTTGTCTCGAATCGATCTGGAAAACCACAGATTTGGCTGATCGATGCAAACGGAGGAGAGGCTAGGCAGCTCACGCGTTGCAAAAACGGCGTCAGCAATCCGACTTGGTCACCTGACGGCAAATACATTGTCTTCTCGTCGATCCTGGATGAGGGAGAAACATTCGCAGACCTGGAAGCAGCTGAGGAGAAAGAAAAGGCCAAAGCCATTCATGTCGGGAGAATGAAGTACAAATCCGATGATCTTGGTTTCATTTACGAGAAAAACAAACAGCTGGCTATTGTTCATGTAGAAACAGGCGAGGTTACTCCACTCAGCGATGGCCCATACAATCATACAATTGGCTCCTGGTCGCCGGATGGAAAATGGCTCGCCGTTACGGCGAATCGTTCAGAAGACCCTGATTTTCAGCATGGTATTGACGTTTTTATCATTCCTTCTGAAGGGGGAGAATGGAAAAAGCTGACCAACAGCAAAGGGATTTTTGCCTATCCGACCTGGTCACCTGACGGTAAGAAGCTAGCGTATATCGGAAGTGAATCGGACACGCATTTGTACGCAGCACAGAAGCGCATCTGGGTATATGATTTTGAAAAGAGTGACTATTCTTGCATCACAGCGAATTGGGACGTTCAGGTTGGCGATTCCACCATCGGAGACATGCGCTCGCCAGGTCACCCGAATCCAGGTGCTGTGTGGACAGCAGACGGAAGAGGCATGTATTTCATCGCCAGCGAACGAGGAAATTCTGGCATTTATCACGTTACGCTGGACGGTCAAGTCACGACTGTTGTAACGGGCAATCGGAATATTTACGGCTTTTCGCTGCATGAAAACGAACAAACGGTAGTTGCTGCCATCAGTGATCCGTCTACCCCAGGCGACCTGTATCAAGTAAGTTTGAAGGACGGAGAAGAAAAACGTCTAACAGCGCTGAACGAAGAGCTATTTGCGGGCATGGAGCTCCCTGTTCCAGAAGAAATAGAGTTTGTCGCAAAGGATGGCTGGAAGCTGCACGGTTGGATGCTCAAGCCTGTCGGTTTTGAAAAAGGAAAAAAATACCCGATGGTTCTGCAAATTCATGGCGGACCTCACTCCCTGTATGGAAATACGTTTTTCCACGAGTTCCAGCTGCTCGCTGCAAAAGGCTACGCCGTACTCTATACGAATCCGAGAGGGAGCTTTGGCTACGGAGAGCATTTTGTTCAGGCATGCTGCGGTGACTATGGAGGGAATGATTACCGCGATTTGATGACGGCCGTGCAATTTGCATGCGATCATTTCGATTTTGTCGATGAGGACCGCTTGGGTGTCGCAGGCGGTAGCTACGGTGGCTTCATGACGAACTGGATCGTCGGTAAAACCAATCGATTCAAAGCGGGCGTAACCGATCGGAGTATTTGCAACTGGGTTAGCTTTTACGGTGTCAGTGATATCGGTTATTTCTTCACTGCGGAGGAGATTCAGGCAAATCCATTCACGAATCCGGAAAAAATGTGGCAGCATTCACCGATTCGTTTGGTGGAGAACATCGAGACGCCTCTGCTGATCATGCATGGCGAACATGACTACCGGTGCCCAATCGAACAGGCTGAGCAGCTCTATGTAACATTGAAGCATCAAGGCAAGGCTCCGGTATCGTTTGTTCGTTTCCCGGGTGCCAGTCATGAGCTTTCCCGCAGTGGTGATCCCGAGCAACGCGTGTTGAGACTGCAATATACGACAGATTGGTTTGACAGCTATTTGGTTGCACACCAAAAAGAGAAAGTCGAATAGCCAATAGGAGGTGCCCGTTTGTGAACAAAGAACAAGTGTTAAGTATCGTGCAAGAAAATTTGCCGCATGCAATCGAGAAGCTGAAGCAATATTTGCGTTTTCCTACCGTATCCGCACAGCATAAGGCCATCCCAGAAACGGTTGAATACGTGGTCAAAATGATTCATGAGGTTGGCGGTGAGACAAAGGTACTTGACAATCTTGGCGGCAATCCAGTCGTGTATGCGTTTTTTGCAGCAGGCAGTGAGGGAGACGCCAGCAAAACGATCCTCTTTTACGATCACTACGATGTTCAACCACCTGAACCGTTTCATGAGTGGAACACGGAGCCGTTCGACCCGACGATCATCGATGGAAAGCTGTATGCGCGTGGTGCTGCCGATAATAAAGGTGACCTCGTTGCGCGTCTGACGGCGATTCAGATTTTGCAGCAGCAGGCAGGCGGTTTGCCTTGCAACATCAAGTTCCTGATCGAAGGAGAAGAAGAGATTGGCAGCCCGAATCTGGAGCCATATCTCCGAGCGTACAAGGAGCTTTTCCAGGCGGATGCCTGCATTTGGGAATTTGGTGGGAAAGACGAAAATGAGCGAATCAGCATGGTTGCCGGGATCAAAGGAATGGCGTACCTAGAGCTGACCTGCGTTGGGGCAGAGATCGACATGCACTCCTCTGTCGGTGCGTATGTAGACAATGCAGCATGGCGCCTCGTACAGGCATTGGCGACGATGAAAAATCAGCAAAACGAGATTCTGGTCGAAGGCTTCTTTGATGGGATCGAGGAACCAACAGCGGATGAAAAGAAAGTCGTTTCCGAATTGCCGTTCAGTGAAGAGGCGACAGCAGCGCTATACGGTTTGAAACGCCCACTGATTACCGCAGCAAGCCAAGTGGACCCACGAGAAGCCATGGTTTTTCACCCGACCATGACCATTTGCGGTCTGGATAGCGGCTATACTGGAGAGGGCGCGAAGACAGTTCTGCCAAAAAGCGCGAAGGCCAAGCTGGATTGCCGCCTTGTCCCAGGACAAGATCCACAGCACATCATGAGTTGCATCGAGCATCATTTAGAGAAGCATGGTTTTACGGATATTACCGTCACAATGATCAACGGACAAAAAGCGTATCGCTCCGATTTCCATCATCCATTTGTTACTCACGTACTGGATACGGCTCGCGTCATTTACGATCATGAGCCAGTGCTTTCGCCAAACGCCGCAGGCACAGGTCCGATGTATATTTTCGGTGAACAGCTGAAGCTTCCGGTTGTCAGTACAGGGGTAGGTTGGGTTGGCTGCAAAGTACATGCGCCGAACGAATCCATCCGTTTGAAGGACTTCGAGGAAGGAATTGCCCATATGGTTGTCATGCTCTCTGGATTTGCCAAAGCGCTGTCTAAGTAGCAACCAAATAGCGAAAAGGGGACCTTTCGTGTAAAAAGGTCTCCTTTTCAATTTGGAACCCTCCTCGCAGCACTTACAGAGTGGACTTTGCTTTTGCAAACCATGTACAATCGTAAAGGAAAGTGTACATATATCTACAGGAGGCGAAATGCGTGAACAGCGATACACATCCATTCGAAATCGCAACCTTTGCAGGCGGATGCTTTTGGTGCATGGTCAGTCCGTTTGACAAGATGCCAGGCATTCAAAAAGTCGTCTCCGGCTATACAGGCGGTCATGTCGAAAACCCAACCTATGAAGAGGTATGCTCTGATACGACGGGACACTATGAAGCGGTCCAAATCACCTATGATCCGTCGCTCATCTCCTACGAGGAATTGCTGCAGATGTTTTGGAGACAAATCGACCCGACTGACGCTGGTGGTCAATTCGGTGACCGAGGTCAATCGTATGCGCCAGCGATCTTCTATCATAATGAAGAGCAAGAAAGGCTTGCGCAAAAATCCAAGCAAGAGCTAGATGCAAGTGGTCGTTTCCAAAAGCCTATTGCAACGCTAATTTTGCCAGCCAAGCCGTTCTATCCGGCGGAGGATTATCATCAGGAGTACTATAAGAAAAATCCGGTCCGCTACCAATACTATCGGGCGGCATCAGGCAGAGCGAAATTCACCAAGGAAGCATGGCGCGACCGTGCGAAGCAAGAAGAATTGAAAAAAATCTTGACCCCGCTTCAGTACGAGGTGACGCAAAATAACGGGACAGAACGTCCGTTTACGAATGAATTCTGGGACCACAAGGAAGAGGGCATCTACGTAGACATCGTCTCCAACGAGCCTTTGTTCAGTTCCTTGGACAAGTTCGATTCCAGCTGCGGGTGGCCATCCTTTACCAAGCCCATGCAAGCGGAAAACGTAACTGAGCATGTTGATTTGACACATAATATGATTCGGACAGAGGTTCGCAGCAAAGAGGCAGATTCTCATCTCGGCCACGTTTTCGAGGATGGTCCTGGAGAAAATGGATTGCGCTACTGCATCAATTCAGCCGCATTGCGCTTCATTCCGAAGGATCGCTTGGAGGAAGAAGGCTTCGGGGAGTTTAAGCGATTATTCGAAAAAGAATAGAGTGTGGACCGCCACTCTCTGGGAAACTTGGGAGAAGGGCGGTCTTTTTGCTACACATACAACGAGGGAAACATACGAGCATGCAGGGAGGGTCCAATGTATACACAGACATCCTTACACAGACGAATTGGACTGTTACTCGCAGCAATCATGGTCTTAGCAGGCTGTTCTTTCGGTCAGGAGCCGCCGCACAACAATCAAATCGCACCGACTCCCCCAAACGTTGCCGAGGGTGGGACGTTAATCATTGTACGTATGTCGGATGCCACAAATCTCGATCCCCATTTTATCTTGACGATCAATGAGGCGAGTGTTATCCAAGGAAAAGTGTATGAAGGGCTCGTCAAACGAGATCGGAACATGAACATTCAGCCACAGCTGGCAACGGCATGGAAGCAAATCGACGATCTTACTTGGGAGTTTACTCTCCGACAAGGCGTTGTTTTTCACGATGGGACTCCCTTTCAAGCACAGGCGGTCAAGAAAACATTTGATCGTGTATTAGATCCGGCGGTGGCTTCTCCTCGAGCAGCCATGTTCGATAAAATAAAGCAGGTAAGAGTCATCAATCCGTACAAAGTGCAAATCATTCTTCACAAACCATTTGCACCATTGCTCTCTATTTTGGCCAGTCATGAGGGGAGCATCATCAGCCCTACAGCAATCGATAAATACGGGCGGGAATTATCGCAGCATCCGGTTGGTACTGGCCCTTATCGGTTTCAATCATGGGAGCATGGCAGTCAAATCACGTTGAGCAAAAATCAGTCCTACTGGGGCGAAGCCGCTACGCTTGATCATGTCGTCTTCAAGGTTGTTCCGGATGATGCGGCTCGCATCGCGATGGTGGAGAATGGTAAAGCACATATTGCAGAGTCCATCCCTGTCATGGAGCTGGATCGAATTCAAGCATCCAACCAGATGCGTGTGTACCGCAGCGATGCACTCGGGACGGAGTTTATCGGATTTAATGTAGCACGTCCACCATTGAATGATATCCGTGTGAGGAAGGCCATCAGTATGGCGATCGAGACGGGAGCGATCATTAAAGGGGTGTATAACAATGTGGGAACAAAGGCGAACTCACCGATTGGCCCGCAAGTGTTCGGTTACAGTCCAACAGTGAAAAGCTACCCGTACGACATCAACCAAGCGCGCCGGTTGCTCGCAGAGGCGGGCTATCCAGATGGTTTTCCCATTCATATGATTACCTACAACAGACGGGATCGAATCTTGGTTGCCCAAGTGATACGGTCGCAATTAAAAGGAATCGGCGTCGACGCGGAGCTAAAAGTCGTCAGCTACGATGACTTCGTCCGAACCATTGAGCAAACGAAGGAGCATGAGATTTTTGTCAGTGGCTGGGGAAATGCAACCGGGGATGCCGACTATAATCAGTACAATTTGTTTCATACATCAGGTGGAGGGGCGGGCAACAGTTTTCAATATAGCAATCCCGAGCTGGATCGTCTCATCGAGGCTGGCCGGGTCGAAACTGATCCTGGAAAAAGACTCGCCATCTACGCAAAAGCACAAGAAGTGGAGCTGCAAGATGCTTTGGTTGTTCCGATTCGCAATCTGGAGAATTTGGCTGTGATTAGTAACCATATTCAGGGCTTCTCCATCAGTCCAGCGGGTTACCTGAATCTCGATCAGGTCGTGATTTCTCAATAAAACATGTAACGAAAAGCCTATCAATTATGTCATAATAGGTACGTACTTTTTACCGACATAATTGGATCCGCTCCAAAACGAAAGGAACGTTACAATGAGAAGTTTTCGACACCGACTTTTGCATCCGCTTGTACTCGTAACGGCATTGACATTTGTGTTGTCTGGGTGTAACAGTACAGCTGCTCCACAAGAACCACAGACACCACCATCCACGGAGTCGCCAACTCCTCCAAAGAAAGAAGCAGAGAAGCCAAAGGAGGAGACCACGCCTCCATCTGCTGAAACACCAAAGCAAGAACAACCGGAGCAACCCCAGAAAGCGAAGCCAATGGAAACGAAGCCAGCAGAAAAGCCGTCAGCTAGTCAGCCGCCTGAGTTGTCGTTTCCGGACATAGAGGTTGTGGGTGAGCCAGAGAGTGTTGCTGTACTGGTGAACAAACAACGCAAGCTTCCAGAGAACTATCAGCCAAATGATTTAGTGTTTCCAAATGTTCCTTACTTGCTCCCGGAAAAGAGCGAGAAACGCAAAATGCGCAAAGAAGCAGCGGGTGCGCTTGAGCAGTTATTTGCGGCAGCCCAGGCTGACGGTGTCCAGTTGGCTGGCGTATCTGCCTATCGCTCCCACGCCTACCAGAAAGCGCTGTTTAATCGCTATGTAAAAAAAGACGGCGTGGAGAAAGCACGGACTTACAGTGCCGTTCCTGGGACGAGTGAGCACGAGACGGGACTCGCGATTGACGTCTCTGGTAAGGATGGCAAATGTGCGGCAACGAGCTGCTTTGCCGGAACCAAGGAAGCGAAGTGGCTGGATGAAAACGTCGAGAAGTTCGGATTTATCATCCGCTACCCAGAGGGAAAAGACGCGATTACGGGCTATATTTATGAGCCGTGGCATTTGCGTTATGTAGGTGGCGAGATCGCGCAAGAAATCGGAGAAAAAGGAATTACGCTCGAAGAATATTCAGGTGCCGTACCTGTTTCCACACCATCGAATTAAAGAAGCAACGCCGATCTCGTACCGAAGAGAATCGGCGTTTTTGCTATGTAGTTATGCTATAATGTTCTCGGGTGAAGATAATGGTCGAAAAATCAATCAGAGAACGTATTATTGAAACATCCATGCGCTTGTTTGAAGCAAATGGCTACCACAAAGTGACTGTGGATCAAATTGTGAAAGAAAGCGGCACGTCAAAGGGAGGATTTTATCACAACTTCAAATCAAAAGATGAACTCCTCTACATCATTCATGATCAATTTATTACGTATGTGCTGGAAAAAGCGGAGGAAGCTTACGAGAAGTGGGATACCCCAACAGAACGTCTGCAAGCCATCGTAAAATCCTTCGTTATGATGATTGATCTATACCGCTCGCAGGTTACGATCTTTTATCAGGAAAGCTTGTTTTTAGCTCCAGAGTACTACACAGATATTGAAACGAAACGGGATCGCTATAAACAAATCATGTTCACCGTCATTTCGGACGGGATCGAATCAGGAGAGTTCCGCCCGGAGCTGCCAGTGCCGATTGTGTCCATGGCTATTTTTGGCATGGTGAACTGGATTTACAAATGGTATCAAAAGTCAGGGACGTACTCAATCGAGCAAATTGCGGATATTTATGCAGATATGGTTCTTCATTCTGTTTTGAAATCAGAATCAATGGAAAACCCGGCGTTCCAACGTTTTTTCCTGCAATCTCAAGAAAATCCCTTCCATCCATTGTAGGGATGCTAACAAGGATCATGCGGCTACACTCAAGCTTTTCGATAGGAGACAGGGGCATAGTCGCTTGATGGTCCCTTATATAATCCTTCGATCAGACCAACTAGTTGGTCTGTACTAGTATTCTGACATTTGCTATAATATCGACAAGACCAACTGGTCGGTCTTGCGCAATCATCATAGTCGGTTCGTGAGGTTGTTCCAGTCAGATTCGGAATAGGGGAGGAATAGTCGTGCTTACCATTTACGAATTACGAGAACTTGTGAAGCTATTAGAGCAGACAGACATAGAATCTTTTGAGGTAAATGACGAAGATTCTTCTTTGCGTATCAAACGAAGAAATGGGAATCCAGTCACAGTTGTGCATCAGCCCCCCGTACAAACCAAAAGCACGCCAATCGTGACGGCGGCACCTGCTGTCCTTTTGCCTAAAAAAGAAGCGATTGAGCGCCCGGTCACAACAAGCCCAGTGGAAACACCTCAGAAATCGGCAGAAGTGACAGAAAACTTGTACAAAATCACTTCACCTATGGTCGGAACCTTTTATGCTGCACCTGCCGTTGACGCAGCACCATACGTATCCGTAAATGATCGAGTAGAGCCAACGACCATTGTCTGTATTGTCGAAGCCATGAAGCTGTTTAACGAGATTGAAGCAGAAGTAAAAGGAGAGATTGTCCAAGTCTTGGTGGAAAACGGTCAGTTGGTTGAGCATGGACAGCCGTTGTTCCTGGTGAAGCAAGCGTAATGGTGCAGCTTTTAAGGGGAGGACTAGAAGAGTGAGCAAACATACATGGTTCAAGGAATTCTCGGTTCCCACGTACGACCAATGGCGGGAAGCAGCAGAGAAATCACTAAAGGGCGCATCTTTTGATGCCAAGCTACTGACGCAGTCGCACGAGGGAATTGTTCGCCAGCCCATTTATCGGTACGAAGATGTCAAAACATTGCCGCATCTGGAAGCGCTGCCAGGAGAGGCGCCTTTTCATAGAGGAAATCAGCAGCCTGGCGAGCATAAGGAACACAAATGGCAGGTCTGTCAGGAAATCAGCGCAACGAGTGCCAAAACATTTAATCAGGCAGCCGTAGACGACTTAGCGCGCGGACAAACGATGCTGCATCTGATAGTGGATCAAGCGACTTTGGCTGGACTTGATCCTGACGAAGCATTGCCAGATACGATTGGTCACAAAGGCGTATCTGTTTTTTGCCGGGAGGATATCGAGCAGGCATTTCAAGGGGTGAAGCTTTCAGAGGTCCCTCTTTACATGAACACAGGGGCGCTTGGCTTGCCTATTCTATCGATCCTTTTGGCACATGTTGAAGCGACAGACCAAAAAGCCTCTGAGCTTCGCGGATGCATCGGGCAAGACCCTGTAGCGGTTTTGCTCACAGAGGGCAAGCTCCCTTGTTCCTTGCAGACAGCTTATAACACGATGGCAAGCGTAACGAAATGGGCAAAAGATCAAGCGCCCGCGCTGAAAACGATCTTGGTTCAAAGTAATCCTTATCAGGACGGCGGCGGAAACGCAGTAACCGAACTGGCTTTTTCACTGGCCACAGGGGTGGACTATTTGCAAGCGATGCTTGAGCGAGGGCTATCCATAGAGGATATCGCAGCACGGATGCAGTTCTCGTATTCGATCGGCTCAGACGTTTTCATGGAAATCGCGAAGCTGCGTGCGGCAAGAATGCTCTGGTCAAACATCGTGGCGGCCTACGGCGGATCAACGGAAGCCCAAAAGATGACCATTCACGCCAGAACCTCTGCTTGGACAAAGACGATTTACGATCCGTATGTCAACATGCTGCGTTCCACGACAGAAGCGTTCTCAGCCGTTATTGGCGGAGCAGACAGTCTGCATGTATCCGCATTTGACGAAGCGATCCGCCCAGTCAATGAGTTTTCGAGAAGGATCGCCAGAAATACGCAAATCATTTTGCAAGAAGAAGCGCATCTGGCAAAAGTGATCGACCCTGCGGGAGGTTCTTGGTACGTAGAATGGCTCACAGACGCATTAGCGAAAAAGGCATGGGAGCTGTTCCAGCAGGTAGAAGCGCACGGTGGCATGCTGAGCGCATTAGAGGCAGGCTTCCCACAAGACTTGATCGCCCAGAGCGCGGATCAAAAAGCAGCGAGCATCGATACGCGTAAAAAGCGTTTGGTTGGAACCAACATGTATGCCAATACGGCTGAGCAGCCACTGAAGGCCGAGAGTCTTTTGAGCATTCACGAAGAACGAGCGGAGGAAGCAAGATCCCATCGGCTGCAACAGAACGCGACTCTCGTCTCCGCAGCGCTCGATGGGTTGGGGGAACATAACGATGAGCTCGTGGCTATTGCAGTAAAAGCAGTGCTTCTTGGAGCGACTGTGGGCGATATCGCCAAAGCCATGAGGCGTGAAGATTCCGTGGAGACAATCATTCAGCCACTTCGTATTCACCGGGCATCCGAACGCTTTGAAGCCTTGCGGATGCAGGCAGATGATTTCTTGAAAACAACAGGCAAAAGACCGACCGTGTTCTTGGCGACGATGGGGCCTGTGACAAAGCATAAGGCCCGGGCAGACTTCGCAGCAGAGTTTTTTGCGGTTGGCGGCTTTGAGATTTTGCGCAATCAAGCATTCTCAACCACGGTAGAGGCGGCTGAAGCTGCGGTGGCATCGGGTGCGATGGTCACGATCATTTGCTCGGACGATGCGAGTTATCCGGAGCAGGTTCCACCCTTAGCTCATGCAATCAAGCAACGTGTACCTCAGATGACGGTTCTGTTGGCTGGCTTGCCTGAGGCGGAGCAGCTGGCTACTTATAAGGCGGCCGGTGTAGATGATTGCATCCACATGCGTTCCAATTGCTACGAGATGCTGCGAGAACTTCAGGAGCGGATAGGAGTGGGCTCATGATGAAGCGACCTGATTTTTCACAAATGACTTATCAGTCCAAACGTGATGTGTCTGATTTGTTTCCCCAACTGGGTGCGAATCCAGAAGGAATGGAGCAAATGTGGCAGACGCTAGAGCAGATCCCTGTAAAACCACTGTACACAATGGCAGATGTGGAGGGGATGGATCACCTCGGCTACATGCCTGGTTTGCCACCATATACGCGCGGCCCGTATCCGACGATGTACGTGACTCAGCCATGGACGGTTCGCCAATATGCCGGCTTTTCTACGGCGGAAGAGAGCAACGCTTTTTACCGACGGAATTTGGCTGCGGGACAAAAAGGGCTATCGATTGCCTTCGACCTCGCGACGCATCGCGGCTATGACTCCGATCATCCCCGGGTAGTTGGTGATGTCGGGAAAGCAGGCGTGGCAGTTGACTCCATTCTGGATATGAAAATCTTGTTCGACGGCATCCCCCTCGATAAAATGTCCGTTTCCATGACGATGAACGGAGCGGTTTTGCCGATTATGGCGTTCTATATCGTGGCAGCAGAAGAGCAAGGGGTATCGCAGGCGGAGCTTACGGGAACGATCCAAAATGACATTTTGAAGGAATACATGGTTCGGAATACTTACATTTATCCGCCAGAAGCGTCGATGAAGATCATTTCCGATATTTTTGCTTACACCTCCAAGCACATGCCCAAATTCAACAGCATTAGTATTTCAGGCTACCACCTGCAGGAAGCGGGTGCGACTGCGGATATTGAGTTGGCCTACACACTAGCAGATGGCTTGGAATACGTTCGTACGGGTCTTGCAGCAGGTATTGACATCGATGCGTTTGCGCCACGGCTGTCATTTTTCTGGGCGATTGGCATGAACTACTTCATGGAAGTGGCGAAAATGCGTGCAGGTCGCTTGATTTGGGCCAATCTGATCAAACAGTTCCATCCGAAAAACGAAAAGTCGATGGCACTGCGGACACACTCACAAACGTCCGGGTGGAGTTTGACTGAGCAGGACCCGTATAACAACGTAGTGCGGACGTGCATCGAAGCCATGGCCGCTGCTCTGGGTCATACCCAATCTCTGCATACGAACGCACTGGATGAAGCCATTGCGTTACCGACCGATTTTTCGGCTCGAATCGCGCGGAATACGCAGTTGTTTTTGCAGGACGAAACCGAGATAACCAAGGTCGTCGATCCGTGGGCAGGCTCCTATTACGTGGAGTCCTTGACGGCGCAGCTCGTGGAAAAGGCGTGGGCGCACATCGAGGAGATCGAAGCGCTTGGCGGTATGGCAAAAGCAATTGAGACGGGATTGCCGAAAATGAAAATCGAGGAAGCGGCTGCACGCCGTCAGGCGCATATTGATTCAGCGAAGGAAGCCATTATTGGCGTGAACAAATATCGTCTGGACAAAGAAGATCCGCTGGAAATTCTCGAAGTTGACAACACGGCGGTTCGGGAAGCGCAAATCAGACGTTTGCAGGAGCTGCGCAGTAATCGGGATGAGGCGAGAGTGCAAGCAACTCTACAGGCCATTACGGAATGCGCGAAAACGGGCGAAGGCAATCTGTTGGAGCTGGCTATTGAAGCGGCACGAGCAAGAGCTTCTTTGGGCGAAATATCGGATGCCTATGAAAAGGTCGTGGGTAGACACAAGGCGGTCATTCGTTCCATTAGCGGCGTCTACAGTTCCGAATACGCAGATGCTGATGAGGTAGCGGCCGTGCGCAAGATGGCAGATGAATTCGAGCAGTGGGAAGGCAGACGTCCCCGTATTATGATCGCGAAAATGGGTCAAGACGGACATGACAGGGGCGCGAAGGTGATTGCCACCGCTTTTGCCGATTTGGGCTTTGACGTCGATATCGGTCCGTTGTTCCAGACACCTGAGGAAACAGCGAAGCAGGCGATAGAAAATGACGTACACGTGATCGGCTTCAGCTCGCTTGCGGCAGGTCATAAAACATTGCTGCCACAACTGGTGGAAGAGCTCAAAAAGCTGGGACGCGAGGATATTGTCGTCGTCATAGGTGGTGTGATTCCGGCGCAGGATTACGCCTTTTTGCGAGAGCATGGTGCCGCAGCTATCTTTGGGCCAGGAACAGTCATTCCTGTAGCAGCCCAGCACGTTCTGCAAGAGATCGTGTATCGCCTGGAGGCTGCTGGACAATGACCGGGGGCAGGGCAGACAAGAATTTCTTGAACGTTTCCTCCAAGGCACGTCTCCCACGGTTATCAGTGGATCAATACGTCACAGGCGTACGAGAGAATAACCGAACGGTTTTGGCGCAGGCAATCACGTTGGTCGAGAGCAATGCTCCTGCTCATATGGATATGGCCCAAGAGGTGATCAAGCAACTGCTTCCTCATACAGGTCAATCCATACGCATAGGGGTATCCGGTGTGCCAGGTGCGGGCAAGAGCACGTTCATTGAAGCATTCGGCAGTATGCTTTGTGAAAAAGGTCATCGTGTCGCTGTTTTGGCCGTTGATCCGAGCAGTACGGTTACTCGTGGGAGCATTCTCGGCGACAAGACGCGGATGGAGCTCTTGTCACGCAATTCACAGGCGTTCATCCGACCTTCTGCCACGGGCGGCACCCTAGGTGGAGTCAATCGGAAAACGCGGGAAACGATGCTAATCTGTGAAGCAGCAGGCTATGATGTGATTTTGGTCGAGACCGTCGGGGTCGGACAGAGCGAGACGACAGTCAGATCTATGGTCGATTTCTTTCTACTCCTGATGCTGACAGGGGCGGGCGATGAACTGCAAGGAATCAAAAAAGGCATTATGGAAATTGCAGATGCGCTTCTGATCAATAAAGCCGATGGGGAAAACCGGACGCGTGCCTTGATCGCCAAAGGGGAATACAATCGTGTTCTGCATTACTTGCAGCCGGCAACTACTGGCTGGGAAACGAAAGCATACATGTGTTCTTCGCTGACAGGGGAAGGCATTGAGGATATTTGGGAGGTCATCGGTCAATTTCGTGAAAGTACCATCCAATCAGGCGGGTTTGAGGCAAGACGCAAAGCGCAGCTACTCGATTGGATGCACAGTATGGCTCAGGACTACCTGCGCGCGACCTTTTTCGGCAACCAGCAAGTAGCCGAACTGCTTCCCTCGATTGAAGGAGCCGTTGCGAGTGGCGAGATTTCACCGACGAGCGCCGTACAGCAATTAGTGGCGATCTATGAGAATGCGATCATGAAAAAGGAATAGAGAGATGGTGGCCCTTATGAGCAGCAATATGTACGAAAAAATTGATGAATTGATGGAACGCAAATATAAAATCCAGCTTGGTGGCGGAGATGCTCGTATCGATGCCCAGCATAACCGCGGTAAGTTGACTGCACGCGAGCGAATCGAGCTACTGCTTGATCCAGACACCTTTATGGAGCTGAACCCGTTTGTTGAGCACCGTGCTACGCATTTTGGTCTCGACCAGATGGAGGCACCAGGCGAAGGCGTCGTAACGGGCTACGGAAAAATCAACGGTCGGCCTGTCTATTTGTTCGCGCAGGATTTCACGGTGTTTGGCGGTGCACTGGGTGAGATGCACGCGATGAAAATCGCCAAGGTGATGGATTTGGCAGCGAAAAACGGCGCCCCCTTTATCGGTCTGAACGATTCTGGCGGAGCACGTATTCAAGAAGGGGTAAGCTCACTGGATGGCTATGGCACGATTTTTTACCGCAATGCCATTTACTCCGGTGTGATTCCGCAAATCTCTGTCATCCTCGGTCCGTGTGCGGGAGGAGCCGTTTACTCTCCGGCGATTACGGATTTCGTGTTCATGGTAGAGAAGACGAGCCAAATGTTTATCACAGGTCCAAAAGTGATTGAAACCGTTACAGGTGAAAAAATATCCGCGGAGGACCTAGGCGGAGCCAAAGTCCATTCGACGGTGAGCGGCAATGCCCATTTTACAGGAGAAACCGAACAGGAAGTATTGGAAGGGGTACGCAGGCTGCTCAGCTTCCTTCCACAAAACAATCGTGATCGCGCACCAGTGATAGAAGCAGAGGAAAATAATGGTTGGCAAGAGGAGCTCTTGGAGCTGGTACCTGCTGAAAGCACGAAAGTATACGATGTGCGCAAGGTCATCGAAAAAATCGTAGATCACGGTGATTTCATGGAAGTACAGCCGAACTTTGCTCGCAATATCGTGATCGGTCTAGCGCGTATCGATGGACACAGTGTTGGCATTATCGCCAACCAGCCGAAGGTCATGGCAGGCGGACTGGACATTCATTCATCGGATAAGCTGGCACGTTTCATTCGTTTTTGTGACTGCTTCAACATTCCGCTCTTAACCTTTGAAGATGTCTCTGGCTTTTTCCCGGGGATCAATCAGGAGCATGGAGGGATTATCCGTCACGGCGCGAAAATCTTGTATGCATACTCAGAAGCAACGGTTCCCAAAATCACCGTGATTCTGCGCAAAGCTTACGGCGGCGCTTATGTGGCGCTCAACTCCAAATCCATTGGAGCAGATGTCGTGTATGCATGGCCGAATGCAGAGATTGCCGTCATGGGCCCAGAGGGGGCAGCCAACGTCATTTTTGCAAAGGAAATCGAACAAAGTGAGGACCCGGCTGCGACTCGCGCAGAGAAAATTGCCCTCTACAGAGAGAAGTTCGCCAATCCATATGTCGCGGCAAGTCTCGGCATGGTGGATGATGTCATCGACCCACGCGAAACCCGTCAAAAGGTCGCGCAAGCCTTGGAAATGCTCAGAAACAAGCAGGAAGATCGTCCGTACAAAAAGCACGGGAACATCCCACTTTAGAAAGGAGCTCTGATCGTGCTATGAAGCTGCATGAACTGCGTGAATTCATCAAGCTGGTGAATCAGTCTTCCATTGAGGAGCTGGAATGGGAGAAGGGTAAGACACGAATCGTGATCAAGAAAAGTGCACCATTCGAAAGCGTGGCTGTCCATGCGCCTGTACAGGTGGGCGAAGTGGAGCATGGCTATCAGGAGGCTGCCGCTACTGCTGAGTCAGTTAATGTCGTTGCTGAGGCTGAGGCACCTAAGGAAGTGACACAGCAAGTCATGTCTTTAGGAGTAGGACTGTTCTATGCGGAAGTAACAGTAGGGCAGACCGTTCAAGCTGGCGAAAAGGTTGGACGCTGCACGGCTGATGCTCTTCAGCTATCTGCCGATATTACGACGCCTGTTAGCGGCATCATCACGGAAATTCTCGTCGCGGATGGTCAGTTTGTCGATTACGGAAAAGCTTTGCTCGTTGTCAAAACTCAGTAGGAAGGAGTGCGCACATGTTTACGAAAGTATTGATTGCCAATCGTGGAGAAATCGCTGTCCGCATTATCCGCGCTTGTCAGGAACTAGGGATACGTACAGTCGCTGTCTTTTCTGAGGCGGATCGGGAAGCATTGCACGTAGAATTGGCGGATGAAGCGTATTGTATCGGACCTACGGCGTCCAAGGACAGTTATTTGAACATGGCACGGATTATGACGGTCGCACTTTACACAAAGGCAGACGCTATCCATCCGGGCTATGGCTTCTTGGCGGAAAACGCTTCGTTTGCCCAGCTTTGCCAGGATTGCTCGATAACCTTTATCGGTCCCGATCCCGAAGCGATCACCAAAATGGGGGATAAATCCGTAGCAAAAGCAACGATGAGTCAAGCGAATGTTCCATTAGTTCCGGGCACAGACGGTTTGATTGATGACATCGATGAGGCATTACAGGTGGCGAAGAAAATCGGCTATCCTGTCATTGTAAAAGCAACGGCTGGCGGCGGCGGCAGGGGAATGCGTGTCGCTTTTGACGCCGATGAGTTGTCCAAGGCGATTCGTCAGGCCCAGAAAGAAGCAGAGACGGCATTCGGCAACGCTGGCGTGTACTTGGAAAAATATGTAGAAGAGCCGCGGCATGTAGAGATTCAAATCATGGGGGATAAGCATGGCAACGCTGTGTACTTGGGAGAGCGGGATTGCTCCATTCAGCGTCGTCATCAAAAGCTGGTAGAAGAAGCGCCATCTCCGGCGCTGGACCAAACGCTGCGCGAGCAAATGGGGCAAGCTGCGGTGGCGGCAGCCAAGGCGGTTTCGTACCACGGAGCGGGTACTGTTGAATTTTTGCTAGACAAGCACGGCCAATTTTACTTCATGGAAATGAATACGCGGATTCAGGTAGAACATCCCGTAACAGAGATGATTACAGGGATTGACTTGATCAAAGAACAAATTTCTGTGGCAGTAGGCAATCCGTTATCCTTCTCCCAAGAAGATGTGAAAATCAACGGATGGGCAATCGAGTGCCGAATCAACGCGGAGAATCCTGCGAAAAACTTTATGCCATCACCAGGGAAGGTCGTCAACTACTTGCCGCCAGGCGGTTACGGTGTGCGCGTGGACAGTGCGGTTTATCCTGGCTACGAAATCTCTCCCTTCTATGATTCAATGGTCGCCAAGCTGATCGTTTGGGGAACAGATCGCAACGAAGCATTGGCTCGTATGAAGCGGGCGCTAGGTGAGTTTGTCATCGAAGGCGTACATACGACGGTTCCCTTCCATGAGAAGCTACTGGAGCACCCTGACTTTGTCGCAGGGAATTTCGCTACGAACTTTCTGGAAAAAAATACGCTGGATTTGTAACGAGCATGAAAGAACTGTGACAGAAATGCCTCTCTGTTACAGTTCTTTTTTCATTTATAGCAGTATTCATTTATACTACTAAAAAGAAAGGAGGTAACACCTTGATTGATGAGCTTCGAAAAATCGGATTGTCAGATCTGGAAGCCAGATGTTATTTAGTGCTTCACGAGGAACCGAAAATATCTGGATATGAAGTGGCCAAGAAAGTTTCCGTCTCTCGGACGAATGTATACGCAGCCCTTCGAGCATTGACGGAAAAGGGCATGTGCCGCATGATCGAATCGGAGCCTGTTCTTTATGATGCAGTACCGATCGAGCAGCTGATTCGCTTGTTACAATCGGAATTTGATCAAACAACCCGTGTCCTGCAAGAACAGTTGAAACCCACTCCCAGAACGTCTCCTTCCTTTTATAATTGGCAAGGTGACAAAGCGATTGAAACAGCCATAAAACGAATCGTCTCAAATGCAAACAAAAGCATTGTTGTCGATATTTGGTCCGAAGATGTTCATTGGGTAGAGGAACCATTGGCAGAGGCAGAAAAACAAGGGGTTGCTGTCACGCTAATATCGATTGGTGAATGCCATGCAAAGCTAAAAAATGTTGTCGTACATAAAAGGAGTGCGGAATGGCATCAAGTGCAATCCAGAAAGTTCTCTATTCTATGCGATGCACATTCGGCATTGCTGGGCAGCTTTGGGCGTGGGATCAAACCCACTATACTGGAGACGGACCACCCATCTCTCATTGAGTTGTTGCAAAACGCCTTCTACCATGACATTATCATGGGTCAGATCGAGAAGGATTTCAGCCAAGTGCTGGAAGAGAAATATGGGAGTGACTATGTACGCATTATCACCCCTTACAGGGAATACTTATAACGGATAACGTTTATTCTCATCCTATCTTTGCAAAAAAGAAGACAGTGGCTTCAAGTTCGAGGACGAATCTCGTTATCAACCAAAAAGAGAATTGAGCACAAAAAGCTATTATAAATGACAGCCAATCCTTAGAGGGTTGGCTGTTTGTTATGGATGGGCTTTTATTCTATTCTGTCAACTCATCAAGAAAGCTTCTTACAGCCTGATAATATCCATCAGGGTCAGTAGAATGGATATCATGCCCGCACGCTGCAAAACTGGCAAGCTTTGTGTTTGGCCTTTGGCTCACCATGCGCTCGGCCTGATTTTCATCCAGTACAAAGCTTTTTTTGCCGTGGATCAGCAAGATCGGGCAAGAAGACGCTAGCCAATCGTTCCACCATTCCCCGTTAATGTGTCGCTGAGAGATAGGCATGCCCTTTAAATCAGAACGGAATCCCCAGCCTTGTTCATCCTCAAACACGCTTTCCGAAAAATAATCGACCGCTCGAACGCCGACTTCCTCGAGCGATTTCCTTAGATCGTGTAAAGAAGGGGAGCGGTGTGGGAGTTTTTCTGCAAAGGATAAGTCGGCCTTAATTTCTACCCCGATATCTTCTACGATGACGGCGTTCACAAGCTCAGGATAACGAGTAGCAAATTGATAAGCGTTGACACCTCCTAAAGAATGCCCAACGATCGTAACAGGAGCTCCATCCAAAACGGTCTGAACAAAGGCGAGAATGTCGTTGACGTAGCCTTCACGGGAATAATCCTTATCTGGGGCATACTCACTCCAGCCGTGACCTCGTTGATCCAATCCAATCACGCGCCAATCTGTAAATCTGGAAGCAAACTCTGAAAATGTTCGTGCATCATTCATATGACCATGCAGCAGGAGCAAAACTCCTTGACTATCCCCTCCAAAATCGAGGTAAGATAGTTTTATGTTACCTGATTGGAAAAATTTTCTCGTTATCGTTCCTTTTTGTTCTGGCTGAAGCATACAGTAATTCCTCCTAATGGATAAACAGCATCATGTCCAACTCGACTTCTCCTTCACGTTAACAGTTAATCGTGACAGGAATTGTCATAATAAAAAATTTGAGAGTCATGCCAAACCAAAATCAAAGGCTGCTGGAAATGATGATAACTGTCAACTGGAAGCGCAAGTTTAAGAACTAATAAACATTTACTCGCAATGAGGAGGTTGCTATGGCATTACCAAAAAAAGGCACGAGGGGTATAACAGTAGGAGAACAGCGATATCGTTGGGTCATCAGCCCAGCAGCGAAGGGTCTGCTCGCGTTGACCATCCAGCACAATGAAGGGATAGGTCAGTTGATTCGCGTGTATGTAAAATCAGATGTGAATGACTTTTGGGCGGAGTACCCACTTGTGCAGCATTTGGATATGAGAGTCATAAAGCCAGCTGACGTCGCAGCTATCATTGAAGAGGCGATTAAGCTGGGGTGGCAGCCTGACAAAAAAGGGACGCCTTTGAGCTTTGACTTCATTGGAAGCACGCTCGTCAAAAAAGGGATACATAGCAATACCGGAACGGGAATTGTCTAGAAAAGCAGAGGAGAAGAAGTCGGATGGAATGGGCAAACGTCAGTAAGACAAAGGATCTAGAGATCGTGCGAGCAGCAGTGGATCGATTAGATATCAACGAACGGGATCAACGCGGGCGAACACCGCTGATGCTTTTTATCACAAACCGAATGCGGCCAGGAACGACAGAACGATTGCAGACCTGCTGCTCGAAACGAAAGGAGCGGTACGTCTAACACTGTCTTCTGAGGAAGAGGAAACGGTGGACGATATTTTATATGACGAATCTGAGCAGAAGCGGTGCAAAAAAATAAAACGGCTTGATTCATCTGTTCTCCTTCATGCTGTAGTGAATGGCTACAACTGGGATGACGGACCAGAGGCGATGATTGTGGCTTTTGAGAATCCTGCCTGTGCAACGATCACTCTTTTTGATTTGTATGAACGGATGGATGCCGACTATTGGCTGGAAATGGATGAGGAGGAAATCGCGGAATCGGAGGAACGAAAGCGCTGGAGAATGCTCGCCATGCAATTAAAAGAGAAACTTGCAGATGAATGAGATAGGGGTTGATCATCATGTGTCGATATGGGATGTATGGTCCATACAAACAAATATACGCGTGTTTCACGTGCCGAAAAGTGTTCAAGCAAACCTCCAAGTATGAATTGACGGAAGAAGAATGGAACAAGATCAAGCATAGCTGTCCGCAATGTGGTGAGGGAATGAAAGAGATGGGGCATGATTTCAAGGCTCCCAAGCAAACGGATGTAAAGCAGTGGAAAAAGGTTGAAATTCTCTATCAGCATGGGTTTGCCTATCATTCCTGCGGCTGCGATGGTCCTGGCTACCGACCAGCCGAATTACATGAAGTGAACGAGTTTCTCGAAAAGAATAAGCGGTTCAAATCAGAGGGAGAGAAATTGCTGGATAGACTCACGATAAGAATGTAAAAACGAAGCAGGGGGCGGGGGAACGTGGCAACCTTCTTTTTGATCATGATTTACTTGTCGTTTATCAGCTTGGGTCTTCCCGATTCGGTACTGGGGGCAGCTTGGCCGGTCATCCAAGCAGAATATGGGGCGGCATTTGGTATGGCTGGTGTGATCAATATTGTGATTGCGTCTGGAACGATCGTATCTAGCTTGATGAGCGGTGCATTACTAAAACGACTGGGGACAGGACAGATCACACTGATTAGCTGTTTAATCACAGCGGCAGCCTTGCTTGGATTTTCTTTTGCCCCATCAATGATATGGTTGATGGTATTGGCATTGCCACTGGGACTAGGAGCTGGCTGTGTAGATACCGCATTGAATCATTATGTCGCCACGCATTATCAAGCCCATCATATGAGCTGGCTGCATTGCTTCTGGGGTGTGGGTGCTACGCTTGGCCCCATTATTATGTCTAGCTTTATACGCGATCATGATTTATGGCGGAATGGCTACTTGACTATTTCTCTTATTCAATTTGCTTTAGTCGTACTTCTAGCGTTTACACTTCCTTTGTGGAAACGGATGGAAAACATACAAAGCCATGCTGTCAAAGAATCACAAGTTCAGCAGTCTCGTGGGCAGAGCGAACAACCGTTACGGACAAAAGGCGTTAAGCTGACTTTGCTCACATTTCTCTTCTATTGCGGGGCTGAAGCATCGGTAGGATTATGGGGGAGCAGCTTTTTGGTAAATGAAAAAGAGCTACCTTCGTCTGTCGCGGCGATGTGGGTAGCCATGTATTACGGTGGCATTACCGTTGGTAGATTTATTACGGGCTTTGTTACTTTTAAAGTGAGCAACCGCGTCCTGATTCGCAGTGGACTTCTCGTAGCATTCACCGGGGCAGCGCTGTTGATGTTTCCATTACCGACCTTCTGCTCGCTAATCGGTTTTCTGTTGCTCGGGTTAGGCTTCGCCCCGATTTATCCCTGTATGCTGCATGATACCCCAGAACGTTTTGGGAAAGAGCAAACGAAAAAGCTGATGGGCTATCAGATGGCGGTTGCGTACACGGGTGCCACATTTTTGCCTCCGTTGCTCGGGTGGCTTGCTACACAGACGACCATTTCTATTTTACCGTTTTTTACAGCCTTCTACATTGCGTTCATGCTATATGGTTCTGAGAGAGTCAATCGAATCACAAAGCAACAGGCTGCCCGATCAGAAATGATCTAGCATTTTGGCAATCCGCTATTTAGACGACAGCATGTTTTGCAAAGCTTTTCCGTATAAAGACAGGGGCATCTGGTCGCCGCTGATGTAATAAAAGGTCGACATGCCATGCTCTAAAGCAAGAATCGTCCATGCCATTTCATCCGCGGATAGAGTAGAGTCACTTTCTTTTGGTATCAAGGTCTGTATGGCCTCGGAAAGATGCAGTACCGACTCGATGATCATGTTCGACCATCGCTCTCGAACAGACTCTTCACGCATGGCATACAGCAAAAATTCCAGGTTCAGCATGTTCCACGTGCGATTTTGTTGCTGAACGGACATAAAATAGGCGTTCATGGCTTCTATAAAATGCGATAATGATGGCTGGTGATCAATTACGTGAAGGATATTCGACACATGTAATTGCATCTGACCTTCCAAAATAGCGAGAAAGAGATCTTCTTTGGACTGAAAATGAGCATAAACAGCTCCTTTGGTAAATCCAGCATGGTCTGCGATTTTATCAACGGAAGCCCCGTGGAAGCCTAACCGAGCAAAGGTCTCAATGGCTGCGTCAATGAGCAATTGCCGTGTTTCCTGTTTACGCTCTGATTGGGTTAATCTGCGTCTGTTCATTCGTCCACACTCCTTCTCTTGACAAGCATACCATATAGAATTAACATTCCATATAGTATTTAAATCCTTGCTGGTATGTAAGATACAAATGGCAGTTTTGTAGGATTTAACCGTCTACTATGTCATGCTATTTTGGAGTACGATAGATATATAGATCATCTAGTAAGAGGGGACAGTGTACGAATGCAGAGGGAAGAAAGCGTCGCAACGCGGAATCGGCCTATGTCCAATATCTTGGCGCAAACAGTTAAGACGGGAATTATCAAATCGAATCTGATTCCGATGTTTGCCGGATTAACATTGGCACTATATACGTATCACTTCAGTCTAATGGATAAGCTGCCAGAAATCTTATTTGCTACAATCGGCTCTATTTTAATCATGGCAGCTGCGGGTGCTTTTAATAACGTGTATGATCGCGATATCGATTCTGTCATGGAGCGGACGAAAAACAGACCTACGGTGACAGGGGATATATCGACAAAGACGGTTTTATGGCTTGCCTCTCTGATGACGATTTTTGGCTTGGCGGCTCTCGTCTTGGCATCACCATTGGCTGCTATTATGGGTTTTCTCGGACTGTTTTTTTATGTCGTGCCTTATACGATGTGGACGAAAAGAAGAACGATTTACAATACGGAGGTAGGGAGTATTTCTGGGGCAATGCCGCCGCTCATCGGTTGGGCCGCCATTCACCCAGATGTAACGCATCCTGCTATCCTTGGTCTCTTTATCATCATGGTCATTTGGCAAATGCCTCACTTCTATGCGATCGCGATTCGCAAGCATGATGAGTACAAGGCGGCTGGGGTTCCGATGTTGCCTGTGGTCAAAGGTGCAAGACGTACCTACATTCAAACAAATGTGTATTTAGTCATTTTAATTGCAAGCAGCTTTCTATTTTGGTCATTAAGCGCTGGTCTTACGTTTATGGCTCTGCTCCTGAATGTTTTATGGCTGGTTCTGAGTGTCTTTGGATACCGGAAAATGGATTCACAGAAATGGTCGAAAACGATGTTTATTTATTCGCTGATTCATATGACGGTGCTGTTCTCGACGGTGATTATTTACTCGCTGATGGGGATTATTTTCAAACTGTAAATCCATGATCATCCAAGCTGCCTTCACTTTGAGGGCGGCTTCTTTTTTTGTCAGAAAACCTTGACGCATAGCGGTTTCTTCTCATGTTCAGCCAAAAATGGGCGCATGATCTTTGCACGAATACCCAACGTCGCTTCATAAATCTAGAGTAGTTCCATGAAGTGGCGGAGGTGAAAACGAATGGATGAGTTCAAAAAAGAGCTAAAAAAATTGAAGGCTTCTGAAATAAAAGGAGATCGAATGCAGCGTTGGGACAAAGAAAAAATGAATGACGCGACGCTAGTTCGAGGTAGGTGTGGCGGATGTGGCAGATGTGGTGGTTGCAGCAGATGTAGTTGTGGTCGTTGCGGTCGTTGCTCTTGCTCCTGTAGCTGTTCCTGCTCCTGCTCCTGCTCTTGCTCCTGCACTTGCAGTTGCACTTGCTTCTTCCCATGCTTTATCGTGTTTGACGATTTCTAATCCATACGTAAATGAAGCTCCTGCCCAAATGGTGACCTGGCAGGGGCTTTGTTTTTCCAACTGGAATGTGAGACAAAGAGTGATACATAAAATAGTTGTGACATGTCTTGTCGCAAATTGGTTTATTTCACAACGTTAGGGGGAGGAGAATGGATAAGCTGAATCCTTCGATGCGCATAAAAGTGAAGCGGGATACAGTGTATATACCCGATTCAGATGGAAGCGTGTATTTTCGCAATAACATCGGGACTTTCCGCATGAAGGGCGACATGATCGATCGGTGGGTAGATCAGTTATTTCCCATGTTTAATGGTGTGCATACGTTGGAGCAATTGACCGACGATTTGCCGGAAGAATATCAGCAACAAATTTTTCAAGTGGCCGGGACACTTTTAGAAAATGGATTCCTTCAAGATGTGAGCCTGGAGAAATCACATGAATTATCACCAGAGGTCATGTCGAGGTATGCCGCGCAGATTGAATATTTGGATCAGTTAGGCGGATCAGGAGGGTATCGGTTTCAAAAATATCGAACAGAAAAAGTATTGGTGATCGGGGCAGGCTCCTTTCTCCTTTCTGCCATCCATGCATTGCTGGAATCGGGATGCGTTCAATTCCATTACGCGATCACGAATGAGACTGCGACCAATCGTGAGCGGCTAGAGGCGATTATAGAACATTCGCGTAGGAAGGACCCACACGTGGACCTGGATGAACTCAAGCTGACGTTGTGGGAGGGAGCCGACTGGTCAGCGACCATCGAGCCTTTCACTGGTATTTTGTACACGTCAGCAAACGTAAACAAGGACGAAGTGAGTATGATCCAGCTCGCGTGCAGAGAGCGGGAGAAGGTGTTTGTTCCGGCGTTATTTGTCCAGCAAAAAGGAATGGTAGGGCCGCTGATTCATCCACAGTCAGAGGCGTGCTTTGAATCGGCTTTGCGTCGTTTACATCGGCAGGCTTTGTGTGCGGACCCCGAACAACATCCATATTCAATGACCGCAGCAGCCATGCTGGCGAACATCGCTGTTTTTGAATGGTTTAAATACGTTTCAGGTGTCAATGAAGCAGAGGAACCAAACAAAATTTATTTGTTAAATCTGGAGACGATGGAAGGAAGCTGGCAGTCCTACATGCCTCACCCCATGCAAAAAGAAGAGGTGGGCATAGAGGTATTGGATGAGAGAGAGCTTGAATTACGGATATCGAAAGAGACAGAACAGAAAGAAAGTCTATTGTCTCTGTTTCCGTCATGGACCTCCCCAGATACCGGGATTTTTCACAGCTGGGAAGAGGGGGAGCTTACGCAGCTACCACTGACACAGTGTAGGGTGACAGCAGTCGACCCTGTGGCAGATGGTCCTGCGGAGCTATTATCAACAGTTGTATGCGCAGGATATACCCATGACGAGGCGCGTAGAGAAGCAGGATTGGTTGGGGCAGAGATGTATGTGGGAAGAATGGTGGACCACCTAATCGCTCAAAATTCAGCTTATCAAGCCGATCTGGAGAGCAATATCGGAGTTGGAGCAGGAGAAACGGCAGCAGAAGGTTTATGCCGGGCGTTACAGCATTGTTTGACACTCACGTATGTGTCAGAAATGAAAGGACGACAACCAACGGCTAGACCTGTGCAGGTTGATTCGATTGTGGATGAACAGTCCCAGTTTTATGTACGGTCTTTCGCTACATTAGGTGAGAAACTGAGGGTTGCAAAAGGTCATGAGGTATGCGGATTTCCGGTGTATTGGGTGGAAACGCGCACGGGATGGTACGGGAGTATTGGCTTGTTAGAGCGAGAAGCATTGCGAAAAGCACTGATGTATGCCTTGCAACAGATTCAAACGCCAACCAATCAAGTGTCCAAGTATGTACTAACTGCGCAATCTGTCGGCTTGACGGGTGAAGCCATCGAACTTGCATGCAGTAGCGTTCAGGAAGAATTGGAAAAAGAGGTCTGGAAACAAGCTGTCGAGGTACTGGCTCTTCATCAACTTTCTCCTCGAATCATGAATGCCGCGATAGAGCCTTTCCTGGAAGAAGACCTTGGTGGCGTATTTGCCTTGCTGCTCTCGAGGAGGTGCTCCGATGAGTGCTGACATTCTTGTCATTGGAGACGGAATACTGGCAGAGTTGGTTTCAGAACATTTGAAGAACGACTATCGCGTCTGGAACAGTGAAGACATGGCGTCTGCGACAAGTGGAGCAGATTTGGCTCTCCTGTTGCACGATACGTATCATCCTGCTTTGCATGTACAGGCAGAAAAACATTTTCGCCAAACAAATACCCCATGGCTGCGCGGCTTTGTTTCATTCGGGGAGGCCATCGTAGGTCCGTTGGTTCATCCAGATCAAACAGGATGCTCCCAGTGTGCAGACATGCGGCGATTGATGGCGGGACGCGATCGCAAAGAGATGTGGAAGGTACAAAATATGCTGAGGGAGAAAGGCGGCATACCCCGTGATCCATGGTCATCTCGCTCGGGATTGTTACAAGTGGCATACCATGTCAGTGCGGAGGTTGAACGTATAGTTGAGGGTAGGCAAGCCCAGTTATCTGAGCATATCCAGTTTATTGATTTGCAAACATTGACCAGCACGCGCCACTTCTTCTTGCCCAATCCTGTATGTCCGGTATGCAGTCGGCTGCCTGAGGATTCTGAAGAGCGGGCAAGAATACGCTTGAAGCCTATTGTAAAGCATAGTCCAGACAGCTACCGGACAAAATCTATAGCCTCTTTGAAACAAGCTCTCTCCACCGAATATTTGGATTCCCGTACTGGGTTTTTGAATGGAAAAGTCCGAGATCTTGTCTCGGTGTTCGCAGATGTAAGTGTCAATCTGCCGTTATTTTCACATGACGAGGGTACGGCTGGCAGGTCTGTTTCATATGCGGATAGTGAGATAACGGCGATTTTGGAAGGAATGGAAAGATATTGCGGGCTTATGCCGCGTGGCAAGAAGACGATGGTGCGTGACTGCTATGCAAACCTTGCGCCGTATGCCCTTGATCCGACAACAGCGGGGACCCATTCAGAAGAGCAGTATGCTCTGCCAAATTTTCCGTTTCAGCCATTTGATCCGAAGCGAGAGATGAACTGGGTATGGGGTTATTCCTTTAAAGAAGAGCGACCCATTCTTGTACCTGAGCTCATGGCCTACTACAGTATGGGATTCGGGGAGGGTGTTGTATTTGAGACCTCCAATGGCTGTGCGTTAGGCGGTAGTTTGGAGGAGGCGATCTTCTACGGCATCCTCGAAGTGGTGGAGCGAGATGCTTTCTTGTTGACCTGGTATGCCCAATTGCCATTGCCGCGCCTTGATCCCGCTACGGTCAATGATCGGGAATTGCTTCTTCTCATTGATCGTATGCAGACTGTTACCAATTACGATTTGTACTTGTTCGATGCGACTATGGAAAATGGAATTCCCGCTGTATGGACGATTGCGAAAAACCGCGGAGCGGAAGGCCTGCACCTCGTTTGTGCAGCAGGTGCGCATCCAGACCCTATCCGCGCTGTGAAAAGCTCCATTTACGAAACGGCAGCCATGCTCATGACTTTGACAGACAAGTACGAAGCGAATCGAGACAAATACTTGCGTATGCTTCAAGATTCGTCCCTCGTGAAAAAGATGGACGATCATGCAATGCTTTACAGCTTGCCAGAAGCAGCGGAGCGCTTATCCTTTCTCATGGATGGTTCACGTCCGATGGTCTCTTTCGCTGAACGCTTTCCTGGAAAAAACCAAAATCATGATCTAACAGACGATTTGCGGGAGTTGCTCGGTGTATTCCAAAAGTTGGATCTCGATGTCATTGTGGTAGATCAAACGACACCAGAGGTAGGGCGCCATGGCTTATCTTGCGTGCGTGTATTGATTCCTGGCATGCTTCCGATGACTTTTGGCCAGCATCTTACGCGAATAACGGGATTGAAACGAGTATTGGAGGTCCCTGTGAAGCTGGGGTATGTGAAACAACCGCTGCGTGTAGACGAGTTGAATCCTTTTCCCCATCCGTTTCCATAACATGCATCTGGGAGTGAGCCGGATGAATCTCGAAAATTTCTTGTACCGCCTTCATTTTGATACAGAAAACGCCAGACCAAGTGATCTCGAAGTGGATTGGGGAGATGCGCCACTACCATACAAGCTGTACAGGGGGCAACCTGTCATTTCACTACCTGAAGATGTGTCTCTATCGCTCATAGATCAAACGGTTTCACAAGAGATGACTCTTCCACAATTGGGTGCATGGCTATGGTATAGCTACGGACTGATACAAATCAGCCAATCGTTGTTGGTAACCACGACTTCGGCAGATGCAGAATCTGAGTCGTTTTTGCCGCTTGTAATGAAGCGAAGGCCGGTTCCGTCTGGGGGAGGGCTCTATCCAAGTGAGCTGTACGTGTATTTGAAGCTGTCGAGTATTCCTCCAGGTATATACCACTACGATGTGGCTCATCACAGACTCGTACAATTGCGCGAAGGGAATTTTGATCACGTCCTTAACCGAGCACTTGGTGGCAGTTGTCCAGTACATGCATGCTTTGGAGTTGCGTTCGTCTCCATCTATTTTTGGAAGAACTTTTTTAAGTATGATGAGTTTTCCTATCGATTGCAGGGCCTCGATGCTGGTGTACTACTTGGACAATTGCAGGGAATGGCAAACCAGCTCGGTGTTACGACTGCGGTACACTACCAGTTCCTGGATAGAGCGATGAATACACTGCTAGGATTGTCTGCCGATCAAGAGAGTGTCTACGCGGTAGTCCCTTTATCACTCCAAACAGAAGAGGGGAGGCATTCGCACTCACCGGCACAATGGATAGAACGAGAAAAAGGGGTGCTGGCAAGCGAGCTAACCAGAGAACTACCTGAGCAAAAGCATGTGCAAGTGATACGCTCAAAAAGAATGAGACAATATCCTGCACTCCTGCAAATGAATGAAGCTGCTATGCAGGCATCTACCCATTCATTTCGACGATATTCGGATCAGGCGGAAAGCACACGGCCTCGTCGGTCCGATGAGCGAATCCTTCTCCCGCGTTTGCAGAAACCAAGTTATGATCTGGCGGAATATTGCAGGGAGCGTTTTTCACCGGAAATGGACTTTATCAGGAGGAAAACAGACCAGAATCAGGTAGCGCGTATCATGGAAATGACGATGAGTGCGCTATCGTATGGCAATGATTTGGGGGGAAATCAAGAAGCAGCGTGGAGAAGGCTTTCACTCTTTGTCAGCATTCATCAGGTAGAAGGGATGAAAGATGGGGCATACGCTTACGAACCACTGGAGCACGCTCTTTATCCAATCGTCAATGGAGATTTACGAGCACGTCTACAAGAGGGAATGACCCTGGACAACGTGAATCTGTATCAAGTGCCGCTCTGCTTTCATGTAGTAGGAAAACGTGATCATCTGATGAATCAACTAGGGTATAGAGGGTATCGCATCCAACAGATGGAGGCAGGAATTGTCGTGCATCACTTGCTTTTAGCAGCGTTCACGTGTGGAATGGGCGGTCATCCGTTACTCGGATATGACGTGGAAAATTGCGATGATCTTTACAACCTAGCGTCCGAAGAGAAAACCTGCTTGATTCAAATTCCGGTCGGGCACTATCGCCCCCGCGCCAGATTTCAAACTGGACTTCATGGATAAAAAAGTGGAAGACCCGAGTCGCGACGACCCGGGTCTTGTCCTGGAAGTAAGGAGGGTATCGAGCTTATCTCGTTGTAAGGTAAGTGTCTCTATCCACCTTCAACCATCGAACGGTCATTCCACGATCAGCAGCAACAGTCAGCGACAGGCCTACATTGGGAGTTGCTCCCGGACTTTTTCGATGGGGAAATGTACAGATGCGACTTCTAATCGCCAATCATTGGAGCGCATAAAACTTCCTGGAGGGTATTCAAAGACGCATTCTGATTGCAGAGTGAAACCGAGCTTACGGCAAATGGCATTGGAGGCAGGGTTGTCCACAGAGGGATAGGCATGAATAAACTTGTGTCTTCGTTCTTGTTTGATGCGGGTAATCAGTAAAGCTAAAGCTGCAGAGGCGATTCCTTTCCCTTGAAAGGGTGGGAGGACGCTCCAGCCTACTTCGTATACGTTTTCTCCTTGCCAGATGCGGTCCCAATAGCCGATGCTTCCGACGGGAGTGTGATCTGGAAGCAGTACGATGCTGAACATCTTGCTCGTTTGCTGTCCGTCCTTATTGACGTATCGTTCGTGCCGAGCAAGGAGCTGTTCCTCCGTCTCCGGTCCTCCGAGCTGCTCCATCATGACTGGTGCATTCAAAAGGCGTAGCAAAGAAAGATCGTCATCCGCCCAGGGTTGAATACGGACAAGCTCAGTGTTTAGCGGTGTGGACATTCTCTCACTCCTTATCAACTAGATGGAAAATCATGCTATAATGGTGGTGCCCGAGTGATTCTTATTATCGGAGTATGGAAAGAGTAGCTGAGGTGTAGGAATAGACCCTTTCTGAAAAACATCTGGAGTGTAAATCCAACGTAAATATCGCCACGGACAATATAGGAAAGAGAAAGGGGTACTTGTTCCATGAATGAAAAAAGCATTCATACACAACGGCTCAAATTGATTCCATTTACACATAGAATAGCAACGAATATTTTGCAAGAAAATTACGAAGAGTTATTGGATATGGGGCTTACATTAGGCAAAGGCTGGCCAGATGAGGATGCGATGGAAACGATCCCCAAAATCATCCAAGCACTCGAACGCACAGGGGGACCGACAGGATTTGAATCGTGGATGATCCTTACAAAAGAAGACATGAAGATCATCGGGGATGTAGGATTCAAAGGAGTCCCGAATGCGCAGGGAGAAGTGGACATCGGCTATGGAATTATTGAAGCCGAGCGAAAAAAAGGCTACGCGTATGAGGCAGCAGAAGGTTTAGCGAATTGGGCGTTATTGCAGCCAGATGTGAAAAAGATTACGGCGAAATGCCTGCTAGATAACATAGATTCCGCAAAATTATTAGTCAAAATGGGCTTTACAGAAATAAAGAGGGACGACACGATGATTTACTGGTCTAGGCAGAAAGAATAGTACGCTAGAAGAGTTTCACACGAAAAAAGGACGAACACATGGCCGTCCTTTTTTTCATGGAGAACATCAGTTGCTAGAATTTTCTATGGGAACGTAGTAGATATGTTTCGTACCGTCTTTATACATTACCTCGAGTACACCTGATTGAAGGGACGGGCCCTTTGCTTTTACTTTTTTCTTTGTGGAAAACTCCCCAGACTTCGAGTCGACTCGCAACGTAATAATCGAATTGAACACCTGAAGCGATGCGCGTTTGATTTCTCTATTCGAGACTTTCCCTGTCACACTGAGTTCGTAATACGATTTAGGGAGCACACTTGATTCAGCCTGGAGCTCAATTTCATCTGGATTGAGGGCAAGCCTTGGAAGAAATTTCGTCTGCATCTTTACGATTTCCTCTTTGCGTTCTTTATCTTCAGGTCCAACGAGGATGTGTACGTAAGAGTTTAACTGAAAATAGTCTGGCGTTAGATCGCTCGGCAGTTCGTCTGTTCGGAAATATTCATCTTGCTCAATCGTTCTCCCGGGCTTTACGTTTTTTTCCTTGATGTCCGGGGTACAGGCAGGTTCGTCTTCAGGGTAGGGAAGCTCCCAAGAGTCTCCAGAGGCAAACGCTTCTAGCCGATTTGTTACACCATAGCAATGACCAGTCGTGTATGTGATGGGTTTCCGCGAAGTATTCGTGACAATGGTATTTACGTGGTACATTGGTGAGTCGTATTTTGGATTGTCGGTTTCGGTAACGGTCACTTGAAACCGAAGTCCCTCTTTCTTGAATGGTTTGTCAATGAAAAACATGCCGGTTGCTTTTGCTTGGGCCGCGTTTACATTCACGGCGCCAGCCGTCATAACCAGTAAAAGACATACGAGTGAATGGATAATCTTGCGAAACACACAGTTCACCTCCTCACGATTCGTTTTTGAAAAATGTGCATGGAGGCACCTTTTTAATATTCCATATATTACCTCCCTTTGCAATGTTTTTTGTTCCAGAATATTTTAAATAAAAACTTTCAAAGGAAAGGTAACCCCAGGCTCCCTTCTTTCGTATTGAAAGGAAGGAAAAGATGATCGCTTTTCATTGAACTATGCAACGCGTGTCTCTATACTGGAGAGATAAGCATTGGTAAATAATTGTGAGGGATAGCATGCAGAACTGGATGACCCAAATTATTGAACAATATAGTTACTTCGGTATCTTACTGATGATGGCACTGGAAAACATCTTTCCACCCATACCTTCAGAGGTGATCTTGACGTTCGGTGGCTTTATGACGACGCAATCCTCCTTAACGGTTTTTGGTGTAATCTTGTCAGCTACAATCGGTTCGGTGATCGGGGCAATCATTCTCTATGGAATCGGTTATTATCTGGACGTCAAAAAAATAGAGAAGATCGTAGAGCGATGGGGATATCTTCTGCGCATTAAAACGGCAGATATCCATAAGGCGAATAAATGGTTTGATCGATACGGGTACTGGACGGTCTTTTTTTGCCGCATGGTCCCATTAATCAGAAGCCTGATTTCCATTCCAGCTGGTATGACCAAAATGAATTTCCCGCTGTTCTTGTTGTTTACAACACTTGGTACGTTTATTTGGAACATCATCCTCGTGATGGCTGGTCACTTATTGGGGGAGTCATGGGAAGACATTCTGTACTACTTCGATCTCTATTCCAATGTCGTTTATGTTGTACTCGCCTTTGCGGGGATCGTGTTTCTCATCTTATTCCTCCGCAAACGAAAAGTGGACGCCTAAAACCGAAAAACCATCTTTCCTTCGAGGGAAGGTGGTTTTTCCATATGGAAACCAAGAGGTAAACATATTGCAAAAAGTCGTAATTTTCTTGCAAATACAAAACGCAGTAATTGCGTTAAGGTGTAGGGAGGGGGGAGTAGGTGACATGGGCACCGCCCTCATTCTTGAGGCTGGGAGAGATGCAACTTGATCGATTTGCTACTCGTAAACGGCGTAGTCATTACCATGGACAAAGACCGTAGGGTACTACAGGACGGGGCAATCGCCATTGACAAAGGAAGAATTTTGGAGGTAGGCGACACTCCACTTCTAAAAGACAAGTATCCCGCGCAAAAGGTAGTCGACTGCACACATCATTGTATACTACCAGGCTTCATTGACGCACATGGTCATGGCGGACATTCCTTGTTCAAAACGATTGCAACGGACAATATCAACGACTGGATGCCAATCATGACCAATACTTACAAGCACTACGTGACAGACGATTTCTGGTACTACGAAGGAAAGCTGTCAGCACTGGAGCGGCTTAAAGCCGGGATTACGACAGGTGTTAGCGTCTTAGGCTCCATGCCTCGCTCAGATGATCCGATCTTTGCCTTGAATCACGCCAAAGCGTACAACGAGGTTGGTGTCCGCGAAATCGTAGCGACAGGTCCATGCAACCCACCGTGGCCGCATCCCTTTAGCCGCTGGGTCGATGGACAAAAAGTGACGAAGGAAGTCACCTATGAGCAGGTTCTCGCTGGAGCAGAAGCAGTGATCGAAGCCCTGAATCACGCGAATAACGATAAAACCAGAGCATACATAACGCCATTTGTCATCGTGACCTCTGTCAATCCGTCCTATCCGACACCAGCTGACCAATTGTTTGGCTTAACCGATTTCGACCGGTACCAAGCACGGAAAATCAGGGAGATTGCGAAAAGGTACGACACGCGCATCCACTCCGATGCTTTTGGAGGCATGATTCACCTCGCGATCCAAGATAAAGAGTACGCGCTGCTTGGTCCAGACGTACACTTGCAGCATTGTCGGGGGATTTCGTTTGACGAGGCGAAAATTTTGGCCGAAACAGGAACGAATGTGAGCGCTTCTCCTGGTTTTGGTCAAATCAACGCAAGGACCCCGATTACGGAATTGCTGGAGATGGGAGCGACTGTTGCAATCACGACAGACGGTACTTCACCGATGACTCCTTTTGACATGTTTCAGGCCATGCGCAGAATGCAGCTGCTGCAACAAGCTGCGCTACGTGATTACTATTACCTCCCGCCGGGCAAGCTGCTGGAAATGGTAACAATTGATGCGGCGCGCTGTGTCGGCTGGGATGACGAGCTGGGGTCTCTTGAGGCTGGTAAAAAAGCGGACGTCATTACCGTAAATATGCATCAGGCCCACTTGAATCCAGAGAACATGCACGTCCATCGTGTCGTCTATCAGGCAGTCGGTGGAGATGTGAACCACGTCATTGTCGACGGTGAGCTGATTATGGACGAGCGCCGTGTTTTGACTGTGGATGAAAAGCAAATCCTCAAGGAAGCGAATGAAGAGGCGAATCGCACAATCGAGCGGGCAGGCCTGGAAATCTACATGCAGCCAAGCAAGTATTTCTGGGGGCATGCGCGAGCTTATTTGGATGAGAGAAGGTTTGATCCGACGAAGCTCGGATATTGATAAGTAAAGTGCGTGGTTTGTCAATAGGGTAAGTAGTTGAATGAGGTCTAATTCTCGTATTCATAGAAGCGATACTGGGTGTACTCTCAGTAACGCTTCTTCCAGTTTTACTCAGGAATAGACCAGGGTTTGTGAGGCCTTGTGGAGAAGTGGTATTTTGAACGGTAAGATGAAAAACTCCAGCGTCTATTATAAGTTTTCGGAAGGCGCCTCTCCCGAACAAATCGAAGCATTAAAGAAAAATAACATCGACTTTCTTATAAAACCAGACAGTTCCATATGGGTCAACCGATCGGATGAAATGGACGTAGTGCAATGCTGCACCTAAAGTGTCGCCCTTGCATTGAATAGGAGAAGGTGCCCGCCGCCTTCCCTTTTTTTATCGGATTATAGTTGACAAAAACGATAGGATTAATCATTATTTATTTATTCATAATCCCCATCGACTAAGTTGGAATAAAAAGAGGTGCATTCATGTATCTGACTATTGATAATGTTACGAAACATTTTGTGAATGAGCAGAAACAAAAAGTAAAGGTGCTGGATGATATCAATCTGGAAGTGGAAAAGGGCAGCTTCGTTTCCATTGTCGGCCCCTCTGGCTGTGGAAAATCGACGCTGCTCTACTTGATAGCGGGATTGGATCAACCGGACAACGGTGACATCCACGTTGCTGGCAATAAAGTGAATAAGCCCGGACCTGACAGAGTTGTCGTTTTTCAAGAAGCAGGATTATTTCCATGGCTGACCGTTTTGGAAAATGTTACATACGGGCTCAAGTTGAAGAAAATGTCAGCAGCGAAAGCCAACGAAAAGGCGCTGGAAGTGCTCAAGATGGTCCATTTAAGCAAGTATGTTCATTCCTATCCCCATCAGCTCTCAGGCGGGATGAAGCAACGCGTAGCCATCGCTCGGGCACTTGTCATGGAACCCGACATTTTGCTGATGGATGAACCGTTCTCGGCGCTGGATGAACAGACGCGGATGGTTCTTCATAAGGAGCTGCTTGAGATTTGGCGGAAGACCAAGGTCACGATTTTTTTCGTCACCCATAATATCCGGGAGGCCGTTTTACTTGCGGAGAGAATCGTCGTTTTTGCCACACGCCCGGGAAAAATCAAGGAAATCATTGCGGTTCCTGCCATGCGCGATGGGGTCATGCCGGACAGTGTGACAGTAAGCACCGAGCAGAAGGTGCTGTCGATTCTGCAAGAAGAGATAGAAAAGGTGCTGAAGGAGGAAATGGGCAATGACTACAGCTTTAAGACGGGTTATCTTCATCGCTATGATAGCGGCGATATGGGAAGTCACATCTAAATTATCGGGGCTGCCATCGTTCATGTTTCCCAGCTTGACCCAGGTTTTCGATACACTCGTAAATGGCTTGATAAGCGGGCAAATTACCGCCGCGATTGGAAAAAGCATGGGACGAATCCTGTTGGGCTTTCTCATTGCTATTATCATCGGACTGATATTGGGTTACTTCATTTGGAGGTACAAACTCGTAGAAGATACGCTTGGCTTTGTCGTGACTGCGCTTCAATCTATCCCAAGCATTGTCTGGTTCCCGCTTGCGATAATATGGTTTGGCTTAAATGACTTCTCTATTTTGTTCATCGTGACGATTGGGGCGACCTGGACGATGACGGTCAACGCGACCAGCGGTTTCAAAAATGTCCCGCCGCTATATCAACGGGTAGCCAAGACTTATGGTTCGACTGGCTTTCACTTCGTTCGAACGGTCATTCTTCCTGCATCCGTACCACAGATCATCTCTGGGCTTCGGATCGCTTGGGCGTTTTCGTGGCGGGCACTCATGGCTGGTGAGTTGCTCGGGGGTGGCGGTGGTCTTGGGCAATTACTCGAGATGGGCCGTTCACTTGGACAAATGGATTTGGTGATATCTGTCATGATCATTATTGCGATCATCGGGACCATCGTCGATAATGTTGTCTTTTCACGGATCGAACGCAACGTTCAGATGAAGTGGGGAGTCCATTCATAAAAGAAAAATGGCTAAGGAGTGTGTTGTCACATGCTAAAAAAAGTGTTCAGTACCGTGGTTGCGTCCCTATTATTGATGGGGATTGCTAGCGGGTGCTCTACAGGCGGAGCCGAATCCTCTGAGAAGGAAGTCAAGATCGGATATTTCCCAAATCTGACCCATAGCGCAACGATCATTGCATTGGAGAAAGGCTATTTCAAGGAAGCTTTCGGTGCGGATGTAAAGATTCAAACGAAAACGGTCGCCAATGGCGGATTGTTTATGGAAGCAATGGCAACAAAGGCGATTGACGTAGGGACAGTCGGACCTGGACCGTTGTTGAACTTTTATGTCAAGCATCCCGGGTATCGTTTGATTTCAGGTGCGGTCAATGGCGGAGCTGTGCTCGTCATGAATGGTTCAACCAATATTACGGAACTAAAGGATTTAAAAGGCAAAAGAATCACGATTCCGGTAATCGGCAGCACACAGGATGTCATGCTCAGAAAAGCACTGAATGAGGTTGGCCTGAAACCGACGACGAATGGTGGAGATGTGGAACTGTATGCGGCGGCTCCGGCAGATACGGCAGCCTTATTCGTACAAAAATCCGTTGACGGTGCAGCAACGCAAGAGCCGTGGGGATATGTCCTGGAAAATCAGGCTGGGGGAAAATTGCTTTTGGACTGGGATCAATTCGCTTGGGGGAAAGAATCAACCAATACCGTGGTAGCAGCCAGCGATGAATTTTTGAAACGAGAAGGATTGGCAACCGCCTACCTGCAAGCACATAAAAAGGCAGTTAAATTCATTCAGGAAAATCCCGAAGAAAGCCAAGACTTGATCATCAAGCATTTGAAAAATCTGACTGGCAAAGAGTTGAGCAAAAAAGAAGTGCAGGCAGCCTTTTCCCGTTTGGAAGTTACAACAGCGGTTAATGAAAAGGTCATTCAAGAAATGGCAGATATCAGCAAGGAAGCCGGATATATTTCCAGTAATAAAATCGATGGCTTGATCGATTTGAAGTATTTGGAAGAGGCGAAATAAATCGGGTGAGAAGACGGAATATTCAGCAGGAGGAAAGAGGGGTGGAAAGGAATTAGATGGGAAAGGAGGTCGTGCCACGATGAGACCACATGAACAAGGAAATAATCAACCGATCGACACCTCATTAGAGACACAGATTCATACTGATTTCCAAAAGGAGATGACGTACGGCGATTATTTACAGCTCGATCAAATCTTATCGAGTCAACAGCTTCAATCTACCCATCATGATGAAATGCTATTTATTATCATTCATCAGGTGAGTGAGCTATGGATGAAACAAATTTTGCACGAACTGTCAGCAGCAAATGAATGCATTTGCAATCATGATCTGGAGTCTGCTTTCAAAATGTTCGCGCGAGTCTCGCGTATCCAGCAGCAATTGATTAAATCGTGGGATGTCCTTTCTACATTGACGCCAGCTGACTACCTCCAGTTCCGTGACAAGCTGGGTCATTCGTCAGGATTTCAATCCTATCAAAACCGACTGATCGAATTTACGCTAGGATATAAGAACCAGCATGTCCTTGCGGTGTATGCGCATCAACCAGAGCTTCACGCCCAGATGAGTGTGGCCTTGCAGCAGCCTAGCATTTATGATGCGGCGATCAGGGAGATGGCTGTTCGGGGCTTGCCGATTGATCCGGAATGCTTGAATCGCGATTGGTCGCAACCATATCAACCAAATCAGAGTGTAGAGCAAGCCTGGCTGACCGTGTATCGAAATGTGAACCAGTATTGGGATTTGTACGAGTTGGCAGAAAAGCTGGTGGATATCGCAAGTCAGCAACAGCAATGGCGCTTTAACCATATGACGACAGTCGAACGTATCATAGGCCAAAAGACGGGAACGGGTGGGTCATCAGGCGTCATGTACTTACGCAGAGCGCTCGATCACCGTTTTTTCCCGGAGCTTTGGAGCTTGCGGACACAGTTGTAATAAACTCTTCAAAAAACAGCGAGAAAAGCGTCTTGGGGACCCAGGGCGCTTTTTGGCATGTAGTACTCAATTCACATCTTTTCACATATCTTTCCTAATAATGGGTACAAATACCCTTCTTTTCCTGACAAACATATGTTTTCATTTTTTATAGTATACCTTATTTTTCAAGTACAACCAGAAATGGAGTGGGCATTTGGATGGAAACAATGAAGCCACCTATGGAAGTGTTATATGCGAAACAGCTGAATGCACTGCGATCCCAGGATACAGGGACAAAACCTCCCAATTGGCTGATGTCGCCCAGAGCTGTGCGCGACTTTATTTTAGGAACGGATGAACCCCTCTCTTATGAGGGCGAAAGTATACCGATTACGAAGAAGTTCTATGGAGACGATGTACTTATTGAGCGTGCAATCGTCACGTTGGCAGGCAATCGCGGCTTAATGCTTGTCGGAGAACCTGGAACGGCAAAAACGATGCTCTCTGAGCTGCTGTCTGCGGCTATCTCTGGTACGAGCACGAATACGATCCAAGGCACCGCGGGAACGACAGAGGATATGATCAAATACTCCTGGAACTACGCGATGCTGCTGGACAAAGGTCCTTCGTTGCAAGCGCTGGTTCCTTCTCCTTTATACACCGGAATGAGCAAGGGAATCATTACCCGTTTTGAGGAGATTACCCGTTGTCCGTTTGAGGTTCAAGACGTGTTGATTAGTATTTTGAGTGACAAGGTGATGAACATTCCCGAGCTGTCAGACGGCATCCTGTTTGCCAAGCCCGGTTTTAATATCATTGCAACAGCAAACTTGCGGGACAAAGGCGTCAATGAAATGAGTAGCGCCCTCAAACGCCGTTTTAACTTCGAGACAATCGCACCGATTAATCATGTGAAAATGGAAGCCCAAATTATCGAATCCCAAGCAAAAGTGATTCTGGAGCAAAGTGGCGTAAACATCGAAATTGATCGCGATGTGGTTGAGATATTGGCGACTACCTTCATGGAACTGCGGATGGGCGAGACCAAGGAAGGATTCAAAATCGATTCCCCTCAATCCGTGATGAGCACAGCCGAAGCCGTATCCGTCTATGTCCAAAGTGCAATGACGTCCCATTACTATGATGGCAGGTCAATTTCCATGGATCGACTGGTACAGAACATGCTGGGAGCCGTCGTCAAGGAAAACCAAAAGGACGCAAATATCCTGAAAACCTACTTTACCAAAGTGGTCAAAGAACGGGCAAAGGAAGAGGGTCTATGGGGAACGTATTACAACGAGAAGAAATGGATCAAATAAAGGATCAGGACCGCTTCATAAAATCATTCGTCGAAGAAGAGGTCTACAACCTCAGCAAACAGGTCGTCTATTTCCCGGTTCGTCATCATAGTCCTGCATGCGCGTTTCATTTGAAAAAAACGATCGAAGAGTATCAACCGGAAATCATTTTGATTGAAGGCCCGGACCATAGCAATCATATCATTCCGATCTTAACGGATGAACGGACGAAGCCTCCTGTGAGCATTTATTATGCCTACGCCTCAGGGGAGCAAAAATACGTCTGTTACTTTCCGTTTCTTCTGTATTCGCCGGAATATGTGGCCTTGGTCGAAGCAAAACGCCGGCAGATTCCCGCTGCTTTCATTGATCTAAGCTACGGAAGCCGCCTGGAGAGCTTGGAAGACGGCCATGATTTGAAAAAGAAGAATGAAAAACTGTCCTATCACGATGAGCGCATGCTGGCAGGCTCGGAGTTTATTCAGCGATTGTGCCAGACGATGAAATGTCGAAACTTCGATGAGCTGTGGGAAAAGGTTTTTGAAATTGATGGGATTCGGAAACAGACGAAGGATTTCGTCAAGGATGTCTTTGCCTACTGCTACCTGTCACGCAAATGCTATGATGACGCTACTTTGGAAGCGGAAGGCGATTTGATTCGCGAGGCTCACATGCGTCAGAAAATTGCAGAGGCAAAGAAAAAGCATGCGAGAATTCTCGTGGTAACCGGGGGCTTTCATACATACGGACTCATCGAGGAACGCAAGACTTCCTACAAGATACAAAAGGTGCAGGAAGAAAAAATATATCCGATGGTGTACACGTACCAGGAAGCAGATCAGTTGAATGGGTACGCAAGCGGGATGCCGTACGTCCATTATTACGAGAGTGTGTGGAAGGCACTCGAGAAGAAGGAGCCTGCTCCCTTCTCGAACAGCGCGTTAACGTACCTTCCGCAACTGCTAAAAAAACTGCGTGGCAAGGGAGAAACGACGTCTACAGCGGATGCGATCGAAGCATATAGCCTCATGAACGGCTTGGCTGTCATGCGGGAAAAGGCTGAGGGCGGTGCCTATGAGTTGCTCGATTCCGTTCTCTCTGCTTTTACAAAAGGCGAGCGCTCGATAGCAACCTCTCAGCCGATCGAGACATTGCGAGAGCTGTTGACCGGAGACGGAATCGGTGAAGTGGCTCCTAATTCACTGGATGTACCCATCGTTCGCGATTGTAAAGACAGATGTAAATCGTTAAAGCTCGCGATCACGACGACAGCCCGCAATCAAAAGGTGCTAGAGCTGTATGCCAAGAAGTCGCATCGTGAAGCCAGCCAGTTTTTTCACTGCATGCAGTTCTTGGGCACAGAATTTTGCACCAAAGAAGCCGGACCTGACTGGATGAACAACCGAAATGTCAATCTCGTCCGAGAGACATGGCGCTACAGCTATTCCTCCTTCGTAGAAGCCCGTCTGATCGAGAGCTCGGTCTACGGTGGGACGGTGAAGGAGGCAGCTGCCCATAAGCTAGCCGATATGGTAAAAGAACTGCCGCAGCACCAGAGCTATGAGCTGGCAAAATGGCTTTTGATGGCGGTCGTTATGGGGTTGGAAGAGCTGTCGCAAAGGCTCTTTGAATCTGTAGTAGAGTCCGTTAGGCAGGATGGACATTTTCTCTCGCTATGCAAGACATTAAAGACACTCACCATTCTTTTGGAGCAAAAACGGTTGTTCGGTCTTAGCGAAACAGAACGGTTGGAGAACTTGGTGGAAGAAGTATATTACCAGGCTGTGACCAAAATCGTCGAGCAGGGAAACCCGAACCCCAATGAACTAGATGAGTTGGCCGATCAGCTCAAATTCCTCTACATGCTGAGTGAGAAGAGACAGGCGGATGATTCCCGAGAGATTTTCAGTGATCAACTGCGGGAATTGCTGCGTAACGACAAGCTCCCCGCGAAACTGGAGGGGGTAGTGGTCGCGATCTTGTGCAATCTCGAAGTGATCGACCGCGCAGAAATCTCCAAACGTGCCCGTGCCTATATGTTCGGCTCGCCTGAGCAAATGCTGCATACCGCCGCGTATTTACATGGCGTTTTTATCGTGGCTCGTGACTATCTCTTTCATCAAGAAGAAATCCTGCGCGATTTGCATCAGATGATAACATCCTTGGCTTACGACGACTTTTTGCAGGTAGTGCCTGAACTGCGATTGGCGTTTACATATTTTAGCCCAATGGAAATTAGTATGCTCTCGGAAAAAGTGGCAGCTCTCTTCCAAACGACGGTGGAACAAGTCACGAATCCAGTCATCGATGAGCGTACCTTGCGTGATGCCCGCATGCTCGATCAAGCGATCAAGGAGGAGTTTGCCAAATGGAACCTGATTTGAGCCGCGAAGCCTTGAACCGCTGGCGGTTGTTATTGGGCTCGCATGCCGAGGAATCATTGGAAGGCAGCGGGGTCTATCAATCATCCGAGTTTTCCTATCAGGAATTGGACTCGATTCTTGAATTTTTATACAACCGTGAATACGGAGAAGAGCAGGGTTATCGAAAAGAAGGCGGCCGAGGAGAATCGGCATTGACGGTTCCCTCTTGGTTGAACAAAATCCGCAAGCTGTTTCCCAAGAAGACGGTAGAAATCCTCGAGCGGCAAGCTCTGGATCGCTATAACATGACAGAGCTGTTGACTGACAAAAAAGTGTTGGAAAGCATGGAGCCCAACATGACCCTCTTAAAAAACATCCTCCAATTTAAAGGTAGGATGAAAGGAGAGGTCGTAAAAAGTGCAAAGGAAATTGTACGCAAGGTCGTAGACGATATACGGCGTCAGCTTGAAAATGAAGTGCAGACCAGCATCGTCGGCAAGCGCAATCGCCACAAACGCGGTTATACGAAGTCGATGAAAAATCTGGATGTCCATAAAACGATTCGTAAAAATTTGAAGAACTACGATCGCAAAAAAAGCCGTTTTATCATCGAAGAGCTGTATTTCCACAGCAATATCCAGCATCACAACAAATGGAACATCGTCATTGTTGTGGATGAGAGCGGCAGTATGATGGACTCTGTGATTTACAGCTCCGTTATGGCAAGTATTTTTTACAAGCTCGCTGCCTTGAAGACGAATTTGGTTATTTTTGATACGAAGGTCGTTGATTTGAGCGATAGACTGGATGATCCGGTCGATGTGCTGATGAGTGTGCAGCTTGGTGGGGGGACTCATATTGCACAGGCGCTCAAATACGGAAGAACACTGCTTGAAAATCCATCGAAGACGATATTTATCCTCGTCAGCGATTTGGAGGAAGGCTACCCGATCAAGGAAATGTATCGCCAAAGCAAGGAGATTATCGACGCAGGCTGCAAGTTTTTAGTGTTGACGGCTTTGGATTTCAATGGCAACGCTACGTACAACCAGCATGCTGCCAGGGTATTGAGCGATATGGGAGCAAACGTTGCCGCGATCACGCCTGATGAGCTCGCGCAGTGGATTGGTAAAGTGATCAAATAGAGAGAAGGAGGAGTAAGGAATGGTATTACGAAAGACAGATCTGAATCCGGTTACGAAGAAATTTGTGGAGGAGTTTATTAGTGCAAGTGATCGAAACAAGCATTTGTACGATCAAATCGCTGATTACGTTGCAGGTGACACAGACGAATGCCCGGCAATCGCAGAGGACCCGCGGTTTTACAGCTATACGGTTCGATCCGAATTTGACAAGCTGAAAAAACGCGGCGAGGAGCTGGCCTTCTATCGAGCAGCTGTGCTGATCTACAAGGCTAGCAACCGTTTTTACGAGAAGAAAAATGTGATGGATGAGTGCTTCCTAGATCAGATCGAACTTCAGGGGATGAAGGACATCAGTGATGCTGATATCCGAGCAAAAGATCAGAAAGCATTAGAGGCCATGAGAAAAACGGTCGAGCATTTCGGTCATACGTTGTTTGCCGAATTTTTGTCAAAAGCTGCGGAGGATTATCGCGCAAGTATCAGCCGTGATTACTCCTCGACATTTGATCGGGCCGAATTTTTGCTATTCATTTCGTATGCGTACTCGATTTCTCCGAGCTTATTGGAAGAAGCAAAAGAAAAGCTGATGCCGATCTATTATCACCTGATTACAGGTGATACGCGCGAATATATAAAAGAGCTGCATACGATTGCCAAAGAAGTCGTGACCATGCAGTTTTCGAGCAACAATTTACTGACCAACGAGTCGTTGTACCCTTCGTATGTCAAAGAGAAAAAAGCTGCATTGCGAGAAAAGTATTATCCAGAAGAGCAGGTGAAGGAAGGCTCCCTTTTGAATCAGAAGCATTTGAATCGGTATATGGAGCTGGTCATCAGCTTGCTGTATTACCGCATTCACGTCAAAGGCGGGATCAGTGCGTTCCTGAACAAGGAAGAGGAAATCGATCGGGAGCTGCACGATACTTTGCAAATCCTTTTCGGCGTGTGCCCGCTTGATATCCTGTCCCAAGATAAGAGACTGGTTGACCTCGTGCACATGGATGAGCCTTACGATTTACTGCTGGGCCTGCGCGAGCATTTGCTATCCCCGCCGACCAATTGGGAACAAGTGAAGCAACTTGTGTTGGAAGACGTAACGAGATCAAGACGAGCGCTTGAGCTTGCTTCGATCCCGATGGTCAAGGGATTCTTACACAAAACGCTGGCGGCAGAAGGCGTGGATCTTTCCGATTTCCAGCCATCGTTGGAAGGGATTATTCAGGACGCGCTGCGACGTGCGAAGGGCTCCACAAAACTGGCAAGCTATTTGGATGAAAAAGCTGCCCTAGAGGATGTGCTCGAGCATGTGCATCTGGAGGACGTACAACTCGTCAGACAGCAGATGATCCTCCTGAGCTTCTTGCCTGTGGATCATCCGTTTATTGCACGTCTGATTCCGTTCATGTGCCAATACAAAGACAAGTCCAATCGCAGAGTAGGCCATATGTGCTTCACTCATGCGTTCCAGGATCGATTGACCGCCTTCATCGATCATTACCGGAAGGACGAAGCTGTAGATATCCAGACACTTTTCTATCAGATTTTGTCGATCAAGGAGTCGCACTATTATTACACAGACGTCAAAGAAGAGGTGTATCGTTCGTTGGTCGTAGCGAATCCGGAAATGACTCTGGCTCAATTTGACAAGCTGGAAACGGAGCTTCGCGTGTTTGTGACGCAAACTCTATTAGCGGCAAAGGAGACGCTATCAGAGGAATTGCGCAACCAAGCGATTCTGCTCGGGTTGGGTGACAGCTCGAAGAAAGTGAGCGGCCTCGCTGGTGCAGCGTTTCTTCAGGCCAAGGACAAGGAGCTTTATTTGCACGTCTATCAAACCGAGAAAAAAGCAAAGGTCAAGGAAATGGCGCTGGATGCGATTCGCTCCCTGGACAATAACAAGGAGATTTTCCAGGAGCTACTGACAAATGAAAAAAGCAGCAAATTTAAAACGCTGCTGCAAACATTTATCGACGCTGAGGAGCAGGGGCCAGATGCGAGCTTGACTCATTTGGGCAACCTGACCGACAAGCGAAAACTCACAAGGATCAAATGGATGCCACTGGAGCGCATGCCAGTCCTTCGCGACCAAGACGGCAACGAGCTGGGGCAAGAAGTCATGGAGTACATGCTAACCGCCTCAATCGATTTCCCGGCTGCGCCAAACCAGCTGGTGCTTGACTTGAAACCGTCTCTGCAAGGGGCATCTGTTGCTGACTTTACCACCGAAGTTTTGCGCACTTGGCTCGATAATGGAGCAGTCGCCAAAGAAAAATGGGTCATGCCGCTCTGCGTTGCTTTTGGAGATCGACGTATTGTCGATACGATTGGTCAGTGGATCAAAGAGTGGACAGATCACTCCCGCGGGGCTTTGGCTGCAGATGGCGTGCGTGCCCTGTCGTTCTCGAATGATTTGACTGCTCTGCGTCTAATCGACCAGATTAAACGTACGATCAAAAACAGGCAAGTCAAATCTGCAGCAGAAGAGGCGCTGTCCATGGCGGCTGCGAATCAGAACATTTCCGCGATGGAACTGGAAGACCGACTGGTCACGACGCTTGGCTTCGATGCGTCCGGCAAGCAAGTGTTTGACTACGGCGACCGCACCTTCACGGTTAAAGTTAGCAACGAGCTAGAGCTGGAGGTCACGAACGACAGCACGGGAAAAGCGGTCAAAAATCTGCCTGCACCGTCCGCGAAAGACGATCAGGAGAAGGCAGAACAAGCGCGATTGACTTTTGCTCAGTTGAAAAAAGACCTGAAAAATATGGTGAAAGTACAATCTCTTCGTCTGGAGGAGTCCCTGTCCAAATCGCGTTATTGGTCAACGGCAGCATGGAAACGTCTCTTTGTGGAGAACGTGTTGATGCAAAAATTCGCAATCGGGCTCATCTGGGGTGTATACGAGGACGGAAAGCTCGTAGATACGTTCCGCTATATGGATGATGGGACATTTAACACCGTGGATGAGGATGAATATGAGTTGGCAGATGAGCAGCTCATTGGCTTGATTCACCCACTGGAGCTGGACGAAGAGATGTTAAACGGCTGGCGTACGCAGCTAGAAGATTACGAAATAACGCAACCGTTCGAGCAGTTAAGTCGTGAAGCGTTCCTGCCTACGGAAGAAGAAATAAAAGCAAATGAAATGCTCCGTCTGCCTGTTGAATCGTATTCACCAACCGCTTTTGCGAAAATGATGGAGAAATTCGGCTGGGTCAAAGGAACGCCGCTCGATGCTGGTTATTATTATGAGTTCTACAAGCTGTATGACGGTATGGTGGCTGAGTTGAAGATCAGCGGGGCAAGCATTTCGTATTGGGAAGGAATGGAGGATGTGAAGCTGGAGACATTGGCTTTCTTCCCGAATAAAGATGCCGAGTACAAGCATTTTTACTTCAAACCAGTGGATCGGCTGAAGCTCACGGATATTCCAACACGCATTTTCAGCGAAACCGTCTATGATGTCATGCGTGCAGCAGGAAAATAACGATGGCAGATTTCACATCAGAATTTCATCGGTTTATCGCGCTGTGCAACGAAGAGTATCTAATCAAATACGCGAATAAAGGGATTTACAACCGTTCCATCAAGGAAATGGAAAAAGGGATGTCCGTTTCCTACGAGTTCGGAGACGATTACGTCGAGTGTGCGCTGTCAGATGACAGCGTATGCCGACTTCATGCAGATATTGAGCGTTTTTCCTGCTCATGTCCATCTGACAAGATATGCAAGCATGTCATCATCTCCATCGTCTACTATGCCCAAAACCATTTGCAAGCAGGAGCAGAGACCGAGGAAGAGCAGGAGACCTACAAGCCTGACTTTAGCTGGCTCTTGCAATTGCAGCCGTCTCACATTAGTAAGGCTTTTACCCCAGCGCAGTTGGAAGAAGTGCTGTTTCGCCTCGACTATTTCGAGGAGATGGAAGTCGTTGAAACATCCTTTTTAACGATGACATTGCACACCCAAGATATTTCCGTATCTTTTGACAGTGAATCGGAGATCGGGAAGAGCATGTGCACCTGCAAGGCAAAAGGCAATTGCTTGCACAAGCTGGAGGTCATTTTGCGCTATCGGGCCATGCACCAGCTGCAGGATCGTGAGCAGTTACAAGCATCCGTAACCGATGTCAGCTATGAAACGGATGTCGTAACGGAAGCCAAAGCCCTGATCGCAGAGATTCTTGGCATCGGCTTGGCAAAGCTATCCCAGACGATTTGTACACGACTGGAGCTGCTTGCTATCGCTGCGCATAACGGCAATCTTCCTCGTGTGGAAAAGGACATTCGCGGCATTCATGGGGAGTTGAACTTATTTTTTCAGCGCCATGTCAAGTTTTCGACGGAAGCGCTGCTCGACCGACTTTCCCGGGTGTATCTCAGCTTGCTCGCTCTAGAGAAGACCGATCACACCGAAGCGAAAAAGCAGCTACTCGGCAGCTTCAAAAGTAAGTACCATATGGTTCCGCAGTTAAGTCTGTATGCTTTGGGAGCAAATCCATGGGAGACGCGGTCAGGGTACAAGGGGATTACGTATTACTTTTACTCGCTTTCTGATCAACGCATCTACACGTATACAGAAGCGCGCCCCGTGTATTATGAAGGCATATCCTTTTCCTTTAAGGACAGCTATAAAGGCAAGGTACCCTGGGGCGGGTTGATCTCGATGGAGGAGCTCTCTCATTCACAGGTCATCCTGACACAGGCGAAGACGAATCGGGAGCAGCGCTTGTCTTCCAGTGAAGAGACGCAGCTAACCATCGTTCCCAGAGACAATATCGAAGAGCTCGATCTCGGCAAGGTGCTCGTTTGCGACTGGTCAAATGGATGGAAGGACGCGGCAGGCGATATGTTTGAGACTGCGTTGGACTCGGTTTTTCTATTGAAAGCGAACAAGTTCACCCAAGTCGATTTTGATCAGAAGACGCAGCAGTTGATTCTGACAATCGAAGACGAGCAAAGTCATTCTCTCCAATTGAGCATCTCTTATCAAGGCGAATTCGCCCGCAATATACGTCATCTCGAACAAAACAAACGGCTGCTAGAGTTGCGCGATGTGTATTTACTTGTGCAAGAACTAGGAGATGGGCTTTACCCGATCAGCATCATGCAGGGAAAATCGCTGACGAGCTTTAAGTTAGACCTATAACGGTGAGGGAGTGGACGTAAAATCATGGAGGAGTTATATTCCTTTACCGAAAAGCTGACTGATTGGCAGGAACGCTTGTTGCTCAAAGGAATTCATAAACTTGACAGACAAGATTTGCAAGAGCTGAAAAAACTGCAAGAGCTCGCGACCGAATACGATATGAGCTTTCTCGGCTCATTGATCGAAGACCTGCATGTAGAGGGCAATCGCTATTTGCAGGAAGTAAAAACGGATGCGGAGTTGCTAACGCAGCAGTATTTGTATGTGGTGCAGTACATCAATATGATGAAAAAGCCTTTGACGCGATCATTGTAATAGAGTCCAGTGAAGAAAGAGAGATTCTTGAGGAGTCTCTCTTTTTTTTGTTTATTTATCAAGTTGTAAAGAAACTGAAAATAAAGGTAAACAAAGTGAAAATATAATAACTGAATATTGTCTAAAATAAAATATGTTTGAATGCTAAAACATTTGCAACAAGAATTGGGGGAACACAGATGAAAAAGAAGAGCTTTTATCACACGCTGATCGCCATGATAATCGCGGTATCTGCGGCTATGGCTGGGTGTTCGTCAGGGCAGGATACGGCGACTAGCGCCGGACAAGCAGGGGGTACTACGGAAGCTGGCAAAACAGGAGGAACCCTCGTCATCGCGCGTCTGTCCGATGCGAACAACCTCGACCCGCATTTCCTGTCCCAAATCCCTTCAGCAGCAATCATTCATCACAAAGTATACGAAGGGCTTGTCCGCATGGATAAAGAAAGCAAATACGTACCATCCCTCGCTAGTGAGTGGAAGCAGCTCGATGACTTGACGTGGGAGTTCAAGCTACGTCAAGGAGTGACGTTCCATGATGGCGCACCTTTCAATGCGGAAGCGGTTAAAGCAACGATCGCTCGCGTTCAAGACCCTGCCGTTGGCTCCAGTCGGATTAATATGTTTGAAGCTATCAAAGAAGTGAAGGTAGTAGATGAGTACACGGTACAATTTATTCTAAATTACCCGTACGCACCGGTCTTGTCTGTTTTGGCGAGTGCAGAGGGAAGCATTATCAGCCCGAAAGCCATTGAACAATACGGAAAAGAATTGAGCAAGCATCCAACCGGTACAGGCCCGTACAAATTTGAAAAATGGACGCCCGGTCAAGAAGTGGTTCTTGTGAGAAACGATAGCTACTATGGCGGTAAACCAAATTTGGATAAAGTCGTTTTCAAAACCGTACCGGAAGACACAACTCGCCTTGCCATGGTTGAGACAGGAGAAGTTCAAGTGGCAGAAAACCTGCCTGTGACGGACATCGATCGCGTACAAAACTCCCCATCCATGCAATTGGGGCGTTATCCTGGTTTCTCTGTCGATCACATCGGATTGAATACAAAGAAAAAGCCGTTTGATGATGTGCGTGTCCGCCAAGCCATTGCCCACGCAATCGACAAGAAAACCATTATTGAAGGTGTTTACAACAATGTGGGAACACCAGCTCACTCCTCGATTACACCAGCGATGGTTGGGTACAGCCCGAATGTAAAAGACATTCCGTATGATGTCGAGAAAGCGAAACAATTGCTAGCAGAGGCTGGATATCCAAACGGCTTCAAAGCAAAAATCGCGTTGAATGATAACAAAGCACGGATTAGCGTCGCCGAGGTTTTGCAGCAACAGCTCAAGCCAATCGGGATTGACCTGCAACTGGATGTGATGGAATTCGGGGCTTATATCGATGCAGCTTCCAAAGGGGAGACTGACCTGTTCATGAGTGGATGGGGAAATGCTACGGGCGATGCCGATTACAACCAATCGAACCTATATCACTCGAAAGCACATGGCGCACCTGGTAACCATTCCTTCTACAACAATCCGGAAGTAGACAAGCTGATTGACGAAGGACGCCGAGAAACAGACGCAGAAAAACGGAAGCAACTCTATGAAAAAGCACAACAAATCGAAATGAACGAAGCACCGCTTATTCCGTTCCGATTCTCCGAGACCTTGGCGGCGATTCAAAAGAATGTACAAGGGGTATGGATTAGCCCAGCAGGTCATATCGAGATTGACGAAGTAACGATTCAATAAGACGAGGCGCCGCTGACATGCTTGTGTCAGTGTCGTTTTTTGGTTGAAAAGTAGAACGGCATCCCCTAAGATAGATTATATTTTGTTGACCAGCGTGTAGCGGAGGTGGAATGGCGTGAAGCAAGGAAAAACGAATGCAATGCGGATATTGGATAAAGAAAAAATCGCATACACCATGCTAACGTATGCAACGGATGATGGAAAAATAGACGGAATCGCTGTCGCCCAAAAGATCGGTCGCGAAGAGAGCGTTGTCTATAAAACATTGATTTCACAAGGGACGAGCAAATTGTATTATGTGTTTGTCATTCCCGTTGAAGCTGAGCTTGATCTCAAAAAAGCGGCGAAAGCAGTCGGCGAAAAGAAGATCGAGATGATTCCCGTGAAAGAAATCACGAAAGTATCTGGCTACATTCGTGGTGGATGTTCGCCAGTTGGGATGAAGAAATTGTTTCCGACGGTGATCGATCAACGAGCACAATCGTTAGAGACGATCATTGTCAGTGGTGGAAACATTGGCGTCCAGATCGAGATGGCAGTAGAGGGTTTGTTACAAGCAACGAAAGGTTCCTTGGCAGATGTATCTGCAATTTAAAGCAAAAAGGCCACGGCATTAGCTGAGGCCTTTTTGCTGTTTATGAAAAAAGTCCCGTCCAAACGTGGATAGGGGTGTCACATGAGCAGCAGTTCAATTCACCAGCAAGATAAGGAAGGTGGGCAAGCAGCGTTTTATCCTCAATCGCAAGTGCATTTTGGTATAATCTCTGAAGTCCGCTGTCGTTTGTCGTGTCCGGTCTTTTGGTGATGATTGAAAGTCTGTTCGCTTTCTCATGAAAAACGGGGTCTTCTTCGTAACCGTACAAGACATCCTCGTTCTCATCTGGCCATATATAGATAGACTGATCACACGTCGGACACACCGTTACATATTCGTCACCCGCAGAAAAGGTGAGAAGCATGTTGGCAATGTCTTTGTCCCCACGAAACGCAGCGTCCGCAGCTAGTATGTAGCGCTTGTCTGCATCGTGCTCTCCCGTCCGTGCTAGGTGAAGGATGGATTCTGTCTTCGCGGTCAACGAGAGAATGGCATGTCGGTATTCACGATTGATCTCTCTGATGGTCTCTTGATCCAATAATGGTGGCTGATAGCGTAAAAACTCCGCTGGCACATCCACAAGAGGCGCATTTTTGCTACTGGCTTCGAAAATGCCGCAGGTTATGAAGATGTCTAACAAAATAGCGGGGCTCTCTGTTTTTCGTGCGATCTCTACTAAATAGGGGAAAGCAGCATATGTACATGGATAAATCGTATTTTGATGATACAGAAGCTCCCAATACAACTCTTCTTTTTCGTCGGAAAAATAGTCGTGCATTATATGCTGGATGAGCGCAGGGATTCGATCAGAAAAACCATAAGGGCCTTGTAGCTTACCCCATACAGGACTTGCGAAATCTAGCATAAGAACATCACCTTTCTTACTGAAATGTGACACTATTCCCATATCATAGTAAAACTTTCCGCATACCGCTAGATTTGAATCGCAAAATGTGGAGGCGTCAAATAACGGGTACGATCACCTTCATGTATACTTAGGGATAAGCGGAACGAATCGGTAAGCAATTAAAGGAGATCCAACGTAATGAAATCAGACCGAATAAAATTCCCGGCGGGATTTTGGGCGGGATTACAACGACTAGGGATTGCCCCACACGACCTAGCTCGGAAAGCGTGCCTTCCGCTCACCATTCTTACAGAACCAGCCGTAGTCACCACCGCTCAATATTTCAGAATCTGGCAAGCGTATTCCGATCTCGTTGGTGATATTGCTACGGGAATCATCAAGCTTTCAACCAGTTTTGAAACGGCACTTTATCCACCGACTGTTTTAGCGACCTACCATGCTCGTGACTATCGCGACGCGCTTTATCGAATGGCCCGATACAAACAACTGTGCCCTCCGGAAAGATTGCGTATAACAGAGGAGGGAGAGCGCTGTACAATCGACTTGGAATGGATGCACAGCGAGCAGCCCGGACCACCAGTCCTGATTGGAACCACGCTCGCCTTTCTTCTAGAACTTGGACGACGGGGCACGGGCAAGCGTTTAACTGCTCAGTCCGTGGAATTTTCTCACGCGATGGGGGATGTAACTGCACTTGAAGCTTACTTCGGTTGCCCGATACGGAATGGTGCCACTGATAACCGTTTAACCCTCCATCGACGCGATCTGGACCGACCCTTTCTTTCGTATAACAAAGAATTGTTGGAGATATTGACACCTGTATTGGACCGATCATTAGATGAACAGGGTAGTCATTCTGTTGCTGAGAAGGTCAAGTGGATCTTGAAGCGAAGTCTAACCGGAGGCCGCCTTGATATTCAAGCAGTTGCCAGCGAGCTGGGCATGAGCGATCGTACCTTGCAACGCCGTCTTGCGGATGAAAGCACAACGTTCAAGCAACTGTTGACACAGGCTCGGCATGAACAGGCACGAGAATACTTGGCCGACCCCAAGCTCGATATAAAAGAAGTGGCTTTTTTACTTGGATATGAAGATCAGAACTCATTCTACCGGGCCTTTCGCCTTTGGGAAGGCGATACACCTTCAAACTGGCGTTCCGAATACTTTCGGGTCAATCCACCCGTCATAGAATTTCTAACCTAACCCGTTCCAAGCAGGGCTACCAATTTCCCGGTTTTCATATTTGGCGGGTTCAGCAAGAAAATTGGCATCGTACGCTAGTTACCGAACGATCCAGACAAAGTACGATAATCTCTATCCGGAGCACAAGGATGTTCCAAGATGAACTTCTAGTCAGCTTTCCGTGAATGACTACAAAGGAGACAAGTGTTATGGATATGGGATTACGGAACAAAACTGCTTTGGTAACGGGATCAACGAAAGGGATTGGGAAAGCAATTGCCATTGAGCTTGCCAGAGAAGGCGCCAATGTTCTTGTAAATGGACGGAATGATGAAGAGGTAGAACGAATCGTAAATGAATTAAAGGCGGAATTCCCGGCTACTTCACCTCAGAATGCTACGGCCGATATAGTGGATCGACAGCAAAGAGAAGCTTTATTTGAGAAATATCCCAATGTTGATATTCTTGTTAACAATATGGGGATTTATGAAATCATGTCCTATGAAGACGTTGACGATGAAGTATGGGAAAAATACTTCCGAACCAATGTCCTTGCCGCGAATGGATTATCTAAATTTTACTTGCCTAACATGTTGAAGAACAATTTTGGACGAATCATCTTTATCGCAAGTGAAGAAGCGATTATGCCTTCAGGGCAAATGCCTCAGTATTGCATGACGAAATCGATGCTATTATCCCTGTCAAAAAGCCTATCCAAACGAACGAGAGGAACAGAAGTTACATCCAATACAATCATGCCAGGACCAACGCTTTCCGAAAATGTCTATCAAATCATTGATAGCTTGTTTCCTGATGATCTGGCATTTTCGGAAAAAGAAAATCAATTTATGGCAGCAAACCTGCCGCAATCCGAATTACAGCGGTTTATCAAGCCTTTTGAAATTGGCAGGCTGGTAGCATTTGTATCCAGTCCTTATGCAACCGCATTTAAAGGCTCACCAATCCGTATGGACGGGGGCATGGTGCCAACTATTTTTTAAAATACCGAGATCGACGCGGCCAGGCGCCAGTGGATCCAGCAAATGGAAAATTCCTGTAACTGAATGAAGATACACAAAAGTCCTGATGCATTTGTTCATCAGGACTTTTTCCGTTAACTATACTTACTCAGCACATCAAAAAACTCTTTCAGAAAATGATAAAAAAGCTTTTCAGAGGGGGGAAGCTCACGGTTGTTCGGGATGATAATGCCTACTGTTCGCGTCACCAATGGCTCACTTATCGGGATTTTTACTGTCTCACGAGGAACGTTATCCGTTAACGTAAGCTCTGGTAACAAAGTGACGCCTAAGCCTGCCGCTACCAACCCTTTAATGGCATCGATATCTTCTCCTTCAAAAGCAACTTTAGGAGAAAAGCCCATTTGTGAGCAAGCATTGACAGCGATATTGCGCAGGATGAAACCGGGTGGAAACAACACAAAAGTATCTTCCTGCAACTGACTGAGACGCAAGCTTGATTGTTTGGACAGCGGGTGCTTCGCGGGCAGCAACGCGACGATATTTTCAGCGAAGAAGATGTAGCTGCGCACATTTTTCTCATGAGTGGGAACAGGCCCAAGAAAAGCCAAGTCGATTTCACCATGGATGACCGAGTCGATCAGCCCTTGATAAGAGCCTTGCTTCAATTGAAAGCCGATGTCCGGATAACGCGCTCGAAAACCGGAGATGACCGTCGGAAGGGGATTGGCGGCAAGGCTACTTGTAAAACCAACACGAATCGTACCTCGAGACGGGTCAAGGAACTCCTCGATCTTTTCTTTCGCTTTCTCGATTTCGTTCATCGCCATTTCGACGTGCTGCAAAAAGATTTTTCCGACTGCCGTCAGCTTGATATTGCGACCTTCGCGGAGGAACAGTGACACACCGAGCTCCTCCTCCAGATTGGCGATTTGCCGACTGAGGGCAGATTGAGCGACGTGCAAATGATGGGAGGCCTCGGTGAAGTGCTCCCGTTTGGCAACCTCGATAAAGTATTGAATCTGTCGTAGCTCCATGAATACCCCCACCTTACCCATTCATCTCGATTTGAGATAGATTTTGCATAAATTATATATTGTTTGTATCGTTTCACTCAATCTAAAATGTACATACCAGAGAGAGCAAGGAGAGTGGAGATACATGACGACACAAGGAATGCCTGCTAAGCAAGGTCTGTACGATCCGATTTTCGAACATGACGCTTGCGGAATTGGTTTTATTGCCAATTTGAAATCCAAATCGACGCATGATATGGTCCGAAAGGGTCTGAAAATTCTGTGCCAACTGGAACACCGCGGCGGTCAAGGCAGTGATCCGGAAACGGGAGACGGTGCCGGAATCTTAACGCAAATTCCACACGCCTTTTTCAAAAAGACCTGTAAAGAGCTGAATATCACGCTACCGCACCCAGGCAAATACGGTGTAGGTATGCTGTTTCTTCCAATGGACGAAGCGAAACGGCAAAAGTATGAAGAGCAGCTGGAGGAGATTGTCGCAGCAGAGGGACAAAAGCTGCTCGGCTGGAGAACCGTTCCTGTCGATGCGACGAAAATCGGCAAAACGGCTGTAGCGAGTCAGCCGTATGTCCGCCAAGTATTCATCGGAGCCAGCTCGAATATGCAGGACCAAATGGCATTTGAACGGAAGCTGTACGTCATTCGCAAGCAGGTGGAACGGGCAACAGGTGCTGATTTTTACGCCGCCTCCATGTCTTCGCGTACGATTGTCTATAAAGGATTGCTCACACCAGGACAACTGGATGCTTTTTATCTAGATTTGCAAGATAATTCTTACACTTCTGCCTTCTCAGTCGTTCACTCCCGGTTCAGTACGAACACATTCCCTACATGGGAGAGGGCACACCCGAATCGTTATTTGATTCACAACGGGGAAATCAACACCTTGCAAGGAAACATGAACTGGATGATGGCTCGTGAGAAAATGTTCCAGTCCGATGCGTTTGGTGCTGATTTGGCAAAAGTGGTGCCAGTCATTGATATGTTGGGTAGTGATTCGGCGATTTTAGATAACTGCGTGGAGTTTTTCTCGCTGGCAGGTCGCTCCTTGCCACATGTCGCAATGATGATGATTCCTGAACCGTGGGATCAGGATGAGCAAATCGACGAAAATAAGAAAGCTTTTTACGAGTATCACAGCTGCCTCATGGAGCCGTGGGATGGTCCAACAGCTATTTCTTTTACGGATGGCAGAATCATCGGCGCGATTCTCGACCGAAATGGCTTGCGACCGGCGAGATACTATGTGACGTCCGATGATACCATCATTTTCTCATCGGAGGTTGGCGTTCTCGAAGTACCAGATGAAACGATTGTTCAGAAAGGCCGGCTGAGTCCGGGACGGATGTTGCTTGTCGATCTCGAGGAAGGCAGAATCGTTTCTGACCAGGAAATCAAGCAAAAAATCGCAAGCGAACAGCCATACCGGGAGTGGGTGAAAAACAACCTACATGCTATCGAGGATTTGCCGTCAGCGGGTCGCATGGAGGAGCTGCAAGGAGATAGCTTGCTTGCGTATCAAAAAGCATTTGGTTATACACAGGAGGAAGTCGACAAGGTACTTGCCCCGATGGTGGCTGAGCAGAAAGACCCCATTGGTTCGATGGGCGTAGACACACCACTCGCGGTACTGTCTGATCGCGCACAGCTCTTGTACCACTATTTCAAACAGTCTTTCGCCCAAGTCACGAATCCGCCGATCGATGCGTTGCGGGAGGCTTGCGTCACATCGACCCACACTGTACTTGGCGCGGAAGGAAACCTGCTTGCACCAGATGCGAGCAATTGCCGCAGAATTCGTTTGTCCAATCCGTTGATCTCTAATCAAGAGCTGGCGAAGCTTCGCGCGAACCCATACCAAGAGTTCAAGGCAAAAACATTGTCGATACTCTTCCCGGCCCAAGGGGGCGAACACGGGCTAGAACTGGCACTTGATCAAATGTTCGCTGCGGCGGATGAAGCGATTGCTGCCGGCTACACCTTGCTGATTTTATCAGATCGCGGAATGAATCAAGAGTTGGCCGCGATGCCTGCCTTGCTGGCTGGAAGTGGACTTCACCATCATCTCGTCCGCGCAGGGACACGTACCAAAGCGAGCATCATCATAGAATCCGGTGAACCGCGTGATGTACACCAGTTTGCCATGCTGATTGGGTACGGTGCCGATGCGATCAACCCATACGTCGCCATCTCAACGGTAAGCAATCTGGCTGTATCGGCAAAGCTGAAGGAGATTACGAGCGACGAAGCAGTCGAGGTTTACCTGCAAACAGCCGTTGAAGGTGTCGTAAAAGTCATGTCCAAGATGGGCATTTCGACCATTCAGAGCTACCGTGGCGCACAAATTTTTGAAGCGGTGGGCATTCATTCTGCCGTCATCGATCGCTATTTTAGCCGTACCCCTTCTCAGATTTCGGGGATTGGACTGGATGTAATTGCGCAAGAGACTTTGATTCGCCATGCAAAAGCATTTTTGCCGGAGCATTCCGAGGAAGGATTGGAGGCAGGCAGTGATTTTCAGTTCCGCCGTGACGGTGAGTTTCACTTGTTCAACCCAAAGACGGTTCATGCCCTGCAAAAAGCTTGTCGGGAAGGTAGCTATGAGCAGTACAAAATCTATGCAGAGCAAGCGACAGCCCAGCAATTCGTAGCCCTGCGGCATTTGCTCGATTTCAAGTCCAATCGGCAGCCGATTCCGCTGAGTGAGGTAGAATCTGTTGATTCCATTGTTCATCGTTTTAAAACGGGGGCGATGTCATACGGCTCTCTCAGCAAGGAAGCACATGAGACCTTAGCAATCGCTATGAACCGTTTGGGTGCGAAAAGCAACAGCGGGGAAGGCGGGGAAGATTCGGCGCGTTACATCATGGATGAAAACGGAGATTTGCGACGCAGTGCCATCAAGCAGGTCGCATCCGGACGCTTTGGCGTATCCAGTCATTACTTGGTCAATGCCGCTGAGATCCAGATCAAGATGGCACAGGGGGCAAAGCCGGGCGAAGGCGGTCAATTGCCAGGAAGCAAGGTCTACCCATGGATTGCTGAAGTACGCGGATCGACACCAGGAGTTGGACTCATTTCGCCGCCTCCTCATCACGATATTTACTCGATTGAGGATTTGGCACAGCTGATTTTTGACTTGAAAAATGCGAATCCGCGAGCACGAATCAGCGTGAAGCTCGTATCCAAGGCGGGAGTTGGAACGATTGCGGCTGGTGTGGCGAAAGGTCTTGCAGATGTCATTGTGGTCAGTGGACACGATGGCGGCACAGGTGCTTCCCCAAAATCAAGCATCAAGCACGCAGGATTGCCATGGGAACTCGGCCTTGCAGAGACACACCAGACGCTCTTGCTGAACCAGCTGCGCGACCGTGTGGTTCTGGAAACCGATGGCAAACTAATGACGGGACGCGATGTCGTCATTGCAGCTTTGCTCGGAGCGGAGGAGTTCGGCTTCGCTACAGCTCCACTTGTTTCCATTGGTTGTGTCATGGCTCGTGTTTGCCACCTCGATACATGTCCAGTGGGTGTGGCCACACAAAATCCCGAGCTTCGCAAACGGTTTAAAGGCGATCCGCAGCATGCCGTGAATTTCATGCGTCTCGTTGCCCGCGAAGTTCGTGAGATCATGGCGGAGCTGGGGTATCACTCCATCGAGTCGATGATTGGTCAGAGCCATGTCCTGAAGATGAACGACAAGGCAAAAGAACATTGGAAAGCCAAGCACATTGATTTGTCTGCGCTCTTGTTCCATCCGGATGTCTCCGAGAATGTGGGCCGCTATCATCAGCGCAACCAAGATCACAAGCTGGAAGAAACGCTGGATCGTCAAAAACTGCTCAAGCTGTGCAAGCCAGCATTGAGTAAACAGCAGCAGGTAGAGGCAAAGCTCGCCATCACCAATACGAATCGCGTGGTCGGTACGATCTTGGGCAGTGAGGTAACCAAACGCTTTGGCGAGCACGGTCTGCCGGAGGATACCATCCGCCTGCATTTTACGGGTTCGGCAGGTCAAAGCTTCGGGGCATTTGTTCCACGAGGGATCACGCTTCATCTCGAGGGAGATGCAAATGACTACGTCGGAAAAGGGTTGTCTGGCGGCAAAATAACGGTCGCACCATCGAAAAACAGCAAATTCGCTCCCGAACACAACATGATTATCGGTAACGTTGCGTTCTATGGAGCGACCTCTGGAGAAGCGTATATCAACGGCATGGCTGGTGAGCGTTTCTGCGTGCGCAACAGCGGAGTGACGGCAGTCGTTGAGGGAGTAGGCGACCATGGCTGCGAGTACATGACTGGGGGACGCGTCGTCGTTCTCGGCCCCGTCGGCAAAAACTTTGCAGCAGGCATGTCAGGTGGTACTGCTTACGTGCTGGCTGAGGATAAAGAGAAATTTGCTGCGATGTGTAATCAGGAGATGGTACTCCTGGAGTCATTGGAAGATCAACAAGAAATCGCTCGAGTCAAACGCTTGCTAGAGAACCACGTCAACCACACAGGTAGCCGTCATGCACAAGCTTTGCTCGATGAGTGGGAACGAACCGTCCAACAGTTTGTCAAAGTCATTCCAAAAGATTACAAGCAAATCGTCTCCACAATGGAGGAGTTGGAGAAATCCGGCATGAAGCGCCAAGAGGCGATATTGGCAGCTTTTGAAATGAGTCAGAAGAAAGGCGATGCCAAAGCCCCGAAAAAGAAAGCCAGCGAGCAATCCTATGTTTCAGTGGGGAAATAAGGAGTTGGCCGATGACTTATTTTGTGAGTCGTCGGCCTTTCTTCGTGTTCATTCAAACAGATTGGGAATAAAGACAGAATTTGATATGATAAGAAAAGATTAGATTCTATAAATGATTGTATGGCAGGTGACGGGATGTTTTTCCAAAATCACGAATCGCAATCAAGTTATCGGCAAACCCCTGAAAATTATTCGCTATCCCCAACCCCAAAAAGCGCTGCACCCCATGTCTTACAGCTCGCCAAAAAAATCGGAAACAAAGCCATGATCCAGTTACATCAAAAGCAAAGAAATAACCAACCGGTCATACAAGGCAAATTTAAGGATATTGAACCAACCGATTACACAAAAGATGAGTATGCTAACAATCCAAATAACGAAGGTCAATTTACTGCTGTTCGAGCAGATAAAGGCCTCCCTACCTTTTTGGGCGTATTGAAAGATACATATGGAGAGGACAACGTAAATAAAAACTTCTTTTCCAAGACAGAAGTATTAGGAGATACATGTGATCGTCCTCATTCCGTTACTGCTATCGTAAAAAAAGGCACATCGAGAAAGGATCGTAAAGGCGATTCTGTTGTAAGTGCGATTGGCAATCTGGGTACAGAAGAGCGATTGATACGGGATGGAAAAAATGCTGCAGCCAAAACCGCATACGATGGGGGGCACTTGGTCGGTTATCAGATTGTACGAGGAATCGAAGCGAACCAAGCGTGGAATATAGCCCCGCAGGATGTGAAAAACAACGAGCATTCCTATAACAATACGATTGAAAAAATGCTACGTGGAGCGGCAAGATATACGGAGTATACATACTCTGTTGAGGTGAAATACGATCAATGGAACTTTCGTGTGGATCAAGAACAATTGGTTAAGCTAGGTGCTTTGAAGCAAGTCGATTCAACGAAGCCATGGGAAATTCAGCTACCAGTCAGGATTCCGTTTAAATGGGATGCTAAGGCGGAAATGAGCAAGAAAGATGAAGAGAATTGGAAATTTGCCAGTCCAACAGAGGGAGAGTCTTCTTTCGAACAGTTTTCTCAAACAATGGATGAAGGGAATTTGGATTTTACGAGAAAAAGCCACACAGCAAGATTTAATCTCGCATTTTCCGATAAGGACGGAAATGAGGAGCTCTATGACATTGATTCCAACAACTTCGAGGCGACGAAAGTGAAAGGGATTCGCTATTCTATGCATCAATCATTACCTACAGACTTTTTGAAAAATCAAAAACCGGTAGAATGGAAGGGAGACGAAGCGAATGCAGTAGCTCATTTTGGTGAGGTGAAAAAGGGGCAAGCTTCGTCCACCAATGTTTTGGAAATCATACCAGCCAAACTGAAACGAAACAAAATTCTTATCGATGAGATTGAAGAAATTGGTGATGTAGAAAAGCCAGAAAAAATGAGATTAATTCCAGAAGGCATTTCCCTGTTAGACGAACGAGACGAGAAAAAATGTCTATTTATTTATCAATTAAATAAAAACAAAATTCGAAATGAATACGAGATACTTAAGGAAATAGAGGCGGATTATTACCCATTTTTTGATGTACAACAAGAAGAAGAGGAAAGCTTTGAGAAAGAAAAAGAGGACTTCGATACCATAGCAAGTGAGTTCGCCATGTTGGTGGAAGAATTAGACAATAAGAAAGAGGATGAGATAGAGAGTGCTCAACAAAAAATGGCCCAGTATAACAAAATACTAGAGGCACAGACCTTAACTCTAACATGGATAAAAAACCATCGAATCGGAAGGGATTTATACAAGGACACAGTAAATGAGCTCTATCCTCTATATAAAGAGAAAATATTTCGTAGCTTACAAGTAGTGCATTCGATAACTGGGTATGATTTTGGCATGGAATATTATCATAATGACAAAAAAACAGACAGTAAAAACAAAACGAACAGAAATGGGAAAAGAACATTGGAGGCAAGGGAAGATAAGCGCAAAAAAAGAAAAGCTGATAAGGAACAACAAGAAGAAATGAAAAAGATGACCGAAGAAGCGAGAGGCAAGTATTTGCGAAAATCAGTAGAAGATTATTTAAATAAGAAGTAAGGGGGAGAAAAAGAATGGGTATGTGTGGCAATTACATGATAGCAAATGACGAGATGATCGATTCATGGATTGCAGGGACGATCGATTTATATGAGGTAGAGCTGAAAGAAGAGGATATGCTGGATATAGATAAAACGTGGCAAGCCATTCCCTATACTTTATGCGGAGAATTAATGGATGGAGAGCCTCCATTTTGCTATGTGGTACCTTTATTAACGGACCAAGCAGTTGAATTCGGAGAGTTTGGCGCATTCTATTTACATAGTGAACAGGTAAAAGCAGCGTATGAGGCCATTGCCAATATGTCCGAGTCAGCTCTAAAAGAGAAGTACCATTTTCCTACCTTGGTAGAAAATGATGTGTACCCACTTCACGAGGGAGATGAAGCGGAAGGATTTTTCGCGTACATGTTTCATCATTTTCAATCTATTCAAGCATTTTTTAAGCGAGCAGCAGAGAAAGAAAAAGGCCTTATTTTCTACATCAGCTAATGGAACGAGGTGCAGGTTTGCCCCTGCACCCCGTCTTGTGAAACAGAAGAAGCTTGCTTTATTCTGTTCGGTCTCTATTGGCATCATTATTCGTAGCACCAAACGTGTCATTGGCGTCAGCCGACACATTTTCCCCCATTTTGTTGCCAACTGCACCCCCGGCAACGGCACCTGCAATGGTACCAAGCGGACCTAAAATAGAACCTACAGCAGCACCTACTGCCGCACCGCCAACTGTTCCTACAGCTTCACCGGCTCCACTGCCTGTCATGTTCGCTTCGTCGTTGCCGATAGCATCGTTGTGATTGCGTTCGTTGTTCGTAGCCAAGATTGTCACTCCCTCGATTAGTGTTGGGAAGCTCTGCTATATCAAACGTGCAGCCCCAAGGCATAGTGTGTCCCAAACCTATCTTTTCATTCCAAAAAAAACCTTTAAGCAGGAGGAGCCGTATCTCCGCCTGGTTCTGTTGGCACTACGATCTTGCTTGCAAAAGCATCCAAACCTGAGCAAGAGCCATTTATCGGGAATCAGGCTGGCGGGAGAGTTTTTCTCTTTTTAAACACAGACGATTGCCAAACGAATGAAGTAGCAGGTTACCCAGCCAGAGAAAAACAGGTCTTACCTCCAGTGATATGGATGGAAAGACCTGTTTTTCATTTTGTGTTACACGATATAGGACAGTCCCATGATCAAAATAATTGCCACAACAGAAAGAATGGTCTCCATAACTGTCCACGTTTTCAGTGTATCTGGCACAGACATATTGAAGTATTCCTTGATCAGCCAGAAGCCGGAATCATTTACGTGAGACAGGATCAGGGAGCCAGAACCTGTTGCCAGTACCAAAAGCTCCGGGCTTGTTCCAGGGATTTGCAGCGCGATAGGACCTACGATACCGGCTGCCGTCATCATGGAGACGGTCGCAGAGCCAGTTGCCACACGGATCAGGGCCGCGATCAGCCAGCCCAGGAAAATAGGGGAGATCGCAGATGCCGTAGCAAGCTCGGCAATATAGTCACCCACACCGCTGTTCAGTAGAACTTTGTTAAATGCGCCACCTGCGCCGATGACGAGCAAGATTGTCGCAGTTGGAGCCAAGCAATCATTTGTGAATTTGAGAATATCGTCTTTGGTAAAACCACGGTTGAACCCGAGTGTCCAGAAGGAAACAATCACGGCAATCAACAGAGACGTAATCGGGCTTCCGATAAAATCTGCCCATTGGCGAATCGTATGTTCTTTTGGCAGAGTCACATCCGCAACCGTTGCAGACAACATCAACAGCACAGGGAGCAAGACGGTGAAGACGGTGATCCCAAAGCTAGGCAAGTCACGCTCGGATTTTGGCTCTGCCAACTGGGAAGCGAGCTCTGGAGAGATGCTGGCCTTGACTCTTTTGCTAATCCAGCTACCGTAGATCGGTCCTGCAATGATCGCGGAAGGCAGTGCGACAATGAGGGAGAGCAGAATCGTTTTACCGACATCTGCTTGGAACAGATCGACAGCGGCCATAGCAGCAGGGTGAGGCGGCACAATCCCGTGAACGATGGAAAGGCCGGCTACGAGCGGAATTCCGATTTTGACAAGGGAGACCCCTGTTTGTCTGGCAATCGTAAACACGAGCGGAATCAAGAGTACAAAACCAACCTGGAAAAATACCGGAACCCCTACGATAAACGCCACGAACATCATGGCCCAGTGTACGTTTTTCTCACCGAAGCGGTTGATGAGCGTACGGGCAATGCGCTCGGCACCGCCAGATTCGGCCATCATTTTGCCAAGCATAGTTCCCAAGGCTAGCACGATCGCGATAAAACCGAGAGTGCCACCCATCCCATCCTTGATGGAGTCCACAACTTTTACAAGCGGCATGCCGGATGCGATTCCCACAAAACCTGCGGCCAATAACAGTGCGATAAAGGGGTTCAGTTTGAAGCGGGTAATCAGAACGAGCAGGAAGACGATGGACAGCAGTGTAATGACGAGTGGCATGATGAACCCTCCCTAGTTGTTGTCTCTAGTTGTTCAACCGCTTTTGGAATTCGGCTATCAGCTTGTACTCTTCCAGCAGGTTGTAATAAACACGCTCGTATATATAGAAAAGCTCCAAATAGACACTGGATCGTTCCAAATCAGGCTCATGGCGATGCGAAATATGAATCATTTTTTTCACATCTTGCAAATGATCCATCGCTCCCAATGCATGCATCGCCAGAAGAGCGGCACCAAAGCTCGAGCTTTCATGACTCTCCGGAATCAGCACTTCATACCCGAACATATCGGACATGATCTGCCGCCATTCCCGCGAGCGGGCGAAACCACCCGATGCTCGGATTTCCTTGGCTCCACCTGCCAGATCGCGCAGGGCGATACCGATGCTGTAGACGCTAAACAAGATTCCTTCGAGAACAGCTCGGATAAAATGCTCGCGCTTATGATGCAGGCCGATACCGAAGAAGGAGCCTCTTGCTTGTGCGTTCCAGTACGGAGCTCGTTCGCCCGACAAAAAGGGGAGAAAGAGCAACCCGTCTGCACCAGCTCGAACATGCTCAGCAGCTTGGATCATAACATCGTAGGGATCAACGCCGAGCTGTTTGGCTTTTTCTACTTCGGGCCAACTGAATTCGTCTCGGAACCAGCGAAGCATGATCCCACCGTTGTTCGAGGGTCCACCTATCACCCAATGGTTTTCCGTCAGCACGTAGCAGAAAGTCCGTCCTTTTGGATCCGTGATCGGCTCTGGAACAACCGTTCTTACTGCGCCACTCGTGCCAATCGTGATGGCTACTTGTCCGGGGTCAATAGCTCCAATGCCGAGGTTTGCCAAAACCCCATCGCTCGCACCGACAACGAAAGGTGTATCTGGATCGATCCCGATCTCTTCCGCATAACGGATCTTCATTCCTCGCAGGATATGAGTAGTTGGTACAGGTTCACTGAGATGTTGCTTGGAAATGCCTGCGACTCGGAGTGCCTCCTCATCCCAGTCGAGCTTTCTCAGATTAAACAGCCCCGTAGCAGAAGCAATGGAGTAATCAACGATGTACTCACCAAACAGCCGATAAATGACATACTCTTTAATCGAAATAAACTTGGCTGCCCGCCGAAACGTATCCGGCAAGTTCTCCCGTAGCCACATGATTTTGGGCAGTGGAGACATGGGATGGATGGGCGTGCCCGTCGCTAAGTAAATCTGATGACCGACACCGTCGGCTTTTAGTCGATCTGCCTGTGCCACGCTCCGATTATCAGCCCAGATAATGCTATTCGTCAGGGGATTGCCACTCGGATCGACAGCGATCAAACTGTGCATGGCAGTAGAGAAGCCAATACCACCGATCTCGCTTTTAGCAATGCCTGCATGCTCCAGTGCTTGCTTCAATGCCTGAATGACAGCAGCAAAAATCGTCTCCGGCTCTTGCTCAGCCCAAGACGGCTGGGGAACGAGTAGCTGATAATCGATATTACCCGTACCGCGGATGGCACCGGAAGGAGTGAAAACAATTGCTTTGGTGCTGGTCGTACCGATATCAAGCCCGATAAAGTAGGTTTGCGTCATAGAAGTCACCCCTAATTGAATACGCTTTCAACGTGTTGTCATGGAGATAACGCGATTATATCGAAATTTTTTTCATTTGTTAAGCATAAAGAAAAAAATTATTTCATAATTGAACACTTTACACGTTGCTTGTATGATTTGCATTTTTCTCCTGCAAGTTGCAAGAGTAGGCAAGCAAAAGAAAAAACGCCTGATTTACAGGCGTTTGAGTGAAATAGCTTCGCGAATGTGCTGGATATTGGCGATCGTATCCTCCTGGCGCCGTAAGGATACGGCTACATAGAGCAGATCAATTAAGCTGAGCTGAGCAAGCCTGGACGACAGGGCTTCTGTACGAAATACCGTTTCGCGTGAAGTCGTGTACAAGCACATGTCTGCCAGGCGCACAAGAGGAGATTTTCCATAGCTCGTGATGCCGATTGTTTTTGCTCCGGCTTCCTTGGCAACCTGAAGGGCTGCCAAAATATCTTTATTGGACCCAGAATGGGAAATGCCTACAACGACAGCACCTTTGGTAAGCAGCGAGGCGGACATCACTTGATAGTGTGCATCAGAATGATAGAGACAAGGAATGCCTGTCCGCATAAATTTGTGGTACGCATCCTGTGCGATGACGGCTGAGCCTCCCGAGCCATAAAACTCGATCCGGCTTGCGTTTTCCAAACAGGAGACGATTTTCATTAGCTCATCTTTATTGATAATTTGCTGCGTATCCCGAATCGTCTCGATATTTGCTGTGAAAATTTTTTCAGCAATCGCACTGACGTCATCGTCGTCGAGGTTGATTTCTTGGTGAATCGTTTGCTTCGGATTCGTGACTTCACTCGCCAAGGCGATTTTGAATGCTTGGTAGCCGCGAAATCCAAGCCTGCGACACAGACGAAATACGGTAGCATCTGCACACTGGCATTGATCAGCTAGCTCCGTGATCGAGAAGTGAATAATTTCACTGGCATGCTCCAAAATATAGTCGGCGATCTGTTGTTCTTTCCCGCTTAATTGTGTATAGATGGCGCGTAATTGCGTGAGCACACGAGGAGCATGTGGGGTGGAAGCGTTCATCAATAGGTACCTCCTAACGTTCCATTGTGAATCTGTACTGATAGTATAAGGAAAATCAGACTCCTTTTCATAGGTTCGAAAAAATTTTCTCCATTTTTAATGAAAGATGAAAATTTTTGTCTTATAATACGTGGTAACGGATATGATCCAAAAAGGAGTGACGTACACGATATGAAACTTGCGATCCTCGGATTAGGAAAAATGGGGTACAATCTCACGCTTAATTTGCTCTCGCATCAACATGAGGTCGTAGCCTATGATGTAGATTCTACGCGTGCAGAAGAGTTGAGTCATGAAGGCGCGATTCCAGCATTTTCGGTGGAGGACGCTATGGAGAAGCTTCCGACACCTCGCGTAGTATGGCTGATGGTACCGGCAGGAGAGATCGTGGATCAATTGGTCGATCAGCTCTCTACCTTGCTAGCTGTAGGAGATATTGTCATTGACGGTGGCAACTCCCATTACAAGCAATCGCTAGATCGCTATGCACGCTTGAAAGAGAAAGGTATTCACTTCATGGATGCAGGAACGAGCGGAGGTATGGAGGGAGCGCGCCACGGAGCATGCATGATGATTGGTGGAGATCGGGAAGCATTCTCTCATATCGAGCCAATGATTCGCGACATTAACGTCGAAAACGGATATTTGTATGCTGGGGAAGCGGGCAGCGGCCATTTCTTGAAAATGATTCATAACGGAATCGAATACGGTATGATGCAGGCGATTGGGGAAGGCTTTGAGGTACTTGCGAAAAGCCAGTATAACTTCGATTTTGCCGAGGTCGCACGCGTATGGGCAAATGGTTCCGTCATTCGAGGCTGGCTGATGGACTTGACAGAGCGAGCTTTTCGAAAAGACGCCAAGCTTGATGAAATCCGTGGGGTCATGCATTCTTCCGGGGAAGGAAAATGGACGCTGGAAACTGCGCTGGATTTACAGGCAGCTACACCCGTGATTGCGATGTCCTTGCTGATGCGTTACCGTTCGTTGGACGAGGATACATTCCACGGAAAAGTGGTCGCAGCCTTGCGCAATGAATTTGGCGGACATGCTGTAGAAAAGAAATAAGAAAGGGGATGACCGTAATGGTGCTTCGGTGGTTGAAGCTCCGGGGTCATCCTTTTTTTGTATATGGAAGAAGAAGGAATTTTCATTTGGAAAGCAAAGTATGTGTGTATCACCCAGAAGTTTGTAAGGTCGAAAAATGCTTGATTATTCTGTAGCTTCTAAAACGATGGGAGGATGGAAAGATGAGCGTTGAAGAGGTTGTTTTATTCAAAAATGAGAAAGGAATCGTGACCCTGACGCTAAACAGACCAGAGGCATTGAATGCATTGAACCGAGATGTGCTTAATCAGCTCTCGACCATCTTGGACCGGATCAAAAACGATACCAGTGTGAAAGCGGTCATCCTTACAGGGGCGGGAGAAAAAGCATTTTCGGCCGGAGCCGACATCTCGTACCTGCATCAGGCGACACCGATGGAAGTAAGGGATTTTGCTCAGTTGGCCGTTTCGGTGACCAGTCAAATCGAATCGTTGGGAAAAGTAGTCGTTGCTGCGATTAACGGCTATGCGCTAGGCGGGGGCCTTGAAATCGCTGAATCGTGCACGCTGCGTATTGCGGTTCAACATGCCAAAATGGGACATCCAGAGGTACGAATTGGAGCAGTGGCAGGCTTTGGTGGAACAACCAGACTCCCCAGGCTAATAGGAAAAGGCCGTGCCACGGAGTTGCTTCTTACAGGAGCAGCGATAGATGCGGATGAAGCACACCGCATAGGACTGGTAAATCGGGTCGTTTCGCGTGAGCGGCTACTGACAGAAACAGAGGAGCTTCTCCAAGAAATTTTGTCTCAGTCTCCGCTGGCAGTGAAACTAACGTGGGACGCGATTCATCGAGGAAGCAACCTGACAGTAGAGGAGTCCGCACTTCTTGGCGCAGATTACTTCGGACTCGTGGCATCCACCGAAGACTTCCGGGAAGGAACCAAAGCATTCTTAGACAAGACATCACCGCGTTTTACCGGAAGATAATCACACGAGCTCCAGTACTTCACATAATTCAACCAACCGCCTAACCCCGAACATCTGATGGCGATTGCGATCATGAATGCTTTTGATCGCATCTGCCGTCACTTTTTTCGCCTGCTCCATACTTTGATTTTCGACGGCTTGTACGATTTCTTTCATGTTCGTTAAAAAATACACCGTATTGCGCAATGTGCGGATAAGCAAAATTTTTCGTATATCCATGGGAGTGAATTGGCGGTAGCCGTTCTCAGGATCTCGTGGCAGTACGAGCAAGCCTTCTTTTTCCCAATGGCGAATCGCAGACGTGGTGACTCCTGTGTAAGCAGCGACTTCACCAATCGTCATGCGGTTTCGCCACTTTTTATTTAAGGGCAAGGAGACGTCGAGATTTTCCAAAAGTTCGAGTGTTTGGTCTGCTGCGACCTTCTCTTGTTGGAGATTGGCCTGTTCTTTATTCACGAGCCAAAAGGCAGCATCCATATCCGCTTTTTGAATCGATCGAAGGACTTCACAGGTGATAGCAACTCCGAAGCCGGGGAACATGGCGCGCAGGCAACGGAAATAGGCAAGATGGATCTCTGTATACAGTCGATAACCATTGTCTGCACGATCAGGAGCAGGAACGACTCCCCATGATTCATAATGACGCAAAGCACTCGTGCTAATATGTAGCTCGCGAGCGATCTCAATCGGCTTGTAATAAGACATCTGACGCACCTCCCGCTAGTTTGTTATCGCGGATTTCACCATACCAAGAACAGCAATTCGAAGCAAATGTTCCGACCATTTTTGGAAGGTCGTAATACTTATACCCTGTTCAGCACGGGATGGAAAGGTGAAAATTGTCAATAGATATTCATTCTTCATTTCCAGAGGTGAGACAACGTATGGCCATTGTTCAGCTACGATCAGAGAACCCGGATTTTTCGTACATGATCAAGAAAAATCCGAATTCCGGAATGAGTTTACGATCCATTCGAAAAGGCATCGCTTACGGATGGTTTTCCAATACGGATACATACAACGTTTACTTTAAAGATGCAGAAAATGAAGTTTCCTACAAACAATCCGAACAAGAGCATTTTGAATATTTGAATGTCTCCCGCTACAATACACCCTTGTTCCCGTTAAATGCGATCAATGAATTTTTTTCTGCAGCGATGAAGCAACACAACGAGCAGGATGCAGAAGGGTATGAGCATGTGTTTTTCATCAACATGATTCACATCGAACGCTTGCTGTATCTTACTTTTTTTGAGAAGCACCTGAAGGACTTCACCTTTGAACTCAAGCATCACGCCGATAAAAGCTACGCTCTGACTATCACAACGAGAACGAGTCTGCACCAGCTTCTCCACGTCGTAAGTGTGCTCTGTCTATTCTTGAGTATGTTTGGAAAAGAGTACATCGATATATCCGATAACATCCTGGATAAATACATCAAAAGCATCCATGTCATCGACGCACCTTTTTACATACGTAGCCTGTTCGCACGCAACTTCCTGACAACCAGAGAGCGCTATCGCAAGTACAAGACCGAGATTGAGAAGACGAGCCGCTATCCCATTCAATTGGAGTACGGCAGCACCGGTTTGCAGAGAAGGAACTACATCGCGAGTAAGCTTCCTTTTACCAAATCCATTGTAGATATCGGTTGCGGAGAAGGCTTTTATGCGATCCCGTTCGCTACCAAGCTGCCACAGTATTACTATGCCATCGATATCGATGAACAGTCGCTGGAATTAGTCAGACGCAGGGCCGATGAAAAAGAAATCTCGAATCTCATTTTGTTCCCCTCGCTCGATCAGTTTTTACAGGATTACAACGGTGAGCAGGTAGATGTCATTATGACTGAGGTCATTGAGCATATGAGCAAAGAGGAAGCGAGAGCGCTCATCCAGCAAATCTGCAGACGATTGGATTTTGACCAGCTTATCATTACAACACCCAATTCAGATTTTAATCAGTTCTATGAGCTGGAAGGCTATCGCCACGACGATCATAAATGGGAAATGGGACAAGAAGAGTTCCAGGCATGGATGACCGAGATCATGGAAGAAGCCGGGGTGCAGGGGCAATTTGTGTCCATTGGTGACGGCGTGAACGACATTCATACCACACAAGGCGTCATTGTCCAGAGAAAGGGGGCGTAACGATGCTGTTACAGACTCAGGTTCACACGATTTTTATGCTCGTCGGTCCCACCGAATGCGGGAAAACGACTTTTGCCAAGGAAGTACTCATGCCGAGGCTTTCGTTTGAAGATGAACAAAAAAACGTAAAAGCAAATGTCCAATACATTTCCTCGGACAGCATTCGCCAGGAACTGCTAGGCTATGATTACGACAAGTATGATCAGGTGATGCTGGAGGCCAGCGAGCAGGCATTTCAGCTCCTGTATGAAAAGCTGCGCTTGGTGACCTCGTTTCCGATCAACGCCGAATTCGTGGTTGTCGATACAACAGGTCTAGCAGAAGACTTCCGCTCGAAAGTCCGTGACATTGCAGTAGAGAACAATTACCGCTTGGAGGTGATCCTCTTTGATTATCGCAATCGGGAAGATTACTATGCATCCGAACGGTCGAAAAAACTGATTACCAACCATATTCTCCGGTTGAAGCAAGAGGTTCTCCGGGCATTATCCAAAGAAGGGTACCACAACATTCACCGGATACGGCACAAAGATTTTTACACACTAGCAGATGAGGTGGCAAATCCGCGTTATGAGGTCGTGATCGAAAATAAGGATGCCTATCTGGCTACGATCCTTCCCAAAGATCAAACATATATCATCATCGGAGACATTCACGAATGCGTCCACGAACTAAAAGGTCTCCTGCAAACCTACGGATTCAAGCTCGAGGACAATCGTCTCATCTCGACGGACAAGGTGCAGCATACCAAAATCATCGTAGCAGGGGACTGGATCGACAAAGGAGCGCAAACGAGGGAGATCATCGAGTTTCTATACACGAACCAAGAGCATTTCTTGTTCGTTCTCGGGAACCACGAAAATTTTGTCTACAAGTACCTACGAAAGGAACTAAAAGGGGTAGACCCACAGTTACTGGATACTTATTTTGATTCCACACACGTTTTGGAAAAAGACGCCGAATTAACAGAGAAGTTCAATCACCTGTATACGCTGGCTCAGCCGTTTTATCGATCGAACGCATTAACTGGGCCGTCCTATTATGTCACACATGCACCCTGCAAAAGGAAATATATCGGAAAGCTTGATGCGAATTCGATGCGACGCCAACGCAATTATCGGATAGACCGAACAGCATCATTGGAAGAGCAGCTTGCTTTTTTGACAGTTGAAGCGGTCAGTAACCATCCGTACCATATTTTTGGGCATATCGCGGCACAAAAAACGTTTCGCCTGAAAAACAAGCTTCATCTCGATACCGGATGTGTGCACGGAAATGCTTTAACTTCAGTCGTGATCGCGCACAAGCCGTTTTTCAAATCGTTTCAGTCTGAGCATCGGGTGATGACTGAGGAGCTACCGATCTTGTTCCATGCAGAAAAACAAGTATCCATGGGAGACTTGGAAGAGGAAGAACTCCGTCGACTCCGTTACTGCTCGCAAAATAAGGTCAATTTTATTTCTGGAACGATGCCTCCGGCGGATAAGGATACGGAGACACAGGAATTGGAATCGTTGAAGGCGGGGCTGGATTATTTCGCGAATCGAGGCGTTCATCAAGTCGTGTTGCAGCCGAAATACATGGGCTCGCGATGCAATCTCTATCTCCATCTTGATCGCGACAAATGCTTTGCGATCAGCAGAAACGGTTATGCTATCCATCAGGTTGATTTGACACCGATTTATGACAAGCTGCATGCAAGGTTCCGCGCATACATGGAGCAAAATGAAATCGCGATGCTCATCCTGGATGGCGAATTGTTGCCGTGGAGTGCAATAGGAAAGGGCTTGATCGAAAAGCAGTTCAAACCGATCGAATCCGCATTGCGGAGTGAATTTGCATTTTTGCAGGAAAATGGCTTTGAAGAGGCGCTGCACCAACTCATTCACAACTATGACGAGAGCGGATTTGAAAAAGACCAGTTCCACCTATCCAAGAGTGCACTCACGGAAAAATTCGGTTCGAGCTTGTATCAAAACTATAAGTATGTGCGAGAAATCAAAGAGAGCTACATTCCTGTAGACAAGCATTTGGAGGCCTATCACATTTACCAAAAACAGTTGGAGCTCTATGCAGGAGAAGGGGAGCTGGCCTACAAGCCTTTTACGATTCTAAAGACCGTCTATTTGAATGGGGACGAGCAATTGCCCGACTGGAAAACATCCGATATGTATCGTTTCGTCAATGACGATCATTTCCTCACGATCGATTTGTCCGAGCTGAATGCGTATGAAGAAGCGACACTTTATTTTTCCACGATTACACTGGAAAACAAAATGGAAGGCATCGTGATCAAGCCAGAGTTCATCAATCAGAAGGTCGCTCCTGCCATGAAGGTACGCAATCCGGAGTACTTGTCGATTATTTATGGCTACGACTACCGATTCCCACACAAGTACCGCAAGCTTTTCAATCAGAAAAACATTACGCAAAAGCTCAAGACTTCGATGCAGGAACACAGGCTGGGTGAGCGGATGCTTGGTTTTACATTTGACGACATTTCTCCAGAAAATACGGAGTATCAAAAAGTAGTCGCAACGATGCTCTTTGAAGTGGCGAAGGAAAAGGAGATCGATCCGCGATTGTAAATGAAAAACGAGAAGCTGCTGTCTGAGCAAGCTTCTCGTTTTTGGTTTGCAGAACTATTTGTTGGAGGATGGAGCAGCATCCCAGGCTTCAATATTATCGACGCCTTCAATACTGTCCTTGTAGAACACAGGATTTTTTCCTGCTTTTTTCTGTTCCAAATAATCATGTAGTGCAGCATAGGCGACTTTTGACAACATGGCGATCGCAATCAGGTTGACAATGACCATTAAGCCCATGAACAAATCGGCCAAATCCCATACGAGCTGTACCTTTGCTACTGATCCGAACAGCACCATGGCGAGTACACTTAACCGATATAGCATCAGCCATGCTTTGCTTGTCTTTAAAAACTCGATGTTCGTCTCGCCGTAATAGTAGTTACCGATCAATGTACTGAAGGCGAACAGGAATACCATAATGGCAAGGAAGCCAGAAGCCCAAGAACCGATATGAATGCTCAGTGCTGCTTGGGACAGCTCAATGCCACTCAGTCCTTGTTGTGTGTACGCGCCGGACAGCAAAATGATGAAAGCTGTGCTTGTACAGATCACGAGGGTATCGAATAGAACACCGAATGCTTGAATCAGACCTTGCTTCACTGGATGGCTTGTCGTTGCTGTTGCCGCAGCATTCGGCGCACTACCCATACCAGCTTCGTTCGAGAACAATCCTCGCTTGATGCCATGCATGAGCGCTGCACCGAGAGAACCTCCTGCGATTTGTTCGAAGCCGAACGCGTTTTTCACAATCAACGCGATCATTGCAGGCATCTCGGAGATGTTCATGATCACAATGAAGAGTGCCATCCCGATGTACAATACAGCCAATACAATGACGATGTACTCAGACATTTTCGCAATGCGTTTTACACCACCGAAAATGATAGCTGCGAATGCGAGCGTCATGAGGATACCTATTATCAAACGATCTGTCCCAAACGAATTTTCAAAAGCAATCGTGATCGTGTTGGATTGCACGGCATTAAATACGAGACCAAACGATAGGGTGATCAGGACAGCAAACAGGGCACCCATCCAACGTTTGTTCAGCCCTTTTTCCATGTAATAAGCCGGACCGCCACGAAAACCGTTCTTATCCTTTATTTTATAAATCTGAGCGAGCGTACTCTCAACAAAACTGGAAGCAGAACCGATAATGGCAATGACCCACATCCAGAATACGGCGCCAGGACCACCTAATGCAATGGCAATGGCAATTCCCGTAATGTTCCCTGTGCCGACACGTGCGGCCATACTAATAGCGAAAGCTTGAAAAGGGGAGATGCCACCATCGTCTTTCGCTCTTCCTTCTTTAATGGAACGGATCATTTCCGGCAACATGCGTACTTGCAAAAATTTGCCCCGGAAGGTAAAGAACAAGCCTAACGCGATTAGCATGACAATGATAATATAGGACCACAAAAAATCGTTTATGGAAGCTGTTACGTCGAGTAGAAATTGTTGCATTGTGTCACCTCGGATTTTGTTATGAATGTTTCCTTAGTATTCTCTAAAAAATCGTTACATCCCATTCCTGAGCAATATGTTTTAATAAAGAAACGCCCGCCACACTGTTTCCGCAACCGTCAATGGAAGGTCCAAAAATACCGATTCCACAGCCATCTTGAAACGGTGAATGTTGTTTGCGGTTAGGAGGAACCAATGTCATGATTCCGCCTGAGACGCCACTTTTTGCTGGCAAGCCAACATTCGCGGCGAATTTGCCCGATGCATCGTACATGCCGCAAGTGAGCATCAGTGCTTTAGCTAAACGGACGACATCTTTCGGGAGAACTTGTTCGTTGCGTAGCGGATGGAAGCCGTCGAGTGCCAACAGGAGACCGATCAAGGCGATTTGCTCGGTGGTTACTTCAATCGAGCATTGCGTTAGATAAACCTCTAAAGCCTCTTCTACTTCGCAGGCCAGATAGCCCGTATCCTTTAAATAATGGGCGAGTGCCCTGTTTCTGTGAGAGTTTTCCCATTCGGAAAGAAACACTTCCTCGTTCACCATTGGCGTCACACCTGTGATTTTACTGAAAAATGCATTCAAGTAACGCAACTTATGATCCGGTGTTTGACCAGGGAGGAGTGAAGATGTCGTAATCGCTCCCGCATTGATCATCGGATTAAAAGGCTTACCTGGCTTGTTCATTTCCAGTCGGATAATGGAGTTGAATGCATCACCAGTCGGTTCTACATCTACCCGATCCAACACGTAAGGGATGCCATGGTAGCAGCAAACAGCAATAAAGCTGATTACTTTGGAAATACTTTGCATCGTAAAAGGAGCTTCCCAGTCACCCGCGGTGTGCATTTTTCCAGTAGGCTCGATGATACAAATACCTAACTGATTCGGATCTGTTCTGTACAAAGCAGGGATATAACTGGCACATCTTCCTTCAGATGCCTTGGAACGATATTGTTCCACCCATTGTTCTAATTCATCCACGAGTAAAACCTGCTGAATCAACGCCTGTCCCCCCAAAAATCGAATACATTGCTCTTACGCGAAGTGAAAGAGAAAGCGCTTCCATGCTTCACGAAAATACATATAATGATCACTTTACAACCACCCTACAAAATAAAACAAAAACTCACAGATTGATTCATGAGAGTTTCAGATTTTTTTTTACTTGTCCTACATGCGATCCTCGGTAAAAATAGATAGGGGCATCAAGAAACAACGTGGGAAGTGAAAGGCGTGCGTGTTCAGACACAAGTAAAACGGGATTGGTATATATTGGTCCTCATGCTTATTACGGTGCCATTGGCAGGGGAGTTGAAATTTTATCCCGTCAATGAGACATTTCGAATTAGCTTTGGAGCTCCTACCTTTTTCTTCTTTTTATTACTGTTTCAACGAATTCCATCTGTTTTCGCCGGCTTTTTGACGGGGATTACGGTCGTATGCTTCCGGATTGTGATTGACCTCATCGCCGGGAATCATTCAGCATGGGAGGATTCTCTCCAAGCGCATTATTCTAGCTTTTTCTTTTATTTCGCTTATTGTGTTCTGTTTTATGTAACAGGAGTACGCCATATTCACAACAGGACGATATTGGTTGGATTAATGGGAATGGTCATTGAGGTATTGGCTGACCTCATTGAGTTTCTCTCGCAACATGTCCTGCTGAATAACGTCCTCACATGGGGAGCGGTGCAAGAAATGCTCGTGATAGCGCTGTCCCACAGCTTTATCGTGATTAGTTTTCTCAACATGATGAAGCTGTACGAGGCACAGTCGCGAGAGCAACAGACCAGAAAACAGAACGAACACATCCTGATGCTGATTTCTACCTTATATGAGGAATCCATTCATCTGAAAAAAACACTGCAAAATGCAGAGAGTATTAGTATGAAGTCTTTCGAGTTGTACCAAGGCTTGCAGGAGCTTCATAAGGAACAGGTGGCCACGAATGTAGAAGGCTTTGCCAAGAAAGCATTGGTTGTCGCAGGCGAGGTTCACGAGATTAAAAAGGATAATCAACGCATTTTTGCTGGGCTGCACAAGCTGATATCGGATGAAAGCATTACGGATTACATGGACATCCATCAGCTCGTGGACATTATCAGACGAAGCAATATGAAGTATGCAACTTTGTTGGAGAAGGACATACAAATCACAGCTTTCATAACGGGGACACACCCGCTCTACCATGTATTTATGATGCTTTCCCTGATCAATAATCTGGTGGCAAATGCAGTGGAAGCCATCCAGCAAACAGGAGCCATTTCCATTGAAATTGCTCGGATAGGCGATCTTGTGGAAATCAAAATCAACGATGACGGACCGGGAGTACCGCCACGGAGAAAGGGCTTGCTGTTCAAGCCAGGCTTTACGACGAAATACGATCGAACCGGCAACCCCTCTACAGGGATCGGACTGTCTTATGTACAACAATTGGTGGAACAATGGCAAGGGGAAATCTCCCTACAGGATGGAGTGAATGGGAAGGGGACAACATTTCTCATGCGATTACCAATTGATCCGATAACGAAGAAAGGGTGAGAAGATGCTGTTTTATTTAGTAGATGACGACGATGCCGTTCGCCTCATGCTGACGGAAATTATAGAAGACGAGAATCTGGGCGAAGTCGTAGGGGAAGCATCTGACGGCTCGATGGTAGATGGTCATACGTTAACCGCTCGCAATGTAGATATTTTGCTGATTGACTTGTTCATGCCCAACCGGGATGGAATTGAGACGATTCGCCAAGTGAAGCCGACATTCACAGGAAAGATCGTCATGATCTCTCAGGCAGAAACGAAAGATTTGATTGCCCAAGCTTACGCCCTGGGAAGTGAATACTACATTATCAAACCTGTAAACAAAATCGAAGTGGTAACGATCCTCCAAAAAGTGATCGAGAAAATTCGCCTCGAGCGTTCGATACGGGACATTCACAAATCGCTGAATGCCGTCATGCAAGTGGACCAGCCGCCTTCCGGACAAACTCGTCCGTCTCAGGCCAAACCACTTCGCGAGGCGGGTCAATTTCTCTTAACTGAGTTGGGCATCGCGGGAGACAATGGTAGCAATGATTTGTTAGATATTTTGGACTTCTTGCATGGATACGAACAGACGCATACGTTTAAAAATGGTTTTCCTGCCCTAAAAGAAATCTTTGTGGCGGTAGCACAGGACAGGCTCGGAGTCGCTGTAGACGATCAACAAGTCGCTAAGGTTGTCAAAGCTTCTGAGCAGAGAGTCCGCCGAGCGATTTATCAGTCACTGAATCATTTGGCGTCTCTTGGGCTTGCGGACCTCTCGAATTGGAAGTTCGAGAATTACGCTTCGCAGTTTTTTGATTTTACGTATGTGTGGAAGAAGATGGCGGAGTTAAAGAGCAATGCTGCATCGCCTAGTTCAGATATTCGGATCAATATGAAAAAGTTTATTCAAGTGCTGTATGCAGAGGCGAAGCGCATTCAGTCGGAGGCGTAGTTGTTCTGTGTTGACTTGTAGAGAGAAGTCCTGATCATGACGATTAGGACTTTTTCTTTTGTAGGGGGAATGCATTTGTTTTTTCATTGACTAAACGTTCATTCAATAATAAACTGGGATCATATACCAAATCTACATTTCACGGAGGGATCACCGATGGATTTGTACTATGAGGTTTCAGGGGAAGGAAAACCAGTCGTTCTATTGCACAGTGGCGGTGCTGATTTACGAGATTGGGCATTTGTCGCGCCGATTCTGGCGAAGCATTATCAGGTCATCGCTTTCGACGGACGCGGATGTGGGAAATCTCCGTCTCCAACAGAGACAGCGAACTACGTCGAAGATTTACTTTCCGTCATGGACCACTTCCAGCTGGATGAAGCCACGCTCGTAGGACATTCGATAGGCGGACGAATTGCAACAGATTTTGCGCTGACTTATCCGCAAAGAGTGAGCAAGCTCGTGCTGATTGCTCCAAGTTTGACAGGGTATACACCGAGTCAGCCGTTCACGGAATGGATGCAGAAAATCCAAGAAGCACCGGATGTTGACCGTATGGTAGAGCTTTCCTTATCGGCCTGCCCGTATCGCGTCGTAATGGCAAGTCCACAGAAGGACTTCTTAGTTGAGATGGCGAAGCATAATCTAGCAAAAATGTTAGAGTGGGCGACGTGGGAGTCCGTATGGCCGCAGCCGCCTGCGATAGAGCGGCTCAAAGAATTAGCGAATCAAACATACTTGATAATCGGTATGGAAGATGCCCTGGATGCGAAACGGATGGCTGAATATTTTAAAGAAGTTTTACCAGAGAGAAGGTTTATCGAGATTACGGGTGCCGATCATAAGCCAACGCTGACGCATCCAGAAGAAATCGCTCGCGCTATCACTGAATTTTTGGAGGACTGACTGAACCGTGCCCCGTACCCCAGCTGAAAATGAGCGCATTCGCCAAGCTGCAAAAGACAAAATCCATGCAGCCGCGATGACGCTCTTCATAAAAAAAGGCTACCACGCGACCTCAATCGACGATGTAGCCAAACAGGCCCAGATATCGAAGGGATTGCTTTACAACTATTACAAAGGAAAAGAAGAGCTCCTCGCCGCGATGGTCCAAGTACGGATCGAGGAAGTAAAAGAAGTGATGGAGGCTGCGACTCAGCTTGCAACGCCGCACAAACAGCTGTGCCATATTATCGACGGTGCGCTTGATAACGTCTACCAGCGACCGGATGTCTATCGTTTTTACTTGAATTTGCAGACGCAGCCCGAAGATGATCGCGTACTTGCTTCTTACAGAGAGCAATTAAATGAGGAGTCACTCAGGCAGTTTGAAGTCCAGTGCCAGATTTTCAAACAGTTAGGCGTAAAGCAGCCCAGATTGAGATCGCTCTATTTTTCATCGGCGCTCCAAGGCGCAATGTTGATGATGACGACTTATTCGGAAGGGTTTCCGGTTGAAGAGATGAAGGAGCAGCTGATACGGGAGTATTGTAGCCCTCCGGCAGAATGATAGAGTTACGTTCAATAATGAAGAGGCTATCCCATTCGTCAATGTTACTGGTGGGGGTAGCCTCCTCTACTTTCGTGTATCTAAATATTTAAAATTGACAGATAATAATAAAACCAATATATTGGTTTTATGGACACGAACCTAATCAAACAAATCGAACGCCCCACATTACGCGAACAAGTATACCAAGGCTTGAAGAAAGCGATCATCATGCTGGAGCTAAAGCCAGGACAACGAGTCAACGACAACGAACTGGCGGCTTTATTTGGCGTGAGTCGAACACCTGTGAGAGAAGCGCTCAAACGGTTGGAGGACGAAGGTCTTATTGAATCCGTCCCTGGCTCTCACACACGGGTAACACCCTTACTGGAAAAGGAGGCGAAGCACGCTTTTCCTGTTGTTGCGGCCTTGCACGGGTTGGCAGCACGACTGGCGATGCCATTTGAATCAGAGGTCATCCGTAGTCTGGAGCAATGGAATGAAAAGCTACAGGTTGCGCTCGAACAGCAAGATGTGATCAAAGCGATTGAAGCAGATGACGGCTTTCACGACGTGATCCTCGAGGCTGCGGGGAATCGTGAAATCTACCTGGCACTTGAGCGAGTTGTACCGAAAATTCGGCGTTTGGAATTTGCTCGGTTCGGTTCCTTGGAAGGGGTGGAATCAGTAGAACAGCACCGCAGAATCATCGAAGCGATTCGGGACAACAACAGTCAGCTTGCCTCTTCTTTGATGGAAGAAAACTGGATCAACCTCGGCAAATTGCTTACGGACCATTCCAAAGATGATTAGGGGGTAATGGCATGAGTACGGTTGAAATGAAGGGGGAAGTACATGATTCGCGTGTTCTGCAATGGGCACGATCCATTATCGAAGAGAGTCCGTCCCACCGTCTGATTCAGCAAGAGATCGTGAATGCTGTCAACCGCAATGCGATATGGCGAGGCGAGGAATGTTTGAATTTGCTCGCACCAGAAGCACCTACCACGCCTATCGTACGTCAATTACTCGCTTCTGAGGTTGGGACTCGCGCTGCGGAAGGACATATCGGGAGCACGCAGAGATGGTTCGCTGGCACGAAATATATCGATGAGATCGAAGCGCTATGTGTGGAGCTGTTGAAAAAAGTATTCCACGCCAATTTTGCTGACCATCGATTGGTAGCGAGCATGATCGGAAACATGACGGTCTACGCGGCGTTAACGCAACCGGGCGATACGATTATGACGATCGCGCAACCGTTTGGAGGGCATTCCAGCAATCGGGTGGACGGGCCTGCTGGCATTCGTGGTTTGCAAATTGTCGATGTGCCAATGGACCCAGTTGAGCTTACCGTTGATCTGGATGGATTCGCTAAGGTAGCACGACAAGTTAGACCAAAGCTCGTTACCCTAGGCGCGTCCATGACTTTATTTCCATTCCCGCTGAAGGAAATGGCAGAGATCGTGAAAGAATGGGGCGGTCGCATTTATTTTGATGGCGCACATCAACTGGGTTTGATCGGTGGCGGTCAATTTCAGGACCCGTTGCGAGAAGGGGCATGTGTGATGACTGGCTCTGCTGGGAAAACGTTTAGCGGCCCACAAAGCGGTATCATCGTCTGGAATGACCCGGAATTTTCGGTACCGATAACAAATGCCATCTTCCCGGCACTTGCCGCGACACATCAAGTCAACCGGGTAGCGGCATTGGCAGCGGCGGCGGCAGAGTTTTTGGCGTTTGGGAAGGAATACATGGCCCAAATTGTGACAAATGCACAAGCGCTGGGGAAAGCATTCGATGAACGGGGAATTCGGGTGCTTTGCACGCACAAAGGCTATACACGTACACATCAAGTGATTTTGGACGTAAAAGAGTTTGGCGGTGGCTACGAGGTAGGGAAGCGTTTGGCGGAAGCGAATATCATCACGAACAAAAATTTGATTCCTGGCGACGGACCAGAGGATTGGGACTTTCCAAGCGGTCTGCGTATCGGGACGACAGAAGTCACTCGGTTTGGCATGAAGGAAAAAGAGATGGATACGATTGCAGACCTGATTGCCAGCGTGTTATCAGGCAATGAAAAGCCCGAGGTTGTCCAGTCGAAGGTGATCGAATTGCGCAGATCGTTTAGCAAGATGCAGTACTGCTTCCCAGAATAGAGTAGGTAGGAATAACACCGTATGCCGGAGTTCAGAACTTGGCATACGGTGCTTTTTCGAGTGCGAAATGGACACTCATTCTTGACAATCTCATTTCATTTCGTAAATAATCGATTGATACCATCAAAGAATGGGAGTCTAAACGGATGAGTACAGACCATACAAACTCGGATGTTACCATTGATCAGACAACGAAAGAGCTGGCTCTCGTATTTGGTCAGTTAAAGCGGATCGGACATGTTTTCAGTCCTTCGAAAGACCTCCGTCAGAGCGAACTGAATTTGCTTGTTCACTTGACCTACGTAAGTCCACCAGGAACGAATGGCATCAGAGTTTCCGAGCTAGGCAAGCAGTTGAAAATAACGTCAGCAGCCGTGACGCATGTCATTCAATCACTCGAACAGCTTGGGCTTATTACCCGCACCGTGGGACCTAAGGATCGACGCTCCATTCTCGTAGCCCCAACGAAAGAGGGCTTTGATTTTGTGGCAGCGAGAGAGCAAGAGCTGTTTACTCGTTTTCAGCAGCTGCATGAGCATCTTGGTACGGATGATGCACAGGCACTCATACGGATTTTAACGAAATCAATCAGATTCCTGCATACCTATCAGCATAGCGATGAATTACAACCATAGTTCGATGATGGACTATGGTTTTTTATTGTTTTGATAAGAACCTTGCTCCAGCTCTTTGCGGAGTGAATTCGCAGAGGGACTCCATTGCAGCTGTTGCTCCGCGCGTAATCCAGATATCCTCTGATTGATGCTCGCCCCCCAAGCGGCTGGTCCTAATGCTTTGGCCGCGTCCTCATAGCTCCAGGATCCGACTTTTTCTATCTCTGCTATTTTGGCAATCGAAGTCATGAGCTCTTTTGTCGTGATCATTTCCTTGGAAGTTGCATTGAATAATGAGCCTGGCTGTGCTCGTAAAAAAGCGCATTCGTAAAGCCTTGCCAAATCATCAACATCGATAGTAGACCATGCCGCTTGACCATCATCGATGTAGTTGGCTGATTGAGAGAGCTTCGTTCTTTGAAGCGTTGCTTGGACGAGTCCACCGCCACGACCGTACACAAGTGTAGGACGTATGACGATCGTTCGAATATTGCGCTTGGCAGCTCCTAACACTTCCTGCTCCTGATTCGCTTTCCATTGCAGAAATGGCAAGGGGTTGAGAGGGGAGTTCTCATCCACGACATTGTCGTACGTATCGTTATAGATCAGCGTTCCGCTCGTATAAATAAATGGCTTCCCTGTGCCTTCCAAACCTTCGAGCATTGCCCTAACCGCCGCTACATCGAGTTTTTCCATATCAGGTGTGTGCGAGATCGCCGTATGGATGACCCCATCGAATTTTTTAACACTTTCTGTTAACAGGGTGGTATCCGCAAGATCGCCAACAATAGGGGTGAACCCTTGTGAGAGCAACAGCTCCGCTTTTTCTTCCGATCGCACAAGTCCAGCAACCTGATACCCTTGGGACTGAAAATGCTCGGCGACTACGGATCCGACATAACCTGTTATTCCTGTAAGGAAAACATTCATGACAAAACCTCCTTTGTATATGATTAATTTAGTAACTAAATTATATGATGAATTATTTAACAACACCCTCGCCATGTCAACAACATTTATAATTAACTGAATATTGACAAAAAAGATAGTTGAGTGTTATTTTTACATTAGGAAAACGTTTACCCGTTACATAGAAAGTGAGTGAAGAACCATTACTGTAACCATTAAAGACATCGCACAACTCGCCAACGTTTCCATCGCGACTGTTTCGCGCGTGCTAAACAATTCCAAGCCAGTCCGTCCAGAGCTGCGGGAAAGAGTTTTGAAAATCGTGCAAGAGACGGGGTTTCAGCCGAATGCGATTGCCAGGAGCTTGGTCAGCAAGGAAACCCGCATCATCGGGGTAATGATTCCCGATATCTCCAATAATTTTTACTCCAATCTCATTTACGGAATTGATAGCGTCATTAGCGAGTACGACTACAGCATGTTTTTGGCGATATCCGATGAAGTGGTGGACAAAGAGCTGAAGTACTTGCGCCTTTTCAAAGAAAAACAAATCGATGGTGTCATTATCGCGAGTATTCATTTCCTAGAGGGCAATATCCAGACGTTGCAAGAGATTCAGGTTCCTCTTGTTGTTACCGGACACGATTTGCCCGGCTATCAGATTCCGACTGTCAACGTCAACAATGTGCAAGCCTCCTATGATGCTACTGCCTATCTTATCTCACAAGGTCATACAAAAATCGCGTGTATATCTGGCCCATTGTGGGACCCGCCGTGCGGTCTGGATCGCATGGGCGGTTACCGAAAAGCCATGCGGGCACATGACTTGCCCATCCATGAAGGATTCGTTGTGGAAGGGGAATTCACAGCCAAGAGCGGTTACGAAGCCATGCGCCGTATTTGTGAGGAGAAAATCCGTCCGACAGCTGTTTTTGTCGCAACAGACCTGATGGCGGTTGGCGTCCTCAATTACTTGTACGACCATGGCATTCGTGTACCAGAAGACATCTCCGTCATGGGCTTCGACAATTTGGAGCTCGCCTCCCTTTCCCGCCCCATGCTCACAACCGTGCACAATGACCCGTTCATGTACGGAAAAGCCGCAGCAGAGCAGCTACTCAGACAAATCCGCAATGAACCAGTAGAGAGAATGAGCACCGTGCCACACCATCTCGTGGTTCGCCAAACTGTAAGCGCTCTACTTAAGTGAGGCAACAAGACTGACCATATAGAAGAAGCAAATGAGTTTACGCATTCAAAAGGGGTGAAGAGATATGAAGCTTGGCGTATTTACCGTTCTTTTTAGCGAGAAGTCGTTCGAAGAAATGCTAGATCATGTGCAGGCAGCAGGTTTAGAGGCGGTGGAAATCGGCACAGGCTGCTATCCGGGTAATGCGCACTGCAATCTGGATGAGCTGTTGGAAAGTCCGGAAAAAAGACGAGCGTACAAAAAGGCAGTAGAGGATCGGGGCTTGATAATCAGCGCGCTGAGTTGTCACGGCAACCCGTTGACACCAGAGAAAAGCTTCGCGCAGCAATCCCACGATACGTTTGTGAAAACGGTACAGCTAGCCGAGCTGCTGGAGGTGCCAGTGGTCAATTGCTTTTCTGGCACGGCAGGCGACCACGAAGGAGCGAAGTACCCGAGCTGGCCTGTTGCTCCTTGGCCTAATGAGTATCGCGACGTGCTCCATTGGCAATGGAACGAGAAGCTCATCCCGTACTGGCGCGAATGGACCGCTTATGCGACTGAGCATCATGTCAAGGTTGCGCTGGAACTGCATGGCGGCTTTCTCGTCCACACACCAGGGACATTGCTAAAGCTACGGGAACAGGTAGGGGAAGGGATTGGGGCAAACTTCGATCCAAGTCACATGTGGTGGCAAGGGATTGATCCGGTAGCTGCGATCAAAATCTTGGGCAAAGAAAAAGCCATCTATCATTTCCATGCCAAAGACACGTTTATTGACCAGGAAAAAGTGAACATGTACGGGCTGACGGATATGAATTCCTACGCCAATCTACATGAACGTGCGTGGTATTTCCGAACCGTAGGCTATGGGCATTCGCAGCAGACGTGGGCGGATATGATGAGTGCACTGCGCATGAATGGATACGATTACGTGGTGAGCATCGAGCACGAAGACGCCATCATGTCGATTGAGGAAGGATTCCAGCGCGCTGTTCAAAATCTGCAGCAAGTCATTTTGCGAGAACCAGTCCAAAATTTATGGTGGGTGTAGGAGGGGAGAAAATGACGAATCGACGTAAATGGAAAATCGGAATCATCGGTGCAGGGGGAATTACAGAAGCACACTTGGAGGCGATCAAGGAAGAATCGCGAGCAGAGGTAGTTGCCATTGCCGATATTTCCGCAGAAATGGCTTCCTATCGTGCGAAACGGCATGACATTCCGCAAGTTTTCACGGACTACGAGACGATGCTACAAGAGTCTGATGTAGACGCGATCATTGTTTGTGTCCCAAACTATTTGCATGCAGAAGCAACCAAACATGCGCTTGCAGCAGGCAAACACTTGCTGTGCGAAAAGCCGATGGCGATGAATGCCCAGGAAGCAGAAGAAATGATCGAAGCCGCGAAAAAAGCAGACAAGATCCTCATGGTCGCACAAAATAACCGATTCCGAAGCGATTCCCTGCAAGTCAAAACATGGCTGAAGGAAGGAAAGCTGGGAAATATTTATCACGCCAAAACTGGTTGGGTCAGACGAAATGGGATTCCAGGATGGGGAAGCTGGTTTACGCAAAAAGAATCGGCAGGCGGCGGTCCGTTGATTGATATCGGCGTGCATATGCTCGATTTGACCCTATGGCTCCTGGATCATCCAAAGCCTGTATCCGTCCTCGGGCAAACGTACGCGCAATTCGGGCCTCACAAACGCGGCTTGTCAGAGTGGGGAAGAATCGATGATAACGGGAAGTTTGACGTGGAAGATATGGCAGTGGCGATGATTACCTTTGAGAACGGATTGTCGCTTACGCTCGATGCAAGCTGGGCTTCTCACATCGAAGAGGAAAACGTTTTCCTTCAACTATATGGACAAGAGGGCGGGGCATCCCTTCGTTTATTGGAGAACCAGTTCACACTTTACCATGAGTGGAACGGCGTAACTGCCTCGACAGAATTAACACCAAAGCCCCAAAAAGAACGCGTACTCTTATTCCGTAATTTCATCGACGCCATCGAAGGGAAGGCAGAGGTTCTCTGCACACCGGAACAGGCCTTGTACATCAACAGATTGATCGAAGCCATCTACACATCCGCACAAAAAGGGGAAGCAGTCCGCTTCTAACATGAGCATAGGGGGTTACTTAGATGAAAGTTGCAAAAAGACTTACATCCGTTGGACTTACCTTATTAATGACCTTCGCATTGGCAGCATGTTCTTCCACATCTCAGCAAGCTTCTACAGATACAACCCCATCACAGCCTTCAACACCATCCGCACCCAAAACAGAGCCATCACAGCCCACAGCCGAAAAAATCAAGCTTGTCTACGCACGCGGAAAAGACGCGACGGATTCCACCAAAAAGCTCGTAGAAGCTTTCCAAAAAGCCCATCAAAATATCGAAGTAGAAATCCGTGAGATGCCCGCCGATTCCGGGCAGAGTCATGATCAATACGTCACCATGTTCAGTGCGCAATCGTCTGAAATCGACGTGTTTGACCTAGACGTCATCTGGCCGGCTGAATTTGCCCAAGCGGGTTATCTTCTGCCGCTCGACCGCCTAATGGAGCAAGATGGAATCGAGACCGGAAAATACATCAAAGGGGCCATGGATGCCGGGAACTTTGGCGGACAGCAATGGACCATGCCCAAGTTTATCGACGCGGGACTCTTGTTCTACCGCAAAGATCTCGTATCCGAAGCACCGAAGACGTGGGATGACCTGATTGCCCAAGCAAAAGCAACGAAGGGTAAGGGCGGTACGAAGTTCGGCTATTTGATGCAAGCCAAGCAATATGAAGGATTGGTTTGCAACTTTGTCGAGTTCAGTGCATCGTACGGTGGAAAAATTTTGGATGAACAAGGAAAAGTGGCAGTCAACAATCCGGCTACGATCAAAGGATTGAAAAAAATGATCGAAGTCGTCAAATCCGATTTCGTCCCAACCAATATCACCACATTCATGGAGCCGGAATCCCATACGGCCTTCCTTGAGGGACAGGCAGCGTTTATCCGTAACTGGCCGTATCAGTTCGCGTTGGCGCAAGATCAGGCCCAGTCCAAAATCGTCGATCAAGTCGCGATCGCTCCACTGCCAGCAGGCGATGCAGGCTCCGCAGCAGCACTCGGCGGTTGGATGGGAGGAATCAACAAGTTCTCGAAGCACCCGAAAGAAGCATGGGAATTCCTCAAATTCATGACAGGTCCAGAGGGTCAGAAAATATCCGCGATAGAGGGTGGGCTCGCACCAACCTACCTGCCAGCCTACGAGGAAGCCGATGTTCAAAAAGCCAGTCCGTTGTTCGCCAACAAAGATTTCGTCGATGGCGTAAGCGCTGCTGTATCTCGTCCAACGACTCCGATTTATCCGAAAATTTCGGAAGTGATCCAGATCGAGGTGTCCAAAGCGCTCGCAGGGCAGCAAACAGCCGAGCAGGCGGTGCAAAACATGGAAACACAGATGAACGACCTTATGAAAAAATAAGTAGCATCACGTGAGGCTTCCAAGGGAGTCAAACCGGCTTCCTTGGAAGTTGCACAACGATCTGGCAAGCACAAGCAAGCTTCTAGCGGGAAGGAAGGTGGTGAACGGATGATTCGATCAACGAAAAGGACTCTCTCAGAAAAACAGATGGGGTATTTGCTGATTTTTCCTGCACTGCTCATCATACTTGTTATCGCGATTTGGCCTGTCATGCGATCCTTTTGGATCAGTCTGCACGACATCCGGTTGAACGACCCGACGAAATCAGAGATTCACTCTTCATACGGATTAGATATGGAGCGATATGTCAGCACGTTACCCAATCTGCTCCGGTATGTAAAGAGGGAGGCGGACTCCGCAGAAGGGTCATCAAAGGAAAAATTGAACGCGCTCCAAGCGCAAATCGAGCAATTGAACACTTCCCTCAACCAAACAGGCGAGATCGCGAGTCGATACCAGATGATCGATCAGCTATTGCTGGATTTTAAACCAGTCCCGACCGAGCTCAAATATGTAAGCCTCTCGAACGAACAAACAGAGTCTATCAAAACCAACTTGGCAAAAGTCAGAGAAGTCCTTTTGCAAATGAGTGAACAAAAGCAGCTTTCGAAGCCAGAGGGTGCTCTTGGCGTGATCCAAGGCATGGAAGCTTCGATTATCGAGCCCAACTTTGTTGGCCTTGCCTACTACAAGAAGTTTTTAACGGACGCCCGGATGTGGGGAGCTCTGTACAATACGGCATTTTTTACCGTTATCTCCGTTGTCATTGAATTAGTGCTCGGTATATTGATTGCATTGTTGATCAATCGACCTTTTCGTGGTAGGAGTCTTGTACGAGCTACGGTGTTAATTCCGTGGGCGATTCCGACTGTCATCTCCGCGATGATGTGGAAGTTTTTGTACGACGGGCAAAACGGCATCGTTGCCTATCTTTTTGAGCAGGCAGGCTTGATCTCTGACATGGGGATGCTCCTGACGACCAAGGCTGGAGCCATGTTTTCCGTCATTTTGGCAGATGTGTGGAAGACGACCCCATTCATGGCCTTGCTCATTTTCGCTGGCCTGCAAACGATCCCGCAAAGCTTGTATGAAGCAGCTTCTGTAGACGGTGCCACCCGCACCCAGCAATTTTTTCGAATTACGCTTCCAATGCTGAAATCAACCATTCTGGTAGCGCTATTGTTCCGTACACTTGATGCGTTCCGTGTTTTTGACCTGATTTACACGCTGACAGGTGGGGCCCCCGGGAATTCGACCGAGACCATTTCCATTTACGCGTACAAAACGATGTTTGCTCAAATGAGTTTTGGGGAAGGCTCGGCGCTTGCCGTCATTGTCTTTTTATGTGTGGCGTTGATCTCCATCGGCTATGTGAAAATATTGGGAGCTGATCTGCTGAGTGATGGCAGTGGCAAATAAGGAGGTGATTGGATGCGTAAACATACGGGTCCCTTGTTTTACATGGGTCTACTGCTCTTCGTTTTTCTTGTGATGTTCCCGTTTTTATGGATTCTCCTCGCAGCATTGAAGCCACCAGCGGAGCTGTTTGGAGAGAGTGCCTTTCATTTTATCATCCAAAATCCTTCGTTTGACAACTTTGTCCGCGTCTTCACGGAAAGACCGTTTGCCCGTTACTTGTTGAATTCAACTGTCGTGGCAACGTTAACCACACTCTACTCCATAACAATCGCTTCCTTTGCTGCCTATGCAATTGCCTGGCTGTCCTTTCGGGGAAAAACGATTATTTTGGGTGTGGTACTGGCTGTGTCCATGTTTCCGCAGATCGCTACCATTTCTCCTATTTTTATGTTCATGCAATCGATGGGCTTAACGAATAGCTACACTGGCCTGATCATTCCTTATACAACCTTTGCGCTGCCGCTCGCAATCTGGAATTTGACCATCTTTTTCCGCAAAATACCGAGTGATTTGGGCGAGGCAGCTAAAGTAGACGGTGCGAGTATTTGGCAAACGATGACGAAAGTGTTTTTCCCACTTGCTATGCCTGGGGTTTTTACGACCGCCATCCTCGTTTTTATTGCAGCGTGGAATGAATTTTTGTTCGCCTTGACGCTGAATACGCAGGAAGCAATGAAGACTGTGCCTGTTGGAATCGTCATGTTTCAAGGAATGTTTACAATCCCATGGGGAGAAATATCGGCTGCCTCCATCATTGTGACGATCCCGCTAGTAGTGATGGTGCTGATTTTCCAGAGGCGGATTATATCAGGATTGACGTCCGGGGCAGTAAAAGAATAAAAGGCAGTCATTCGATCATTTGTCTCGCAAATGTGATTGTGATACGGTGGAGTCAGCATTCAGAAAGAGAGTTGACGGAGGCATGAACAATCTCACAAAATTTCAGATTAACAGACCTGCACAAGAAGTGTTCGAAGCATTCGTGGACCCTGAGAAAATCGGCAACTTCTGGTTCTCTTCCAGCTCGGCAAGGTGGGAAGAAGGGAAGAGCATTATGTTATTCTACGATATTTACAACGCAGAAGTAGGGATTACGGTTCACGAAATCGAAGTGAACAAACGAATCGTTTTCCAGTGGGCGGGAGAAGAAAATACCGTAACGATTACGTTAAACGAGTTAGATAAAGCCACGACGATTATTGAAGTGAACGAAGAGGGCTTTCAAGAAAATGATCCTGCGCTCCTGCAAAAAATGATCGACAATAAAGAAGGCTGGGTGTACGTCTTGAGCTGTTTGAAGGGATATCTGGAGCATGGGATCAACACATTAAGAGAAGGGCTTGTGAAATAGCGCCCAGATGTTTTGCAAGACCATACTCTGAAAAAACGAGAATGCCCGAACCAACGTGTATCGGGCTCTTCCTTTTGCACTATTTAATGCCGAGGCTGCGTTTTTTTCGCACGAGCGTGGATATGTTCACTTGCAGCTTATCCGCACACTGCTGCATGGTGTCTGTCTCCTTCAAGAGGCGTTGGATATACGCTCGTTCAAACCGTTCGACCGCTTCTTTTAGCGACAACAGCTCATCCATTTTGGCGAGTTGGAGCGGCAGGGCTGTCTGTTGTGTATTGCGAATCGACGCCGGTAACTGATCAAAGGTAATTCGCCCATTTTCACACATGTGGAAAGAACGTTCCACCACATTTTTCAGCTCGCGTATATTCCCGGGCCAGTCATAATCCATTAGCGCCTCCAACGCATCTGTTTCGATGCGCATTTCTTGCTGGTATTTCCATTCGAGCTTTTTCAAATAGTAGAAAATAAGAGCCGGAATATCCTCGCGGCGTTCACGCAAGGGTGGTATGGTGAGGGTTAGTACGTTTAGCCGGTAGAACAAATCCTGCCGAAAACGCTTTTGTTCGACCATCGCTTCCAAATCACTATTGGTAGCAGCGATGATACGCATGTTAACCTGACGTGATGTTTTCCCCCCGAGTCTGCGAATCCGTCCATCCTGCAACACATTCAAGAGCTTTACCTGTAAAGGAAAAGGGAGGTCTCCAATCTCATCGAGAAAAATGGTTCCCCGATCCGCCAGCTCGAGCAATCCTTCCTTTGACTGACTTGCCCCCGTAAAGGCGCCTTTCTCATAGCCAAATAATTCTGACTCGAGCAAATGCTCGGGAATGGCCCCACAGTTAATCTTGATAAATTCGCCAGTTCGCCCGCTTTGAGCGTGAATGTAGTTCGCCATGACATCTTTACCGACACCAGACTCGCCTAGCAAAAGGATAGGAGAGTCGTTCGTCGCAAAGCGCTTGGAGAGTGAAGCAATTCGATGCATGAGCCCACTGCGATAAATAATCTGCTCGTCAAAGTCACCATCGGTTTGGATATGTTCCAGAGCCCTTTGATACGCCGAACTGATTTGACGTGTTTCCTCCAGCTCCTTCTGAAGCTGATTCAGCTCCGTGACGTCGCGCACATTTCCCACTACAAACAATAATTCCTTGTTTGGATCGAGCAGCGGGGTAGCTGTATTGATCGCTTGCCGACCGTTTGCATAATCGATGACAACACTATGGGTTTGTTTCGTCAAAATCGTACGTACAGCAGAAGAGTCAGGAACCAGATGCATTTCTTTTTGCTCCATAAAGCTGAAATTATTCAAAATGTCGGCGGGAACTCCCGTGATGTTCAAGTACGCCTCATTGTAAAGCAGAACGTAGCCGTTACGGTCACAAATCGCCAATCCGTCGTGGGACGTACTGAAGATGGTCGTCAGTAATTTTGCGAGTTCATGATTGTCACTGGTCTGGAAATACTTGGTTTGATACATCGAAGTCCTCCTCAGTAGGCTTGTAAACGGAATAATCAGAAATAATCATCGATGCTCAAGTATGCATATGCAAAAATGATCATCTTCGGATTGTTTTGTTGTGAAATCGCTTTCAAATGTTTGGCATGCTACTTGCTCTTCTATAGGGACGAAAGCAGAGGCAAGACGAATCAATATCACATGATCGAAAGACACCGTGGTGTTTTTCATCGAAAAAGCGAGGGATGTTTCCATGTCTTCATTATATCAGGTATTGAGTCCAGCGGGTGAGCTGGTAAGCGATCTCAAGGGGCTTTTAGACGAGGCGACGATGATCAAGATGTATGAAAATATGGTGCTGGTTCGGCAGTTTGACCGCAAGTCGATTAACCTGCAACGACAAGGAAGAATGGGGACGTATGCTCCTTTTGAAGGGCAGGAAGCTTCGCAAGTCGGCAGCGCGATGGCATTAGCACCTGGAGATTGGCTTTTCCCAACCTACCGAGACCATGCGGCAGCGATCGTCCATGGTCAATCCATGGCACGGGTGTTCCTCTATTGGATGGGCCACATGGAAGGGAGTATCAGTCCGAAACATTTGAATATCATGCCGCCATGTGTACCAATTGCGACTCAAATGGTTCATGCGGTAGGGACTGCTTGGGCGAGCAAGCTGCAAAACGAACAGCATGTTAGCATCGCCTACTTTGGTGACGGAGCAAGCTCAGAGGGAGATTTCCATGAGGCATTGAATTTTGCAGGCGTATTTCAGACGCCGACCATTTTCTTCTGCCAAAACAACGGCTTCGCGATCAGCGTTCCGTTTTCACAGCAGTCTGCATCGAAAACGATTGCACAGCGTTCGGCCGCTTATGATATCCCTGGGGTTCGGATAGACGGCAATGATATCTTCGCTGTTTGGCTGACCATGAAAGAAGCCATGCAACGTGCGTTGGAAGGGAAGGGACCGACGTTGATCGAAGCGGTGACATTCCGCTATGGCGCTCACACAACCGCAGATGATCCGAAGAAATACCGGGATCAAGAGATTTTGTCCGAGGAATGGCGTCAAGAGCGCGACCCACTCCAACGTTTGCGTGTGTTTCTGGAGAATCAAGGGTTGTGGAATGAGACGAAGGAAGATGAGCTGATGGCACACGTGAATGAACAAATCGATGCAGCTCTTGTGGAAGCAGAGAGCTATCCGAAGTCCAAACCGGAAGACATGTTCAAGCACGTCTACGCTGAACCATCGTGGATGGCAACGGAACAGGAGAGCGAGCTCGTCAAGCCATCGAAGCAGGAGGGAATCCCAGCATGAAACGCAAACTGACGATGATTCAAGCGATCACGGAGGCCATGGATCAAAAATTGGCAGATGATTCACGCATCATGCTGCTCGGCGAGGATATTGGCGTGAATGGTGGTGTGTTCCGGGCGACGGAAGATTTGGTTCACAAATACGGTCCGGATCGTGTAGTGGACACGCCGCTAGCCGAGGCGGGAATCATCGGGGCAGCGATCGGTCTTGCCATGAACGGGAAAATTCCTGTGGTCGAGATTCAATTCCTTGCCTTTATTTACCCAGGCTTTGAGCAAATTGTTTCTCATGCTGCACGCATGCGCTATCGTACTCGCGGACAGTACCATGTCCCGATGGTCATACGCACGCCGTACGGGGCAGGGATTCGCGGTCCGGAGTTGCATTCGGAGAGTGTCGAAACGTTTTTTGCTCATGTACCGGGCTTAAAGGTTGTGGCACCAAGCACACCTTATGATGCAAAAGGCTTGCTGATTGCAGCAATGGAAGATCCTGATCCGGTTATTTTTTTGGAGCCGACCAAGCTCTATCGCGCATTTAAACAAGAGGTTCCCGAAGAAATGTACCGTGTGCCCATCGGAAAAGCGAAGGTCGTCCAGGAAGGCTCGGATGTATCTATTTTTGCTTGGGGAGCGATGCTTCGTGTCGCAGAGGATGCGGCGAAACAGATCGAGCGCGAAAACGGCTTGAGCTGCGAAGTCATTGATCTACGTACCCTCTATCCGTTGGATCGGGATACCATCATTGCCTCGGTCAAAAAGACTGGACGCGCAGTTGTCGTACATGAAGCCCATAAAACTGCTGGGTTGGGTGCAGAGATCATTTCCATAATTAATGATGAAGCTTTGATCTACATGAAGGCTCCCGTGAAACGGATTACCGGATTTGACGTGCCCGTCCCACAATTTAGCATCGAGGATGACTATTTGCCAACGGCTGAACGCGTGAAGGACGGAATTATGGAAACGGCTACGTTTTAAGAGAAGGAGCGAGTCATATGGTTGAGTTCAAGCTTCCGGATGTGGGAGAAGGTATGCATGAAGGAGAAATCGTAAAAGTACTGGTTCGCACAGGCGAATCCGTTCAACAGGATCAGCCACTACTGGAGGTGCAGACAGACAAGGTGAATGCCGAGTTGTCTGCGCCAGTGACTGGCATCATTCGTGACATTTTCATAGCAGAAGGGGAAATAGTAGAGGTCGGCACAACCCTTCTCGTGATCGATGCAGGTACAGAAGTGGAAGTAAAGACGGAGACAAAGCATCCAGAAAAGGTCGTAAACCCGGATAAGACCGTCCATTTTACTCCAGCTCGTGCTGATCACCGCCGCTCATTGGCCACGCCGTACGTTCGGCAGTTGGCGCGGGAAATGAAGCTGGATATCGAGTTGGTCACAGGTACAGGAGCAGCGGGACGTGTGACGGAAGAGGATTTGCGCCAATTCGCCAATCGATTGCAAAAATCAGCACCAGCTAAGTTTCCGACATCGGCCACTGGCAATGAGCGCCTGTTGGAGGCAAGTACAGCAGCGATTGAGACGGAACCGATTGTTCAGTCGAAAACAGGAACCGCTACTCGTGCAGCCACCTCGTCGCAGGGAGGTATCGAACGGCTACCGTTAAAAGGCATACGGAAAAAGATTGCCGAGCATATGGTGAAATCAGTCACAATCATCCCGCATGTGACTTCTGTCGACGAGCTGGAGATGGATCAGCTGCGTGCTTTGCGCGAAACGTTAAGGCCACATGCGGAAAAACGGAATATTAAGCTGACCTTCCTCCCGTTCTTTATCAAAGCGCTGGTCATTGCACTAAAGGAATTCCCGACGCTAAACGCATCGATTGACGAACGTACGAATGAAATTTTGCTCAAGCGCTTTTACCATATCGGCATTGCAACGGATACGCCTGAGGGCTTGATCGTACCAGTCATCAAGGATGCAGACCACAAATCGATTTTTCAACTCGCGGAAGAAATCGATCAACTGGCACGCTTGGCTCGCGAAGGAAAATTGACCATGGAGCACATTACAGGTGGCACTTTCACGATCAGCAATGTAGGGCCAATCGGGGGACTGCAAGCAACGCCAATCATTAATCACCCGGAAGTAGCGATTATCAGTTTGCACAAAATGGAGAAACGCTGGGTCGTGCGTGAGGATGAAGGCGTTATTCGCTGGATGATGAACCTGTCACTTTCGTTTGATCATCGCCTGATCGATGGCGTGACGGCAGTACGTTTTACCAACCGGATCAAGGAGCTGCTGGAAGATCCGAATCTATTGTTTGCGGAGATGGTATAGATGGTAGTCGGCGAAGTAGCAGTCGAAACAGATGTAGTTGTCATCGGTGGTGGGCCAGGAGGTTATGCAGCCGCTATTCGTCTCGGACAGCTGGGGAAATCGGTTGTTCTGATTGAAAAGGAAGTACTGGGTGGGGTTTGCTTAAATCGCGGATGCATCCCGTCGAAAGCCTTGATTCATACAGCAGGCGAATACCACAAGCTAAATCGTCTAAATAAGCTTGGAATCCAGCTTCCGACAGGGAAAGCAACCTTCCATATGCCGAGCTGGCAGACGTGGAAGTCTTCTGTCGTTGCTCAATTGAACAAAGGCATCGATTATCTCTGTCAGGCCAATGGGGTTACAGTCGTGAAGGGAACAGCGACATTTCTCTCGAGTGATCGGATTGGCGTAGAGACGGGTGGCGATTTTGAAACGTACAAATGTAAACAAGCGATTATTGCGACAGGATCACGTCCATTCATTCCATCGTTTTTAAAAACAGATGGAGAATATATTCTGGATTCTACTGATATGCTGGCATTGGATGACGTACCGGAAACACTGGCCATAATCGGCGGCGGCTATATTGGTATGGAGCTCGGGATGGCGTTCGCCAAGCTTGGATCGCAGGTGACCATCATTGAAGCAAGTGAGCGTATTTTGCCGCAAACAGCCGCCCATCTCTCTCAGGAAGTGCTCAAGCAGGCGAAACAGCTCGGGATGACGGTCAAGATCGCGACAAAAGTAGAGAAGGCTGAGGTAGCGAACGGAAGAGTCACACTCGTATGCACTTCGGAAAAGAACGGTTCCGAAAGTATCACTGCACATAAAACCCTCGTCACTATAGGGCGAGTGCCGAACACAGGTGAACTCGGACTTGCGCAGGCGGGAGTAGAAATGGACGAGCGCGGCTATATTCCCGTGACATCGACTGGCAGTACGAACAAGGCGCATATTTATGCCATCGGCGATGTAACACCTGGCCCTGCGTTAGCTCATCGTGCGGCGAAGCAAGGGATTGTGGCAGCCGAGGTGATCGCAGGGCTGCCTAGCAGCGTAGATTCCCCTTTTGTACCTTATGTGATTTTTACTGAGCCGCAAATAGCTGGTGTGGGGATGACACGCGATGAGGCAGAGCTTCAAGGGTACAAGGTCAAGGCAGCGACTTTCCCTTATCGGGCGAATGGCAGAGCACTCGCCATAGATGAAGGAGAAGGTTTTGCTGAGGTGATAGTGGATCAAGAAAGTCATTTATTGTTGGGAATGCACATTGTAGGTGCTGATGCATCGAACCTGATTGGGGAAGGCGTACTGGCACTTGAGCTTGCTGCGCGTGTAGAAGATGTGGCGTTAACCATGCATCCGCATCCCACTTTAAGCGAGGTATGGCTGGAGGCTGCCGAAGCGGTGTTAGGCCATGCTATTCATATCGTAAACAAATCAAAGTAGCTGCTGTGAGCAAATAGAATGATCGTGAAACCTTAAAGATATGTGACGGATCTTCATGACAATGATCTGCCTCGGAGCCTATCAAGATTGGCATTTGCATGAATGTGCTACGCTTGAATTAATCTCGTGCAAAGGATGTGTGGTCATTATGAAATTGAATCACGTCAATCTTACCGTTACGGATGTTCCAGCTGCTGCGGGTTTCTTGGAGAAATATTTTGGCCTAAAAAAGTTAGATACGTCGGAGGATGCTCGTGGCGATAATTTTAGGGTCCTATTTGACGATAACGGCCTGGTGTTTACCTTGATGAAGGGTGCCGAAGTCCAATATCCCAAGACATTTCATATCGGCTTCATCCAAGAGAGCGAAGAGAAAGTAAATGAAATTAATCAACGCTTAAAAGAAGATGGTTACAAAGTTGCACCGCCAGTAAGATCGCATGGGTGGACGTTTTATGTGAAAGCTCCTGGTGGTTTTACTGTTGAGGTACTTGCGTAACGCGTATACACATAGTTGAAAGCCTTCTTTTTCTCATGAGAAAAAGGGGGCTTTCTTTTTTCTTGTTTAAACATCCGGTAAATCAGAAGGGGTGGGCGATAAAGTTGCAACGCCCACCGTTGGCTTCGATAGAATGATATTTTTTATATTTTCAGGCTCTCTTTCTTTCCATAATGGAATCCCAGGTAATAAGCACGGTCCAACAGCTGCTCGATATGCGCTGGATTTTGCGCCAAGGTGTCATAAAGGAACTCAACCCTCGAATCGCCGATTCCGACGTAACTGGAGATTCCGACATTGAGGTGGTGCGCCATCATTTGGTCATAATTTCTTTTTTGAAAGTGATCTTCTGGAGCAGCTGCGAGACCGATCCACAATGCATGTTTATGATGCAGCTTGCGTGAGCCATAGGCAAATCCGTTGTTCCAGACGCGATCGATATATCCTTTTAACATGGCCGGCATGCTGAACCACCAGATCGGAAAAATAAAGGCTAACGCGTCGTGTTTTCTCATGCGCTCCATTTCAATCTCGACTTCTTCGGAATATTTCTTATCTCCATTGTTCCAATCTGGTTCATCTTCCTCCCATAAAACAGGGTGAAAACCACTGCGATGCAAATCCAATACTTCAACCTCATGTCCTGCATCTTTTAGTCCCTGAACGAAACGTTCTGCAACGGCAAAGGTCAAGGAATTGGTTCGTGGATGAGTAACAACTGTCAGTACTCTCATTTTTATACACCCTCTATCTTTGTAGTCATTTGTATGTTAGATGGGCGTCCATCTTCTAAGGTGCTAGTATATCCGAATCATGCACCATATAATGGAAAATGAAAAGTACGCACTTTTTTGTGCTATTGATACCAAAAAGTAACATAGGAACAAAAAAGTTCCTGTAAAAATCGTAAGTAATAGGGGAGGATAGCTGATTGATGAGACCAAAGCTCAAACATACATACCAAATTCCTTCTGAAGCAACACTAGATGTTTTAGGTGGTAAATGGAAAACCTTGATTTTATGTCAGCTATACTACGGCCCCAAACGAACGAGCGAATTGAAGAAACAAATGCCGGACATTAGCCAAAAAATCCTGACACAGCAGCTTCGTGAGCTAGAAGAGGATGGAATCGTCATCAGGACCGTGTACAGCCAAGTACCGCCAAAGGTCGAGTATGAATTGAGTGAATTGGGAGAATCGCTAAAACCAATCATGGATCTCATGTGTGAATGGGGCGAACGTTACCTTCGGGGGGAAATACCGGGCAAATAGTGTCGGTTCCTTCCATGGATGCTTTTCAATAGCATCGGGTGGATAAGGTATGCCATCCGTATCCATAATAATTGACAGTTAGCGGAAAATACGATAGCAGACAACTACGAATTCGGGGTGTCGACATGAAAAGGCTGCGACTAATTTCGTTGATGCTGATTGCAATTATGGGGATAAGTGGATGCAATTTTGGAAAACCGAATGTTCCGGAGGGAGTAGAGGTTGTACCAAAGCCAACCTATGTCATTGGAAGTGAAGTCATTCTAAAAGCGAATCATGCTCCGGGGATGCAGGGGGCTAAAGCAAAGATTGTGGCGGCATACGATACGACGGCCTATAGTGTTACCTATACGCCTACAACAGGGGAGCCACCAGTGAAGAATTATAAATGGATCATTCAGGAAGAGATCAAAAATCACATCAAGCAGCCGTATGATCCAGGAACAGAAGTCATTCTGAAGGCTGATCATGTGAAAGGGATGCTGGATGCAACAGGGAAGCTCGATACTGTCGAATCCACTACGGTATATATGGTCGATTACACGCCCACATCGGGTGGCGGAGAGGTCAAAAATTATAAATGGGTGACGGAAAACGAGTTATCGCCAGTCAAATGATTGATACCCATCCTTTTTTGAAAAAGGCAGCCCGTGGCTTTTCAACGCCAAAGCTGCCTTTTCTGCTTTTCATTTGATACGATATTGATACGAGCTCTTTGATGTTACATGCGACGAGACTTCCACTCAGCGAGCATTTGATTGAGAGATTCCCTGTATAGCTCAATTGCTTCCAGCATCTCATGAAACCGCTGCATAACTAACTCACTTTCCTTCAAATTTTCAATTTGCATTCCTTTTTCTATGATATTCTTTAATGATAATATTCGCTCTAAACCCTGTATAAACTCTTCCTCAATTGCGTCTGGTGCCACGATGTAATAACTCACACGGTCGCCTGTCACACTCTTTTTTTCCGCGATTCCACTTTTTAAAAGAATGCGCATATTGGTAGATACACTGCCTAGACTGACTTGCAATGTAGTGGCAATCTGTTCGGATGAAAGGGGTTCCTGCGAGACCATCAACAGTCCTATAATCCGGCCAGCAATTCTGGATAATCCTTGATTTTCGTGATGGAGAGCCATTTCTTCAATCAATTGCATCGTTTCCGCCGTTAATTTGTCCAACTTCAAGACTCCTTTTTCCTCGTTTTGCCCGATATCCATGCTTTTGTCTATTATACTATCAATAGTCATCGCTTTCTTCAGAAAATAACAAAAGAAAATGCGCCTGGTCTGCTGACAGGCGCTCACATCATTCCTTATTTTAGTGGCGTAGCGGTGCTATCATTGGTTTGACGAAGATGCTCCATTATCATCAAGGCAGAACCTAGCTGGACACCGCACAATTCGCGCAGTGGACGCATCGACCAATTAAAAAAGGAGAGTAGCTCTTGTAAGCCTTGATCCAGCCATTTTTCTGATTCTGCTCGAATCTCTGAAAGGGTGATGTTGTCGGGCTGGGCATCCAGCATGCGGATCTGCATGCTGCAGCAGCATAGAGAAGTCCATAAAGTGCGTAGTTTCAAGTCAAACATTTCAGCTACTGTTGCAAAGCGTGCTAAGGTTTCATCACTTTCAGCTGATTTTAAATGATGGGCTCGAACTTCCTCCATACCGATCAGAAAATCCTCTACAGATCGCTGAAATTTGGTTGGGATCGTTATGAATGCCTGTGCGCTTTGGTACTGTTTGGATAAAAATGCAAAATGCTCACCTTCCAGTTTGGCTATGTCCAGCGTAGCATCCTTGTAGCTATGAGTCGTTTCAGATTTATCTCCCATCCTTGGATCCGTAAACAACGATATTTCCGACACAAGGCAAAAGGTATTGTAACGTGTCCCAGCATAATCGCGGGATGAGCCCCCCATGAGGATTGCTTTTGCAGGGTCTTCTCCAGTAGGCAGGTTGCATTGGTAGTAATCGTACATAGCAGACAGCTCAGGTAGCTGATAAAAACCGTCTTGGATAGGGGGCATGAATGGTGCCTCCGGTTCGCCGATCATCAGCGGTAATTGATGATCATGGGTCAGTTTTACGATCTGTTGGCACAATGCGTCGGGAAGAGGCGTCGATACATAATAAAACGTTCCCGTTTGATCGGAGCTATGCAAGCTGTTGAGGAAATGCGGCTTGGCTTCATCAATCGCCCGCATAAATGCTACGGTTTCAGGAATGGGCTCGCTGAAGCCGAACGTTTTATAGGCGTACGGGAATGTCCATTCAACTTGTTCGAGCATACTGGGACGATAGTAGCTGCGGATGTAACGATCTGGAGAAAATGGACCGCGGTACCAACCCTCATTCAGTCGGCAACCATCTACATCGATTTCTTTGATGATATAGAAGGTATAATCCATTTGCTCTAATAGGGCAGAATCCTCACATAGCTTTTTGCTGAGATACTCTAACGATAGAGCTCCAACCGGTTCATTTGGATGCGGACAACCGACAAACAGCGCGCGATGTTGGCCATTTCCAATTCGCAGCATAAGGATGGGGTGTCCTTCTGTTGAGTGACCAATGGTACTGAGCGTAACAAGATGTGGATAGGCGGCTGCTAATTCACGGGAAGAGGTGTCCAATTCTTCAATAGTTAGAAAATGGGAGAAATCTGGCATTTCTTGCAGCAGTTTTTGAATGAAATCAGTCAAGCTACTCACTCCTTTTGAAATGGATAAGAATGGATGAAACAAAAGAGATTCCTGCACCTACTAGCAACAGGGAAAAACCGGCTTGAAAGGAGTACGCCTGAATGAATGCGCCTATCGCGATTGGTGTAAAAATACTTGCCAGCTTTCCTCCGGTTAACAGAATTCCAGTAGCAGTGCCCATAGCATCTGAGGGAATGAGACGCATGGTAAGTCCAATAATAGGTTGAGTGGTAAGGGATAGAAAAAACAAAGAAATAGCCTCAAACAACATAAACAGGTTGACATCGTCAGTTAGGATCATAAGCGTGAGGAAAATCGTTGAGACCAGAATGGACGGAACGACCATCGTTCGAAACTTTTGATGAAAATAACGGTCAAATAACCATCCGCCTGCCAAAAAGCCAAGCATGGAAATGAGAAGAGGAAGCGATGCATATAAGCCCGATTCGGTAATAGCAAGATGTTTTTCAGTTGTTAAGTAGGTAGGTACCCATGTCATGCATCCAATCATCACGATATTAATTCCGCTGAGCATACCTGTTAGTTTCCACAAATCGATGTTACGTAAAAGAGATAGTAAAGGGATAGGATTCGATTTTGATGCTGAGCTTGAATCTGAGCTTGAAGGTTGTTCTATTACGAAAGGACGGGGAAGGAATATCAAGAGAATGGGGGCCAAGAGCAGGCCGATTGATGCTGTAACAAAAGTAGCTTCCTGCCATCCCAGTATTGCAATCAATGGTGCTACGAGAAAAGGGGCAAGTCCAGACCCAAGTGGATCGGCTGTTGAAACGATGGATAATGTGGTCGTACGGATGTTTGCAGGTGTTCGTTCGGCAATCGCTTTATACATAGAAGGCATTAGTGGGGCATCGATAACCCCCAACAAAAAACGGACAACGAGTAAGGCTGCAAAACTTGTGACCGCTCCTGTAAGTGCAGTCAATATTGCCCACAGTACCACGCTGATTATAATAATTTGCTTCGATCCTCGTTTATCAGCAATGATCCCTCCAGGAATGGTGAAAATCGCGAAGCCTAAAAAATATACACTCATGATCGCACCTTGTTCCACTGGATTCAGATGTAATTCCTCTCCAATAAGTGGTAGTGCAATCATGATGCTGTACGTGCCAAGAACCCCTACGAGTATAGTGATAAACAAGAGCACAGCACTAATCAAAGCAGACTTTTTCATGTGCATCACTTCCTAAAAGATGTTATGTGTATTATCTTAAGTAATTTCAGTTATTTTAGTCAATACTGAAATTACTGAATTTAATTCTGTTTGGAAAACGCAGGATAGCTTTCCTTTCAAATAACGAAAACGACCTGTGGGTTACACGAATGGTTTTCCATCGTGCTACCTACAGGCCGTTTCATGATCTCATTTCGTAACAGATTGTATCCGTTATGATTAGTACTTTCTTGTGAGAATTCGAGAATGCTCTCCATCTACAGTGATTTCCCAGCCTCTTGGGATTTCATAAGCAAAGGCTGGCGAAGGGTGTTTGACCGCTTCAATGCTGGATTCAGTAGGGATACTGGTGATATTTACGATTTGTTTTTCATAGAGATTTACATTTACCACGACCCAGCCATATGGTACAGGCACCCCGGTACCGACCCATTTATTCTCCAGCTCTTGAGGTTGGTACCGTTTTTTATTCTCATTTCTGATATCGATATAAGCTTGTCTCTTGCTGTTATAACCTCGACCGATTTCTACCCAACCAGAAGGGATGTTAAAGCTCAAGCTTCTTTCTACTTGCCCATAATTAGCGCCAACAATATATTTCGCTACTTCATATCCAAGCTGTGTTCCACGATGTGGCTCTTTTTCAATCGAAATCCATCCATTCGGAAAGAACGTATCGTATGCCACTACTAACGTATCACCGTACTTCCAGTTTCCATCAAAGATATATTTTTGTGGACGGGCGTTAGAGTCGTTTCCTTTTCCTACCGCATCTGCTGCTTGAGTCGGGACGAACAGGAATGATGATGCCAACACGAGAATACCCAAGCCTCTGACTACTTTTTTCATAGTTTAACTCCTCCGTATAATTGCAATAATTAAAAAAATTTCAATAATGAGAATTCTGGGTGAATTCGAAACTTCCTGCTCTATATGGAAAAAATTTCTTGCTGGAAAATTGTCGAGTGAGAGGATTGTTCCAAGGAACACGTGTTTTCAATAGAAGCTACAGTAAAAAAACGGAAATATTCCTTGTTGAAAGGTGCAAATGATTATGATATGATGCTGTTAATTTAATGACTGGAGCTGAAGAGTATAATGGATAATTTTCTTGCTTAAAAAATAAAACAAACAGCGAAATCTTTCGCGTGTTTTATTCTTTATGTGCAAGAAAGTTACTTATATCTCTTCACTCAAACAATATATCCTTATCTAACTCCATTTTTTTGAGTTGGATTTGCTGTATTTATTTGAGCTACAAGAGAGTAACTTTCTTGTAGCTTTTCTATTTTTTTGCGTACAGGGGGATGATTGTATGTCATTAATCAGTGTAAATAACTTGACGTTTGCCTATGAAGGCAGTTTTGATAACATTTTTGAAAATGTGAGCTTCCAAATCGATACGGATTGGAAATTGGGCTTTACGGGAAGAAACGGTAGGGGGAAGACAACTTTTCTCAACCTGTTGCTTGGTAAGTATGAATACAGCGGAAAGATTAGTGCTCAAGTCAGCTTTGAATACTTTCCTTTCCAAGTCGAGAACAAAGAATATCTTACCCTTGATATCGTTCAAGACATTGTCCCGGACTATCAGCTATGGGAATTAATGCGCGAGTTCTCCCTCTTAAAGGTTTCAGACGATGTTCTATATCGTCCCTTTGAATCTTTGTCTAACGGGGAGCAAACGAAAGTGATGTTAGCCGCCTTATTTCTAAAGGAAAACAGTTTTTTGTTAATTGATGAGCCAACCAACCACCTCGACATGCATGCAAGGGAGCTCGTCAGTGATTATCTCCATTCCAAAAGCGGTTATATTCTGGTGTCCCACGACCGCGCATTTCTAGACAACTGTGTCGACCACATCCTGTCCATCAACAAGACGAACATCGAGGTGCAAAAAGGGAGTTTCTCCGATTGGTGGGAAAATAAACAGAGACAGGATAACTATGAGCTCGCTGAGAATGAGAAGCTCAAAAAAGACATAAAACGCTTGTCAGACGCAGCCAAACGCACAAGTAACTGGTCGGACGCTGTGGAAAAGACGAAAAATGGAACATTGAATTCCGGTTCCAAATTAGACAAAGGGTATGTTGGCCACAAGGCTGCGAAAATGATGAAACGCTCCAAATCGATGGAGCAAAGACAGCAATCCGCTATTGATGAAAAATCGAAGCTACTGAAAAACATTGAAAACCAGGAAAGCTTAAAGATTGCACAGCTTGCTTATCATAAAAATCAACTGGCCGAACTGGAGAAGGTCTCGATTTCTTACGGAGAAAAGCTTGTTTGCGCAGATGTCAGCTTTACGATTGACCAAGGAGAGCGTATAGCGCTGTCAGGAAAGAATGGTTCAGGAAAATCCAGCATTCTCAAGCTCATTTGCGGGGAGAACATTCAACATACGGGGACATTCAGAAAGGGAAGTCAACTGAAAATCTCGTATGTTTCTCAAGACACTTCCCATTTAAAGGGCAATCTAACTGACTTTGCCCGGGACAATGAGATTGAGGAAAGTCTGTTTAAATCGATTTTGCGCAAGCTGGACTTTTCCCGTGTGCAATTTGAGAAGGATATCTCTTCTTTTAGTGGCGGACAGAAGAAGAAAGTACTCATTGCGAAAAGTCTTTGCGAGAAAGCCCATCTTCATATTTGGGATGAGCCATTAAACTTTATTGACGTCATTTCTCGCATGCAAATTGAAGAGCTGCTCCTTGAACACTCGCCAACGATTCTTTTTGTGGAGCATGACAGGGAGTTTTGTAATAACATCGCTACAAAGATCGTTGAATTGTAGTTGGATAAAAAGTCTCTAAAAAAAAAGAAGAAGGTGGGGAAAACCGTTTTGGTTTCCTCACCTTTCTAATTCGTTCGTAAAGCAGGGTACACGAAAGCCTTTAACGTAACGCCTGTAAAGGAACATCCGGAAGCCTTTGGATGACCGCCACCACCGTAATGCTGGGCGATCACAGACAGATCTACGTCTTCTCGGATCGTTCGAAAGCTGATTCTGCCTTTCCCGGGATCGAGCATCGCGACAAAATCAATCATTTCCGCATTTTTACATAAGAAATTGCCTGTTGTGGAGTGATATTGTTCGAGGAAAACCACGCCCACTTGATACGTTTTTGGCTCGTCTAAATCAATTTCTACCGGAATCAGCTTCATTTGCTTCAGCTTTTTATGCTCAAATTCATCGATACGCTTTTCTTCTGTATAGATGAGGATCGATTCTACTTCGTCAAATACGAACTGATCCGTATGAGTACCTTCACCACGCAAGCGTCCCAGCACATTCTGGATAAAGCTGTCTCGCTCGACCATATAGAATAAAATGTTCAGTTGATTGGCTTGTACCGTACCGGTTGCATCCCAGTCCCACGTATCAAAGGCACGAACCAGCTCCACATAGTCAGAGAGAACGCCTGTAGGAGTCAGATATCCCAGGCTTACCAGATAATCATAATAAAGGCTCGTAGCCGAAGTCTTTTTCCCTGATTCTTCCGTAATAACCTTTGCCCATTCGTACGTGGAAGCCAACGGTAAGGCAGTTGGGTGATGATCGATCAAGACAAATACATGTCCCTGATCGACCTTTTTCTGAATGAGCGATCCGACCTCGTTATTGACACTTACATCGGTAATCACGACATACATATCGGGGGTAAGCTCTTCTTCGAGAAACTTTTGAACTTCTTGATTGACAGTGTAAGGAGTCACTCCGCGGTAATCGACTTCTTGATTGGAGAAAGCAATTTGACTCAGGATTGCACAAGATACGCCATCCAGGTCCTTATCACTGAAATGAATGATTTTTTGATGAGTCATGAAGTATCTCCTTATAAAATGAGTCCGTCGTCCAAATGGTACTGCCTTCTCTCATCTTTCCCATTCATGATGGCTTGCTTGCACGAAGACAAGAATTGGTGATTATTTGCAAGGTTAATTTTATTGTAATATAATGCTTTGGTCAAAAGCACTCCACATCTCGTTCAACCACACGGGCGTGTTCGCGTATAAAAGTGGAGAGAATATGTAAAAGGTGGTCCTCAACATGAAAAAGTCAGCATTGATCCCAGCTGCACTCCTGCTAGCAGTCCTTACTGCTTGCGGTAACACTCAGCCTACAGAGCAACCAACAAATCAAAATCAATCGACAACTGGCACCCAACAGCCAGCGGGTGAAGCAACTACGCAAAAACCTGAAGAAGCGAAAAAAGAAGAGCAACAGGTGATCGCTGCTCCACAAGAAATCGTAGTATACAAGCAAGGGGAAAAAACATCCCTGAAGCCAGAAGATGACAAGTTCAAGGAAATTCTTGCGCTCATGAACAAACGTTTTGAAACACCTGCGGACTCGATGCGTTTTGACGAGAGCACCCAAGCGGTGGAGAAGGACAAGAAAGAGGCTTTGGCAGTTGAATTCAACTACGCTGAAGTAACGACAAACACTTTGCCAGCGACTGTTCATACAGATAACAAAACAGAAGTAAAGGCGAAGACACTATTCTTCGTATTGAGCGGAGACAACAAAAACCATATGTTTGATTCAGAAGATGGGAAGGCTTATGGAACGGCACCGTTGCATTTGACCGAATCCACTGAACTGACCGAGCTGTTGAATAAGTAAGCGAACGAGCCAGACTGTCGAGCAACCGGCAGTCTTTTTTCTATCCATACTGCCTGATCAAAGAAAACCCTCTTGATCTTTGGTCAATCGATCAAGAGGGAAGGCATGACAAACTATTTCCTATTTTTGATCTGGTTCCGACTGCAAGACAGTTAACGTCGTATCTCCATCGGTCTCCACCAGGTGCTTCAACATAGACAGCTTATTGTTCCAAAACTGCTCGTAAAAGGAAAGCCACTGTTTTACTTCTGTCAGGGGACCGGGATGCAAACGATAGATCTTCTCACGACCAACCTTATGTCCCGTAACCAAGTCTGCGTCAGCAAGTATATGAAGATGCTTGACTACAGCCGTTCGGCTTATGGGGAAATGAGAGGTAATTGCTGAGATCGGCAATTCGTTTTCAGCAAGCAAGCGAAGCACCTCTCGACGAGTAGGGTCAGCGATCGCTTGAAATACATCAACCTTTTCTGCTGAGGCAGACATTTAGCCTTCCACAACCTTTTTCAGACGCTCATGAACAATACCAACCCAACCCTGATTCATCTTCTCGCGAATCATTGCGCTCTTCGCGTTTGCTTTTTCGATGATCTCATCTGCAGCTTTCCATCCACCATGAATGAGGGTAAACTCCGTTTTATCTCCCAGGTCTTTTAAAAGAAAAGAGACAACCCAACCGTCTGTATCCCAAGCAAAAGAAAGGCGATGTGGTGCTTCTACTTCCAGCACTTTGCATGGAGAAGGGCCAAAAGGGGATTGGATATGAAACTCATGACCAACTACAGGCTGAAAGTCATTTGGCATAAACCAAGCTGAGATGGCTTCCGCAGTGGATACCTTCTCCCATACCTTTTGAATAGGGGCGTCGAAAACGATGGTTTGCTTAATATCTTCTACGGTTTGTTGATTGTTCTGTTCCACGATAAAATCTCTCCGTTTCGTAGTGAAAAATATAACACCTTTTGGTTTTGCTTTTATGATGATATAACACCTTTTGGTTTTATGTAAATGGTATTTTCCCCCTAACTCATGAAAGATATTCGGTGAGGAGTGCGCGAAAAATGTGCGAATGTGCTCCTATCTTGCATGAAAAGGGTATAATAAATTGGCAAAATGTATCATGCGTACAATTACCTCCATGCAAATAACGTCAATCGATAAAAGGAGATACAATGACTGACAAAAAACCAACAATCGAACCAGGATGGAACTTCGATAACAGCTATACAACGCTGCCAAAATCGTTTTTTTCTAGGCTCAATCCACCGCCAGTACGTTCGCCAAAGCTTGCCATTCTCAATGAACGTTTGGCAAAATCACTAGGGCTGAATGTCGAAGCTCTGCAAAGCGAAGAAGTCATAGCCATGCTCGCGGGTAACAAAACCCCGGAAGGCGCAATGCCTCTCGCTCAAGCATATGCGGGGCATCAGTTTGGCCATTTTACTATGCTAGGCGACGGTCGTGCTCTCCTGCTTGGTGAGCAGATTACGCCTACAGGCGAGCGCTTCGATATCCAACTGAAAGGTTCAGGCAGAACACCTTATTCACGCGGCGGCGATGGTAGAGCAGCCCTTGGCCCGATGCTGCGCGAATACATCATTAGCGAGGCCATGCATGGGCTCGGAATTCCTACGACTCGCAGCCTTGCAGTAGTGACAACCGGCGAGTCTGTCTATCGCGAATCCGAGCTGCCTGGTGCCATTTTGACGCGTGTCGCAGCCAGTCATATCAGAGTAGGCACGTTCCAATTCGCGGCAAGATTTTGTTCCATAGAAGATCTCCGCGCGTTAGCTGATTACACATTGCAAAGACATTTTCCAGAGATCGAGACAGAAGAAAACCGCTATCTCCTCCTACTAAAAGGGGTCATCCAGCGTCAGGCAGCGTTGATTGCCAAGTGGCAGCTTGTGGGCTTTATCCATGGGGTCATGAACACCGACAACATGGCGATCAGTGGCGAAACCATTGATTACGGCCCTTGCGCTTTCATGGACACCTATGATCCTGCAACGGTATTTAGCTCTATTGACGTTCAGGGCCGCTATGCTTACGGAAATCAGCCGTACATTGCTGTCTGGAATCTTTCTCGTTTTGCGGAAAGCTTATTGCCGTTGCTGCATGAAAATGAAGCGCAGGCAGTGAAAATAGCCGAAGATGTCCTTGCCGAATTTAGCAAGCTGTACCATAGCAATTGGCTCACAGGAATGCGGGCAAAGCTCGGTTTGTTTAACGAAGAGGAGCAAGACGAAGCGTTGATCGAGGGTTTGCTCAACATGATGAAGGAGCACCGTGCAGATTATACGAATACATTTCGTGCTCTCACGCTTAATCAACCAGAAGAGACTGTGCTGTTTGGCACGAGCGAATTCACGGAATGGCATGAGCAGTGGAAAGCACGACTAACGAGACAGCCAGAAGACACCGACGCGGTACAACAGGGAATGAAAAAGAACAACCCGGCAGTCATTCCGCGGAACCATCGGGTAGAAGAAGCATTGGAAGCAGCATGGAAAGAGGGGGACTACACGGTGATGGAACGGCTCCTGACAGTCCTTTCTGATCCCTATGCGTACACGCCTGAACAGGTAGAATACACGACTTTACCAGCGGAATCAGCACGTCCTTACCAAACGTTTTGCGGTACCTGATAGCACGCAATCAGAGTCCAACGATCTTTTACACGTTGGACTCTTTTTTCATACGTCCGCTCTGCGCTAAAATATGGAAAGCTGAAGAAAAAGGAGAATCCCTTTATGGATAAAAAAGCAAAGCAAATCTTGATGAAGACATTTTGGAGCAGCAACGGCTGGAAGAGTCGCCCATACGATTTTTCGGGAGCAGATTTTGAATACGCAAAAAGCAAAGGTCTCATGTTTGACCCGCTAACGATCAGTCACGAGGAATGCATAGATAACATCATTGCTTTGCATGAAAAAGTGACCAAAGAGCAAGTTGCCATAGCCTTTTTACACAGTCTCTCGACGCGAAAGGTGTATCTGCGCAGCGCCTTGTCTAGTTGGTCCTTGACGGAGCATTTGACGGCTCATACGTTTGAAAGTAATGCAGGGAAGTATACAAATCCAGAAAACGGTACCTATTTTGCCATGTACGGGGACTGCCATAAATGCGACCGTTACTATATTGCTGGGCGAGAGCTATATACCGACGAAGATTTGAATGTCCTGAATTTTGAAAGAATCAAGTGGGGCGGCATTCGCCTGAACTATCTACCGTACCTCATGCTTGATCTGGAGCTAGTGAGCAAAGAAGACAATCTTACGGTACAGGAAGAAGATGTAGCCATCCTCCGTCAGGTGCTAGCCATCATCGCCAGCAGTGAACCAACCGATGCCGCTCGTCAACTGGAGAAGCGCCTCCAGGGTGTTTTTCCATCTAGCAAGAACGAACGGGATGTCTTCATGGAAATTCTTGCATCCGCTGGGATCTTGGCTCCAAGCAAGGACAGACCAGGACGTGGCGGGAAGAATGACTTTTTCGCCGTCGTGAACTGGCGGGGGGAAGATAGCTATTCCGAGCAAGCTGTCCAGAACTTCTTTGGTCCGTGGCTGTAAAGAACGGAAAATCTAGGAACAAAGAAGGGTGCCATCCATACGCGAAGTGTGTATAATATTGGAAAAGCATGTCGAATAATTTGTTTTCATTGAAAGGAGGTGAGATATAAGTGAAAAAGAAATTAATCGTCCTGTCAGGCATTGCGGGCAGTGGCAAAAGCAAGTGGGCGCAAGAAATTGCCAAAAAGGAACGAGCTATCATCGTGTCTACGGATGAAATTCGCCAGAACTTATTCGGTGATGAGCGAAAACAAAAAAAGTCGGCGCAAGTATTTTTTGAGGTTTATTCGAAAATCGCAACGGAGCTGGCGAATGGAAGGAATGTCATCTTAGACGCAACCAATATTGACAGAGAGAAGAGAATGAAGGTCCTGGCCAAATTTCCCGATGTCCAGAAGGAATGCTATTACGTCGATGTTCCCTATTCCGTTTGCCTAGAGCGCAATAAATCCCGAAAGAGAACCGTGGACGAATACATCTTGGCGAAGATGCGGAAAAACTTCCATTTTCCCATCAAGAATGAAGGCTGGGATCACATTCATCTCTTGCACGAGCCAGTTCCATATGACATTGAAAAAGAAGAGTTCGTTCAATTGCTTCAAAACGAACCCTCCTATGAAGAGCTGTTCGACAGGCTGAATGCCATTCCGATCTTCAAAGAGATGTATCAATTTAATCAGGAAAACCCTTATCATCAGTACCCTTTGTGCAAGCATACCTATCATGTTTTCGATTATGTAAACGCCTTTTACACGGAAGATGACAAATTTCTCATGCAAGTGGTCGCCTTGTTTCACGATACAGGAAAACCATTTTGCAAAACCTACAAGCCGATGAAAGGCCATTACTCCTACTTCGGACATGAGCATGTATCTGCACAAATTGCTTGCCATTTCTTAAAAGAATTAGGATTCGACGATGATTTTATTTTCGAAGTCGTCAACTTGATTCAAATGCACATGAAGATTAACTACGGAACGCAGCAAGATATTTCCGAGATTTATCATTTATTGGGCGAAGAGTACCTGTGGAAGCTGTACTTCTTCAAGGAAGGAGATGCTTATGCCAAATAAGGAGGTGAATAACGTTGTTGAAAAAATATCCGAGAACCTTTCATTTACCCTGGTCAAGAAGTAGAACCGACGATGATAAAATCTTGCGAACGGTTAGTCATTTCGAGGGAAAAGAAGTAGTCGTGACAGAAAAGCTGGATGGAGAAAATACCACGCTGTACCGAAACTATATCCATGCACGGTCACTCGATAGCAAAGATCACGCGTCCAGGCATTGGGTAAAGATGCTGCACGGGACGATTTCGTTTCATATCCCGGAAGGCTGGCGAGTTTGTGGGGAAAATGTATATGCGCTGCACTCCATCTATTACGGACATCTAACGAGCTATTTTTACGTGTTTTCGATCTGGAATGAAAACAATGAATGCTTGTCGTGGGATGAAACGGTAGAATGGGCCGAACTACTTGGCTTGGAAACAGCACCTGTCTTATACAGAGGGATTTGGAAGGAAGAGACCGTAAAAAGTTGCTACACCAAACAATCTGTCTTCGGTGGAGAGCAGGAGGGGTACGTTGTACGAGTAGCGGAGAGGTTTCCGTACGAAGATTTTAAACACTCTGCCGCCAAGTTTGTGCGCAAGAATCATGTGCAAACCGACCAGCATTGGTTATCGAAGCCAGTCGTTCCGAATGGGATAGCACAAACCTATTAAAGACTTTTGAATAGAAGGGAATGAGGACGATGTAATTTGCTAAGTGGTATTGACCGTCTACTAGAGTATCCAAATTTCATTTTGGCTATTGTTAAGACAGTCAAGATATGGGAGGCACGAGAGATGAGTGAAGAAATGAACGAAGAAATGATGTCAGCGGGCTGGGATGCCATTGATCAGGAGATGAGAAAGATTTATGGAGAGCAGGAGCCCAAGCATTACGGCACGCTTATCTCGTATGCGCTGGGTGGAAACGATCCATTGGATGGAATAAGCGCCTATATATCGGACGAGCCTAACCCGCATTGGCATTTTGTCACGTATGGATTTACCGAATTGTATGAAAAAGAGTCCGAGAATGAAGAAGAAAGCGGTTTTGGCTTTGAATTGACGTTTCGATTGGCACGAAAGGACGACGAGGAAGAACCGCCTGCCTGGGCGCTGAATTTGCTTCAAAATATGGGGCGTTACGTCTTCAACACGGGCAATGTGTTTCAAGCAGGTGATCATTTGGATGCAAACGGTCCGATATGCTTGGGCGCCGATACCCAACTGACTGCGCTCGCTTTTGTGACAGATCCACAGCTTGCCGAAATGGATACGCCGAATGGGCGGGTGCAATTTTTGCAAATGGTTGGGATCACAGGTGATGAACTCGATGCGATGATGGCTTGGAATACTCGTGGCGTACTTCAATCTGGCTTGCCGTACATGCCTTTCTACATAACCGATCTCGAGCGGGATTCTCTCCTTCGCCATTCTACGGTAACTGATGCTGTTCAAAAAGGAATGGAACAAGAAGGCTCCAGCACTGCTTATTTGTTCGTCAGCCAGCTTGGATGGGAGCCAGGAAAAAATGGCTTCTTGAAAAAAACGCCTTCGACCTTGAGGCTGGGAGCTAAGCAAGCGGAAGTCATCGGAAAAATTCTCCGCGGACGTATGCGCAAAGGGGAAAGCCTGAGCCTTGTGGGACCTGATGTCCGCGTTGTATTTGAGGCAGGAGAGAAGCCAGCGTGTATTCCAGGAGAGGACGTCATTCGATTTGTTCTCGATGATGCGACAACGCTTGCGCTTACCAAGCAGTTGCTTCCAAAGGAAAGCAGCTTTGAGATTCCTTCCCTGAAAGGAATTGCCATTAATATTGTGAAAACCAATATTACCGATAGCGAGGGCAATGTCGTCAAAGTCATCGGTTAAGGTGTTTTGGCAAGGAGGAGAGTCAGTCAATGAATCAGGCAGCAGAAGCATTTCTAAACGAAGTATGGACTTCCATCCAAGAAATTTACCAAAAAGAGAACCAACGGATCAATGAGATCAAAGACTGGAGTCTACTGCAGGCAGGGGTCAAAGACTACCTGAGAGTGGCGTGGAGAAAAGGAAAGCTCAATTGGGCCAATGGCAAAATCCACATCGATGTCCATGAACCATTCAGCTGGAGTGACGACTCGTACAAATACGAAGCGGGCTCTTATATCGAGGAGCTTACAGAGGAAATCCTCATGCAAGAGTTTTTTCCCGCACTGTGTGATCGAATGGAAGCCTTGTTCCATTCCACCGACTATGATTCTCACTTTTTTAATTACCGCTTTGAGCTCGTCTTCGAATTCGAGTGGAAACAATCGATGCAATGCCATTCTCGCCATTTCATAAACGAGCGAAAACGCGAGAGTCTAAAACAAGTACTGGATCAATTTATCGAGACAAAAATTAAAGCGGAGCTTCCTGTACGTCCGAAAGAAAGAGACGACTTCTTCTTCGCTCATTGTCTCGTCAATCCCGACTTGATGGAACAAAAGCAGGAAATTATCGAACCGCTCATCCAGCGTCTTAGCGAAAAGCTGCGCTCTAATAAAGAACGCGGTGATTCGTGGACGTACCATTCTGCCGTGGCTTTAAAAGGATGGGCGGATGAGCGTTTTTTAGTCAAATTTTTTGATCGTACCGGGCATTATGGAATGGACTGGGTTTTGAAACCCGAGCAGGAGCGTCAGGAACCAAAAGCAGAGGAGCTGGACTTTTTCCTATACGTCGCTCTCGCAATAGGTAACAAGGAACCTGACACCCGCAAGAAGTTTTTGGACCTCGCTGTTCAGCTTGGCTCCAAGCGGGCTACGGACTATGTAAAACGTGGCAGCGGTCGCTTTGAAAACGAGTATAAAAGCAGTCTGATTCAAGCAAAAGCCAATGACGTTTTACAAGCGATCGACATCCGTATCGTGACTGAGGAAGAAGCCGCCTACGGTGAAGCCATCGATTTTATCAACGGACTCTTGCGTGAAGGCTTTCCGAAAGGGTACAAGCTCAAGCTGAAGAGTAGCGAAAAGCACTACCTGCCCGTAAAAAAGCTGGCGAAGTCAGGTCTCCACCAGTTTTTTGCCAATGCTTCTCGTTATCCTGCCTTATATCCGAAAATCGCCGAATATGCGGAGCTTGCGATGGAAGAGTTCGCATGGTACGGGGATGTAGAGCCCAGTGAAAAATCCGTCATGCCTGGCACCTATGCGGTATTGGCTCTCGGGTTGTCTAGCAGCGATTATTTTCCACTCTTTCGCCGCTATATGGAGCTGGTCGACACGGAGCATCAGTCTGCGCAGGACGATTTTGCCCTAGCTTTTATGGAGGCGCATGGTGTAACCGTAGAGAATATGCCCGTACTCGTCTCTCTGGTGCTTGGCAGTAGCGACTCGGCGAAGCCTTTGAAAAATATCACCATTGATCGTGCCGAACTGGTGGATTCACTCATAGAGGAGCTTGCAGCGATGGAGGATTACCATCGGGAAAGCGTTATTTATCGCCTTTTCGGCGGGAACAAAAAGCTCGCACAGGCAGTAAAAAAGGAATCTTCCCCCCTCAAAGACAAGTTTGCCCAATTGCTAGCCTTGGTCGAATAGCTTCATTGACAATATTTAGAAGACCATTATTTTTCATATAGTGATTTCTAGTACGAGAGCAAGATGCTTCTGTTTATTGGACAGGAGCATCTTTTTTTGTTGTCAAAAAAGGGTTGATACAGATGAACAAAGAGTAAATGACGAGAAACGTAAAAACGAAATGGGGAATCCACATGGTTGAACTGCACAATATCACGATTACCACCAAAAAAGACGACAGGACTCTCATTCAAAACTTGCATTTGACCCTGCAAACCGGTGACAAGATTGCCATCATCGGGGAAGAGGGAAATGGAAAAAGCAGCTTATTAAAATTGATATACGCGGAACAAATGATCGCATGACGTTTGGAATAAGGTAGAGCATCAACATCGGAACGTTTCCCGGTCAGATCCGCGTCTGCAAAAGAAAATCAAGTCTCTGAAAAATCAAAGAGAGCGCATGGAGAAAGCATCGGAAACGTTTGTAGAGGCTCCAAGTGTGGAAGAAGCAAGCGAATTCCGATTTGATTCTGCGGTACATGTGCCAGGCAGTAAACAAATCATCGACTTTTCATTGGGAGGATTGCAAATAGCGAACAAACAGCTATCAAAACAGATTCATTTATCGATCAAGGGGCGAGAAAAAGTTGCGATTATTGGAGAAAATGGGGTCGGAAAAACCACGTTGTTGAAAAAAATCATGGATGAGCTCGTCCAGCACTCGTCATTCAAGATCGGTTATATTGAATTCTTGGATAGAACGGGGAATAAAGCTGCGATTACAAAAGCGTATACACATTTAGGGAATATGAAATTTACAAAAGATGAGATGCATCAACCTATTCAGAACTTGTCTGGGGGACAGAAAGCGAAATTGCTCTTGTTAAAAATGATTTTGGATCAGTGCGGGTCTCACGAAAATAAAATAAGGGATCGTAGCGGAATCCTTGCTACATGGTTGACATTGCTATTTGAATTCAATATACTGACTTTAATTTCATATGAAACATACATTGAAAGAGCCCAGTAGCAGCTTATTCCCTGTCCTAGAAAGCCGGGGGTTGATGGAACCCGGTACACAATAAGCGAGCGAAATACACTCTGGAGTATCTCGGGTAATGCCGAGCGGAATCGCGAACGATAACTCGCTACGAGTGGCATGAATGGCCTGCGCAAGCGCTTGGGTCCATTGGTGCAAGATGGGTGGTAACACGGTTATTCAATCGTCCCTATGTCTACAATAGACAAGGGGCGATTTTTTGTTTTTTACCATAGGAGATTGAAGGAGTGTATGGCAGTGAATATTATCGACGAACTCGAATGGCGCGAAGCCGTCAATCAGCAAACAGATGCAGAAGGGCTGCGAGAATTAACGAATGAAAAAGCAGTCTCGTTATATTGTGGTGTCGATCCAACAGGTGACAGCATGCATATCGGTCACTTGATTCCGTTCATGGTACTGAAACGCTTCCAGCTTGCTGGTCATCGCCCGGTTATTTTGATCGGTGGTGCAACAGGTACGATTGGCGATCCGAGCGGCCGTCAATCCGAGCGTTCTTTGCAAACACTGGAACAAATTCAGGAGAACGTCGACAAACTTACCGCACAGATGAAAAAGCTGTTCATTACAGAAGGCGACAACCAAATTCGTTTGGTGAACAACTACGACTGGACGCACAAAATCAATGTTATTGAATTTTTGCGGGATTACGGGAAAAACTTCAGCATCAATACGATGCTTGCCAAGGATGTTGTGTCGAGCAGACTGGAAAGCGGTATTTCGTTTACGGAGTTTTCCTATCAAATTCTGCAATCGCTGGATTACCTGCATCTGTACAAACATGAAGATGTTCAGCTGCAAATCGGCGGTTCCGACCAATGGGGCAACATCACGAGCGGTCTCGATCTGATCCGCAAAAAAGAAGGATCAGAAGCAAAAGCATTCGGTCTCACAATTCCTCTGATGCTGAAGGCAGATGGTACGAAATTCGGGAAGACAGCAGGAGGAGCCATCTGGCTCGATCCAAACAAAACAACACCATTCGAATTCTACCAATTCTGGGCGAATACCGATGACCGCGATGTTGTGAAATACTTGAAATACTTTACGTTCCTCTCCAAAGAGCAAATTGAAGAGCTGGCGGAAAAAGTACAGTCTGAGCCACATAAACGCGAGGCGCAAAAAGCGCTGGCTGAGGAAATGACGAGATTTGTCCACGGCGAGGAATTGCTGGAGCAGGCGAAGCGCATTACAGCAGCTTTGTTTACTGGAGATATTAAATCGCTGTCGGCAGATGAAATCGAGCAAGGCTTCAAAGAAATGCCGACATTCGAATCTACCCTCGAAACGAAGAACATTGTCGACTGGCTCGTTGAGATCGGCATTGAGCCATCCAAACGTCAAGCACGTGAGGATATTACAAAAGGCGCTATCTCCATGAATGGCGAGCGCGTAACCGATTTGGAACTGGAAGTAACACCAAGTCTTGCTATCGGCGGCCGCTTCATCATTATCCGCAAAGGCAAGAAAAACTACAGCTTGGTAAAATTGTCTCAATAGATAAAGGAATAAGAAGCTTCCCTGGAAAAATGAAGGGAAGCTTCTTTTTGTATTTGTTTTCCTTTTATTTCGGGAATGCAATGCTATCCAATTTGTTTGCAGCAATGATAGCAACTGCATTCGGCTCCAGATCGAACCAAAAGATAAGATCGCCATCCGCTTTCTTTTGTGACGGCTTCATCCCGTTCACATAGACTTCCGAAGCTTTTGTCGCCATGGAAAGACTAGAAATCTTGTGCTCGCCACGATTGTGCAGAATGATAGAGCCGTTTGGTGCATATTCCATTCTGACTTGAGAGAGGGCGAGCCAATAATCCATGATTTCACGTACGGTTGTCAAATGCAATTGGCCCTGATCGCGCAGCGTTTCCATTCGCTTCAGCAAGCGGTCAAAATCGGGATGGATGATCCAGTTTCCTTGGGCATCTCGAATGATAAATTTCCCGCCTTGCTTTTTGGATGGAAATCTCGCCAAGTAGGTATGGTTGATAAAAACCCCACGATTTTGAATGAGCTGCTGGAGATTTTGCTCCCGATACAGGTTTACTGAATACTCTGGAATAATGGCTGCCGACCATGAATAAAACGGGCCAGTCACTGTCGGATGCGACCAATAGAGAGGAGTGCGCAGGGAGTCGCCTTTTTGGGATTGGTACAGATCAAGACCATTATTGGGATTGGCGATATCTTCTGAGCTGTAGTGCCAAAAATAGGATGTGCCGTATTTTTTCCACTGATGCGCCAAGTAATTCGCAGTTTGGATGTCAAGTGCGTTAAAGGCAAAGCTAGACTTCAAATACCCATGGTCAATCCATGTGCGGCTTTGGAAGTGATCTTTCATTACTTGCAAAGCATCTTCCGTAGTCTTTTGATAGTGCCTGATTTCGTAAGGATAGAGGGTATGTAGACCAATATCATCGCCGTTCCGATTCAGATCATCCAGAAACTGCAAAAATTCTGGACTTTGCGCAATGGCGACATTGATAGGCGATTTCGCTTGAAAATAAGGATTCGAGTAAAACACGCTTTTCGTAACCGGAATTCGGTGTTTGACAAAACCGCCTGTCGCTTGTGCCGACGATGAAATCTTCTCGGAACCGAAATAAACAGCCCGATTTGTTTGCAGCGTCTGCTCATCAGCATGCTCTGTCCATACATGTGTCGCCAAAAAACCTGAAGGCTGACTCATAAATCGTGGCATGAGCTTCGGTTGATACCCAACTACTAGCGAGAAGGAATTCGTCCGTACATCGTTTGCGCGATATTCGGAAGCGTGGCGGACTTTTCCGACCTGATTCGTGGAGGTTTGCTGTACGTATCTGTGATCGTTCATGTGATCCAGATTCACGATAAGCTGTTTTTGCGTTGTATTCAATTCAAGTGAAGACACGTTGGGGGCATGGTACAAAAAAGCTGCTTGCTTCCCTTGACCAAATTTCGCACCTTGGTGATCCAGCCAGTAAGAAGCTTGGAATTTTTTTGTGTCCACTTTCCGATTCTTGCGATATACCTCTGTTACATTTTGCTTGAATTGCAGGGCGAACGTTTCACGAAAAACCTTTGCCGCTCGCTTGTAGGTGGTTTTTACAGTGATATCGATGGCTGGGCTATTTTTTTGCAATGCATATTGGGTTGAAACCACTGCAATCGGGGTATGACCAGTGACGATGACTGTGTTACCAGTGGCAGTCTCCCGGTGTTCCACCTTTACATCATCCCACTTACGAACCCAGTGGCTGCCCCGTTTGATAAAAATGTTCCGGTCGATTACTTTCGTCGTTGGTGGAGAGAAATACAAATCATTTCCACGGACGGAAGTCACTTTCGCCTGATGAACAAGCGGAGCATTCATTCTGCCGCCAAATGATTCGGATCGAATTTCGATGGCTGCGCCTGGTTGAAATGGTGGGCTTTGATCCAACGTTATTTGTTTGGATCCTTTCGGAAGAGAAGGAGTCATCGAATTATAAATGGTACCATATTCGGCTTGGTATTGAATGGAAGAAAGGATTTCGTTTTTTGCCAAATCGGTAATGCGGACATTGCCATTCTCATCCCAGCTAAAAACGTAATATGGATTTTGAATGGTGGATTCCTTCGCGAGCGTAGGTATTGGAAAAGAAAGTACGAAGAAAAGCAATAATAGAAAGTGAATGACGAAAAACCTTTTTTCCAGCATGATTTTCTCCTTTTGTATGATGATATAGGTTAGACGAATGTTCGTGGAAAAAGCCACACGGAAACCAATTTTGAATTTTGACCTTCTCAAACAGCAAGGAAAGAGATATATCGGTCACACAATGGGCGTTGATCCGTTATCTCAAAGATAACGGTCCTGCTACCTTTAGCGATGTCGCCGATTATTGGCAAGTAGAGAAGCCGGCTATTACACCCATTGCGCAAAAATTAGCTGCGCGTGAAATGATTTCGATTTTATCAGGTGCAGACAAACGGCAAAAAATTATGTGCCTGTCAGAGAAAGGGGAAGCGCTCCATAAAACGATTATGGAAGCGACTGATCCATTCTTGGAAGAATTAATGGAAGGTATCTCACAAGAAGAAAGAGACGTAGCAGCCACAGTACTGGAAAAACTAATCATGAATCTAAAGAGAAGAGGGTAAGCAGTGAATCAGGATAGGCTTTGGACAAAAGAGTTCGTCATTGTTTCTTTCATCAATTTTCTTTTGACACTGATGTATTTCTTACTAATGGTTACGATTGCTTCGTACGCCAAAACAGAATTTCTCGCTTCAACCAGTTTAGCTGGATTGGTTTCCAGTATCTTTATCATTGGTGCTTTGATTGGCCGATTACTTACGGGAAGAGCCATTAGTTATATTGGTACGAAAAAAACGCTATGGATTGGGTTGGGATTTTTTGCTGTCACCTCGTTGCTTTACTTTTTTGCTGTCCATATCAGCTTTTTACTGGTAAATCGTTTGCTGCAAGGGATTGCCGTTGGTATTGCCAGTACTGCAACAGGTACCATTATTGCTCAAATCTTGCCAGCGTCTCGCAAGGGTGAGGGGATAGGCTATTATAGTTTAAGTGCGATTTTAGCCACTGCCATTGGTCCTTTTCTCGGCATGATCTTGTTGCGGCTTGAAAATGGTTTCACCTGGATCTTTACGATGAATGTCGTGTTTTCCCTGATTTGCTTGCTGTTTTATGCCATGGCAAAAATCAATGTTCCGCTTTCTTCCGCGAATGTGAAAGAAGAAGAAACAGGTTCACTGCTTTCGAAATTCATCGAGCCGAAAGCCTTGCCGATTTCATTTATTGCCTTATTAATCGGCTTCAGCTATTCGGGTGTCTTGTCATTTCTATCGTTTTATGCGGAAGAAATTAATCTATCCTCAACTGCGAGTTATTTCTTTTTGGTGTATGCCATTGTCATTATCCTCTCGCGACCATTTTCAGGAAAGCTCATGGACGCAAGAGGGGCGAACATTGTGACATACCCCAGCCTGGTGATCTTTGCTGTCGGGATGCTTCTATTCAGTCAAGCCTCGACTTCTTTGATGCTGCTACTATCTGCTGCGTTGATTGGAGTAGGCTTCGGAAACTTTAACTCCATTGCCCAAACGGTAGCTGTGAAGGTGACAGCTCCGCATCGCTTTGGACTAGCAACCTCTACTTACTACATTATGTATGATCTAGGATTAGGAATCGGGCCCTATTTACTCGGATTTATCGTACCGCATACAGGATATCGTACGATTTTCGGTGGGATGGTTGCCTTTATTCTTTTCAGTATCCCGCTTTATTACTGGTTACACGGGAAACGAGATCGGGAATTGATGCGTGCTACCTAACTCTAAAGGCTCACACTTTCGAATGAAACCAGAAAGTGTGAGCTTTTTTTGGAGGAAATGAAGATTGGGTTAGGTAAAAAGTTGCTAATTTTACAAAAAATGCCTATTTTTTAACTGATTTCTAAAACGCTCTCTGTTATAATGAATAACAGTTTCTCAAACAGGTGCATATGAATGCGCTATTCTGCTGGATTCTAAGGAGGTGTGAAGGCCAGAACATTTGTTTTTGGATAAAAATTGGAAAGTGACTTTTGTCCTGAAAACTGCTTTGAGGAAACAGGGAATTTTTCCCATTGTGAACCGATGTAAAATGGTGGAAAATTTGTAGATGAAAATTGGTTCATGACGATAGTAATATGAATGTGGGTAATATTTACAAAATAGACACAAAAACCCAGACACTTTATTACATTCGGCCATTATATTAAATGGTGTTGATGATGGAGTTTCCAGTGTGAGCCATTGGTCACTGAGACTTCATCTTCAGATTTCGCAGACCATTTCCTTTCAGTTGCGTTCACTTGTTTGGCCATCGCATTGTATTGGCACACGATGGACTAAAGTTTGCCAATTATCGGAGGGGACATATGTTAGCAAATCAGGCCAATCTCATTGACTTGGAGTGGGAAAAAGAACAGGTAGCCGTGTTTAATGATACAAAGGCCGAGTATCCACTGGATAAGTCAATCCATCAGTTGTTTGAGGAACAGGTAGAAGCTGTGCCACACCGAGTTGCCATCGTTTATGAAAATGAGCGCTTAACTTACCAGGAGCTTAACAGGAAGGCCAACCAATTAGCGAGAGCACTGATCGAAAAAGGGATTACAACAGACAGCATTGTCGGTGTGATGATGGAGAAATCCATTGAAAATGTGACAGCTATTCTGGCCATTCTCAAGGCAGGCGGAGCGTACGTTCCCATCGATATCGAATATCCCCAAGATCGGATTCAATATATCCTGCAAGACAGTCAAACCAAGATCGTCATCACCCAGAAAAACGTCAGGCAACTTGTTTATGACGTCGGATACCGTGGTTCTGTAGTCGTGCTCGAGGAAGAACAACTGGATACTCACTCAGATTCCAATCTTCACTTGCCAAGCAAACCTACTGACATAGCGTATGTCATCTATACGTCAGGCACAACCGGCAATCCAAAAGGAACCATGCTGGAGCATAAAGGGATCGCGAATTTGCAATCATTTTTTCAAAATACGTTTGGTGTAACACCTGCAGACAGGGTTGGACAGTTTGCCAGCATGTCATTTGACGCATCGGTATGGGAAATGTTCATGGCTTTATTAACCGGTGCCAGCCTCTATATCCTTTCTAAACAGACGATTCATGATTTCATCCGTTTTGAAAACTATGTGAATGAAAATGAATTGACCATCATCACGTTGCCACCCACTTATTTGACTCACCTCAACCCAGATCATATTACTCCCCTTCGCATCATGATTACGGCAGGTTCAGCTGCCAACTTCCCTTTAGTGAATAAATGGAAAAACAAAGTCAGGTACGTGAATGCTTACGGACCTACGGAAACAAGCATTTGCGCGACGATTTGGGAGGCACCTTCCAATGTGCTCGTCAACCAAACGATCCCAATCGGCAAACCGATTCAAAATACATCCGCTTATATTGTCAATGAAGAGCTACAATTGCAGCCAATTGGCAGTGAAGGCGAATTATGCATAGGTGGAGTAGGCTTAGCCAGAGGATACTGGAATCGCCCAGACTTGACCGCCGAAAAATTTGTGGATAATCCGTTCGTACCAGGAGAGAAGATGTACAGGACAGGAGACCTGGCCAAATGGCTGCCGAATGGAGAAATTGAGTTTCTCGGCAGAATCGATCATCAGGTGAAAATCAGAGGTCATCGGATCGAGTTGGGTGAAATCGAGTCCGTTTTGCTGAAACATGAACAAATAAAAGAGGCAGTGGTAATCGCAAGAGAAGACCAACACGCTCAACCTTATTTGTGCGCTTATTTTATTTCGCAACTGGAAGTAACTCCTTCGCAGATGAGAGAATATGCCGCTCAAAAGCTTCCTGCATACATGCTTCCTTCTTATTTCGTGAAGCTGGATAAAATGCCGCTCACGCCGAATGACAAAATTGATCGAAAAGTATTGCCAGAACCTGATGTTGCTGCTGAGACAAATCTTGTGTACGAACCTCCTAGAAATCAGACAGAATCGATTCTCGCAACCGTATGGCAAGAGGTATTGGGAATCGAGAAAATTGGAATTCGCGATAATTTTTACTCACTCGGTGGGGATTCCATTCAAGCGATCCAGGTCGCTGCTCGTTTGCATGCCTATCAACGAAAACTAGACACGAAAGATTTGCTGAATTACCCGACAATTTCGCAGGTTGCTCTCTATGTCAAAAGTACGACGAGGAGAAGCGAGCAGGGAATTATCGAAGGCCCTGTTACCTTAACACCCATTCAACAGTGGTTCTTTGAAAAAAACTTTACGAATATGTTCCATTGGAACCAATCGTATGTGTTATATCGTGAGCAGGGATTTGATCCTGAAGCGATCCGAAAGGCCTTGGATAAAATCCTTTCGCATCATGACGCGCTACGCATGGTCTATCGGAACGAGAATGGGAGAATCGTTCAACAGAATCGTGGATTGGGTGGCGAATTGTACCAGTTCCTTCCATATGATTTGACCTTGCATTCGGATGTCCAGCAAGCAATCGAAGAAGAGACGAAACGCTTGCATGGCAACATGAATTTACAAGAGGGACAGTTGGTAAAGGCAGCCTTGTTCCATACGCTCCAAGGCGATCATTTGTTTTTGGCTATCCATCATTTAGTCATGGATGGAATTTCCTGGCGCATTCTTTTTGAGGATCTAGCAACTGCATACAGTCAGGTACTAGCAGGCAAAGATATCGTTCTCCCAGAAAAAACGGATTCTTTTAAAAATTGGGCAGTATGGCTTAACGAATATGCAAATAGTGATGCATTAACGAGAGAAATCCCGTATTGGGAGAATGTTGAATCTACAGCTAAGAATGCTTCCCTTCCTAAAGACTATGAAACGGTGGGCAGCAAACAGAAGAGTATCCGCAACATACAGGTCGGATTGCTTGCAGAGGAAACCGAACAATTGTTGAAGCAGGCAAATTCTGCTTATCAAACAGAGATCAATGATTTGTTACTGGCAGCGTTGGGGCTGGCCGTTGCAGAGTGGAGCAGGCTTGATCAAATCGTAATTAATCTCGAAGGGCACGGACGCGAGGATGTGATCGAACACGCTAACGTGACAAGAACGATCGGATGGTTTACGTCCCAATATCCAGTTTTACTAGATTTGAGTCAAATCAATCACTTACCTGACCATATCAAATGCACGAAAGAAAACCTAAGGAAGATCCCCAATAAAGGCATTGGCTATGAAATTTTAAAATATATGACAGAACCGGAAAAACGACGTGCCTTGTCCTTTTCCTTGCAACCCGAAGTAACGTTTAACTACTTGGGTCAGTTTGACTCAGGCCTTACCAGTGAAATGTTCATCCGTTCTCCTTATAGTGCTGGCAACTCACTCGGTGCGGATGGGAAGAACAATCTGAGTCCGGATTCGGAGATTTACACTGCCTTGAATATTACAGGAAGAATGGAAGGTGGGGAGCTTCTCATCACGTTTACTTACAGCGAGGAGCAGTTTAGAGAAGAGTCCATCCATCAATTGAGTAAGAGCTATCAAAAACATCTCCGGTCGATCATTACGCATTGCTCGCAGAAAAAAGAAGTCGAACGGACTCCCAGTGACTTTAGTCTAAAAGGACTTCAAATGGAAGAAATGGACGACATCTTCGAAGTACTTGCCAATACGCTTAACTAGAGAAGCACTTGCTAAAATTTCATGGGGTAAAATACGCCTTTTATTTACATTTTATTACAAATATGACAAATAATGTCGATATCGAGGTGCCGGAATGAGTGTTTTTAGCAAAGAACAAGTACAAGATATGTATTTATTGACGCCCATGCAAGAGGGAATGTTATTTCACGCCTTGCTAGACGAAGAACATAACTCTCATCTTGTGCAAATGTCCGTTTCGATCGAGGGCAATCTTGATGTTGGTTTGTATACCAATAGCTTGCATGTGCTGGTAGAGAGATTTGATGTGTTTCGCACGCTGTTTCTCTATGAAAAATTAAAGCAGCCTTTGCAGGTTGTCATGAAGGAACGGCCCATTCCCATCTTATTTTGCGATCTAACTGCATACGACGAGCAAGAAAAACAGCAGCGCTACACGCAGTACAAAAGGAATGACCAAGAGAAAACCTTTCATCTGGCGAAAGATTCGTTGATGAGAGTAGCTATTTTCCAAATGACGGAGAGCAAATATGAAATCATCTGGAGTTTTCATCACATACTCATGGACGGTTGGTGCTTTAGCATTATTTTTGATGACTTACTTTCCGTCTATTTATCCTTAAAGAACGGGGCTCCGATTTCCCTTGATCCAGTTCAGCCTTACAGCCAATTTATTCGCTGGCTGGGAAAGCAAGATAAAGAGGCTGCTCTCGCATATTGGAGAGACTATCTGGAACAGTTTGAACAGCAAACCTCTTTGCCGAGATTTGGGAAGTCTTCTAGCAATGCCTTTCTACCAGCGCAATATCGTTTTGTGCTGGACCGCATGGTGACGCAGCAGCTTTCAGCGATCGCAAGTCAAAATCAAGTGACTTTGCCAACCGTGATTCAAACCTTATGGGGGATTCTGCTCCAATCCTATAACACTACGAATGATGTGCTCTTCGGATCTGTTGTATCCGGGCGACCAACTGAAATCGTTGGAATCGACAAAATGGTTGGGTTGTTTATCAATACCATTCCATTCCGCGTTCAAGCGAAGAACGATCAAACCTTTGTCGACTTGATACAGGATGTGCACCAAAGAACACGGCAATCCCAGCCATATGAGCATGTGCCTTTGTACGATATTCAAAACGATTCCGTATTAAAGCAAGACTTGATCGACCACCTGATGGTCATCGAAAACTATCCATTAGTTGAGGCCTTGCAGAAAAAGGCGGAGACACGACAAGTCTGCTTTGCCATTGTCAATGTCGAGATGTTTGAGCCTACCAATTATGACATGACCGTTATGGTAATGCCCAAAGAAGAGATTGCGATGCGGTTTGATTATAATGCTGCTGTTTTTGACGATGCCTTTATCCAAAAAATGGCTGGGCACCTCAAGCAGATTGCTACTTGGGTGGCAAACAATCCGAGGGTCAACCTTCAACAGGTTACCTTGCTGACAGAAACTGAAAAACAACAGCTAATGGCTAGAAACCTTGATACTTCCGCAGCTTATCCAACGAAAACCATGCACGAGCTCTTTATGGAACAGGTGGAAAGGACACCTGATCACGTAGCTGTCGTATTCGGAGAACAGCATCTGACGTATCGGGAGCTAGATGAAAAGTCCAATCAGCTCGCCAGGTTTTTGAGAGGAAAAGGGATTGCAGCAGACAGTCTGGTTGGTACGATGATGGACCGATCCATCGAGATGATTGTCGGAATTCTTGGGGTTTTGAAAGCCGGTGGTGCATTTGTACCAATTGATCCAGAGCTGCCAGAAGAACGAATTGCCTACATGCTCGAGCATAGTGGGATTCAATGGGTAGTGACCCAGCAGCATCTACTAGAGAAGCTCTCGGCCTCTACTGAAACAATAGATATCAGCGCTCCAGCCATCTGGGAAGAGAGCAGTGCGTCTGTCGAAATGATCAATCAACCAGAGGACTTATTTTATATCATCTATACTTCAGGAACAACAGGGAAACCAAAAGGCGTCATGCTAGAGCATCAAAACATGGCAAATCTGATGCACTTTACGTTTGCGAAGACCAACATCGATTTTCATGAAAAAGTATTGCAGTATACCACATGCAGCTTTGATGTTTGCTACCAGGAGATTTTCTCCACGCTGCTTTCCGGGGGACAGCTCTATCTCATCACGAATGAGATGAGACGTAATGTAGAAAAACTGTTTGCGTTTATCCAGGAAAACCAGATCAGCATTTTGTCCCTCCCAGTATCCTTCTTGAAATTTATCTTTAACGAAAAAGATTATGCACAAAGCTTCCCGCGTTGCGTCAAGCACATTATCACAGCTGGAGAACAGCTCGTCGTCACTCATGAGCTACAAAAATATCTGCGGAACCATCACGTATTTTTACACAATCATTACGGGCCGTCGGAGACACATGTGGTAACCACCTACACGATGGATCCAAGCATGGATATACCAGAGCTGCCTCCAATCGGAAAACCGATCAGCAACACAGGCATTTACATCCTGGATGAAAAGCTGCAGTTGAAACCAGAGGGCATTGTAGGGGAGTTGTATATCTCTGGTGCGAACGTGGGAAGAGGGTATTTGCATAATCCGGAGCTGACTGCGGAGAAGTTTCTCGAGAATCCGTATCAATCCGGAGAAAGAATGTATCGGACGGGAGACCTCGCTCGTTGGATGCCTGATGGCAATATCGAGTTTTTAGGGCGAATCGATCATCAGGTAAAAATCAGGGGTCATCGCATCGAGCTGGGAGAGATCGAATCGCACCTACTCAACCACGCCTTGATTAAGGAAGCCGTAGTCATCGATAGAACGGATGAGACAGGCGGAAAGTATTTGTGCGCCTATGTCGTTTTGGCAGAGGAAGTCAGCAACGAGGAGCTGCGTGCGTACTTATCACGAACGCTTCCGGAGTATATGATCCCTTCCTTCTTTATGAAGCTGGAGCGGATTCCGGTTACACCTAACGGAAAAACAGACAGAAGAGCCTTGCCCATCCCTGAGGGGAATGCATTTACAGGAGCGGATTACCTCGCTCCGACAACCGAGCTGGAACAGAAAATGGCGGCGATTTGGGAAAGCGTACTCGGCGTTTCCCCGATTGGTATTCAGGATAATTTTTTCACGCTGGGCGGACATTCGCTCAAGGCGATTCATCTCATTTCCCGGATGCAAAAAGACTGCCAGACAGATGTTCCGCTTCGCGTCTTGTTTGATAGACCAACTATTCAAGAAATAGCCAAGTATGTAGAAGGTGAAGAGGCAGGAACGTATCTTGCTATTCCACAGGTCACCATGCAAGAGCATTATCCCGTATCCTCTGCGCAAAAACGCATGCTGATTTTAAACCAGCTTGATCCGGCTAGTACGGTGTACAATCTGCCCGTTGTGACGGTACTCGATGGGGAATTGAATGTGCCGCAGATGGAGAATGCCATTTCCGGTCTTGTGAGTCGTCATGAATCGCTCCGAACCTCCTTTCATACCATCAATGGCGAGCTGGTTCAACGTATCCATCCGGAATGCAAACTGCCAATCGCCTACATGGAAGCGACAGAGAATCGTTTGAATCAAGTCATCACGGATTTCATGCGTCCGTTTGATTTGGAAAAGGCGCCATTAAGTCGGGTTGGCCTGGTCAAACTGGGAGAGCGGCGCCATGTCATGATCATCGATATGCACCATATCATCTCGGACGGCGTGTCATCGCAAATCATCCTGAATGATCTTGCACAGCTCTATCAAGACAAATCCTTGCCAGAGCAGCGCATTCAATATAAAGACTTCGCAGTTTGGGAAAAAGGTTTGGCACAGACAGACGAGTACAGAAAGCAGGAAGCGTATTGGACCCAGCGATTCGCTGATGAAATTCCTGTCTTGAACCTGCCTTTGGACTACTCTCGACCGTCTGTTCAAAGCTCTGAGGGCGAACGTTATCTATTCCGTTCAGAAAAACAACTGTCGGATGGTTTGCAACGAGTGGCGGCGGAAACTGGAACTACGCTCTACATGGTGCTCATGGCAGCTTACCATGTTTTGCTCGCGAAATATTCCGGGCAGGAAGACATGGTAGTCGGAACCGTGACAGCTGGAAGAACGCACCCTGACACGGAAAGCATCACGGGTATGTTCGTCAACACGCTGGCAATGAGAAATCAGCCGGTTGCGACCAAAAGCTTTAAACAATTTTTGCAAGAAGTGAAGGACAATACACTGGCTGCTTTTGAGCATGGGGAGTACCCGTTTGAGGAACTCGTCGAAAAGCTGGCCGTTAATCGAAATCGAAGCCGCAATCCATTGTTTGACACCTTGTTCATTTTGCAAAATATGGATGCCGATCCGATCAACATCGAGGGCATGACAGTGACGCCTTACGTGCCAGAGGGCAAGATGGCGAAATTCGATTTGTCGCTCGAAGCAACGCAAAACCATGCAGGTCTCCTGTTCTGCTTCGAATTTTGCACCAAGCTGTTCAAGCAGGAGACCATCGAACGCATGTCCCGTCATTACATCCAAATCTTGCAAGAGATCACTCAGAACACGAACTTGGCTTTGTATGAGATAGAGATGCTCACCGAGCAAGAAAAGCAGGAACTACTTGTCCATTTCAATGACACATCTAAGCCTGTTCAGCTGGAAAGCACACTTACCCAGCTATTTGAAGAACAAGTAGGGAAAACCCCTGATCAAATCGCACTGGTTTGCGGAGACAAAAAGTTGACCTATCAGGAGCTCAATAAGAAAGCCAATCAGCTTGCTCGTACATTACGGAAAAAGGGAGTGAAGGCTGACCAACGAGTAGGGATTATGGCCAATCGTTCCTTGGAAATGGTCATTGGTATCCTTGCCATTCTCAAGTCTGGCGGAGCATACGTGCCGATCGATCCGGAATATCCAAATGATCGCATTGCTTATATGCTGGAAGATTGCGAGGCTCGTCTGGTGCTTACCCAAGAGCATCTCGGTGCAAAGGTTGCTGCTGGAGTGGAATGCCTGTATCTAGAGGATAAGAGTAACTATTCTCGTATCACCACAAACCTTGACCCGATTCATACGGCTACCCATCTGGCTTATATCATTTACACATCGGGTACGACAGGCAAGCCTAAAGGGGTCATGGGGGAGCATCGAGGTATTGTCAATAGTGTGACGTGGAACAAACAAGAGTTGGCCTTATCCGTTCATGACAGAGGTTTGTTGCCCCTATCCTTTGCCTTCGATGCTTTTGCCCTTACCTTCTTTGCGTTAATTATATCCGGTTCAACGGTTGTCTTAACGAAGGATGAAGAAGCCAAAGATCCAATCGCGCTCAAAAACCTGATCTCATCATGGAGTTGCAGCTACACGGTGTGCGTGCCAAGTATGTTCCAAGCGATTTTGGAATGCAGCACCACCGAAGAGATCAGCCCACTGAAAATGGTCATGCTCGGGGGAGAAAAGCTATCGCCAAAGCTGGTTGAGATGTGCAAAGAGATGAATCCGCAGATGATTACGGTCAATGCGTATGGCCCGACAGAAAGTAGCGTTATCGCCACCTATCTGTGCGATGCGCTCCCGGATGCTCCGATCACCATTGGAAGGCCAATTGCAAATACAAGCATATACATCGTGGATCATTCGCACCAGCTGCTACCAATCGGTGTAGTGGGAGAAATATGCATTGGCGGACTCGGTTTGGCACGCGGATATTGGAACAAACCAGAGCTTACCGAGGAGAAGTTTGTTTCCAATCCATTTGTGCCAGGTGAACGCATGTACAAGACGGGTGACCTTGGCAGATGGCTCCCGGACGGTACGATTGAATTCGCTGGACGTCTGGATGAACAAGTAAAAGTGAGAGGATACCGGATTGAGATCGGGGAGATAGAATCGGTTCTTTTCAGCTATGAAATGACAAATGAAGCGATTGTCGTTGCTTATCAGGATGGAAGCGGGGACGCGTATCTGGCCGCCTATTTCACTGGTAAAGAAAACATCTCGGAAGTTGCGCTGCGAACACATCTATCTCAAGAACTGCCAGCGTATATGGTTCCAACCTATCTGGTTCAACTGGACACTTTCCCGCTCACGCCAAATGGCAAGATCGATCGCAAAGCGCTGCCGAAGCCAGAAGGAAAGCCTACAACAGGTGTGGAATATGCCGCGCCTGCCAATGAAGTAGAGGCAACACTGGCAAAGATTTGGGAAAACGTCCTTGGCATCTCCGGCATCGGTGTGATGGATAACTTTTTTGAGTTGGGTGGACATTCTTTGAAAGCAATGACGGTAGTGGCGCATGTGCATCGGGAGTTTCAAATCGATCTCACTTTGAAGCATTTCTTTGAGCAGCCTACCGTTCGGGCCTTGTCCAGGCTGATAGCAAACAGTGAGAATACGTCAGATGCATTGATTCAACCAGCAGAACGACAAGAATACTACCCGGTATCCTCTGCCCAGCAGCGGATGTACGTACTTCATCAGTTGGAAGGAGCGGGCATCAGCTACAATACGCCTGGGATGATCATGCTAGAGGGTCAACTGGATCGCGATCAAATGGTGCATGCGCTGCAAGCATTGGTAGATCGTCACGAAATCTGGAGAACCTCCTTTGAAATGCTGGGAGATCAGCTGGTCCAAAAAATTCATGACCGCGTGGAAGTGGAAATGGCGTATAGGAGTGCAGAGGAACATCAAATCGATGAGATTTTCCAAGCGTTTGTCCATCCATTTGATCTGGCTGTTCCGCCACTGTTGCGCATGGGTCTCGTGCAAATCTCGGATGAACGTCATGTTCTCTTGTATGACATGCATCATATTGCTTCGGATGCCTCGTCCGTCCCGCTTATTTTCAATGAACTGGCGGAATTGTACCAAGGCAGACAATTACCGGAGCTTCGTATCCAATACAAAGATTTTTCTGTCTGGCAAAAACGCTTTACCGAGTCAGATGACTTCAAGAAGCAGGAAGAGTATTGGCGCCATGCGTTTGAGGGGCATAACAGCGTCTTGGAGATCCCAACAGATTTTCCGCGACCACCTGTGAAAAGCTTTGAGGGTGATCAAATCGTACTTGCTACCGATAGACCTCTGCTGGAAGCTTTACACGCGTTGGCTGCAGAAACGAAAACGACGTTGTTTATGGTGTTGCTAGCCGCCTACAATGTGCTGCTTTCGAAGTATACAGGGCAGGATGATATTGTTGTCGGAACGCCAATCTCCGGCAAGACGCGTGCTGAGCTCGAACCGATTGTCGGCATGTTCGTCAATACGCTAGCAATCAGAAACAAGCCGACAGCGGAGAAGACCTTCAAGGAGTTTCTGATGGAAGTCAAGCAGAATGCTCTGGATGCCTATGATCATCAGGATTATCCATTGGAAAGTCTGGTTGAAAAGCTTGGGATTCAGCGTGATCCGGGACGCAATCCACTTTTTGATACCATGTTCATTCTGCAAACTGACGAACTGTACCAAAAAACACTGGGTCAACTAACCTATCATCCTTATGAACCGACGAGCGCGCTTGCCATTTCAAAGTTCGACCTGTCTTTTCACCTGACTGAACGGGAAACAGACCTGTTGCTGCGACTGGAGTACAGCACCAAGCTGTTCAGAAGAGACACCGTAGATAGAATGTCGCGTCATTTCATGCAAATTCTACGCAATGTTGCAGCAGAACCTGATAGGCAGCTTCAAGCGATTGAGATGCTGACGGCAGAAGAAAAGCAGTTGTTGCTGGTGGAGTTCAATCATACAGACAGAGAGTATACGGAAGACCAGACCATACAACAGCTCTTTGAGGAACTGGTAGCAAATACGCCTGATCAAACGGCCATTGTATTTGAAGAGAAGCAGATGACGTATGAAGAGCTCAATGAAAGAGCGAACCAGTTAGCCACGGTTTTGCGGGAAAAAGGGCTAGGCCCTTCCCAAATCGTTGTCATGATGGTGGAGCGTTCCTTGGAAATGGTCATTGCCACGCTCGCCATTTTAAAAGCTGGCGGAGCCTTTTTGCCGGTCGATCCCGACTATCCCGAAGAAAGAATTCGCTACATGATTGAGGACAGTCAGGCGAAGCTCGTACTTACGCATTCTCACTTGATTCACAAGGTGTCCAGTCAGGCAGAGATTATCGATTTGGGCGATGCGGAAAGCTATTCGGCACAAACAGACAATCTACTTTGCATCAACAAGCCGTCTGATCTTGCCTATATCATTTACACGTCCGGTACCACTGGCAATCCAAAGGGCGTCATGCTGGAGCACAAAGGGGCAGCGAATCTGCAAGCCATGTTCAAGAATCATTTCGGCGTAACCCCACAAGATCGGCCAGGACATTTTGCGAGTATTTCTTTTGATGCATCGGTGTGGGATATGTTTATGGCTCTATTGACAGGAGCGACCTTGTATATCATCTCGCGTGATACGATCAACGATTTCCGCAAATTTGAGGAATACGTCCACAAAAACGGAATTACCATTCTCACGTTGCCGCCGACGTATGCCATTTATCTGGAGCCTGATCGTATGCCGTCATTGCGTATCCTGATTACTGCTGGATCGGCAGCATCTACCGCGTTGGTAGAGCAATGGAAAGAGAAAGTGACCTATATCAATGCCTACGGCCCCACAGAGAGTACGATTTGCGCGACGACTTGGAAGGCTTTGCCACATGAACCAGTTGGTCAGACCATTACGATTGGCAAACCGATTCAGAATACGAAGCTGTTCATCGTGGATGAACAAATGCAATTGAAGACAGTCGGTCAAATAGGTGAATTGTGCATCAGCGGGGTGGCGCTAGCCAGAGGATATTGGAATCGACCAGAACTGACGGCAGAAAAATTCGTCGACAATCCGTTTGTGCCAGGAGAGAAGATGTATCGCACCGGAGATCTGGCTAAATGGCTTCCGGACGGAAATATCGAGTATCTCGGCAGAATTGACCATCAAGTGAAGGTCCGCGGTCATCGGGTAGAGCTGGGCGAAGTCGAGAGTGTTCTGTTGCGGTATGAGACGATTGTGGAGGCAGTAGCCATTACACATTTGGATGACCTAGGGCAACCTTACCTGTGCGCATACTATGTAGCTGATGGGGCTGCAAGTCCGGCTCAATTGCGAGAATTTATGGGAAAAGAATTGCCAAATTATATGGTTCCCTCTTTCTTTGTTCAGATGGATAAGATGCCGTTGACACCGAATGACAAAATTGACCGCAAAGCATTGCCGAAGCCAAGCCACGAAGAAAAACCGGGCAGAGAATATGAAGCACCACAAAACGAGCTGGAACACTTACTTGCAACGACTTGGGCTGAGGTATTGGGAATTGGGCAAGTGGGAATGAAAGACAACTTCTTTGAATTGGGCGGAGATTCCATCAAAGCCATTCAGGTATCTACGCGTTTGCACGCAGCAGGCTGGACGCTGGCGATGAAGGAACTGTTCCAATATCCGACCATCGAACAAGTTGCTGCCCATGTCATACCGAACAACAGAGAGAGCGATCAGGGAGTAGTAGAAGGCGAGATTGACTTGACGCCCATCCAGAAGTGGTTCTTCGAGCGCAATTTCACTGACCGCCACCACTGGAATCAGGCTGTCATGCTGTTCCGAGAGGATGGCTTTGACCCGGGACTTGTTCAACAGGCGTTTTATAAAATCGTCGAGCACCACGATGCGTTGCGCATGATCTACAAACAGGAGAATGAAACAATCACGCAAATCAATCGAGCGTTGACAGGTGAGCGATTCCGCTTCCATTCATATGACTTGAAAGACCATGCAAATAGTGCAGCTCATATTTGGGAGTTGTCTAATCACATCCAAAGCAGTATCGATTTGGAACAGGGACCACTCGTCCACTTGGCACTCTTCTCCACAACAGAAGGGGACCATTTATTGATTGCCATTCATCATCTGGTCGTGGATGGCGTCTCATGGCGCATCTTGTTTGAAGATTTTTCCTCTGCCTATTCGCAGGCTCTCCACAATCAGGAGATCGTCTTGCCGAAAAAGACAGATTCATTCAAGGATTGGTCGGCTCAACTGCAAAACTATGCGGAGAGTGACGAGCTTTTACGAGAAGCGGCGTACTGGCACAACCTCGAGAGCACGGCCACAGCAGAAAAGTTACCAACCGATTTTGTTACAGCAGATCGTAAACAAAAGTACACCCGTACAGCGAAGGTCGAGCTGACAGCTCAAGAGACAGAAAACCTGTTACGTCACGTCCATCATGCTTATCACACCGAAATGAATGACCTATTGCTGACTGCGTTGGGATTAACCGTGAAAGAGTGGGCGAATACCAACTATGCTGTCATCAATCTGGAAGGTCACGGTCGTGAAGATATTCAGAATGAAATGAACGTGACCAGAACGATTGGGTGGTTCACATCCCAGTTCCCTGTCGTGCTAGATATGGAAAAATCAAAGGACTTGTCCTACCAAATCAAGCAAATCAAAGAGAGCTTGCGTCGCATTCCCAAAAAAGGAATTGGCTACGAGATTTTACGCACGTTGACGGCGGATAAACGGCGTCCATCCCTGCAATTTAGCCTGCAACCGGAAATCAGCTTTAACTACCTCGGGCAATTTGATTCGGATGTGAAATCTGGTGGATTTGCTTTCTCGCCACTCGGGACGGGTCAGCTTTTCAGTCCAGAATCGGAGAGGGTATTCTTGTTGGATATTTCCAGCATGATCGAGGATGGAAAGCTCCAGATCAGTTTTGGTTACAGCAGTCTCCAGTATCAGGAAGAAACCATTGCGAAATTGGCTGAAAGCTATCGGAATCACTTGCTCAGCATTATTGAGCATTGCCTATCAAAAGAAAAAGGAGAATTGACCCCGAGTGATCTGGGTGATGATGACCTTTCCATGGAAGAACTGGAGAACATCCTGGAATTAATCTAATCGGGCGACATGAGAAATGCGATTTCCTCCAATAAAAGCTGGGACATCTCGCTTTTATTGGAGGAACCCTCTTTAAATCGATAAATTACTGAGCTGAGGTGCAGAATGAATAAACAGGAAAATATTGCCAAAATTTACCCGTTAACCCCATTGCAAGAGGGTATGTTGTTTCATGCTGTCAAAGATACAGGCAGCAGCGCCTACTGCCTCCAGATGTCCGCAAAGCTCCAAGGTGATTTTCAGCTGTCCATTTTTGAAAAGAGCATGAACAAGCTCATAGAGAACTATGAAGTTTTGCGCACTGTATTTGTTTATCAAAACCTGCAACGGCCTCGACAGGTTGTTTTTAAAGAGAGAAAAGTTACCGTTCATTTCGAAAACATTGCTCATTTGCCAATAGATGATCAGAACGATTACATAAAAGCGTATACCAACCAGCAGCATACGTTTGAGCTGACGAAAGACGTCTTGATGAAAGCAGCCATTTTCCAAACGGAGGCGAACCAGTATCAGTTCGTTTGGGCGTTCCACCATATCATCGTCGACGGTTGGTCTTTGGGTGTATTGCTTCATAAGCTGCTTGGGTATTATGCCGCCATACGTAAGGGTGAGGCTGTTCCGCGGGAAGCAACCAAACCATACAGCGAATATATCAAATGGCTGGATAAGCAAAATAAAGAAGAAGCACTTACTTACTGGCAGAAATACCTGGAAGGCTATGACCATCAGGCTGATTTCCCTAAAAAGAAGAATGTAGCGGAAGATGGCAATTATGTACATGTGGAGAATCTTTTCACCATCGCACCTGAAAAGACTCAGCAGCTGATGCAGATTGCCAATCGGAATCAAGCTACGATGAGCAGCGTGTTTCAATCTCTTTGGGGTATTTTGGCGAGTAAGTACAAAAATTCGGACGATGTGGTATTCGGTTCTGTTGTATCAGGTCGTCCGCCAGGGATTCAGGGCATTGAGAGCATGGTTGGATTGTTCATTAACACGATCCCAACCCGCGTGCAAACAAACAGAAAACAAACCTTCAGTGGGTTGGTAAAAACAGTTCAGAAGCAAGCCTTGGCTTCTGCTGCTTATGATTTCGCTCCATTGTACGAAATTCAGAGCAAGACGGTACTGAAACAAGAGTTAATTGATCATCTGGTGACGTATGAAAACTACCCGGATGATGCTTCGAATGATCGAGAGGATTCCTTAGGCTTTCAGTTCAACGTGGAAAATGGGGAAGAACAGACTTCCTATGATTTTAACGTTGTAGTAGCGGTCGCACCTTCGAATGAGATGTATGTGAAACTGAGCTATAATGCAGCAGTTTATGAAGAGTCATTCATGAACCGAGTAGAAGGTCACTTGAAAACGATCATCGAGCAGGTTATTCACAATCCGAATGTACTGCTTAATGACATCGGAATCATCACGGATGAGGAAAAACAGCAATTGCTGGTAGCTTATAACGACACAACCGCTGATTATCCACGCGATAAAACGATTTTCGAGCTGATCGCGGAGCAGGCAAGACAGACGCCATCGAAAGCTGCGGTTATTTGCGGGGAGGATCGCCTTACTTACCAGGAGCTTCAGGAGCGTTCCAACCAGTTGGCCAGAGCTCTGCGTGGGAAAGGAATTACCCAAGGCAGTATCGTCTCCATTATGGCGGAGCATTCACTCGAGCTGATCGTGGCTATTATGGCCGTTCTAAAATCAGGCGGCGCCTATTTGCCGATTGATCCCGAGTATCCGATAGAGAGAATTCAGTATTTATTAGATGACAGTCAAACGAAGATTCTTTTGACACAGTCTCATCTTCAAGAAAAAGTCGAGTTTGAGGGCGATATCCTCTACCTAGACAATCCTTCCTTGTTTGAAGGCGACAGTACGGATCTTGACAATTCATGCAAACCGGACGATTTGGCATATATGATCTATACTTCCGGGTCCACGGGGAATCCAAAAGGAGCGATGATTACCCACCAAGGTCTAGTCAATTACATCTGGTGGGCCAACAAGGAGTACGTCCAGGGTGAAGCTGTAGACTTTCCGCTATACTCTTCCATTTCGTTTGATTTGACTATCACCTCGATCTTCACGCCGCTTCTGTCGGGCAATACGATCTATGTCTACAGAGGAGCAGATAAGGTACAGGTCATTTTAGACATCATCCAAGATAATCAAGTGGGAATCATCAAGCTGACGCCAACACATTTGAAGCTGATAGAAGAAATAGATGGAACAAACAGCAGCATCCGACGGTTTATTGTTGGTGGTGAGAACTTGCCAACCAAGTTGGCGAAGAGAATCTATGAGAACTTTGGACAGAATGTCAAGATTTTCAATGAGTATGGACCTACCGAAACGGTTGTCGGCTGCATGATTTATTTGTACGACCCGAAGAAACCGATCCAAGAATCGGTACCAATAGGCGTACCGGCAGACAATGTTCAGCTCTATCTGCTTGATTCCTCCATGCAGCCGATACCCGTTGGTTCCGCCGGTGAAATGTACATCGCCGGAGATGGCGTCGCTAAAGGGTATTTCAACAGACCGGAGCTGACTGAGGAAAAGTTCATCGATAATCCGTTCCGCCCGGGGACCAAAATGTATCGAACTGGCGATCTGGCGAAATGGCTGCCCGACGGCAATATGGAATACGTGGGAAGAATCGACCATCAAGTCAAAATTCGTGGGCATCGGATTGAGATGGGCGAAATTGAGACGCGTTTGGCGCAGCATGAGTGGATCAAGGAAGCTGTCGTCATCGCTGAAAAGGATGACAGTGGTCAAAATGTGCTCTATGCCTACATGGTTTCCGAGCAGGAGTTGACCGTATCTGAACTACGAGAGCATCTGGGAAGTACGCTTCCTTCCTACATGATCCCGTCCTTCTTTGTCCGTTTGGAGGAAATTCCGCTGACGGCCAATGGAAAGGTAGAGCGGAAGAAATTGCCGAAGCCTGATGGTGCAGTTGTTACGGGAACAGCGTACGTCGCTCCTCAGAATGAAACGGAAACAAAATTGGCTGAGATTTGGCAGCAGGTCCTCGGGGTTAGCCGTGTAGGCGTTCATGATCATTTCTTTGATTTGGGCGGACATTCACTGAAGGCTATGACTGTTATCTTTCAAGTCTCCAAAGCGTTGGAAGTGGATTTGCCTGTAAAGGCACTGTTCGAAAATCCAACCGTATCCGAGCTCGCTGCTTTTCTCTCGAAATCGGGGAAAAGTAAGTACACAGCCATTCAACCGGTTGAGGTCAAAGAATTTTATCCCGTATCTTCCGCTCAAAAAAGAATGTACATCCTTCAGCAATTTGAAGGAAGTGGCATCAGCTATAACATTTCAGGTGCAATGCTTCTGGAAGGAAAGCTGGATTACGATCGTTTTGCGAACACGGTCAAACGACTGGCGGAGCGCCACGAAGCCTTGCGCACTTCCTTCCACCGTATCGATGGTGAACCTGTACAGAAAGTGCATGAGGAGGTAGAAGTACCAATCCTGATGCTGACGTCTACGGAAGATAAGGCGGAGCAGATCATGCGCGATTTCGTCCGTCCTTTTGACCTCGGAATCGCTCCGTTGATTCGAACAGGCTTGGTCCAGTTGGGCGAAGACCGTCATTTGTTTATGCTCGACATGCACCATATCATCTCGGACGGTGTTTCATCCCAAATTTTGCTGAGTGAATTTGCTAAGTTGTACCAAGGGGAAGCCTTGCAGCCTCTTTCTCTCCAATACAAGGATTTCGCAGCCTGGCAAAATGAGCTGTTTCAGACGGATGTGTACAAGAAGCAGGAGCTCCATTGGTTGAATACGTTTGCTGATGAAATTCCTTTACTCAATTTGCCAACGGATTATCCGCGCCCAACCATTCAAAGCTTTGCAGGGGATCTAGTCCTTTTTGACACAGGAAAAGAATTGACCGAGCGTTTGCGCAAGGTAGCAGGAGATACGAGTACCACCCTGTATATGGTTTTGCTCGCCGCTTACCATGTTCTCCTGTCCAAGTATTCCGGTCAAGAGGACATCATTGTAGGTACGCCTGTCGCTGGTCGTTCCCATGCCGACGTGGAAAGCATCATGGGGATCTTTGTGAATACGTTGGCGATGAGAAATCAGCCTGTGAGCGACAAAACCTTTACCCAATTCTTGCAAGAAGTGAAACAAAATGCGCTAGCGGCCTATGACAATCAGGATTATCCATTTGAAGAGCTGGTGGAAAAGCTGGCGATTCAACGTGACATTAGCCGAAACCCTTTGTTTGACACCATGTTCTCTCTGGAAAATGCGAATCAGCAGTCTCTGAAAATCGAGCAGCTTACAGCAGCTCCATATGAGTTATTTAACAAAATTTCAAAATTCGATCTTGCTTTGAATGCGAGTGAATCGCAATCCGACATTCACTTCCAATTCGCATTTGGAACGAAGCTGTTTGCAAAAGAAACCATCCAAAAAATGGCCCATCATTATCTGGAAATCTTGCGTACTATTTGTGCACAGCCGAATGCCAAGCTAGCAGAAATAGACATGATGACAGAAGCAGAAAAACGTGCTCTCCTCCTGAATGTTAACGATACTTTTGTCGAGCGTTCCGCCGATCAGGTTTTGCACCAATTGTTTGAAGAGCAAGTAGTGCTTACGCCAGATCAAGTAGCCGTAGCCTATGACGGATACACCTTGACCTATCGCCAGTTGAACGCCCGGGCCAATCAAGTCGCTCGTATGCTACGGAGCAAAGGAACGCAACCAGATACGTTGATCGGCATTATGGTAGACCGTTCCATCGAGATGGTTGTGAGCATGTTGGCCGTGTTAAAAGCGGGTGGTGCGTATACGCCAATGGATCCTACTTACCCGCCAGAAAGAATCCAATACATGCTCAGCGACAGCAAAGCTCCCATTCTACTGACACAGCGCCATTTGAAAGAGACCGTGGAGTATACAGGAGAAATCATCGATGTAGACGATGAAGCCATTTATGCAGGGGACGACACCAATCTGGACAATGTGGCTGGCAGGGATGACTTGGCCTATGTCATCTATACATCTGGATCGACCGGAAATCCCAAAGGGGTAATGATCTCGCACCAGGCGATTTGCAATCACATGCTTTGGATGAAGAATGCCTTTCCACTTCTTACAGAGGATGCTGTCTTGCAAAAAACGCCGTTTTCCTTCGATGCTTCCGTATGGGAATTTTATTTGCCACTGATCACGGGCGCGCGCCTGGTATTGGCAAAGCCAGACGGACATCGCGACATCGCATACATGACTCGAATGATCAGAGAAGAGAAGATCACAACGTTACAGATGGTACCTTCCTTGCTGGATCTGATCATGACCGAACCGGGATGGAGCTCTTGCACGAGTTTGCAACGCGTGTTCTGCGGTGGAGAAGCATTGACAGCTGCCCTTGTTTCGCGCTTTTACCAGACGCAAACGGCACAGTTGATTAATCTCTATGGCCCTACTGAATCTACGATTGATGCGACATACTGGATTTGCCCTCGTTTGCCGGAGCATAGCGTGATTCCCATTGGCAAACCGATTGATAACGTCCGCTTGTATGTCGTAAATGCGAGCAACCAGCTCCAGCCTGTGGGGGTTGCAGGAGAACTGTGCATTGCTGGCGATGGTTTGGCCCGCGGCTACTGGAATCGTGAAGAACTGACAGAAGCCAGCTTCATTGACAATCCGTTTGAACCGGGGAGCAGGATGTACCGTACGGGAGACATGGTAAGGTACCTAGCCTGCGGCAACGTGGAATATCTCGGACGCATCGACCATCAGGTAAAAATCCGAGGCCACCGGATTGAGCTGGGTGAGATCGAAGCAAGGCTTTTGCAGCATGAATGGATCAAAACGGCCATCGTCCTTGCCCGTCCAGATGAAAAAGGGCAAAACAACTTGTACGCCTATATCGTTTCTGATCAGGAAATGAAGACAGCTGATCTGAGAGCTTACTTGGCTTCCCATTTGCCATCTTATATGGTTCCTTCTTATTTTGTTTATTTGGAGAAGCTGCCTCTCACGGCAAATGGCAAGGTAGATCGCAAAGCATTGCCTCAACCTGAGGGAGCATCCACATCTGAAATTGTGTATGTAGCGCCGCGCAATGAAGTGGAAGCCACGCTTGTAGACATTTGGCAAAGTGTCCTTGGCCAAAATCCAATCTGGGTACACGATCATTTCTTTGAGTTGGGCGGACACTCCCTGAAAGCGATGAACGTCATCTCTTTGATCCATCGTACCCTTCAGGTAGATGTGCCGTTGAAAACACTGTTTGAATCACCAACGATCGCTGACCTGTCGGCATACATCGCTACTGCTGGCAAAGGCAAGTATACGACGATTGAGCCCGTCCAAAAGCAGGAGTATTACTCCGTGTCTTCTGCACAAAAGAGAATGTTTATTCTCCGACAAATGGAAGGCGCAGGCATCAGCTACAACATGCCGGGAATCCTGTACATCGATGGCAAATTGGATACAGAGCGTTTGCAGCAAGCGCTCAAGAGTGTGGTGAGACGCCATGAATCTCTGCGTACCTCATTCCACTCCATGAAAGGAGAGACAGTTCAGCGCGTACATGAAGATGTCGAGCTGGATATCTCGTTGATGGAGTCAACAGAGGGAGAGCTCAAACAAATCGTTGAACAATTTATTCAACCGTTTGATTTGGAAAAAGCTCCACTGATGCGCGCTGGACTGGTCAAACTGGCTCCGGAACGCCATCTTTTCATGCTGGATTTGCACCATATTGTGGTGGATGGTGTATCGATTGGCATTCTTGTTCAAGAGCTTGCGCAGCTTTATCACGGCGAAGAGCTGCCAGAACTGAGCATTCAGTACAAGGACTTTGCCCATTGGCAGAATCAATGGTACGAGACGGATGAGTTTACTGCTCAGGAAGCCTATTGGATCGATACCTTTACGGGAGAAATTCCTGTATTAAATCTTGCAACGGATTATCCGAGACCTTCTGTAAAAAGCTTTGAGGGTGAGCGATTGGTTTTCGGCTCCGGTGCCCTTTTGAAAAAGGAATTGAATCGACTTGCCCATAGTACAGGAGCTACGCTCTACATGGTTCTGCTGGCAGCCTACCATGTACTTCTCTCCAAATACTCTGGACAAGAGGACATTGTTGTTGGCGCGCCTACTGCCGGCAGGTCCCATGCTGAAACGGATTCGATCATCGGTATGTTTGTCAACACACTAGCATTGCGAAACGAGCCTGTGGGGACGAAAACCTTCCTTAGCTTTTTGGCAGAAGTGAAAAACAATACGCTGAAAGCCTTTGAGAATCAGGATTATCCATTAGATGAGCTGATCGATAAGTTGAACATTCAACGGGATCTGAGTCGGAATCCTTTGTTTGACACCGTTTTTATCTTGCAAAATATGGATCAGAAGCCGTTCGAAATGGAGCAACTGACGTTTACACCGTATATGGCAGAAGTGAATCAGGCCAAGTTTGATCTGTCATTAGAGGCGTACGAAGAAGACGAGGAGATCGTCTTTAGCCTTGATTATTGCACCAAATTGTTTACACGAAAAACGATTGAAAACATCGCGGCACATTTTATCCGAATCCTTCATGCCGTTATTGAGCAACAAGCCATTCCGTTGTCCGAAATCACGATGCTTTCGGCTGAAGAAAAGCATCGCTTGTTAGTAGAATTCAACCAAATGCATAAGGAATATCCGCAAAACAAGACACTACATGAGCTGTTTGAGGAGCAAGTGGAGAAAACTCCACTGGTTGCTGCCATTGAAATTGGCGGTAAGCAGATGTCCTATCGCGAATTAAATGAGCGCGCAAACCAGCTTGCCGTTACCTTGCGTGAACGGGGAGTAAAGGCTAACCAATTCGTAGGAATCATGGCAAACCGTTCTATGGAAATGGTTGTGGGAATCATGGCCATTTTGAAAGCAGGTGGAGCCTATGTGCCGATTGATCCCGAATATCCAGAAGATCGTGTGGCCTACATGCTTGAGGATTGCGAAGCCCGTCTGGTGCTTACCCATAAACATCTTGGAGCTAAGCTCGCTTCTAGTGTGAGAGTGGAATGCTTGTATCTGGAGGAAGAGCACAACTATTCTCCTAACC